>JBGOEV010000006.1:0-73326 GCA_041538025.1 Candidatus Thermosaccharophagus gerlachensis | reverse complement strand
GTCGCAATCGCACCATAGTGGGATTGAAAGGCATGTTGGGGCAAGGAGGGGGTGTTTATGTAGAGGAGAGTTTGGTTTCAACGAACTGAGCCATTGTGTTGATGTTGCTGAAGAGAGAGATGTCAAACTCTGACTCTTCAAGAGTGATACCGAATTCGTCTTCAAGCCCTACCACGACTTCAAAGAGAGCTACAGAGTCAATTCCGAGCGTTTCCATAAGTGGTTTATCATCTGGGATCTGGTCTGGTGTTATGTTCAAGAAGAGTCTTTCAATGAGCATCTCTTTAAGTCTGGCTTTTATCTCGTCTCGCGTCATTCCCTTTCACTCTCCCACTGTTTTGAGTTAGTGATTATGTTTTTTAGACTTGAGAGAGTTCAATAAGCTTGCGCATCAATGCTTCATCATTCCAGAGTGCATCTCCAAAAACTTCTTCAACACTTTTCTTTGGTATGTTGACCCATCGCAATTCCTCATCTGGTGGTCCACCTTCATTTGCGAACATATGTCGCCAGCGGTTTTTGAAGATCAGCCCGTTGCGAATTGTTAAATAGCGAAACTTCAAGTCAGCGGAAGCTGCTGTTGTGACATTCTCAAAGTGCCACATCTCAACGCGTGGTGTGAACCACACTTCCCAACCTTTTTCTCTTGCCCTGTAGCATAAGTCAATGTCCTCGTATTGGACAGGGCTATATGCTTCATCAAGGACTCCAACATCATCAAACAATTCTCGCTTCAGCATTATGCAAGCACTAATGACACACTGGCATTTGCGCTCAACATTGTATTGTGGCGAATTCCTTTCTTTCCCTCTGCCTAAGTAGCCAACTCTTCCATTAGGGCTAACTGCACCACCTGCAAATTCAATTGCGTATGGTTCCCAAGGGAAAAGCAGTTTACCACTTACGATGGCTCTCCTTTCGCCAGCGCAAAGCGTTTCCTTAAGCTTTGATAGCCACCATCTATCCTTCACCATGACATCGTTATCCATGAAGACGACGAAGTTACCTTTGCAAAGCTCAATGGCTTGGTTCCTTCCGACGACAGCGCCGACATTTTCCTCATGGCGTATTATTGTGCAGGCAATACCCTCGTGCTTTGCGATGTCTTCAAACCATGAGAGGACTTGTGGTGTGCAATCCTTTGAGCCGTTATCAACGAGGATGACTTCAAAGTCTCTGTCGTAGCTCAAAAGCAAACTTGCAAGGCAAACTCTTGTGTAAGCAGCCTTATCGTGATTAAGGATGATGATTGAGAACGTCGGGTGCATCCACCGTATCACCTTGTTTTTGGGTGTAGTTAGATTGCGCTCTCAGTCAACTTTGACACAGGTCGGTTTGTTATAGTTTCAAAACTAACTAATCCTGTGAGGTAGCAATGCGGTTCACTTCGTCAGAAGTGATTTAACATACTCGGCATCCCTTTTGAGCACTTCTTTCCTTTGAGCAGGTTCAAATTTCCCGAGCGATTCATCCTCAATGCATAGGTCACCTGTATAGCCTGCGTCGCTAAGGAACCTCACTATGACTGCGTGGTCAATGTCGCCGTCAGGCAATGGGCAGACAAAATCACCGTAGCGCCATCCAACCTCCCTTTGTGTTTCGCGCATTTCTTGTGGATAGCGTATGTTCTTGAGGTGTGTGTGTTTCGTTAATGGTGCGAATCTGCGTTCAATTTCATAAACGGTTGAAAGCGGATGCCCATACCAATAGAAGTTACCGGTGTCAAGTGTTAGCCCAAGTCTCTTTGAGCCAACGCCATCAATGACAGCTTGAAGGAAGTTTGGGTCATTTCCTTGGTAGCCGTGATTTTCAATGCCAAGTGGCATACCAGTATCTTCTGTTTCCTCAATAATGCGCTTAAGACAGCTTACGAAGCGTTCGACACGCTCTTCAAAAGAGAGTTGGCGTTCACCACTCATCGCTGAATCTATCCTCACAGCTATGCAACCGAGTGCTTTTGCTTTCTTGATTGCTTCAACAACCCATTTTATCTCTGCTTCAATATCTTCAACACCGAAATTGTTTGAGAGCAACAAAGCGCTCACCGAAACGCCATTTTCTGAGAGCTCTTTCCTAAGCGTTTCAAGTCCCTCATCTGTTGATATGTCAATGAGCTTTCGTGGTTCGGTCAACGACATGACTCTCATTTCCCTATCCAAGTTCAGCTCAACGGCTGTTAGGCTTAATTCATTTAAGCCGTCAATCAACCTCTCATAACCTGCGTGTGTGATGATCGCATCTCTTACCGATACAAACATATCCCTCACCCCTTTGATGATTTGATCGATAGATCATTGTCTGTTTATGGTTTTAGTTTAACGCTTTTGGCTTCATTGGTGAAAGGCATCTTCGTTTGAGGTTTTTTGAGCGTGTGTGTTATGATTTTGTGAGGGTTGATAGACCCGTGAAGTTTTCGCTTTCTCCTCTAACGGTGCAGTGTTCAATAAGCAGATGGTGGGTAAGGTAGTGAGTTACAAATGGGGTCAGAGTGTGTGAGATGTGAGAACATAGTCATAAACGAACTTGACTTACCGGTGCGTCCGAGATGGCGTGATGTGTTTGGGAGAGAAGCGCCTATTGAACTTGAGATAGGCATAGGTAATGGTGAGTTCATCGTTAATGTGGCTTCATCAAATTCGGGACACAACTTCGTTGGCGTAGAACTCTCCTCACGCTACTTGAGCAAGGCTGTAAATAGGGTTAGGGCAGCTGGGTTAAAAAATGTTTGCCTAATATTGGGAGAAGGTGGTTTATGCCTCTCAAAGCTTTTTCCACCATCTTCTATTCACGCCATCTATATCAACTTCCCAGACCCTTGGGAGAAGCCGAAGCACTCGCATAGGCGATTGGTGGACAAGCCGTTTGCTTGCCTTGTTGCTTCTCGGTTGAATATTGGTGGAACTTTTACGATGGTGACTGACTCTTACTCATACGCTACAAGTGTGTGTGAATTGATGAGCTCAATTGATGCTTTCGCACCAGCTTTTGGGAATGATGGTCTGTGCATTGGTGTTCCAGAAGGTTTTATGACGAAATACTACCGCAAGTGGACAGCCTTACAGCGCAACATATGGACTGTTAGATTTATTAAAACCAGCCATTATGATTTGCCAGAGTGGGTTTCGTTGTATTATCCCTTAGCGCATTTGGAGGCGTCATTGCCAATGCCTCATGTTGTTATTGCTGGTGAGGTAACAGACTGGCACGAGGTGGCTCAAAAAGTAGAAACTGGCATCTGGTTACAACAACCTCAAGTGGTTATCAAATGTGATGGTGTTTATCTTGAGCGTGGTGGAGATGGTTTGCTCTTCTCACTGCTTTGTGTTGAAGGGAAAATGCAACAGCGCCTCTTTGTTTATGCTAAGAGTCGTTACGGTGAAACGATTGTGCGCATTCATCCAGCATGTCGCCTAAATGTTACCCCCGGCATCCAGCTAAGTGTTGGGATTGTAGCACAAATGCTGATGCGCCTTAGCAAACTTGAGCGCTTACTCAGAAACAACTTGGGTGAGCAAACTCATAGAAAACTTGGTTGGGAAGTGTAGTCAGTGTATGTGATTTTGAGGTGAGAGGGTTGTTTGGCAAACGACAAGTCAAGCCAGAGGTGAAGATTGAAACAGTAGAAGAAGGCGAGAAGAACCCATTCACTTTAAAAGCCATTTTTCTCGGGTTGATGAGCGCGGTTGGCATTGCTATCTGTGACCAATATGCGACACATGTCATAAGAGGTTCATACATGGCGCTTGACTTCACTACACCAGCTGCCATCGTTGTGCTTTTCTTCTTTGCGCTCCCAGTGAATATGCTTTTACGCCTCATATCGCCGAGGCTTGTGTTAAACCAAAGTGAACTTGCTCTCATCTACATAATGAGCATCATAGCCTGTGCGATCAGCAGTATGGGCTTAGGAGCTCAACTCATCCCTGTTATAGCAACACCGCTATATAGGGCAAAGGTGAACCCTGAACTTGGTTGGGATGCAACTGTCATACCAAGCTTACCTAAATGGCTCATCCCAAACGATTTTCAGGCGGTGCGCGATTTCTTTGAAGGCTACTCAGGCGTCGCGAGGCTCAGGTTCTACGAAATACCTTACGCCGATGTTTGGTTTCCTGTATTGCTTGCATGGTTTCCATTTCTCATCACGCTTTACTTCACAATGATTTGCATAAGCATACTCCTTCGTCGGCAGTGGGTTGAACATGAACGGTTAGTCTATCCACTTGTTCACTTACCTCTTGAGATGTGCCGTAGAGGGTCTTTGGATTTCATTGCGCCTTTCTTTCGTGAGAGGTTATTGTGGCTTGGTTTCTTCATACCTTTTTCAGTGAGTTCTCTAATCGGGCTTAACTTCTACTTCCCGCAAGTTCCGAAAATAATCCTTGCGCGCTCGTTCCCTCTTGAATGGTTTAGGCAACTCGTCGGGATAACGTTCCGCCTGAGCTTTCCTATGCTTGGTTTCTTTTATCTCGTTAACCTTGATGTAGCCTTTAGCCTCTGGTTTTTCAACCTCGTTGGATTGCTCGTTAGGGGGTTACTTACGGTCTATGGCATTGAGATGCGAGAGGATCAAGGCACATATGGTGCTCCATATGTTCCGTATAAGCATTTGGGCACTGGTGCTTTGTTTGTGCTCACCTTGCTTGCTTTCTGGAATGCAAGAGGCTATTTGATTGATGTCATAAGGCGTTCGTTCAATTTGAGAGGCATTAAAGGCGCTGAGGAATCATATGCCTTCTTGGGCACCATTTTGGGTCTCCTCATCATGTCAGTATGGCTTTTCCTAAGCGGCATGCCTGCTCTTGTCATCTTCGTCTTCTTAGTGTATGTCTTTGTGTTTTTCATTGGGCTTGTGCGTATAGTTGCTGAATCTGGGCTTGGAGAGGCAGTTGCACCAGCCATCGCGCCACCTATGACTGTCTCAACGCTCGGCACATCTCAAGTTGGTGCAAAAGGGCTTGGAAGCCTTGCGCTAACTTATGTTTGGTGTGCCGACATAAGAACAAATGTCATGGCATCTTCAACACATGCGTTGAAGATAGCCACCCAGTTACACATCAATCGCATGCCACTCGTTATATGTATGCTTGCATCAGTTATAGCTACAATGGTCATGTCAAACTTTGTGATGCTTTACCTCGGATACAAATATGGTGGTGTCAACTTAAATCAGTGGTATCTCGTGCAAGGTCCGAGAGTGCCTTATGACTACATTCATGGCAAGCTTACAACGATGCCCGGTGTCTTCTTGCCCGGCTATTGGGTAAGGTTGGCTGGAGCAGTTATAACACTGCTTTTGGCGATAGCGAGGCGCCAATGGATGTGGTGGCCATTCCATCCAATAGGATTTTGCGTTTCAACGATCTGGCTAATGGATCAAATTTGGTTCACCTGCTTCCTTGCGTGGATGATCAAAGGTTTATTGTTGCGTTACGGAGGAATGGCAGTTTATGTGCGCATGCGTCCTCTTTTCCTTGGGCTTGTGCTGGGACAATTCGTCTGCAACGCTGTGTGGCTCATCATTGATGCCATAACAGGTAAGCAAGGGAATGTTATATTCTGGATTTAGGGTGCTCATATGATGAGCAATATAAAAATCACGAATGTCCATTTTGGTCTCCTTGACTGGTGCACGCTTTCAGTTTACTTCATCGGGATGCTCATCATAGGCGCTGTCGTATCAAAAAAGGTTAAAGGGGTGCGGAGTTTCTTCATCGCTGATGGCAAAATGAACAGTATAGTTGTCGGGCTTTCACTCCTTGGCACTTACCTATCGCCTCTAACGATGCTTGCGCTACCAGCGTTGTCCTTTGGTGACTTTGATTTGATATGGTCGGTTCAGTTGCCTTGCCTTATAATCACTGCTTTCCTCATAACCAAATTTGTGCTACCACGCTACAGAGAGGCAGGCGTAATAAGCGTTTATGAGTTCCTTGAGTTGAGAGGGCATGTCGTGCTGAGGCTACTTACATCTCTTTCATTCATCGCTCTCTCAATCATACGTATGGGCTTGATCACATACCTTACAGCTCTTTCACTCTATGCTGCTACAGGCATTGACCTGCGCTTGCTCATCGTTTTAATGGGCGGGGTTGCAACAGCATACACTTACGCTGGTGGCATAGAAGCCGTTATATGGACGGATGTCATTCAAGTCGTTGTGCTCGTGCTCGGGGCGTTTCTTTCATTGTTCATAGCAACATTTGATGTTTGGGCAGCTGGTGCTAACCCAATAGCTGTGGCGATTGAACACGGTAAGTTGCGAATGCTTGATCTACGCCTTGACCCAACTCAAGTTGTTACAGCATGGCTCATACTTGAAACACTCTTTCAAACAATGCGCATCTACTCAAGCCAACAGGATATAGTTCAACGCTACATGACTACAGAGTCAACACAAAAAGCAAATTTGAGCGTATGGATAGCAGTATTAGGTTACATACCTTTGGGCTACCTGTTCAATTTTCTCGGCGTCCTCTTCTTCGTGTATTACAAACAGCACCCAGACCATAATGTTGAGCTCCTTTCAAAGACTATGCGCGACGCTATCTACCCATATTTTGTAGTGAGTGTTTTGCCCCAAGGGATAACGGGAGTTATCATAGCAGCAATTATAGCTGCTGCGATGTCAAGCATTGACTCGAGTATGAACTCGTCATCAACTGTTTGTGTTGAAGACTTCTACAAGCGCTTCTTGCGCCCCAACGCTGATGAAAAACACTTCTTGGCTGTGGCACGCCTTCTAACACTCTTTTGGGGTGCGCTCTCAATATGCATGGCTCTTTCTTTTATCGGCTCCGAATATGCACAAGTTATTTGGAACAAAGGGATGGGCATAGCTACAAACGGAGTGCTTGCATTGATAGTTTTCTCTTTTCTACCAAAGAGGGTGAACTGGATTGCACAGCTCATCGGCTTCATATGTTCATACGGTGTGCTCATATATGTTATGTTTTGGACGAAGCTCAACTTCCTGCTTTGGACGGTAATAGGTAACCTGTCCTGCTTCTTTATTGCTCTCGTCTTTCACACTATCATAGCAGTTGCAAATACCGTTTTGGCGAAGCGGAGAACAACATAGCCGTAGCTTCCCTTAACAGTGTTCATGTTGGCATAATGTGTTAGTTGGGAAGTTTACTGTGTTGGGGGAAGAAAGAAATGAGCACTCAGAGGAGGCATAGCACAGGTAAGCGTAAGCACCCAAATGAGACGCACACCATTTTGAACTCGCCTACAAAGGGCAAAGCGAGCGTTGGAGTAAAGGCATCGCCCCACTTATCCATTCATAGAGACAATTACCGAGAGATGTTTTTGGCGCTCATTGAGACAGTGGATGAAGCAGCGATCGTCGTTGATTGTGATTTGAGGGTGGTAGCACTCAACAACGCTGCGAGGGAACTTTTGGGCATTCGGGATGAAGAGATTATTGGTGTAGAATGTTTCCAAATATGTCGTGGCAGTAGGTGTGGCATTGATTGTCCTATGGCTACGGCGCTACGCTCTGGAGTTGAACCACCAGAAACAGAGATGCGTTTGCTTACAGCTAATAACGGCACGTGCACAGTCAGGGTGAAAATTAAGCTATTGAGAGATAGGCATCACAAGGTAGTTGGGGGAATTGAGCTCTTACGCGAAACCGTTCACGATGCAAAAGGATTCGTCTCAAAGCAAAGGGACAGATTTGGTCCGCTCATTGGGCATAGCAAAGCGATGCGCCAGATATACCAGTTGATTGAGGATATAAGCGATTCGCTTGCTACAGTGCTTATCTATGGGGAAACTGGGACGGGGAAGGAACTTGTAGCGCAAGCGATACACCAAACAAGCCCCAGAGCCAATGGTCCGTTTGTGAAGGTAAACTGTGGTGCGATACCAGAGACATTGCTTGAAGCAGAGCTTTTCGGATATGTAAAAGGGGCTTTCACAGATGCTGTCACAGATAAGCCGGGGAGATTTGAATTGGCGCATGGAGGGACAATATTCCTTGACGAGATAGGCGAGATAAGCCCGTCGGTTCAAGTTAAACTTTTGAGGGTGCTACAAGAGAGGGAATTTGAAAGGCTTGGCGGGACGAAAACAATAAAGGTTGATGTGCGCATAATAGCTGCAACAAATAAAGACCTGAGGAAGGCTGTAAGGGAAGGTCACTTCAGGGAAGACTTATACTACCGCCTCAATGTCATCCCGATATACATACCGCCATTGCGTGAGAGGCGTGATGATATACCTCTCCTTGTTGATTACTTCGTTGAAAAACTACGGCGCCAGACTGGGCGCCCAATTGATGGTGTAAGCCCAGATGCAATGTGTATCTTGCTCAATCACTCATGGCCTGGGAATATACGAGAGCTTGAAAACGCCCTTGAATATGCTTTTGTTGTCTGCAAGGGTGGCTATATACAACCATACCATCTGCCAATCCATATCCAACAATCAGCTGTTGAGGCTGGGTTGAAAATAAAAGCCCCGTTTGAGCCAGAGGCACCAAACGAAGCTAACCACGATGAGGAATCTGAGAAAGGAGAAGTGTTGGCGTTGCTTGAAGTTTATGATTGGGATTTAGAGAAGTGCGCCAGGGCGCTTAACACGACAAAAGCTGCGCTTTGGCGAAAGATGAAAAGGTGGGGCATTGAATGCATACCGAGAGCAAAATAAACTTGGAGGTGATATGATATGGCGCAACAGAAGGTCGGAATACTCGTGGGTGGTGGTCCAGCACCCGGCATAAATGGTGTTATAGGTGCTGCCACAATCTATGCACGCAACCTCGGATGGGATGTTATTGGGATCTACGATGGGTTTGAACATCTAATGAAAGGTGACTCAAGTAAGGTGAAACCTTTGACGATTGAGGATGTATCACGCATTCATTTCCTTGGTGGTTCAATCTTGCGCACATCTCGTGCGAACCCTCTGAAAAAAGCAGATGGCATCCAGAAAACACTAAGTGCGCTAAACGAGCTTGGGATAACAAGCCTTGTAACAATAGGCGGTGATGATACAGCAACGGTGGCTCACCATATAGCACGTGAATCTGGCGGTAAGATACGAGTAGCACATGTGCCAAAGACGATAGACAACGACCTGCCACTGCCAGATGACACTCCGACATTTGGATTCACAACTGCCTGTGAAGTTGGAGCAAGCTTGGTTAGAAACATAATGGAGGATGCTCGAACAGCGGTGCGTTGGTATTTCGTCGTTGCGATGGGGAGGGCTGCAGGGCATCTTGCGCTCGGTATCGGAGCTGCTGCAGGCGCTACAGTTACAGTCATCCCAGAGGAATTCCCAAAGGATAAGATAAAGCTTGATGAAGTGTGCGATGTTCTTGAGGGCGCAATACTTAAGCGCAGGGCACTCGGAAGAAAAGACGGAGTAGCTGTTATAGCTGAGGGCGTGGGTGAAAAGCTTGACCCAGAAGAATTGCAAGCAATACCTGGCGTTACAATTGAACGAGACGAACATGGGCACTTGCGTCTCGCTGAGGTGCCACTTGGTGATGTCCTCAAGAAGCGCATTCAGGAACGCTTTAAGGAGCGCGGGGAGAAGATAACAATCGTTGATATAACGCTTGGGTATGAGCTGCGATGTGCACCACCAAATGTGTTTGACCTAATTTACACTCGCCAGCTTGGGCATGCTGCAATTGAGTTCTTGAGGAGTGAGCCACAAGATGAAAGGCTGCGCAACGGTGGCATGGTTTGCATCATAAGGGGCGAGAGAAGAGTGCTCTCATTTGATGAGTTTGTAGACCCTCAAACTGGCAGGGCTAAGACGAGGAAAGTTGACCTCAATTCAAATCTCTACAAGTGCGCATGCGACTACATGATAAAGCTCAAGCGGGAAGATTTTGAAGACGAGGGAATGCTACAGAAGCTCGCATGCGAGGCAAAGATGTCACCGCAAGAGTTCAAAGAACGCTACGGCTACTTGGTTGGGCTTTAACGCATGTTGAATGCATGTGCCAGCAAGCCTTGTCATGGAACTCAGAGGGGGTGGAAAGGCTTGCTGGCATCTTTTTAATGTCGGTTTAGGAGTGTGATGATGGCATGATTGATGGTGTTGTTGTTAAAAAGCTTGTAGTGCATGCCGATGAAAGAGGGTTTCTATTTGAGGTCTTACGCTGTGACGATGACATATTCCACAGCTTCGGGCAAGTTTACATCACGACATGTTATCCGGGCGTTATAAAAGCGTGGCATATGCATGAGCATCAAACCGATTACTTGTGCGCTATAAAGGGGATGATTAAACTTGTGCTTGCCGACTTGCGGGATGACTCGCCAACGAAGGGCGAAATAAACGAGTTCATTATGGGTGACCATAACAGGATGTTGGTGATGATACCGCCGAAAGTGTGGCATGGCTTTACAGCGCTTGGGAATGAAATGGCATATGTTCTCAATTGCCCTGACAAACCTTATAACAGAGAACATCCAGACGAACATAGGCTTCCGTATAACACAGCATTGATTGGCTACGATTGGGGTGTCAAGCATGGATAATGTTGTCAGCGAGGGGAAGGAAATAAATTTTGAATGGCTTGAAGTTGGTGAAACTCCACCCGGTTTTAAATCCGGTTTCGTGACGCTTTGGGGCAGACCAAATGTGGGTAAGTCAACGCTACTCAATTTGCTAATCGGTGAGAAGATCGCCATCGTTTCACCGAAGCCACAGACAACGCGCAACCGCATAATTGGCATACTCGAGCTTGAGAACGCCCAGATCATTTTCGTTGACACCCCCGGAATACATCAACCGAAACACAAACTCGGCGCCTATTTGGTTGAGGAAGCAACAGCTCAATTGCCCGATGCAGATTTGGTCATATTTGTGGTTGATGTGTCTGTGCCACCAACATACGAGGATGAGCTTGCAGCAAAGCAGTTGAAGCGTTTGAAAGCGCCTATTATACTTGCGCTAAACAAAAGGGATTTAGTCAAACCAGATGTGCTTCACGAACGCAGCTTGCAATATACAGCGCTTGGTGACTTTGAATTCGCAATTGATATATCAGCGACACTTGGAACAAATGTTGGGAAGCTTGTTGAGAAGGTAGTTGAACTGCTCCCCGAAGGACCTCGCTACTACCCCAAGGGAACACTCACAGAGATGCCAGAGAAATTTATGCTTGCAGAGTTAATACGGGAGGCAGCAATCCATGAGCTCCAGCAAGAAGTGCCACATTGCATAGCTGTGCTTGTGGATGAATTTGAAGAACGCCCAAATGGCGTAGTTTACATAGCAGCGACGATCTATGTTGAGAGGGAAAGCCAGAAGAAGATTGTAATTGGCAAAGGTGGAGCAATGATAAAACGCATCGGTCAAAGGGCAAGAGCATCAATTGAAGATTACCTCAAAAGGCATGTTTATCTTGAGCTGTGGGTGAAAGTTGCAGAAGATTGGCGTAAAGACGAACAGGCTCTAAGGCGCTTTGGTTATTTCGTAAAACCGAGGTAAGGGGTCACAAGTTAAGCAGCTTTAGTATTTGTTCGGCTGTTCTTGTTGCAGCACCGCTGTTTTCTTTAATGAGGAGCAATGAGCGCCTCCTCACTTCCTCACGCTTTGTAGATGATGAAAGAAACTGCAACACTACATTGAACAGCTCCTCTACACTCTCAACCATGAAGCCAACGCCAAACGATTGCAAAGTAACAGCATGTGGTCTGAAGTTATAAACATGTTTTCCGAAGACCACCGGGCATCCGTAGATGATTGGTTCAGTTACATTATGTCCACCGCGCGGTATCATACTACCACCTACAAATGCTACAGTAGCGATGGCGTAAACATCTTTCAATTCGCCAACGGTATCAAGCAAGTAAACAGGTGTAGCTGATGCCATTGATATTGCCGATGGTTTCAGAGAGCCCTGAATTATAGCTGACCGTCGCACACACCAAAAGCGATTTTTTGCTATCAACTCTGCAACTTCTTTTGAGCGCTCAATATGCCTCGGAGCAATAATCAACCGAAGCGACGGGAAATGCACCAGCAACTTTTTGTAAACATGCAAAAGCAATTCTTCTTCACCTTCGTGGGTGCTCCCAGCCACCCAAATGAGGTTACTCTCGTTCATTCCAAACTCTTTGAGCAACCTTTCTCTCATGCGTTTCAATTCGTTACCGCTTTTCATTGGCACATCAAGCTTTATGTCACCCGTGATTAAAACCTTTTTCTCATCTGCGCCCATAGAGACGATTCGCTCAGCATCAACTTCTGTGCGCATAAGTAAGGCATCAAATTGGCTGAGCAAAGCTTTATAGAATGGGCGTGCGTAACTTAAAGCTCGTCTATATGTTGCATCTGAAACCCTGCCATTAGCGAGCACAACGCGTGCCAAGTTTGCCTTCGCTTCCCTGATAATGTTTGGCCACAGCTCTCCTTCAATCAAGACGAGCACATGTGGATTGACTATATGCATAGCTCGTGTAACAGCCCAACGATAATCAAGCGGGAGGTAGCCAATAGCGTTCACTTCAAGGATTTGTTTTCTGGCGACTTGTTGTCCTGCGTCTGTGACTGTAGTCAATAGCATCCACAGCTCTTTGGACATCTCGCGCAGTTTCTTGATAAGGGCATGTGCAGCCATCACTTCGCCAACCGAAACAGCATGCACCCATATTCGTTTGCCGAGCCGTTCGCCATCTGGCTTTGGCATATCGCCGACCCAGTTTTTAACAGCACCCCACCCTTTGTGCCCTATGAGTAGCCTATAAAGCATGTAAGCCACAATCGCTGGCGTGGCGCCGTGAAGGGCAAGATTGTAGATAGCATAAATCAATTGCACACTGCTGTTATCGGGATGCATGGCTTTAGTTTGACTCCTCAAGTTAAAACTATCCCTCCAAAAGCCCATAGCCCATTTGGAACTGATGAAGCTTATGATACACACCGTGTGCTTTAATCAATTCCTCATGAGAACCTTCCTCAACGATTGTGCCGTTTAGCATAACCAACACCCTGTCAACATCTTTAATGCTGCTTAATCGGTGTGCGATTATGATCATCGTTCTCCCATTGCTTATGCTCTTAAGAGCTTTTTGCACCTCGGCTTCTGCTTCGCTGTCCAAATTTGATGTCGCTTCATCAAGTATAAGTATTTTTGGGTCTCGTATGATTGTTCTTGCTATTGCTATACGCTGTCTTTGACCCATAGAGAGGCGTGCGCCCCTTTCACCTATAACAGTTCTATAGCCATTCGGGAGCTTTGATATGAACTCATGAGCGTTTGCGAGTATAGCAGCCCAAACTACCTCCTGTTCACTTGCCCCCGGTTTCCCAAGGGCTATGTTATCAAATACGGTGTCGTCAAACAATATCACCTCTTGAGGGACAAGCCCTATTACCTTCCGCAGGCACGATAACTTTATGCGTCTTATATCATTTCCGTCTATGGAAATCTTTCCCTCTTGTGGTTCATATAGGCGTAACAGAAGCTTTGCTATAGTTGTTTTTCCAGAGCCGCTTGGTCCGACAATCGCGACGCGTTCACCCGGTTTTATCTCAAAACTGACATCGTTGAGAGCAACCTTACCATCGGGATATGTAAAACTCACATGCTCAAAAACTATGTGCCCTTTCACATCTTCAAGCTCAATTGCATCAGCTGCATCAGCGATCTGTGGCGGGATATCAAATACCTTGTAAATCCTTTCGCTTGCTGCACTTACTTCTTCCCTGACGATGTTCATTCGGCTCATGTTGCGGAAGCCAGAAGCAAGCAAATGGAAATAAATCATAAACGGCACAAGGCTTTCTGGAGCTATCTTGCCCGCAATAACTTCGTAGCCACCTATCAGCAAGCCTACAGCAACACCGAAGAGAGCAATAAACTCAATCAAGGGCGTGAGAGCCGACTTTATACGTAAGCTCCTCAACATCTCCCTGTAAACACGGATGTTCCCCTCACGGAAGCGCTTGAGAGCTTCTTCTTCAACGCCGAAGATTTGCACAATTTGCATTGATGAGAGGGCTTCCGTTAGGATTCGCATTAGCTCGGAAAGAGAAGATTGAATGCGTGCTGTAACAGCTTTTATACGCTTCCCCGTAGCATAAATGAGCCATGCAGTAACTGGGACTATTAAAAGCACGGTCAATGTCAAATGCCAGCTTATGTGTGTCATCAACACGAGAGCGCCAAGCATTTGAAATGGTGTTGCAATGATGTCTTGAATTCCGATGGCACTCATGACCTGAAGCACATTCAAGTCATTAGTCAAATGTGAAAGCAACCTTCCAGTCCCGTGAGATTCGTAGAACGAGGTAGATAGCAACTGCATGTGAGCATAAAGCTTGTGGCGTAAATTCATGATGACCTTTTGGCACAGCTGGTTAGCTATGAAGGTATGTGCAAATGAGAACAGGGCTTTAAGGAACGCGAGAAGTATGATAGCAATGCATATTGCTACAAGCTGAGTATACCTCGGAGAGGCTACGAACAAAGAGATGAGGCTTTTCAGCTGTTCAATGAACGGGTCGCAACGCTGTTCTTTAAAACCCTCATAAACCATTGGCTTAAGCAAATCCTGTGTCAGCCAAACTATGTATAGTCTTATGCCTTCGGAAAGAGCCACAAAGATAAGCAGCAAAAGTATCCTATGCCAGTATGGCTTGAACTCGCATATCAAGCGAATGAAAGCTTCCTTCTTTACCTTCCTAATTGCAGTTTTGAGCTTCTCACACACATTGTTTACCATCTTGTCTATCACCGATTCCCGTTGAGCCCCTTTCCGTAATGGTTCAAAACTGCCCTACGATATTCGTGACATAATCAACTCAGCAACGCGCCTTGTGGTGCCACGCTCACCAATAATTTTGCGAACACTCGTCAATCTGTTAGCGACTGCTTCAGCTTCGCTTGGATTTGAAATCCAAGAGGCTATTTGCATCCCAATGCTTTCGGCTTTACATGACCAAAGCACAAACTCTGGCATAACCTTCTCACCTATAAGCCTGTTCGGCAAAGAGATGAACCCCCATTCCTTGAATGGGAAACTCGTCTTGTTTATGATTATGGCATGGATTCTGTTAAGCCAGTTTGTGGAGAAGATAGCAATCGTTGGTATACCGAGCAACGCAGCTTCGAGCGTGGCTGTCCCAGTAACAACGAGGGCTATGTCTGAAGCCTTGAGCACTTCGTGAGTCATGCCACTGTAGATGCGCACCTGTGCTCCGCTTAAGGCTTTCGTGGCTTTTGAGACAGCCCTTGCAATCAGCGCTTCGCTCACTGTTGGCGAGCGCGCTATCAGTAGTTCAAACTCGGTTATACCTGTAAGATGCTTTGCATGTTCTATAGCATCAAGCATAATGCCGATGTTATCTTTCACCTCACCTACCCTGCTCCCCGGAAGCAGCGCTACCCTTATCGGCTTTTCAAAAGGTTCTTTATGTTGTATTCCAAGCCTTGCCTCAGCTACTTCCCTTGTGAGCTCACTCGGTATTGCGTCAGCTAATGGGTGCCCAAGATATACAACCTGATCTGGCGACGCGCCAGCGCTTAATAGTATGTTCCTTTGCCACTCATAAATCGGCACATAGATGACCTTGGGATGAATGTATCGCTTGACGGATTCAACCTTCTTTGTCCAGAAGCCAGGAGTAACATAGTAAATTGTCGGGATATGCATATTTGCAGTGAGCTTTGTTAGCCTTCTATTCACGGCACCAAAGTCAAGGGCAATGAAAGCATCAGGGCGTCTTTCCATAAGCAGTGAAAGAAAACGCCTAAAGATGCTCCAAACCCTGAGGACATATGGCAGAGCTGCAAACAAACCTATGGCACTATACTTTGTCGTCTCTGCAAACAGGAATACACCTGCATCTCGCATCCTTGGTCCACCTATGCCCAAAAACTCAATGTGCTTTCTTATGTTGCGCAATTCCTTAACGAGCATAGAGGCATACAGATCAGCTGATGCATCTCCAACCGATAGAAAAAAACACAATGGGCGACTGTTTAAGGTTTCCCGCAAAGCGCGGTTGTGCCGGGATGAATTCATGCACCTCATCTTACTTAGCGTTGAGGGGTGAATTGGTTGAGAGCTTCATTTGTTTCGTTGTCTTCCAAACCTGCCTTCCTTAATTCGTTTCATGAACTCAACGAGGTAAAGCACTTCTGGGCTTGGGTTTATCTCACTCAAGATTTGTTCAAGCGCTTGTGTTGTGTTCAAGTTGGAGCGGTAAAGGATTTTGTAAGCTCTGTGCAAATCCATTCTCACTTTCGGCGGTATTCCATCCCTCGCCAAACCCACCTTGTTTATCCCTTTCACAGTTGCTGGTCGTCCATCGGCAAGCATGAACGGTGGTATATCTCTGACGACCTTTGACATGCCTCCTATCATTGCTAATCGTCCTATTGTTGTCCATTGGTGCACCCCAACCATCCCACCTATCACAGCTTGATCCTCAATAACGGTATGCCCACTTATGCCTGTGTAGCTTGCTATGTTAACAAAGTTACCGATAACACAATCATGCCCAATGTGGCAGTATGCCATTATCATGCAGTTGTTCCCTATGACAGTTGCGCCCTCTTCCTTCGTCGAACGATGTATCGTCACATGTTCCCTTATGACGTTGTTGTCGCCGATGATAAGGTAACTTCTCTTCCCTTTAAATCTCACATCTTGTGGTTCGCCACCGAGCACAGTGCCAGGATAGATATGGTTATCTTTACCTATGCGTGTCCATCGCTTTACTATGACGTTAGCCTCAATTATTGTCCCATCGCCTATGATCACATCGTCTTCAATAATCGCGTAAGGACCTATGACAACACTTTCACCGATTTCGGCTTTTCTACTTACGATGGCAGTTGGATGGATTTTACGCTCAGGGCTTCTCTCCACACCATCGTCATCCCTGCTACGCCATTGAACCCATCCGAATTCTTCTCCAATGTTCAGTTCGTCATTCATTTCTTCCATTACTTTTGACACTCCTCTCTCACTGTGCTTTCAGGCTAACTCGTCGTTCACAATGCTTAGACAATCAGATTGCCTTCAGGTTTTACTCTCCTCATCTCCTTCAGAACTTTTTACCTGAGGTTGATTTTCCCCGGTAAATATTCGGCTTCCTTGAAGCGCCATGATAAACCTACATTCAGCAACCAAGTCGTTATCAACATACGCTTTTGCGTCAATGAAGCATATGTTGCTTTTCACATTTACGAGTTCAGCATGCATCATGAGTTTATCCCCGGGCAGCACAGAGCGCCTTATTCGTGCTCTTTCCATTCCTGCAAGCAGCCCGATTTTCCCTCTATGTTCTTGCATGCTCAGTATTATGAGACCACTTGTTTGAGCCATAGCTTCAAGTATCAGCACACCGGGCATGACGGGGTAGCCCGGGAAATGCCCTTGAAAATATGGCTCGTTGACCGAGACATTCTTTTCAGCCACCGCTCTTTTCCCCGGCTCAAGCTCTACTATCCTGTCGACGAAAAGGAACGGATAACGGTGTGGCAGTATGTCCTCAACTTTAAATTTCTCCTTCACCGCTCATCAACCTCTCCCATATGTGGTGGATAAGTTGCAAATGTAACTCGTGTCCTCCTTTGTAGACCTCCACGTGAGCATTCAAATCTACACCCAAAAGAGCCAAGTCACCTATCAAGTCAAGCACCTTATGACGCACAAGCTCGTCTTCAAATCTAAGTGGTGCCGAATAGCCATCCGAGAAAACGATTAAGCAGTTTTCAAGCGAACCACCTTTACCTAAGCCTCTCTTGAACAACTCTTCAACCTCCTCAATGAAACCGAAAGTTCGAGCAGGAGCTATATCACTTATGAAATGAGCCCTCAAATCATTGCATAAGAAACTTTGCACCCCGATGAAGGGGCGCTCATGTTCAAAAGTGTAATGCACTGATAGTTTTTTATCTGCCACAGCCCTCGCGTATGCTCCAGTCCTTTCATCTCGCACCTCAATCGGTTTGTGGACTGTAATGACCTTCCTTTCTTGCTCAAGCTCTCTTGTGCCTGCTTCCATGAGAAGCCTAACCCAATGTGTCGCATCACCACTGCCAATAGGTATTTCCTGACCTTCAACAAAGATATGCACATCGCTTATCCCAAAAGAGTAAAGTGCTGCAAGCAGATGCTCAACCGTGCTCACACTCACATCACCGTTTGAAAGCACAACGCACCTTTGCGATGATTTAACGAAGGTTAAATGAGCTGGTATGGCAACACCGTCTCGAAGAAAAACTATTCCAGTTGGAGAGTTTTTGTCCACCTCAGAAACAGGTATTAGTCTAACTTTTGTGAGCGTGCCAGTATGTAGCCCAATACCCTCATATTCTACTCCCTTTGCTATCGTCTTCCTTAAATTCTGCATTACTACAGCTCACCCGTTCCCTCTTCCCATCCATATTCCCCAACTAAAGGGACAAAGACGCACGGACATATTTTTTCATGCTTTAGCTTTCCGCCTTCTTTTATCACACGCACAAGGATTTGCGAATATGGTGAACCAACCGGGATAACAAGCCTACCATTATCGGCTAACTGTTCAATTAGCGTTGGAGGTATGTCTGGGGCAGCTGCTGATACAACTACAGCATCATACGGCGCATGCTCTGGCAAGCCCAAAGTCCCATCGCCTACAACTATGTGGACATTGCTGTAACCAAGTTCAAGGATCACTTTTTTAGCTCTCTCTGCAAGCTCTGGTATACGCTCAATAGCATACACTTCCCTGCACAGCTTGCCCAATATAGCAGCTTGATATCCTGAGCCGGCGCCGACCTCAAGCGCCTTTTCATCACCGCGCAACATGAGGGCTTCAGTTATTGTTGCTACCATGAACGGTTGAGAGATCGTCTGATTAAACCCTATCGGTAATGGGTGGTCCTCATAAGCCATATCTTCATCTTCTGGCAAAACAAATTTATGCCTCGGAACCTCCATAAAAGCTTTCAGCACCCTTTCGTCCTTTATGCCACGAGCTTTAAGTTGGGTCTGAACCATGCAATACCTTAGCCTTTCAAAATACCTCTCTCGTTCCTCAACATGTCTGTTTCTATTCGTCATATTCACCCACCAATTCCGACCGTCACAAAAGAAACACCACATCCTTTACTGCACACCATGGGTTACCATGTGAACAAAATTTCCAAAAGACGTGAACCAACATTACTCACGCGTTGCGGAGGAAAGTTGTAGGCAGTATTGAATAGCCATCTTCAACTCTTGGTGAGTTATGCTACCTCCTTTAAACTCGCTTCTTACGAGTTTGTTTATCTCTTGCAGGAGCTCGTGAAGCGACTTCCCATCCGCCATCCACCGCTCAACTGTTGCTTTCAATCTCTCAACACGCCTATGCGGTATTTGCCTCACAGTATCCTCAACAGCCTTTAGCACTTCCTCTATTGAGCCCAATTGTAGCTCTGTAGGTGGGTCTCCATCAATAAGGGTGAATCCATCGGCATCTGAATATAGAACTGTGATTTGGTTTGTTGAACCTCCGGGTGTTTCGTAAACTATAGCGAAGCTTGCCACCTTGCAGTTACTGTCTTCCCACTCCTTCTCCTCATATCGTAAGTTGCCATAACTAACCTTACCACGGTAGGGTGATAGAAGCGTCATAAGCCGTCTGCGGAATTCCTCAAGTTTACCGCCCTCATGATGACACGATGAAGAAAAAGATGATTGCAGCATCCTTATAACACCCCTTCATCAAGTTGGAAGATGCTCAATGATGCTCATTATCATTATGCCCTGTTTGCAGACCCTTTGAGAGCAATAGCCTTCTCTCCGTTTTCCATGCTTTAACTTTGGCATCAAGTTCCTCTATGCGCTTAAGGAGCACAAGCAACTCCTCATGCACGAGTTCGCCACTGAGATACAACTCATAGCACTTTTCTCCAAGCCTTTTAAGCTCGTCATGCTTCTGGCTGATCAGACTACATACGTAAGCATCCTGCGCTTTTATCCCGATCATCTTCCACATCCACTTCGTTGCTTCCCATAGCCATTTCAGCAAAGACAAAGAGAAGCTCTTTATTTGGTTCTTTAACTGCATCCTCAATTGCCTTATCTTTATGTCACGCAAAATGGCTTTCCTTGTTAACGAACGCCTCATTGATTCCACCTTGCTTTGCAGAGTTTATTGTGATGACGAAGTCTTTGCTTGAGCCAAACGCTCACCAGCTGCAGCCATAAATGGCGTAAGCAAGTCAATTGGGACTGGCACTGCAACAACAGTTGCCTTCTCGGAAGCTATTTCAGAGAGCGTCTGCAAATAGCGCAGTTGTAAAGTGTAGGCATGGCGCCCCATAATTTCGGCAGCCTGCGCCAACTGCTCAGCAGCTTGCAGCTCACCTTGGGCGTTTATGACCTTCGCACGCCTCTCTCTTTCAGCTTCAGCTTGCCTTGCCATTGCCCTTTGCATGCCTGCTGGAAGCTCAACATCCTTAATTTCAACGGCGATGACTTTAATGCCCCATGGATCTGTTTGCTCATCAATGATCTGTTGGAGACGCCTGTTAAGTTCAACCCTCCTTGCAAGCAAGTCATCAAGCTCGCTCTCACCAAGGACGCTCCTCAACCTTGTCTGAGAAAGCTGTTGTGTTGCAGCCACATAGTTTTCAACCCTCGTCACAGATAAAGCTGGGTCAATGACTTGAAAGTAAACAACAGCGTTAACCTTAACAGGCACATTGTCCCTTGTGATTATGTCCTGCTTTGGGACATCCATGACGAAGACCCTGAGGTCTATCTTTATCATTCGGTCAATGAATGGTATGATGAAGAAAAGCCCAGGTCCTTTAACAGCATGGAACCTGCCAAGCCTTAAGATAACACCTCTTTCCCACTCCTGCACTATCTTGATCGCCTGTGACAGCAAGACAAGGATGAAAGCACCAGCTACAAACACGATATGGAATACCAGCCTCTCAAAGGCTTCCATTTGTTGGTTCACCTCCGTGCTAAGTTTTTAGGGCTAAGATAAGCTCTCACTTAGCCTTACGCACTTTAAGGCGCAATCCTTCAACAGCAATGACCTCTACCTTCTCGCCTGCCTTTATATCTCCGTCAACCGATTCAGCGCTCCAGAATGAGCCGTCCATTATGACAGTTCCATTCGGTGAAAGCGCTGTGAAAGCTACCGCTGTCCTACCAACCATCCCCTCTGCACCAACAACAACTTTCTTCCTATGGACGCTTATCGCCTTCCATATGACGAGCGATATAAAACCACCAAACATACTAACAGCTGTTACTATGACCGCTGATGAGACCCTTAACGCAAAACCCCAGAACTGTGGATTGCGCACATCAACAAGCATATAACCACCAATTGCAAGTGCTATTAACCCACCAACTGTGAGCACACCATGGCTGACAACAAAGAGTTCCGCGATGAAAAAGACCATGCTCAACAGTATGAGCAAAACGCCAACCCAATTGACTGGTAAGAGCGTTGACGAGTAAAGGAAAAGCAAAAAGGCTATTGAACCCACAACTGCAGGGATTATAGCGCCAGGGTTGTATATCTCAATCAGGAAGCAGAATGTAGCAATCAACAGGAGCAAATAAGCCACATTCGGGTGACTAAGTGTCTCAAGGAATCTTTGTCTGGCTGTCCTTTGGATAAGCACCAAAGACGCATCCTTCGTATGCAGTTTTACTTCCGTCTTTCCAACCTTAACTTTCCACCCATCCAATTTTGAAAGCAAGTCATCCAAGTCCTCAGCTATAAGGTCAATCAGACCAAGCTTTAGTGCTTCCCTTGCCGTCAGTGCTTCGCTCTTTCGTATCACCCTTTCAGCCCACTCAAACTTCCTCTTCCTTTCTTCAGCAACAGCTTTTGCGGTGCTCATGAGGGCGTTCGTAAGCTTGTCAAGCATTATTGCCTCAGCATCTTTTTGTCTCTTTGCCTCTTCTTCGCTTGATGGTGGTGGGGCTAACGGTATTGTAACAGGGTGAGCAGCACCTGTTGATGTTGCTGGAGCCATTGCAGCGATATGCCCAGCTATGAGCACAAATGTCCCCGCAGAGAAAGCTCTTGCGCCCCTCGGTGCAACGTAGACAACTACGGGAACTGGAGCATTGAGAAGCTCCTCTATGATTTCTTGTGTTGCTTCAACCATTCCACCGTTCGTTGAAAGCTGTATTATCAGGCACTGAGCCCCCTCTGCATGCGCTTTGCTTAACGCCTCACGGATCACATCAACAGTTACTTGGGTAATGATGACGTCGCGAAGGTCAAGAAGAAAAACCTTGTGCACACCACAATTAGCATATGAAAAGATGGCGCTCAAAAGCAGTGCTATCCATAGCAGATGCTTGCTTTGCCAAGTGACTTTCCTTGATGGTGCTGTTACCATCATAAAAAGTTCATCACCCTCAAATCGTAAACGAGTGTGCTTTCATAACCCCTTCTCACAAATTAGCATGACTTACATCCCAGCATATGTCAACAGCATAGCAAGATCAATCAAGCGCTGTTACTTACACAGCTATTCTTTCATCGCTATCTCACGCCATGTTTTCTCAGGAGGCGCTCAAGGAAGCGCTTTGCAGTAAGCTTTTCCTCGTCATCAAACAACTCAACATTCAACGGACCAGAAAACGAAACAGCTTTGAGTGCCTCAACGAACTCATCCCATGGGAGAGTGCCACTTCCAAGTTGGCTATGGCTATCGCTCAAGCCGTCATTATCATGCACATGGATCCCAACAAGGAATTGACCAAGGTTTGTTACGTATTCTGTAACGCCTTCAGCAGTGTTTGCATGTCCAGCATCAAGCACGATGCACAAGTATGGTGATGAGAATTTCTTGAGCAAGTATTGCAGCTCTTCTAAATTGTCGCCAAGCAATATCAACTCACCCGTCGGTGGAAGCGGGTTCATGTTTTCAATGGCGAGCTTTATGCCGAGGCGCTCACAATATTTGAGCAATCGCTCAATGCTCATGCATGCCCTCTCGAGTGCCTCGCTGCGCAACCATGGCAATGATGGCAATCCGAAGGCGTATCCGAGATGGACGCATACCCAAGCAGCGTTTAGCGAGCAACCAAGCTCTAACACCTCCAATGCGTATTTGAGGAGGCATGTGCGAAAGTAAGGCAACGGCTCAGCTAAGTTCATCGTGTATGGCGCATGAAGGCTTACGCTTATCCCAGACTGAAAAAGCATTTTCTGGAGTTGTCGCACTCTCCCACCATGGAATCTCTCAATGTGTTGTGGAGCACTGTAAAGATCAATCTCAATATGCTCAAAACCGTTCTCAACAGCCATAGTAACATAGCGCTCAACATCATCTGGGAAGGCTACCATGCCGATTTTCATCCCTTCATCACTTCCTCCGCAAGCAAGATCATATCGGACTGAGCGTTATGTTCTGATATTCTGGCAGCTCACCGAGCACATAGATTGAACCAGTAACGCAAATCATATCGTCGCGGTTTGCCCAATCCCTTGCAGCTTCGTAAGCCTCTAAGACACTGTTGAAGGCGTATGTAGGTTTTCCCCACCTTGATGCAATCTCCTTTAGCTTCGTAGCTTCAAGCGCCCTCTCATTGCGTGATTGTGTCACGAAAGCAACATCCGCAACTGGCATTAGCGCTTCAAGTATACCATGAACATCTTTGTCACGCATCACCCCGATAACTAATCCGAGACGCTTGTAGGAAAAGAGCGTCCTCAGTGACCTGCTTAGCACATACGCAGCTGCTGGATTATGAGCGCCATCCGCAACGACCAATGGCTCACGTGTTAACACATCAAGCCTCCCAAAGCACTTCACCTTTTTTGAGCCGTTACGCAGAGCCTCTTCGGTGATGTGTATATCCATTTCCCTAAGCAATTCAAATGCTCCAACAACACATCCCAAGTTGGGAAATTGAAATTCGCCACCAAGCGAGCAGCTTAGCTGTGGGTATTCACCTTTCCATGTGGTGTAGTTACCGCATATGCCCTCAGGCGAAGCAGAAAGCTTTCTCCAAAGAACTTCCTTCCCGACAACATAAAGTGGTATCTTATGGATACAGCAATGGGTGCGAAAGAGATCAAGCACATTGAACTTGTGCTCCGCCGTTATCAAAGGGACATGTGGACGAGTTATTCCAAGCTTTTCTTTTGCTATTTCAATGCAAGTGCTTCCGAGCCTGTCAGTATGGTCAAGTGCTATAGTGGTTATGATGGAAAGAATTGGAGAAAGCGCATTCGTGGCATCATATCTCCCGCCCAGACCCACTTCCATAACAGCGATTCGAACGCCTTCATCAGCGAAGTGTTTGCATGCCACCAAAGTGAGGATCTCAAATTCTGTTGGTGCATCAAAGCCCTCTTCGCGCTCAATCTTATTTGCGATCTCGTCAGCCCACCTTACAAGTTCTTCAAAGGCTCTTTCTGAGATCGGAACACCGTTTACGCGGATCCTTTCCCTATAGCTGATCAAATGTGGCGATGTGTATAATCCAACTTTATAACCACCCTCAGAAAGCACTTTTGCGAGTATATGGCTGACGGAACCTTTACCGTTTGTCCCGCCAACGATAATTGCTAAGAAGCTATCCTGGGGTCTTCCAGCTATCTCAAGCATCCTCGTAATGCGTTCAAGCCCCAGCTTTATGCCAAACCTAAGTCTCTTCCGTAGATACGATTCAGCTACCTTCTCAAGCAAAACTACCACCTCACTCTTAGTTACCCACCAAGTATTAACCGAAGCAACGCAAGGAGCGAGAACACCAGATATGGGAAGAGCAGCATCGGTATAAGTGGGAGGAGACGATGTGTGCGCAGTGGCTCCCCTCTTGGTTTTAGGCTACTATCCACAGTTTGAACCTTCCACGCCCTCATCGTCGTTTTACTTTCATCCTCGTAAACTCCCCAAACATGAACGCGCTCTCCGACCGATGGAGCTATTCCTTCTGGATCGCCGATCATTTTTACTTCAACATTTTGCCCATCATCGCGGCGCACACCTATCTTCAATGTCCGAAATGAGCTCTCCTTTGAGAACGCCAAAAACGAAAGCAGTGTAACATATGGCTTTTGGTAGTAGCGTTGTGAGAGGAATAACAATGCGATGCTTACAGCAACCAAAAGTAAGAAGCCGATAAAACCCCTCGGCGCACTCGCAAGGATCAAACCGACAAGCCACGAGATGATAGCGAATATCCAAAGTGGCTCAAACTTGATTTCCGTCATCCCACCATCTTCAACTTTTGTTACCACACCGGTGAGCGCAGGATTTGGTCCAAACAGCTCAAAGTAGGCTTTATGCAAACTGTTCATACTGCCCTTTAACAGTTGAAGCGCTGTTTGCTTATATGGTTTTTGCTCCTCTTCCAACAACGAAGCCCTGCAAACTCTACAATATCTTGCGCCTGCCCTGTTTTCTGTGCCACACTTTTTGCATATCTTCCCTCCACTGCTCAACAATCATCACCTACCTCATGGCTCACTTGAAGTTAGGCGTCTCGTTTCGTAGCGCAAGCGTTTTGTCAAGTGCGGTGATGCCTGACCGCTTTGTTCAACCTCCGAGAGTATTTCATCAATGTGAGCTGTTGATGCCCCCGTGCTCAGCAAGCGAGTTTTTGCAGCTCTCAATTTCAAGGTGGCTGAAACTACATCGTTAGCCTTTAAATCTTGCAAAGCTTTCATCTGTAATTCTGCTGCGCTAACTATTGATGCAGCTTGCATCACTTCTTCATTTGGTGAGCCAAGGGAAGCGCCACTCAAATACCGAAGTGTAACATCAACGCTTGCTACTTGAGTCTGGCGCCCTTCTGCGCTCATGCCGTGAAGGCTTACATGTGCTATGCGATAAATCCCGTCACCTCTCGGTGGTAAAAGCAGTTCAATCAAGAACTCGTATACGGTTGGCTTTAATTCGCCGACATGTAGTTCAACCAATTGTGCGCTTGAACTATAGATGCGTTCAATTGGGGCAACTGTCGGACGCACCATGTAGGCTTTGCGTATTTCAACACCTCTTGGGAAGTGTAATTTCAACACGGATTGACACATGGCAACAAGTCTTGACTGCCTCATTTCCAGGTCAAGCGCTTGAGGTATTTGAGAAGGGTCGGGAACGAAGAATGCTTCACCGCTTGAAGTGTCCGCTAAGAGCGTCATCAAATCCTCGTTGAAATTTACGCCAACACCCATCGTGCTGATCCTGATACCGTCGTCAGCCATGCGTCTACCTAAGTTGATGCAACGGCTCTCATCACTGCAATAGCCATCGGTTATAACGATTGTGCGACGGAGCACCTGCTCTGAAGCTATTTTTAAAAGCTCTTCATATGCGAGTTCAAGCCCTTTTGATAACTCTGTTCCATCACCGAGTCGCAGCTTTTCCAAGGCATCAATTGAGTTGAATATCTTTTCTCGTGTTTCACCCGAGCATATTGGCAAGACCGTGCGAGCATCGGTTGCGAAGGCTATGAGCGAGAACATATCGTAGTCATTGAGGTGTTCAACTATTTCTCTTAAAGCTCTTTTGACGAAGTCAAATGGGCGTGGCGCATCACGCAAAACAGATGGAATTGAAAAACCCATAAACTCAACGACACGAACTCCATCACGCTCAGCATCTCTCAAAAAACCGTGTCGGCGCAATTCCTCAATCTGTTCTTGAGTCAGCATAGGCAACATCATTGACTCACTTTTATCAACCACGATAGCGATAGCCATAGGTGCTTCAATCAAAGACGCATTGCTTGCATCTACCCTAATCAACACATGCATTAGGCGAACACCTTTGCTTGTCGGCACTACATCGTGTGCGAGCCTGAATGACATAGTTATTTGGCTCATCAACATTGCACCCCCAAATGCAATGCTTCACGGTTTCCGGCGATGCCTTCTGTGGGCAAGGCGTAGAGCTTGCATTAAGGTTATGAGGACAAACAAAAAAGTAAGAAGAGGAATTGGATTACCTGTGGTGATGAAGTAACCAAACCCAACTCCTGTAAGCACATACGCAATGAACATCATAAGGCAGCAGCCGAAACTCCAAGCAATGAGCATCCAAAACAGCAGTTCAGAAAGTTGCATGAAGCATCCAAGAAAATCTGGTGTCATGGTTGGCTGTTGGTGCTGTCGTTGACCCATCCTTTGCCTACTGTAAGTTGGAGGGGTCCTGTAAGGAGTGTAGGATGGTTGAACCATCGCTGTTTTAATAGCATCCCTGAACTCCCTAACGCTGTAGTAGCGTTCTGTAGGACGAATCCTCATGGCTTTTTCAATTACACTCTCAACCTGCGCTGGCACACTTTTGTTGATGCTCGTTATCGACACTAATCGCTTGTTGTGCGTTAGCCTCTCAACCGCATCTGGTGGAACAATCCCAGTCAAAGCAAAGTAAAGAGTTGCTGCAAGTGAATAGATGTCAGAGCGCTGATCTGTTATGCCCTTTCCATATTGCTCAATTGGAGAAAACCCTGGGGTGACCGCTTGAGCTCCAGCAACGGTCTTCTGCCCCGGGCGGTAGAATTTGGCGATCCCAAAGTCAACAAGAAAGGCTTTCCCATCGTGTTGTATCTTGATGTTTCCCGGTTTTATGTCACGGTGTATTACTGGGGGCGATTGGCTATGAAGATATTCAACAGCGTCACACACCTGCCAAAACCACTTCAGTGCTTCATCAAGCTTTTGCGGACCGTCTCGCTCAATGATGCTCTGGAGGTCCTCACCCGGGATGTAATCCATCACCACATATTGCTTTCCGCCCGATATGAAGTAGTCAACTACCCTCGGCAAGTTTGGGTGGGAGAGGGTCGCAAGAATCCTTGTTTCAACTTCAAATTGTTTTTGTCCTTCACTTGAGGTGTCAAAGTTTTCCTTAACAGCTACGTTACGCCCATAGAGGCGCATGTCCTCAGCGAGGTAAACTGCTCCCATCCCTCCACACCCAAGCACCTTGAGAAGACGATACCTGTTGTTTAACACTGTCATAGAGCCATGTAAGCCTCTTAGCTGTGCACCACACCTTGAACAAGTTACAGCGCTATCCAAATTATCACAGCTACACTCAGGACACATTTGCATCTCAGCTCTGACCACCCTTCTTGCAGAAACAACATATTAGCCCATCATTCCCATTTTGGCGACAGATGGGATGATGTGGTAATCTTCTCTTTGAAGGGCGTTAGAAGAGTTTGAAAAACAAGAAAACAAGAATGGCTTCTCTCACCATCGCATCGGAGGTTACAAGGATGGTCACTTTGAGAAGGATTGTGCTCGCCAAGCCGAGAGGATTTTGTGCTGGAGTCGTGCGCGCAATTGAAACGGTTAAAAAGGCTATTGAACTTTTCCGCCCCCCAATTTATGTTCGTAAGCAAATAGTTCATAACAAGCATGTAGTTGATGAGCTACGCAGTATGGGTGTTGTTTTCGTTCAATCGCTTGATGAAGTCCCAGATGGAGCTATCGTTATCTTCAGTGCACATGGTGTTCCACCAGCAGTTCGTGAGCAGGCGAAGTTAAAAAGATTAAGGGTGATTGATGCCACATGCCCACTTGTTCAAAAAGTGCATGCTGAGGCGAAGAGGTATGCAACAAAGGGTTACTCAATAGTGTTGATTGGGCACAAAGGGCATGACGAAGTTGAAGGAACAGTAGGTGAAGCGCCAGAACAAATAACCGTTATAAGCAGTATAGAAGAAGTTGATGGGCTTCAGTTGCCAAACACCGAAAAAGTTGTCTGTCTAACACAAACGACATTAAGTGTTGATACAGCAAATGCAATCATTGAAGCGCTCAGGAGCCGTTTCCCGAGCCTTGAGCTACCGCTATCAGAGGATATATGCTATGCAACACGAAACAGGCAGACCGCTGTAAAATGCCTATCAAGAATTTGCGACGGCATTATCGTGGTTGGTTCAGTGGACAGCTCAAATGCAAGGAGACTTTGCGAAGTGGCGATAGGTGCTGGGGTGCCTGCCTTCCTTATCAGCGATGCGGATGAATTAGAATCACAACACTTTCGTGGGATGGAGGTCATCGGAATTACAGCAAGCGCATCAACACCTGAAGCGATTGTGACAAAAGTTGTCGAAAGGCTCCGCAAGATGAGCACAACTGATGTTATTGTTGAAGAGGTTGAATTCGTTAAGGAAGACACGCACTTCCCATTGCCAGAGTTACTACCGCACCATCACCTGCAAGATGACGCAAGATGCTCTTAGCAATCCTTCACGGTTTTCTCTTGCTCTTTGTTTAGTCTTTTGCACTGTGGGCAGATGCCTCTTATTTCAAGCACATGCCCTTTTAATTCAAACGAGTGTTTCTTTGCGATCTCTTTCTGGAGGCGCTCAATTTGTGAGCTTTTAAACTCAACAATACGCCCACAGCGTATGCAGATTAAATGGTCATGGTGTTCTCCGATGCTGAGGAATTCAAAATGGCTGTGCCTCTCGCCATAGAGCACCTTTGAGACAAAGCCGACATGCTCAAGTAAAGAAAGCGTTCGGTAAACGGAAGCCCTGCTTACCCCTTTAGAAGCGAGCTTCCTACAAAGTTCTTCTACATGCCTATGCTGTTTACCATTGAGCAGTTCTTTAACCACAGCCTTTCTGACATTGGTTATTCGCACACCATGCTCGCGTAGCAACGAGCATACTTTCGCGAATTTCTCTTCCTTCTTTCCTCTGCCCATAGCAATCAAAAATTATGGCGCATTCCTCTCATAGATAGATTTCCGTAGTGCCATCAGTTAGTTGTGTAACCTGCGATATGATAAGTTGGGATGGAGGGGGCACTGATGAACAGAGTTAATGTAAAACTTGCTCAGCTGGAACGGTGGCTTAATTTCATATCGGATGAAAGCGTATTTGCACGCCACATGAAGGATATATATGGCGGGGATGAAACATTGCTCAAAGAGCGAAGGTGTGCATACGAAAAAACTTTGAGGTTAGCAACTCACCTCTGGGGACTTAAGAGGAAGGTAGCAATCGTTAGGGCACCGGGGAGAATAAACCTAATGGGAAGGCATATAGACCACCGTGGTGGGATAGTTAACCCAATAACATTGAGCTCCGAGTTGATCGCCGTTGTCGCACCACGCAGTGACGATGTCATAAGCGCACACAATGTTGAGTGGGTGAAGTATACAAAAGCCCAATTCCGAATCAGCGAATCTATACCTCCAAGGAAGTTAGCAAGCATTTCCGAGTGGGATAGGTGGACGATGGCTCAAGTTGAGGAGAAAAGAAAGCACGGAGAGCAAATTCATTGGACGGATTATATCAAAGGAGCAGCTGTTATGCTCCAAGAACACTTGAGGGAAAACGACAGCACATTCAAATTAAAGTTGAAGGGCATGGACTTAGTTGCTTATGGTGATGTGCCACCATCTGCTGGGCTTGCTTCATCCTCTGCTTTGTTCATGATTGCAAGCGAAGCTTTGGTTGCGCTCAATGGGTTGAGGATCAATGATGAAGAATTCGTCAGGCTATGCGGCTATGGAGAGTGGTATGTTGGCACAAGGGGTGGGGCTGGTGACCACGCTGCAATAAAGTATTCCAGACAGGGATGTGTATCGCACATAAGGACGAACCCTCTCTCCATCAGCTATAGCCCATTCCCGAAAGGGTTAAAGGTTGTCGTTTTTCACTCGCTTGAGGTGGCTCAAAAGAGTGGTGGTGCCCGTGATATATTCAATCAGCGCGTGGCTTGCTATGAGTTTGGTCTCATGCTTATGCTGGCTCGTCATCCAGAGCTTCGTGAGAAAGTTTATCAACTCAGCGATATCAACATATGCACGATTGGGAGTGTTCCTAAAATCTACAAGTTGATCCTTGAGCTCCCGATGATAGCATCACTCCATAGCATTTTGGCATCGCTACCGAGCGAACAGCATGAGCACGCTTTCAAAGTCGCTTCCACACATGCATCACCGAAGCATGGATACCCAATAAGGGGCGTCTGTCTTTTCGGCATCTCGGAATGCGAGCGCAGCAGGCGCTTTATAGAGTTGCTTCAGGGTGAGCATGTCAATGAACTTGGTTTGCTAATGAAGATATCACACGATGGTGATAGGGTAGCGAAGATGGACAAAAGAGGTCGCATGCGCAAGTATGAAACCAGATGTGATGATGCTCATCTGAATCGCCTGATTAAAAAATGCGAACGCCTCGGTGAGGAGGCAATTGAGGCTGAGCTTTGGCGTCAACCGGGTAGCTATAGATGTAGCACCATCTCAATTGACTTTATGGTTGATGTGGCAAACAGCGTTGATGGTGTTATAGGTGCTCAACTTTCTGGTGCTGGTCTTGGGGGTTGCATGATGGCTTTGGCGAGAGAGGACGCTGTGGAAAAGCTAATTGAAGAGATGACCAAGCGCTATTATGAGCCTAAAGGACAAAAACCTTGCTATGTAATCGCGACTCCGATAGCTGGTTCTTGTGTGGTCAGCTTACCTGAGGGGTGAAGTGAAAATATGGCGCTCCGCAAGCTTGAAGTGGTTCTTCCGAAACTGCCTGAGGAACACTGGCACGCTATAAAATGCGCCCTGCTGGTTGCAGAGAAAGAGGGTGTTTGTGCATACCTCGTTGGTGGGTTTGTCCGTGACGCTCTCATGGGTCTAATCTCAAACGATGTAGACATGGCAGTAGATGGTGACCCATTTGGCTACGCTCAAGCTCTGTCTAATGCCCTTTCTGGAAGACTCATTCGGATGCATGAGGAGCCAAAGGTAGCAAGAGTTGTCATAAGAGCAGATGGAGAAAGACTACTGCATTTTGACATCACTGGAATTGAAGGCTCGCTTGAGAAGGATCTGATGAACCGCGACTTCACTATAAATGCCTTTGCAATACCACTCTCATCGCTCAGGTGCGAAGGCGATAAAGTGATAGCAGAATTGCAGCTCCCGGAAAGATCCAGCGGGTATGAGGATTTTAAAAACGGCATTATCAGGATGCACGCTGGCATAGAGGAAGAGTTGATAAGGCAAGATCCCGTTAGGATGTTGCGTGCGTTTCGTTTCGCTGCCACATTGAAGTTTGATATAGCCCCGCAAACCCTCAATTCAATAAAGGAGCACAGCTGGCTCTTAAAGAAGTGTTTGGATGAAAGACGCTGCTCATGGGAGCGTGTGAGGGATGAATTTGCATTCTCGCTACAGTCCGATTGCGGCTCAAAGATGCTTACAGCAATGGATGAAGTCGGCTTGCTCAACATAATTATCCCCGAACTTGAAGACTTGAAAAATGTTCCAGCTCAAGGTTACCATCATCTTGATGGCTTCAGGCACTCAGTTGAGGCTGTTAGGTTTGTTGAAATGATGGTTGATGGGATTTCTTGGCTTGAGGAAGAGCTGAGGGAAGTCGGGATCCCGTTGTATGAGGAGTTGAGGAAACACATTGAAAGGTTCATGCATCCATTTGTTGAGCGTCGCACTGGCATGTTTGCTCTTAAAATGGCAACCCTTCTCCATGACATTGGTAAACCGTTGACGATGCGTTGCGACGAAGACGGCGATTTACATTTCTTTGGTCATGAGGTGGCTGGTGCTGAAATAGCCGAGCGGATATGCGAGCGCTTGAAATTGAGCAAGCGAGAAAAACATCTTATCGCTCAATCTATCAGGATGCATATGCGCCCGTTGTCGCTCGCTAAAGCTAAAGCGCTTACTAACAGGGGGCTAAGAAGATTCTGGATAGGTAATGAGGAGATTGGGTTGGTTGTTGTTATCGTCTCGTTTGCGGACTTGCTCGCCACACGCGGTCCTGATATGACGCTTGAGCAGATGATTGACCATATGCGTTTGCTCCTCACCCTAATGCAAACCTACAACCAGATCAAGATGCTTAATGCCCAACCAAAACTTTTAAGTGGCAATGATGTTATGGAGCGTTATGGCTTACCGCAAGGTCCAATTATCGGTAAGGCGTTGCAAATAGTCACCGAGGCACAACTTAAAGGTGAAGTAAAAACGAAGGAAGAGGCATTTGCCCTCCTTGACAAGGTAATCCCTACATTGCTCTCCAAGTTGAACCAATGACGAATCAGAAGCCTACTTCAACTATTGCTTGCATAGTGCCGAGAATGTCTCCGCTACTTCTTTAATCCTGTTTGGTATGTCAATGTGCTGGGGGCATTTACCGACACATTCACCACAGTTAACACATGCCTCTGCATTTGCTTCACCTAATGCCTTGTATTGGTTTATAGCAAGTTGTTTTAACCCATGCACACGTAGCGTTATTAATGCTGCGAAGTTCGCTGGTATATTCACTCCATTCGGGCAAGGCATGCAGTAGTTACAACCAGTGCAGTAGAGGTTAAGGAGACGCTCATTCTCCTTCTGGATCTTATCAATGAGTTCAAGCTCTTCGCTTGAGAGGGGCTTCATATCAGAAGCTACAGCAGCATTCTGCTCAAGTTGGTCTAAGCTGTTCATTCCAGACATAGCTGTGCTAACACCCGGGTTTGAAAGGACAAAGCGGAGAGCGAGCTCTGGCGTGCTATGGGCACCGAGAGCCTTCTGATACACTTCGGAGGGGTGAATTAGCCTCCCGCCACCTATAGGTCCCATAATCGCAACACCGATATCGTTTTTACGACAGTAGTCAATGACTGGTTCGTTCCGCCTGTCAAGCAAGTTGTATTGGATGACAATGGATTCAATCGCTCCATCTGACATCTCTATCATGCTGATGATGTGGAACGGTATATCGTGCGATGAGAAACCTATGTGTTTAATGAGTCCTTCCTCTTTTGCTTTCAACGCCTCTTGAAGCAATCCGTTTTTAGCCTTCACAAGTATCCTGAATGTGACCAATTGTGTGTCATGGAAAAGGCACACATCAATGTAATCTACCCCAAGCCTTTCAAGCATCTCCTCAAGGCATCTACGCCACAGCGATGCTGGCGCTTCATTCCCGGGCAGTTGCCACCATTGATGCCCAACTGGGTTCTTGTCTTGAATAATGACTTTCTCCCTCGGGACATGCTTTAAGAATTCGCCGAGCGCTCTCTCACTATCGCCACCGTCATACAGGTATGCTGTATCAAAGAAGTTAACACCAAGCTCATACGCCCGCATGAAAAGCTCCACAGAAGCATCCCTATCAACCACCCTTGGGTTATCCTTCAACTTCGGCAAACGCATGCACCCAAAACCAAGCGCAGAAACTGTTAGTCCCGTTCGCCCAAGTCTGCGGTATTGCATCTCTACCCCTCCTCTCCACAGGTGGTTTTTAGCCAACCTTCATGTGGTTCATCTGTGGCTATACTTTATTTGAATCACCATTGCGGTCACATTTAGTATGGCGTAGAGGCGGGACATTCGCAACGAAAGGTTAAGGGGGGAGAAAGATGAGCAAGCTATATCAAGGGAGCCTTCACATCGGCATTGTGCATTTCATGGCTTTTCCACATGCAGCTCGTGATCCGAAAGCAGCCCTTGAAACTATTCGTGAGATCGCAAACGACGAATTCTTTCAAGTCATTGAGCTAACGCATATCCCTGATGACCAAACGAGGAAGCAAATAAGGAAGGTCCTTGAAGATGCTCATATGGAGGTAGGATTTGCTGCTCAACCGATATTGCTCTGGAATAAGCTTAATCCAAGTTCGCTTGACGATGATGAGCGCTCAAAAGCGGTTGAAGCTTTGAAGGAAGCTGTTGACGAAGCTTACGAGTTGGGTGCTGCTATAATGGGGATGCTCAGCGGACCATACCCGGGAGAAGAACACAAAAGTGCAGCGATGAAAAAGCTTGTCGAATCAATTGTCTCAGTCTGTCGGTATGCGCAGGAAAAGACACCACCGGGCAGAAAGCCGTTAACGATTACGCTTGAATCGTTTGATAGGGATGTGGATAGGAAGTGTCTCATCGGTCCGAGCGTTGATGCAGCTCAGGTTGCTGAAGAAGTTAAGGAACATGTGGATAACTTTGGTATATGCATTGACTTGAGCCATCTTCCGTTGCTGAATGAAACCCCAGAAGACTGCATGGCTACCCTCGGCGAGCACTTAATACATGTGCACGTTGGGAACTGTGTTAAACAACCATCACACCCACTTTACGGTGATCAACACCCGCCGTTCGGGATAGAGGGCGGCGAGAATGACATTGAGGAGTTGCGTGTATTCATTGAGGCTTTGATTTACAGTGGTTACCTGAGGCGAAGCGTTCCAACTAAACTTCCATGGCTCACTTTTGAAATAAAGCCTCTGCCAGATCAGGACATTAAAACTGTCCTTGCTGCAACTAAGCGAGTCTTTTATGAAGCATGGTGTAAGTCAGGTGGAGGCTTTTAAGGTTAGCCATAAAGTAGCCACTGGGTGCATCTGAGAGATCCGATTTTAAGCTCAGGTAGAAGTCACCATATCCGTTGCACCATAGGAGTGCCATTGCTTTCAAGCAAAACTTGCGTTTGGCTCTGAGGCACTCAAGACTTTATAGGCGCACTCATTGGCAAGCTATCAAACCCATTCAATTTTTAACCCTTCAAGTGCTTCCGCACATGTAATAAAGGATTTCATTTCTCCATTGGCAAGCTCGTAAACGACGAACGGTATTAAACCCTCCTCCCAGTTAGCCAGAGGCAGGAGTGGTATTCGGCATGGATAAAGTGAATTGCGTTTCAACTTAACGATGCCTTTTCTCCTGTTCAATCTGAAACCACAGTGGGACAGTAAGTAACCAATAGAAGTGATGCCACGTGGATAGAAACAAAGGTTATTTAAGAAGTGCGTATCAATGAAGCCCTTTACAAGCGAACCTGTGTTCATCATTTCTTGGAGGGCAAAATAACGGCTTGAGTTGTCCGGCAAGTTCAAGCCAATGTATGAAGCGATGATATCACGCCATATGTTTTGTGACACCCAAAGATTACCCACATCAACATTTGTATGTGTGCAACCGTATTCCGTGAGCGTCTTCATATAAGCATTCAGAATGTCTGTCTTCATCCTCGTCAAATTGACCTGCGGTAACTCATCGCATAACAGCAAGTAAAGCAAGCCATTAGCAGTATAGATTGAATAGGCATCCCAACCGCGTAGCTCACCCTTTAGCTCTTCTCCTGTCCAAACATCAACTAAACCGTCTGCATACCTGTCAAGGCAGACAGCATAGTGGTCACCAAGCCAACCCTCTTTATCTATTGTTTTGCGTATGCGCTCAACAATACTACGGCATCGCTGAGCCCATTCGTTATCGCCGAGCGCTTCAGCAATTATAGAGGCAGCATGGGATGCACACATGGTTTTTACAGCAAGGTAAATTTGCTCCCTACCATATTGGACTGCTGGCGATGCGTCATCAATAGTGTTTGCAACACCAAGTTTTGGAAGCCCATCTCCGGTTGTGTCACTCCGTTCAAAGTATTCGGTTAACCGTTTACATAGCTCGTGATGACGTTCAATCACTTCGTTTTTTGCCGTCCACAGCCAGAAGCAAAAAAGCATAAGTATGAAGTTAGCGTTCTCTTCCACTTGCATTGGATGATGATATCCTTGTTTTCCTATCTCAAGCCCAAACCCCATATCGTGAGCCAAGTAGCTTCCGACATCGTCCTTCATCTCAAACTGAGCCCATTCATCCAGAAGCATCTCAAGGAGGTCGCTCCACAGCATTAGGTAGAAAAGGGCACAGTTGTATTCAACATCAATGGTGCTATGATAGTGGCAAGAACCCTCCCAGACGCTAAACCAGTCAGTGCCATCTTCTTTAACAACCCACCATGTGTTAAGCAAGAAATTCTGGAAAGCGAATTTCATTAAATCTGATTGCGACTTGCTCAACGAGGCTTCATCAAACAAGCTTTCAAAAGTGTTGGTCTTGTGTAACATCTCATCCATGTGTGTGCTCGTAAATTGAGCTACGGAATCAACGTCGCTGAACAACCACCTATACTTGAACGATGCTGGTTCACCAAAGATGGTCAGGACTGGTTCATCAACAAAGGCGCACCAGACAACATCAAAATGTGGTGTTTGCTGACTTGATAAGTCAAACTCGTATTCAATCCCATCTTCCAGCAAAGCGCCCCCTTGAGTTATCGGTAGTATCCGTTCTTCGCACAACCATGCTTCGCACGCAGTATCACACATTTGTTGGTCGTTGCGCCGTATCACCTTTGGAACTTGATACGAAATTTTTAACCTGTCAAAGGATGGTGATAGATGCATGTCATCCCTTTGGATACGAATGAAAACCCTTCCCCTTTTAGCCTTCCTTTGTGGTGATGACCAAAACAGGCGTTCAACAGGGAAGACTCTTAACCTGATGAGGAAAACAGGTGCAAGAGATGTCCATTCATCAAGCGGATAGAACGGGGAGATGAATTCAACATTCATCCCCAACCCAAGAGATAACGAACGCCCAGTGAATGATACGCCACACATCTGTAGCTTCTGTTCAACTACCTCAAAATGCTCATAACGCTTCGTGAATGGGAAGGCTTTAAAGATGCCATCGCTCTCAATCCCGATAGCTAAGTCTGTCGGTAAATCAAACCATCTGCCGAGAGCTGAATGATGAACACAATTTGCCCATGGATCAAACAGGAGCGAGAAGCGAGAGCCAAGCCTACCAATAGGAATAGCCATTAAATGCATTCCTTCCACCTCGGTGAGCTTACACTATCCAAAATGAAACAGGAGTGCAACTAAACCTCGTGTTCTATTACAACCCTCCCTATATCCTCAGGTCTCACGCTTTCAACATCAAACTCTTTCAACTTCCTTGTAAGGCTTTCAATCGCCTCATCATACTCCATTGCAACCTTCCTCACTCTTGGTGGCACAGGGCTACATTGCGAAACAACAAAGTGCTTGACATACGGGTGTGTGATACCCCTTTCCTTGATCTTCCTAACGATTTCTGCGAGAACCTCGTCAGCCTGCTTGAGTTTTTGAGCCCTTTGTTTTCTTGCTTCATATGCCTCTTTCAACGGCAAGTCAAGGAATCTGTCCACCTTCTTCAACAGACTCGTGTAAGGTCCACCGCTAAATGTCTTGCTTTCCTCATACAGCAAGCCAAGTGTTGCATAATATGCCTCCTCAAATTGGAATGCCAAATCAATCTCTCTAAGGTCTGAAGTGCCTTCAGATATCGTCTCTTCAAGCAAGCCACGATACATCCTGATGACCTCAAGCGACTTCTCTTTAAGGTTATGGGCTTTCTCCGTATTGAGTGCCAATATCTGGAATGCCACGCTTTGGTCAGGCAATAATATCGCAGGTATCATTTCCTTCCCGAGCGATTCAAGGGCTGCTCTCCTATGGTTCCCATTTGGTGTCCAATATTCACCAGTTGGTGAACGCACAGCTATAATCGGATCTAAGAAGCGTCCAATGGTTCTTATGACCTCAACCAAACGCTCAACATGGTTCGTAGAAAGGTCTCTCTGGTATGGTGTTGGCTTCACCTTTTCCATTGGAAGCATGACAAAAAGTTGCCACTCACCAGCGAATGGTTCTTGGTATATGGCAAGGACTTTTCCGCCATCGCTCTCAACTTGCTCAGCGAGAGCCTTCACATTTTCTGGTGCGCTTGCTCTACTGCTGCCCATATATCCTCACCTCCACAATCATAGGATGGTATGTTGTCGCGGAGCAGTAAATGGGGCTCAAAATCTTTTATTCTAACACATTCACAAAAAGATGTCAAATTTTACACTACAGCTTAACCGCAAGACTGCCTGAAAGCTGGTTGCTAAAGTTCCATCTCAATCATTTCTGAACTTGCTCTTTTTAGCAGGCGCTTTTGGCTCTGCAGATGGAAATGATAAGGCGTTTTAGTGAATGATGAAAGCGGTTAATCTTTCGCTATGGCAGTGCATGCATATTTGTAAGCAACGTGGCAAGTATGCGCATGGCTTTATCTCTTACTTCACTTGGTGGCTCAAACAAGTTAATCGTGTCAACCAATATGAAACCTTTCCCCATTTGGACTTTGACCAGCGCACATGGGTTGGTCAACGCTTTTATGCCATTCATGTTTTGCAATTCAATTGATGCGAATGCTGGCTCACCGATAAACCCACTCCCTCTCCCCTCCCAATCAGCATACCAGCAATCTTCGCGATACCAGAACAAATCTGAATTGCTTATGCCGAAAAGCAACTCATCGTTTTCGCGTTTGACTAACCTACCTCCAAACTTGCGCTGCTCAACTGTAGCGATCTGTGGTATGAGTGCCCGCAACACAGCCATATCTTTTGGATTGTGAATCCATACTATGCCACCGTTAGAGACGAATGAGCGAATATCCTCTATTCGCTTCTTGAAAAGTGAGAGCATATCGCGGTCAATGAAGAGCAAGCCGTAGCGATCAAAAGAAGCGCTTGCGATACTGCCCGATATATCGTCATACGTTGCTCCAACTGTTGAAAGAACCTTTGGGACTTGCGAGCCAGGTATTATGGCGATGGCTAAACGCCTCTTTTCCACGGGCTTAAAAGAACTCGCATATCGCATTAAATTGCGGAGGAGCATTTGGGCTACAGGCTCAACTGTGAGCTTGCTTGTTATCTCAAGCTGGCACATAATAAACGAACCACTGCCATAAAGAACTTCAATCAATGGTGTCCAGCGCAATCCACCTTTGCCACCACATTCAAGCAGTATGCGAAATGCGCCTTGAGAAGGTTTTACGAACGATGAGCGAGCTACAATATGGTCATTTCGCCACCACATAAAGTCATCCAGTTGCATACCTGAAAGCAGTGGATGAGCTGCATAACAAATATGCACCATTGTTGCAGCACGACGCTCATCCAAACGCAAATGTATTGGGAGCCATGTTGGCTGTGATGATTGCTCAAAGCAGAAGACGATACCACCATCATAAACGAACTTCCGTAACGCCTCAACTGATTGCTTAAACGTTTCTGTTTCAGTCCCACCTTTGCCGATCAGTAGAAGGTCAACAGTCCCCTTAGAAATACCTTCAAGCACCTTCTTAGCCTTTAGACTTAAGCCAACTTGTGACAAGGCTCTCTCAGTTTCACCAAGTGGATCAAACAAAGCCACACGCAACCCGTTTGCTATACGCACTTGTTCTCTTGGGAAAACCCAAAGCCTTCTTTCGTCTTCAAACACTACATTAGCGCCATCGCGTATGAGCAAACGCAGTGATACACTTGTGCGACTCTTTATATTTGGCATTTGCCAACTGAACTTCACGGTCCGCAACTCACCAGCATCCATATCTAAAGTGGATGTGCGTTGAGCAGTTGTGGAATTCCTAATGCGCACGTATGCCACCAAAGTGAGTCTGCGCCTATGGAGTGTATCGTTAAGGACAGTTATCTCCCTTTCAATGGTCTCTGAGGAAAAGAAGTTTTTATCATACTGAGGCATGAACGCTACTATGGGCTTAAGACATTCAATGCTGTAGCGCAAATCATCAACCCATGGGTTTAGCCCTGCAACTGATAGCTGCCTCATCCCATCGCAGAGCATCTTCACACCTATCAAGTGTGCTTTTCTTTCCTCATCACGGCTAACATAAACCGAATCACCAAGGAATATGGAAACGCCTCCCGGTGGACGACTATAAGGGTAATAACAGAACTCACCAATGATAATGGGCTTGTCCTTTCTCCAGATTAATTCTCTTGGCCATCTGTCATTCCCTTCCTTGCCGAGCCAATATGCATCGTTCGGAAAGAGGTTGTGATCATGACAGCCAAACTCGCGTGGATAATGAATGTTGATTGTTTCTGCCCGTCCATTCACATCGCCATCGCCCTCAAACTCAATCGGTCTTGTCGGATCAAGCTGTTTGATTAGTTTCCCAAGTTCGTAGATACGCTCATCTGTCCCTTTAACCCTCATTCCGCCACAGTGCAATATCTCATTCTCAACGCTCCATATCAACAGCGATGGGTGGTTTCGTGAACGCATAACCATGCCCTCAATGTGCTTTTTTAAGTTTTGCCAAAGACGCTCATCAGCAAGCGCATAAACATTTGCAGCACAATAAAACGCCGATTCGTCCTTGACGCACATGCCAACTTCATCCGCGATTTCGTAGAAGTGTTTTTGGCGAGGCTGCATATGGAATCGCACAAGAGTGAAGTTAGCTGCAAGTCTCTCAATGTAGTATTTGCGGATCTCCTCACGCGTTGCCGTGGTTGGTGGACAACCCAACCCTCTCAACCTGAAGATACGCCCATTGAGGCGATAGTTTATTCCGTCAATCCATATCTCTCGGAAACCAAAGCGCAAATTCAGCTCATCAATAGTCTGCCCACCGTTATTTAGCCTGAGGTTTAAGCGGTATAGATACGGTTCGTGTGGGAACCAAAGTTTCAAACCATTGCTCCCTTTTATCACATCTGGCACAACGATAACTGCTTGCGCAGTGCTGTTTGCTTTTATAGTCACCGTTTGCCTTGGGAGCATAAACTTCATTGTTTCACCGTCGTAAACATCACCAACGAGCTCTGCAGATGTATCTTTATCGGTGTCATTCCGTAGCGTCGTTATAACCGTCAACGTTTCGTTACGCACAGATGTGATGACGAAAGCATCAGCAATGAAAACAGGGCTTCGTGCATAGACAAAAACATCGTCCCAAATGCCTTTCCTTGAGTGTGGTCGTGTGCCGTATGGGATAAGCATTGAATCCTTCGGGAGCTTCTCTGGATCTTCTGGTGGCTTAATGCCTTCTACCAAACCAGCAATCCAGTCGGTGACGCCAACAATCAATTCGTTTTCCTCCCCGAGCTTTATGACATCTGTAATATCAAACTCAAAAGGCTCGAAGCCACCAAGATGCTCTCCAATACTTTTTCCGTTTACGAACACAACTGAATGATGAGCCACAGCTTCAAAGCGCAATACGACGCGCTTGCCAGCAAAAGCATTTGGAACCGTGAATTCTTTTCTGAACCATGCCCTGTGGTTTTTCTGACCCCAACCACCCCATGAGAGCATTGGCACCTCCACTTTTTGCCATTTGCCTTTTGGTGGGAACTTCAATTCATCATCTGGTGGCAACAGCATTTCCCAACTACCTGAAAGGACAAGCGTTGGACGAGCACCAACAGTTATGTCGCTGAGGATGTGATAGAAGAGCTCTGAGCGCTCTTTTCCCTCACTCAGCTCAATAAGCACACGGTAGTCTTTGCTATCCCCACCGTTGAATTGGAATGTAACTTCATTTCGCTCCTCTGGCTTGATGAGTGGTTCAAAGGTTTTGGAGAAGCGCTTCCTCAAGAAGTAGTCAGTGACGCTTAAACTCACCCTCGGATTGTGTAGCTTTCCATCTTTGCTCACGAATGTAATACGAAGCCTCATCTGAGGCTTATTAAACTCACCAGTGATGCTGACATCCTCAACACTAATTCGGTCGTTCAGGCTCACTATCCTCACCCTGAGTGGTCCTCTTGCGAGTCCGCCTCCCATCGCACCATCATAGATGCGCACCGCGATTAAATTTAACTCGCCAAATCTAATGAGCCTTGATGGGATGATGTAGCTCCTCGGGATGTAACATCCTTTACCTTCGCCAACCTTTATGCCGTTGATATAAACCCAATCATGGTCATCAACACCACCATGCTCAAACACTAAATCGTGTCCTTTGAGCTCCTTCGGAACGAAGAAGCGTTTTCGATACCATCCAAAACCATCGTAGTTGGCGTAGCCTTGCCCATCCCAAAGCGCAGGAGCATAAAGCATTTCCCATCTTGAGTCATCAAACTGTGGCAAAGCATAACTTTCATCATCGCCGGCTTTAAATCTCCATTCACCGCTTAAGTCCACACTCCAAGGCTGTTGTGCTTGTGTTAAGTGACAATATTGCATAAGCATCAAAGCAGAAGCTGCAAAGATAAACTTAAAGCCAAAGCTCACAAAGCCAATGGGTTGTCCATCGTATACCTCTCGCTTCATTTTCACTCCCCCTTTCCATTGAGTGGCTGAGCTTCCCTGCAGAGCAGATAAGGATTTGGCATTATCCGTGATTTAGGTTCTTAGCGATGCGGGCATATGTTTTACTGTGGTGAACTCAACAGCGTTTCAATCATTTTGAGCGTTTCATCAATTTCGCTTGGGCGCTCAAAGCCAATGACGATGGCGTCAACACAATCTCGTTCCAAGATGAACTTGAGGCTTTCTTCACGCATTTGTGGTGTCTTGAATGTGCCTTCGCCAAATACTTTCATCCCGATAACTCCCTTCCCTACCGAACGCATCTTTTTGAGCAGCTCCGAGATCTCATCCGGCTTACCATCCATGTGGCTACCAACATGATTGATGCGTGCAAGTTGCACATCAACCCAATCGGATTGCAACGATGCTTTCAGTGCGTCAATGCTATGTGAGGATGTGCCATGTGCTTTTATGATCCCCTTTTCCTTGGCTTCAGAAAGCTGCTCCCTCATCCGCTTCAACTGCTCAAGCCAATTTGCATCTGTTGTGCAGTGCAATAGCACTACGTCAATGTAGTCTGTATCAAGCTCCTTCCTGAAGCGCTCAAGCGCCTCCAAAGCATCTGTTACTTGCTCTGGCAAGCCCTCTTTCCTAAACCATATCTTTGATTGGATGACGATGTTTTCCCTCGGTATACCTTTAACAGCATCTCTGAGGAAAGTATGTGTCCCATAAAGGTCAGCTACGTCGTAGAATGTGATTCCATTTTCGTATGCGTGCTTTATAAGCCTAATGAACGCCTCCTTACCCATTCGCGTATGATTTGATGAGCGCATCCATCCACGCATTCCAGTCCCTATACCAACGAACGATACCTTAATGCCTGTTTTACCAAGCATCACAAGCTGTGTTGGTGACTTTAGCCTCCCACCTTCAGTAGCATCTTTGCCAAAAGCAACCGACCCAATGCACGCAGTCATCCCTGCAATGAAATTGCGCCTGCTCATCATAGAACTTTTCACCCCACTATAAGCCAAGTTCTACTGCTATATCTTGCATTGCCTTTAGCACGTTTGCAATATGCTCCTCAAGCGGTATGCAAAGTTCATTTGCACCATCAATTATCGCTTGTCTATCAACCTTCCGCGCAAATGACTTATCTTTCATCTTGCGCAAGACTGTATCAACTTTCACCTCGGCGAGCTTCTTGTTTGGCATAACGAGTGCCGTCGCAACAAGCAAGCCAGTCAGCTCATCACATGCGTAAAGGGCTTTAGCCATGAGCGATTGCCGTTTGACACCAGTCCAGTTTGCATGCCCAAGTATTGCCTCAACCACTTCTTCAGGCACACCTTTTTCCTTCAAAAACAGAGCACCAACCTTCGGATGTTGTGCTGGGTCTGGATAGCGTTCATAATCAATGTCATGGAGTAGACCAGCAAGTCCCCACTTCTCCTCATCCTCGCCGTAGATGCGTGCGTAATAGCGCATCGCTGCTTCAACAGCGAGAAGGTGCTTCCTCAAATTCTCATTACTCACCCAGTCGCAAACCCACTCCCACGCTTCTTCCCTCGTGACCAAGCTACTCACCTCCTGTGGTCAAATTCACGCAAGTTAATGCTGTTTATGTTTTCATGTTTTCTTTGTCCATGTGCCTGCACAACGGATTTGCCTTATAGATCATCATCTATCCCGCATCGTTCAATCTTATTTCGCCATCCATCACCTCCAAAAGGCATGCCCGCTCCTATAGGCAAGCTGTAAATTGTGACAAAATGCGCACCTCATTGGTTGTAGTCGTAACCCTTTACACAAACACGGCGACCATGATGGCATTCAGGATCAAACCTCACGGTGTTCCCATCCTTCAGACGCAATCTCTTCTCACTTGGTGCGCAAACAATTATAGACAGGAAAGGAACGGATGTAAAAGCCTCAATGCCTGTTTTATTCACAAACGCTTTACAGTGCATTTACAATTTATTCGGTGGCAAGGAGGGCTTCATAAGTGCTCATATAGGTGGGGTGAGGCTTTATGGACAAAGTATTTTCAAGGCGTGAACTTATCAGTGCAGGTGCAGCTTTTGGGACATTGTTTCTTAGCATGCGTTCATCGTCGCCGTTTGGTGCAAATGAGAAGATAGGGCTTGGCTTTATAGGGACTGGTGGGAGAGGTAGAGGGCTGATGGGGGTGGCTATGGCAAACAAAGATGTTGATGTAGTAGCTGTTTGTGACGTTAGGGAAGAGAACCTTGCCATGGCTGTGAAGATGACGGGTGGGAAAGCTACACCGTATAAGGACTTTAGGCAGTTGCTTGAGAGAAAGGACATTGATGCAGTTTTCATCGCCACACCAGACCACTGGCATTGCATTCAGACTATAGCAGCATGTGAAGCTGGGAAGGATGTTTATGTTGAGAAACCGTTGAGCCACAATATCGCTGAAGGTAGAGCAGCAGTCAATGCAGCAAAGCGTTTTAACAGGGTAACACAGCATGGAACACAGCAGTTAAGCGGGGCTCATTACGCTACAGCAAAGGAACTAATAAAGAAGGGCGCCATCGGAAAGATAACAAGGGTGCGTGTTTGGAATGCTTGGAATGAGACACCACATGGTATAGGCAACCCACCAGATGAAGACCCACCTAAGAGCTTGGATTGGGACATGTGGCTTGGTCCAGCTCCTTATAGGAAGTTCAATCGCAACAGGTGCTATGCGCCGGGCTACTGGTTCATGTGGGATTACTCAGGTGGATTCATGTTGGCGTGGGCAATACATCACATTGATACTGTCCATTGGATACTTGAGGTTACAGCGCCAAAGGCTGTGATGTCGGTTGGCGGTAAATATGCACTTAACGATAACAGGGAAACACCAGATACGCAGGATGCATTCATTGACTATGGTGACTTTTACGTTCAAGCATCTGTTTACCACACCAGTTCACGCCCCATTGAAGGTAGAGGGTATGGCATTGCATTTTATGGAACTAACGGGACACTCGTGCTCACAAGAGAAGGTTTTGAGCTAATACCAGAGCCAGGCAGGGCAGAGCCATTTAAACAAGGTGGCTCACCGTTAGATGGACCGCATGTGCGCAATTTCCTTGATTGTGTTAAAAGTCGCCAGCAAACTATTGCGCCAATTGACTTCGGGCACGCCTCAACAAATCCCCTGCACCTTGCCAATATTGCCTTCAAAGTCGGACGGGTTGTTCGCTGGGATGCTGAGAGGGAACTTATCATTGATGATGAAGAAGCCAACAAGCACATCTGCAGAACTTACAGAAAACCATGGGGCGAATATGTTGAGCGTTACCTCTCACCACATCATCGCCCCTACTTCCGAATGGAATAAGCCAGCATGATAATCGCAGAACCTCAATGTGAGCTTGTAAATTGAGGGGGAATTGAAAGATGGACATCTTTGGTGTGTTGCCAAAGGTTGGTTATGCATTGTTCGTGGTTTCTTCAGTTTGTCTTTATGTGTGCATGGCATTGAGTTTTGTAAAAGCCTTCATAGCACCTCGCTTTAAACGGGGATGCGAGCTAAAGCCATGCACCGACAACGCTATGTCTAAATTATTTCAAGCCATTCTCTCACTTGGTTTTTTGGCACTCACATTAGCGATGACAGTTTTGCTTGCGCTTCTGCTCGGACAGCGATATGAGGTTGCTTATGTTGCTGCATATACATCAAGGCAACTGCCCCTGTTGTATCGCATAAGTGCTATTTGGGCTGGTCAGGAAGGTTCAATGATGCTCTGGGGATGGTTCGGGTTTCTCTCGGTAGCTGTATTCACGAGACTGGTTAAATCGCTGGAGGACGAGCCAGCTAAGTGGGTGGCGCTGTTTGCTATCACATTTGCGCAGGCTTTCACAGTGACCTCGCTTTGCTGTAAAAATATGTTTTCCCTCCTACCTCATAAGCCGACTGACGGACAGGGATTAAATCCGCTACTACAAAACCCTTGGATGCTCATTCACCCACCAATCACTCTCCTTGGCTATGCTCTAACATCAATTCCTTTTGCGCTCTCGTTCCCTTTTACCCTCAGCAAAGGTAGCGATGATGGCATAGTGTATTTGCTTCGTGTGTGCGCACTCATTGCGTGGCTGATGCTCGGGGCTGGCATAATCATCGGAGCATATTGGAGTTATGAAGTGTTAGGATGGGGTGGGTATTGGGGTTGGGACCCAGTTGAAAATGCCTCACTTGTGGTTTTCCTCTTACTGACAGCATTGCTTCATGTGTTGGCTATACAAAGGCGCAATGACGCCGGTAAGAGGATGATTGTAGCCATCTCCATGTGTGCCTACCTAAGTGTTATCTGTGCAACCTTCATAACGAGGAGTGGCATATTGAGCGAGGCTTCTGTTCATGTGTTTGGTGAAGCACATGCCCCATTTAATGTCGTCTTGCTCTTCTTCATTATCGCATACACAGCAATGAGCGTTACATTCCTTGCATGGTATTGGAAGGATATGCCGAGTAAGCGCATTTGGACTTCTGTCTATTCGCTTAATTTTATGCTCTGGCTTGCTGTGCTCCTGCTTCTTGTTGCGGCATTTGTCGTTGCGTTTGGGACAGCATTGCCCGTTCTCACGGTTCTCATCGGTGAGGGTGTAAAAGCTTCCCCAGACTTCTTTAACAGAGCACTTGCTCCATTTGCATTCAGCCTGCTCATCATACTCATTTTAGTGCCACTCTTCTACATTAACGGCTTCAAGAAGAGGGTGTTGTTTGTCACTTCGTTGTCTCTCGGATGCATTGCTGGAGCAGTTGCATTTCTGCTCGGCATCCGAAACCCATACCACCTCGCAATCGTGGTAACAGCAGTTTCTTCCTTAGCATCAAATGTGTATTTGCTATGGCGCGTATCTAAATGGTATCACCTTGGTGGATGCATCACGCACATCGGTGTAGCGACTTTAATGCTTGGCATCTCGCTCTCGTCGGAATGCGAACGCTCAAAGATGCTTCTGCTAACCAGTGGAGAAACTTCAAAGTTTATGGGTTATAACATAGTGTGCGATATCGAATCAAACCAAGAGCAAGGCAAGTTCGGCAAAACGCTTCTAAGACTGTCCATACGAAAAGGCAGGGGCGAATTTGATACCAACGCAAGTATAATTGACAGCCCATTTGGCATTGTGCGTTATCCGGGAATAAAGGTGTTAGCGCTTGCTGACATTTATGTTTCACCGATTGAGTTGACCACTGTTGAAAAGCAAGCATCAATCGTTTTGCGCAAGGGAGAAACAAAGAAAGCCTTTGGATTAAACATCCGCTTCCTACGGTTTGATGTCAGTGAACATGCTACAGGCACACCTCTAACTTTTGTAGCGAGAGCATTGCTTGAAGTATCTCGTGAAGCGGACAATAAGTGGTTCCTTGTTGCTCCGGGCTTAACTGCGTCTGGCGATGGAGTTGATGACAGCCTCCCAGATGGTAGTTATAAGTTCTCGGTGCTTGAGATGAACGCCGATGAAAAGCTCATACGCCTCTCAGTTGCGAAGATAAAGGCTGAAGAAGCTAAGAGAAAAGTTGTTGTGGAATTCAGCGTTAAACCTTTCATGAACCTGCTACGCCTTGGAAGCATCCTCATCCTTGTTGGTGGTCTCATTTCACTTACTGCCTTGGTTAGAAGAAATGCTTAAGCCTTTCGCTCTCGTGTTAAAATGACTATGGCAATGTAGGTGTTCAGTTTAAACCCCCGTTTGAAAGCTTAGTTGTCGGGGATGAGCTACATGTATTGGCTAACACAAGGCGGATGCAACATCAATGGCGCATACAAAAGGCTATTGCTCGTTGGTGGCAACTACCGCACGATGGGCATAGATGTGCGCGAGCGCCTCTCGCTTTGCAAAGTTGATGTGCCGAATGCGCTTCTTTCACTGCGTTCAATTTCAGGTGTGAGTGAGGTTGTCTTCCTTTCAACATGCAATCGCGCTGAGATTTACGCCGTAACAGATAGGGCATGCGAGCTTGAGCTGATAGAGTTCCTTCATCGCCAACATAAGCTCCCAAGGCAAGAGTTGCAAAAGGGTTTATATGTGGCTACCGATAAAGGCGCATGCACGCACCTCTTCCGTGTAGCTGCCGGGCTTGATTCAATGGTGCTCGGCGAGCCACAAATACTGGGGCAGATCAAAAATGCTTACGAGTTGGCGATGCGGTTGAAATGCTGTGGCAAAATGCTCTCGCACTTGTTCATGCGAGCTTTGAAGGTCGGAAAGCGCGTTCGCACTGAAACGAACATATCAGCAGGCGCAGTTTCAATACCTCATGTTGCTGTTAAGTTGGCGTGGCAGATCTGTGGTGGGTTCACTGATAAGAAACTCCTGCTAATAGGTGTTGGTGAGATAGGCGTATTAACACTTCGCCTTTTCAAAAAACACGGGGTAAATCAAATCGTCATCGCAAACAGGACGCTTGAACATGCACAGCAACTGGCAAAGCAGTTTGGCGCAGTAGCTATCGGATTGTCTGAGTTGCAAGAATACCTGAAGGATTCCGACATAGTCATTTCGTGCACTGCCTCCCCCAGTTATCTATTGACCCATCAGATGATTTCAAAAGCCCTCTCGGAGCGGAATGCAAAAGATAAAATGCTGATCATTGACCTTGCCATTCCGAGAGATGTTGAGCCAAGTGTAGCTGAGTTGGAAGGTTTAAAGCTATTCAACATTGATGAACTTGCAGACATCGCCGATGAATACCACAGGTTGCGCCAAGATGAAGCGAAAAGAGCAGAAGCAATCGTTACAGAGGAAGTTAATGCGTTTTGGAGGTGTTGGCGCTCAAGGTGGGCTGAGCAGTTAGTGGTGAACTTGCTCAACTCCGCAGAATCTGTTCGCATAAGGACGCTTAGAGAGTTTTCAGGCAAGCTCGCAACATGCGATGATGGCGAAAGAAAAGCAATTGATATGCTGACGAAGCGCTTGGTCAAAAGAGTGCTACACCCGTTGATCAAAAAACTGAAGGAGATGCCTAATGAGATAGATGACCAGATGGCATTTGATACAATTGTGAGGTTACTACAACCATTCTTGGAGAAAGGAGATGGCAAGTGAGGTGGCATATAGTAACGGTAGCTATCATCGCTTTGATGTGGCTTTGCGTTGCATATAGGCACACGGAAGCTCAACAGAATTGCATTGCGTGTCACTCCAAAAAAGAACTCTTCATCAAGCTACCCGATGGAAGCATACATAGCCTTTATGTTGACCAAAAACGGTTTGCCTCATCAGTGCATGGTAAGTTTGATTGCGTTGACTGTCATACAAACATGCGCCACAAAAAACGCGGTGTGCTTCCACACGCAACTCATGAAGGTGCGTTAGGTGTCATCCAAAACGAAGTTGAGCCATTCATAAGGCATGCGCCAAAGACATTACAGCAAGCTATAGCCTCATGTGTTGATTGCCATAATGAGCAGTTCAAAGCGTATGCAAGGAGCACCCATGCAAGGCACCTTAAAAGTGGCGGTGCCGATGCACCACTGTGCACTGACTGCCACGGAAGCCATTACATACTTCCAAACGAGGATGAAAGCTCGCCAGTGTATGGAAGGAACATTCCATACATGTGTGGAGCATGCCATGCCAACGAGGCTTTGATGAAGAAGCATAAGCTCAACCCTTACACTGTGACAACTTATTTGAACAGCTTTCACGGTAAGAAGCTACGCCTCGGCAGCAAAAGAAGCGCTACTTGCATAACTTGCCATAGCCATCACGCAATCGCTTCACCACATGAGCCATCATCACCGATGCACCTTACGAAGAGAGCGAAAGCATGCGCCAGCTGTCATGTTGGCGGTGGCGGGAAATTCGCGCTCACATTCACGCACAAGCCACCGTCACCAAAGGAACGTCCCATAGTCTATTGGGTTGATGTGGTGTTTGAGCTGTTTGTTATCGTTGTGCTCATACCGATGTTTGCATACACATTGCTTGATGCACTTGTAATGTGCATGCTTCTTTGCACAGGGGCACTTTGTAAAGAGCTTGAGGGAGTGGAAGGGCATGTAAGGCGTTGGGATGTGCATCAAATAATTCAGCACTTGCTTTTTATGGGCAGTGTCATGCTGCTCATGTTGAGTGGGCTTCCATTGAAGGGTTCGGGTGGCATGCTTGCACCGATCATTATGCGTTTGCTTGGTGGCACTGATACAGCAGGGTTACTCCATAGGGTTGCTGGGATGCTTATGCTTCTTGCTGTCGCTTACCATCTCCTCTACTTGTTCATCCGCTTCTTGCTCGGCTACAGGCGGACTGAGATGTTACCCTCGGTCAAGGACTTCGTCGATTTTTATCACATGCTTCTTTTCTTGCTCCGATTACGGCGTGAACCACCTAAAATGGGGCGTTATAACTTCATTGAGAAGTTCCTCTATTGGGCAGCTGGCTGGGGCATCATTATGATGGGCGTAACAGGGATAATGCTCTGGAAGGCACCGTTCGTTGCCGAACACTTATCGCCACAGCTTGTTGAAATCGCGCATGTTATTCATAGCCATGAAGCTGTGCTGGCAACATTTGCTCTCCTTTGCTTCCATGTATACTTTGCGCATCTTCGCCCCGATGTCTTTCCGATGAGTATGGTTTGGCTCACTGGCAAGATAAGCCTTAAAGAAATGAAATTACGCCACGCGCTTGAATATGAGCGGCACAGGTGTTGCAAGCTTGATAGCTAATGTGGTTGGAGGTTTGGGATAGTGAAGCTCAAAACTATCATTGCGACGTTGCTCAAACTCATATTGATGTTTGCGCCAATCGTGCTTGTGAGCGCACTCTCGCTCAAGCTATTGCTCCATGAGCGAGATGTTGAGCAGCATCTTAAGCTACTCTCGCAAAGAGAGCTCAAACGCATCAGACAAAAGCGCACATTGGCTTTACAGCCTGTTGATGAGCGCCTGCGTTCTGTGTCCAACTTGGAGTGCTTTGAGTGTCATAACATTATCACGCTTGGCGAAAGTGCTTACAGAATCGCATTCTCCCACAGAAAGCACATTGAGCGAGGTGCTCACTGTAGCTATTGCCATCGCGACATAAAGCCATCACGACGCCAAAGACCTTACCCAAAGCATGGTGCAGTCCCAATGCGTGTTTGCTTGGAATGCCATGATGATAAATCTGCCCCAAAGAAGTGTTCGTTATGTCATGCACGCCCTCAAACTGCTATACCAAGCACGCATGGCTTAGACTGGCTTGAACGCCATCCGAAGGAGACAAGGGAAGAAAGCCAATGTTTGCAATGCCATAGGAAAGCGTTCTGTGATATGTGTCATAAGCCCCGTCGCCCACAAGACCATACTCCCAACTTCATAGCGAGGCATGGTGAGTTTGCAAGAGTGAAAGAAGCGCGGTGCTTGCTATGTCACGACCGCTCAACATGCGACTCATGCCATGGCATTAAAAAACCGCCATCGCACCGTCAACCCGATTTTATGCTTCGGCATGGTAAACTTTCGCTCTCTGGACGCGATTGCCTCCTGTGTCATTCAACAGCGTTTTGCGATTCATGTCACGGTTTAAAGATGCCTCACCCAAGTGGGTATGCACGGAAGCATAGGGAGGCAAAAGATAAAGCAATCGTGTGCATGCGCTGTCATACTCAGTCTTGGTGTGATGCATGTCATGGGCTGCCAATGCCTCACCCAAAAGATTACCGAAGAACTCACACAAAGGCGAAGCCGGAAGAACAAAAGCTTTGTGTGCGCTGTCATGGTGAGAAGCCTTGTGAGAGCTGTCATGGTGTGCAGTTGCCTCACCCTGAAGGGTTTGCATTAAAGCATAGCGATGTTGCGAGCTTCAAACCCGATTCTGTTTGCTTTAGGTGTCATAAGTTTGAGCAAACATGTGCTATTTGTCACAAACGCTAATGATATCACAAGCGCCATATGCCCGGAATTTGATTCCCACAAGCCTCGCATTTGCCCCCTCTCATATGCATTGTTGGGATACCTTCCTCATCACGCTCAATTACAACGGCTTTACACTTAGCGCAATATGTGAACTCACATTTGTCCCCGGGAAGGTTGCCACCATAGACATACTTCAAACCCATCTTCATAGCGACCTCACGGCACTCGTATATGAGCTCAATCGGAGTTGGCTGTGCGTTCTTCATCTTATGCGCTGGGAAGAAACGCACAAAATGTAACGGCACATCTTCACCCACAGCTTCAATTAACCACGCACACATTTTCTTGATCTGTTCAACATCGCTGTTGAAGCCAGGCACAAGGAGATATGTGACCTCCATGAAGACGCCCGCCTTTTTAACGGCTGTGATAGTTTGCTTTGTTGCTTCCAAACTGCCCAAGCAAAGCTTTTCGTAAACTGTTTCATCAAATGCCTTAAGGTCAATGTTGATTACATCCAAGTGTCGACAGAGCTCGGTCAGTGGCTTGGTGAATACTTTTCCAGCCGTATGACAAGCTGTGCGCAGTCCCTCGGCTTTTGCAAGCTTAAATGTGTCAAGCATAAATTCGTAAGCTGCGATTGGCTCGTTATGTGCAAAAAGTATTCCGACTGTCCCACGCTCAATAGCTGTGTAGACGAGCGTTTGTGGGGTCATGAATTGGCTTTCAACTGCTTCAGGCGCTGCCTGCGATATGACTGCAGTCTCACAATACTGACAGCTCATGTTGCAACCTGCCGTCCCAACAGTGAGGAAGTAAGCTCCCGGAAGAACATGATAGATGTGGTGGCGATAGAGCGTTTCAACATCAATGACAGCAACTCGTGAATGAACGAGTGTCCATAGCTTGCTGCCCCTGTTCTGCCTGACACCGCAAAAGCCTCTTTCGCCCTCATGGATGATACATTGCCTTGGCTCAAGCGTGCACTTCACAGAACCATCCTGCAGTGTCTCATAATACAGTGCTTCGCGTAACCTTTCAGTTGTTTCCTTTCCATCTACCACAACTGCTCACCTGTCCAATTCAAGCTCACAGAATGCGAATCGTTCATCCCTTAAAACGATTTCGCCACGCTTCACCCTGATAGGTTCTGTGAACAAAGGTCCGTCATAAACGAAAGTGTGGAACTCACCGTTCTCGCCGCATGGGTCAACAAAGCTTGGCAATTCGTTCAGGAACGACTCATCAAAAATTCGTCCGCAAAACGATGGGTTGAGTTTCTGCGAATCAACGCAGACTACCAACGCTTTATACCCAAGCGAAATGAATTTAAGCGCAAGTTCAGCTGGGCTTTCATGCCAGAGTGGAAATATCGGTTTCATACCCACCTGCGCCATTTGGTTTTCCCTATACTGGCGCACATCCTCAAGATGTATGTCGCCAAAAACAACTCCATAAACACCTTCATCCAAAGCACTCTTAAGCACATTGTGCATTGCTCGTTCGTATTCCTCATTCGTGCATCCAGCTGGTATAAACACTTCAAGCAACGGTATACCAAGTGACTTAGCCTGTGCCCTAAGAAGTTCAACCTTCACGCCATGCATGCTCACTCGCCCGTAGTCTATGGTAATGGTGCTCAACAGCTTACGGACTTCAAACCCTTCCCAACGGCTGTCATGCTTGAGCATATGCAAAGCCAATACTGAGTCCTTCCCTGTGCTCCACGCAAGCCAAAGTGGAGCCTTACCCATGACAGTCACCTCTTGCAACTTAACTTGAACGAGCCATTGGGCAAAAGGTTGCGAGCATAAGCAGTTACCAAGCAAGTGGCATCTTGAAAAGAAGTATGTTGTGGTTAGCTGGCTAAGTGTGTTTGTGATAGAATGAAGCAGTGACATTTATGGATTTGCAGGCAAGTTGGAGGTGAACGGCGATGAACCGAAGGGAATTGATTGCGGCGTTTGCGTGTGCTGGAGCTGCTGCAATCGCGGATTTTGTCCTATCGCAGGAAGCTGAAGAAGGATTCATACCACTGTTTAATGGAAAGGACTTAAGTGGCTTCATTCCATTCCTTCCGGGTGGCGACCCACAAAAGACATGGCAGGTCAAAGACGGTATCATCATATGCTCAGGAAGACCCCATGGCTACTTGCGAACTGAAAGAGAATTTGGCAACTTCATCTTACGCTTCGAATATCGTATGATGGAACCCGGCAATAGCGGTGTCTTCCTGATGGTGCTTCCTGACAGGGTTTGGCCTCAAGGGATTGAGTTCCAATTGCTTCATACGGAAGTGGGACGCATATTCGGTGTTGCGGGAGGTAAAGTTGATGCAACACCAGTTTTACAGCGCCCAGCCAAGTTGCGCGAATGGAATTCTTACCACATCATCCATTACAACGGCTTCGTCGCAACGTGCGTCAATGGACATGTAGTAGCAATAGGTGCAAACGCATTTCCAAGAAAAGGTCACCTCATCTTTCAATCCGAAGGCGCTGAGATACATTGGCGCAATATACGGATACGAGAGCTTTAAGCTGAGCACACCCGGCAAAGGTTAAAAGAGCTCACCACCCTTTATTGGCTTTTCCTGCCTTCTCAAAAGGGAGACAGCGCAGTCATGCACACATGGAGAAACTTTTGGGATGTGATAAAAGGGATACCGACACCTGTGAAAGCTCTCTCGCTCGTCAGCTTGCTGAACGACGCGAGCAGCGAAATGATTTATCCACTCCTGCCTCTCTTCCTCAGGCAAGAACTTAGAGCCTCTTTTGTGTTCATCGGTCTGCTTGAGGGCATAGCTGAGACGACAGCAAGCTTGCTTAAGCTTGCCTCAGGCTGGCTCTCAGATGTTATAGGCAGGCACAAGTTACTTGTATTTGTCGGTTATGCACTTGCATGCCTGACTCGCCCTATCATGGCTTTCGTAAATGCAGCATGGCAGGTGCTGCTTTTGCGCTTCGTTGACAGAGTCGGAAAAGGTGTAAGGACTTCGCCAAGGGATGCACTCATAGCAAACATATCTCCCGAGAACATGCTTGGAGCTGCTTTTGGCTTCCAAAGGGCGCTTGACCATGTTGGCGCACTTATCGGTCCACTTATGGCATCCGCTGTTCTTTATTTCGCACCAAAAAACTACAGGCTTGTTTTTCTCCTCGCTTCAATTCCAGCAGTTGCATCGCTTCTTGTTCTCTGGCTGGGCGTAAGCACAAGAACTGTAAAACAAACAAAACGCCGTTCGCATAATTTGAAAATCAACCTGACAAATTTTGAAGCGCGTTTCCGCTGGTTCTTGCTCGCCATGTTTATTTTCACCCTGAGCAACTCAAGCGATGCTTTCCTTTTACTGCGCGCTGGTGAGTGCAATGTGCCATCTTACCTCATACCTGTGCTTTGGACATGGCTCCACATTGTTAAAAGCGTCTCTTCTATCCCCGGTGGGGTTCTCTCGGATTACTTTGGGCGTGTGAATGTGCTCTCTTTGGGATGGCTCATATATGCAGGTGCATATGCTGGGTTCGGGTTTGCGTCTTCACAAATTCACATTTGGCTCCTCTTCACCTTTTATGGTCTTTACTTTGGCATGGTTGAAGGAACTGAGAGGGCACTCGTCGCTGATTTAACTCAACAGGAAATGCGTGGCAGTGGGTATGGTGCATTTCACTTTGTAGTCGGCATCGGGGTGCTTCCTGCAAGCTTGCTCTTCGGATTACTGTGGAACAAGTTTGGAGCATCAGTTGCCTTCAGCATTTATGCGCTTCTATCTTCCCTTGCAGCTCTGACACTGCTTGTGAAAGTGAGATGAAAGCTTCAACCTCTGCTTTGTGTTTGAGGCTTTCATACATCTATCAAATGCCCAAGCCTATCTCTCTTTGCTTTTAGGTAATCCCTGTTTATGTCGTTAGGTGTGACCTGCAAAGGGATGCGCTCAACAACTTCAAGCCCATAGCCTGATAGCCCTGCCCTCTTTGCAGGGTTGTTCGTCATCAGTCTCATCTTTCGGACACCAAGGTCGTATAGCACTTGAGCACCAAGCCCGTAATCTCTGATATCCGGTGGATAGCCAAGGTGTAAGTTTGCATCAACTGTGTCACATCCTTTATCTTGAAGCTCATAAGCTTTTAGCTTGTTCAGCAAACCTATCCCACGACCTTCGTGCTGCGATATGTAGACGAGGACTCCTTTCCCCTCCTTCGCAATCATTTCAAGAGCCATTCTTAACTGCATCCCACAATCACAGCGCAACGAAAACAACGCATCGCCAGTGATGCAAGCTGAATGAACCCTCACAAGCACTGGCTCCTCTGGGTTTATCTCCCCCATAACAAGCGCAATGTATGGTGTCCCATCTATCAGGCTCTCATATGCGTGCAGGACAAAATCACCAAATGGTGTTGGGAAGTTTGCCTTTGCCACTTTACGAATAAGTTTCTCTGTTCGCCTTCTGTAGGCTATAAGGTCTGCGATTGTGATGAGCTTTATTCCATGCTCATCGGAGAAGCGTTCCAAGTCTGGCAACCTCGCCATCGAACCATCCTCACGCAATATCTCGCATATTACAGCAGCTGGATATAGACCAGCTAACTTCGCCATATCAACAGCTGCTTCTGTATGCCCAGCCCTCCTAAGCACGCCACCTTCACGGTAGCGCAAAGGAAAGATATGCCCAGGACGAGTTAAGTCAGACGGTTTCGTGTTTGGATCAATTATGACTTTGATTGTTGTGGCACGGTCATGAGCTGATATCCCAGTTGTGACACCAAATTTTGGGTGTGCATCAACTGAGATAGCAAATGCTGACCCAAATGGGTCTGTGTTGTTTGACACCATCGGTGGTATGTTAAGCTCGTCCAGCCTTTGCCCGATGATAGCAAGGCATACAAGACCTCTGCCATGTTTAAGCATAAAGTTGATTGCCTCAGGCGTAACCTTCTCAGCAGCTATAACTAAGTCACCTTCATTCTCCCTCTCCTCATCGTCAACAATGATCAGGAATTCACCGCGCTTGAAAGCTTCAATCGCTTCCTCAATAGTTGCCCTTGGCATGTCCCCTCACCTGCTCAAAAGCCTTTAATGAGCTCAATGAGGCTATCATCATCCTTACCTTCCTTCAGGCTTGAATGCGCTTGCAAGAGCTTGTGGATATATTTTGCGAGCAAGTCAACTTCAATGTTGACAACGTCACCGGCGCGTTTTGTTCCGAGCGTGGTTGTGTGCAATGTGTATGGTATCAATGCGACCGTAAACCAACCCTTGCCACAATCAATAGTCGTTAAGCTCACACCATCAACAGCCACAGAGCCTTTTGGAACCATGAAGCGAGTTAACCCTTCATCGCAGTTTATTTTTACAACCCATGAACGCTGCAACTTCTGTATACTTGCAACAACTCCTGTCCCGTCAACATGCCCTTGAACGAAGTGCCCTCCAAAACGCCCAGTAACAGGCAATGCCCTTTCAAGGTTGACCTTGTCGCCGACTTTCAAGTAGCCAAGGTTTGTCCTCAGCATTGTCTCTTCCATAACATCAACTTGGAATTGTGATGCAGACTTGCTCACAACTGTTAGGCATGCACCGTTGACATTGATACTATCACCAGCTTTCAAGTCCCCAAGCACAAGCCTTGCTGCAATTGATATCCTTGCGCTACCACCGTAGCGCTCAATGTGGGTTACTTGCCCCACTTCTTCAACGATGCCTGTAAACATCCTTCTACCCCCTGTTTCCTTCGGGAAAGAAATTTGGCTCATTTGCCTATTATGGCATATGGGTTATCGACTGCTTCTCAAGCCTCCCGTCAATAAGCAATTCACATCCTATCCTTCTGATTTTCATTTTGTGTAGTCTGAATGCATCGGAGAGTTTCTCAACACCTTCACCAGCAACGGAATGCTTTGCATCCCTACCACCGATTATGATTGGTGCGATAAACCAAACAACCCTATCAACGATACTCGCTTTCAGCGCAGACCAGGCAATCTCACCACCACCTTCAATGAGCAGGCTCATAACACCCATTTCTCCAAGCTTCCTCATTAGGCTGACCATATCAACTTTATCGTTCTGGTCATCCACGATCAGTATCTTCACGCCCAACTTTTCAAGCTCTTCAAGCTTCCTTTTATCGGCATGTTTTGTTGTGGCGAGCCACAGAGGTGCTTTATCCAATGTTTTACAGAGCTTGCTTGAGGTTGGCAGTTTGGCTTTGCTATCAACGACGATTCGTATTGGTTGACGCCGAACTTTGACCAATCTCACTGTAAGCTCTGGATCATCATTTATGGCTGTGTTTACTCCAACCATGACGGCAGCATGTTCCCTTCGTAGCATATGCGCTATCTTCCTTGATGCTTCGCATGTTATCCAGCGTGCATCACCAAGCTTCGTTGCTATTTTGCCATCAAGGCTTGAAGCGAGTTTGAGCGTAACAAATGGCATGCCAGTTGTAATGTATTTTGCGAAATCTTCAATCAATGCTTTGGCTTCATCCTCAAGGACCCCAACTGTAACTTCAACTCCAGCTTCCAAAAGCTTTTTAATGCCGTTACCGTTTACCAACGGGTTTGGATCAACTGTTGCTGCCACTACTCGCTTCACCTTGGCAGCGATTATTGCATCAACACATGGTGGTGTGCGCCCGTAATGACAGCATGGCTCAAGTGTTACATAAAGTGTGCAGCCAGCAGCCCTCTCCCCTGCCTTCCTCAATGCAACTATCTCTGCATGAGGTGTTCCAGCGCCTTTGTGGTAACCACTCGCTATAAGCTTTCCATCTTTAACGAGCACTGCACCAACGCATGGATTGGGAGCTGTCTGTCCTTTCATCTTCTTGGCGAGCTTCAGAGCAAGACGCATCCATCCGACATCCTCACGATCAAATACACCACATGCCATCAATGCGCTCACCTCAAGAAAAGCTCGTCAAAGGGAAAAAGAGCAAACGAGCTTTCTGCCGTGCGTTACAATTTAGTTGGCTTGCAGTATTTATGCCCCATTTGCATTTAGGATGACACAAAAGCGCGTTAGATAGCGTTAATGTTGTGGGTAGTGCAAGCTATAAGGCGTTTCTCTTCGTAACATGGGGGTGAGTTTGTGATGCCCAGAAGGGTGAAGCAATATTTGCTCCTTGTTGTTGGTGTTATGCTGATTGCCTCCTTTGTGGCTTTCAAGCCTGTGCGTTTCGGTGAAGTTGAAGAATACAGGGTTGAACTGACAATGCGTTTTGAGCTGGGTGAACCTGCATCTAAGCTTGCACCACAGGGGAAAACACTTGACCAAGAAATAGAGGACAAGCTCGTTGATGCGAAGCTTGAGATGACCGATGCTGAATTGGTTGGCGAGCACATCCTCGTAATCAGGGGTGAAGCACAAAGTAAAGGTGAAGCGCTAAGGATGCGCGATAAAATCTTGAAGCTCTTAAGCAAGCATTTACCAACAGCCGTCTTAATTGAAGGCACGGAGAGGGAGGTCGGTGTCCGACCACTCTTAAAGCTTGGTGCCTTAACGATACTTGTCCCGAAACCAAAACTTAACTTAGGTCTTGATTTACAAGGTGGTGTGAGAGTTGTATTGCAGTGCAAGCGAGCCGAACTGCAATATAAGCTTGAAAAGCCGATAGGTAAAGCACCAGAAAAGCGAATACCAATCCGCCATAAGCTGATAACTGAGCTGAGGAAAAGAGGACTTAGCGAATTTGAGCTCTTCATTGATGAAGCAACTGGGCAGTTTATAACAATACGCACTCAAGCAAGGAACAAAAGTGAGTTAAGCAAGCAAGCTATACTCATCAGGTCAGTATTGAGGAGAGTCGTTGGCAGTGTTGAAGAGGCAGCAAAACCAAAGCTGTATCCATTTTCTCCCGATGTCATTGGCACTGTCATTGAAATCATTAGAAGGCGTGTGGACAAATACGGTGTTGCAGAATCTCAGATTTATAGGCATGGCGAGGATAAGATAGTTGTTGAGCTTCCGGGCTTGAAACATGCTGTGGAAGCAGTGAAGCTTATCGGTCAGACAGCCATACTTGAGCTAAAGCTTGTCCCAACGAAATACAAGGTTACTGAAGAGGGCGGTAAAACGGTGTTCAAGGATGAGCGTGGAAATACAATACCCCCCATGCAAGTCTACCTTGAGTCGGAGCTGGTGATAACTGGAAAGGATTTGAAACCACCATGCAGGGTCACATACGATGAGATGAATCGCCCTGCAGTGGCGTTTACTCTCCAACGCGCAAGCGCAAAAAAGTTTGCCTCAGTTACTGGGAGGAACATTGGGCGTCACCTTGCAATTTGGTTTGATAGAGAGTGCATTAGCGCTCCAGTCATAAGAGACAGAATAAGCACTCATGGCATTATCACTGGCAGGTTCACTTTTGAAGAGGCTCGCAATTTGAAAGTGCTCCTTGATGCTGGTTCGCTACCGGTGCCAGTTTCTGTCGTATGGAGCAAAACAATCTCGCCGACGCTTGGTAGGGATGTCATACACAAAAGCACGTTAGCTGGCATCATAGGGCTTATCTTGATCGTGGCTTTCATGCTCATCTACTATAGGCTACCGGGAGCTATAGCATGCGTTGCTCTCATGCTCTATGGACTGCTTATGCTTTCAGCGTTCTCAGCACCAATACCGGGCTGGAGACCAACACTTACACTCCCCGGAGTGATCGGCTTTCTACTCTCACTTGGGATGGCTGTTGATGCAAACATCATCATCTTTGAGCGCTTAAAAGAAGAATTACGTTCGGCAAAAACGCTACGCATGGCAATAGACACTGCTTTTAACAGGGCATGGACAGCGATACTTGATGCAAATGTTACAACGCTTATAGGGTGTGTCTTCCTCTATCATTTTGGGACAGGACCAGTCAAAGGATTCGCTCTCACTTTGGGCATAGGTGTGGTTGCAAGCATGTTTAGCGCTATTGTTGCAACCAGAGCAATGCTTGAGGGAGCAGCATACACAGCAGTAGCACAAAAGCGCTCTTGGTTTCTCACCTTCTTTGATAACCCTAAGGTGCGTAGGCTTTTAAAGCTTGGTGAGGCATAGCAGTTGATGAGAAGTTCAGGGTCAAACCATTACGTGGGAGGAATGCAATTATGGTTGGTAAGACGGCATCTATACAACCTGACTTAATGGGCAAGAGCAAGCTTTGGCTCACTATAGGTGGTATCGTGATGCTACTTGGCATCATTGGCGTAATACCACCGCAGTGGACTGGAGGACTTACGCCGGGGAGGTTGAATTTCGGTTTAGACTTCACAGGCGGAGCTGAGTTCACATACAAACTCCCAAAGAAAGTGGCGGTCGGATTCGCAGCCGAAAGAAGACTATCGGCAAACATACGCTCACAGCTTGCCAAGGCAGGCTTGAGGAATGTCGTAATACAGATTTCTGAAGGCGATGTTATTATCATACGAACACAGGCTCGTGACGAGGAGCAAAGCAAAGAGCATGAGAAGATAGTTGATGAGGTTATAAACCGCATGTTTAAGGGCGCCGAGAAGGAAAGCACAGAGGTGATAGGACCAGTTATAGGGCGAGAACTCAAAGTTAATGCTGCAAGGGCTACAATACTCGGTTTGCTTGGTATACTCGTGTATATCTGGGTGCGCTACGATGCTTTGTTTGCGATCGCAGCAATAGTTGCACTAATACATGATGTCCTTGTGGTTCTTGCTTTCGTTTCTTTTACACACCTCACGATCAATAGCCCTTTCGTGGCAGTGCTTCTAACCATTGTAGGATACTCGGTTAACGACACTGTCGTCATATTTGACCGAATAAGGGAGAACATGAAGCGATACAAGGATTTGGCTTTCGCCGATGTGGCAAATTTCAGCATAATCGAAACGATGGCACGAAGCATTAACACCGCCTTGACAACTGAATTCCCACTCTGGGCGATACTGCTCTACGGTGGAATAGCAGCAAAGGATTTTGCGCTTCCGCTTCTTGTTGGGATCACATCAGGTGCATACTCATCAATCTTCATAGCAGCTCCTTTTGTGTTGGTTATGCGTGAGCTGCTTGGTAAGGAAACAAGAAGGGTTCGTGTTACTCAACCTGTAACACCTAAGGTAGCCGTAGAAAAAGCTCACCCCACAACGGTAAGCAAACCAGTAGAGGAACCAACACCCTCATCAACTGAGGTCGCTACCGTTACACCACAACCCTCATCTGCTCCTTCATCTGCTGCAACTGCCCTTTCTGCAATTCGGCACGCGAAGAAACGGAAACGCAAGAAGAAGCGTCGCCACTGAGTTAATGGGCAGGCGATTGACTGTTTACTCTACTTTTATCTCCACCCTCCGCGGACGCACGCGCTCAGCCTTTGGGAGCCTCACTGTGAGCACGCCGTCCTTGAATGTGGCTTCAACACGCTCGCGGTCAATCGGCACACCAAGGTCAAAGCGCCTCTCAAATTCACCGTAAGCTCGTTCAACAATGTGGTATGTCTCCCCTTCTTTCCTGACTCTTTCTCGCTTGCCACGAATCGTAAGCACATCATCTGTCAGCTCAATAGTGACATCTTCCTTCTTTATCCCGGGGAGTTCCATCATAACTACAACCTCTGATTCGGTCTCGCACACATCTACTGGAGGTAGCCACGCACCTCTTCTTATTGGTTCCTCACCCATAAACTCCCTAAACGCTTCACGGAAGAGACGATCAACCTCCCGCCTTAGCGCCTCAAGTTCTGCGAATGGTCTCCACCTCCGTATCTCCATCCTTCTTCACCTCCGCAGGAAGCTGTTATTCTTGTGCCAATTGTTTTATTGTAGCACATGATCACCTTGTTAGCAAAAGCAATTCCGCCATGCACTGCTATCTTCTGACTATAGCGTCTACAAGCCTTGCGACTTGGACCATCTCTGGAACATCGTGAACCCTAACTATATCTGCGCCGTTGACTATGGCTAAAGCAACTGATGCAGCAGTCCCAAAAATCCTTCTTTCGACGGGCAGGTTCAAAACTTGCCCTATGAATGACTTGCGTGACGTCCCAACGAGCAATGGAAAACCAAGCTCTTTGAATTCCGCCAGCCTGCGAAGTATTTCAAGGTTATGCTCAAGCAGCTTCCCAAAGCCTATCCCCGGGTCAACGATAATCTGTTCCTTTGTTAAACCAGCTTCAATTGCCTTTAATGCTTGGGAATGCAAATAGGATTTTATTTCGCTAACGCAGTCATCATATTGCGGGTTAAGTTGCATTGTTTGAGGCGTTCCTTGCATATGCATTATGACAACCGTCGGTTTGTAATCAGCTATGACTTGCAACATGCCTTCATTCAAGCCTTCGTTGCGCAATCCGTAAATATCATTGACTATGCAAGCACCAGCTTCAAGCGCTTCCTTTGCTACTTTCGGCTTATAGGTGTCAATCGAGATTGGCACATCAATAATCTCCGAAAGACACTCAATAACTGGGATCACCCTCCTCAACTCCTCATCCACAGACACAGGTAACGAACCTGGGCGCGTTGATTCACCACCAATGTCAATGATGTCAGCGCCATCTTCAACCATCTTCACCGCTTTCGCTACTGCTGCCTTAACATCGCCATATATGCCATCGCCAGAGAAAGAATCCGGAGTTACGTTCAAAATGCCCATTATAAAAGTCCTCTCACCAAGCTTCAGTGAATGACGACCGCATTTAAGCCAACCCATGGCTTTCTACCCTCCATCAGTTATGCGGTGGGTTGTTGATGGCTTGATAATAGTGACGGCGTAAGCACGGGCATTGAAAATGCGTTTTGATAAATGCATGATATCATTGCTGCTTACTCCTTCAATCAGCTCCGGATAGCGAATTGCGAGCTCGTAATTTGCTATCCCCTCTGCCTCGGCGAGTGTCTTTGCTCTCTCAAGGACTGTTTTACAACGGGTTCTAAAATGTAGCTCACTCAGTCGCTTACACTGCAACAAGCGCTCCTCGCTCAACAGGTTATTGCGCATGTTGTTCAATTGCTCAATTATTTCTTTTTCGACTTCGGCAAACCTTCCTTCACTTAAAAGGAAGTTGAGCGAAAGTATTGACTCATGCCTACGTGGGATGAAAGACACTTCAAAGCGCAGTATCGGCAACCTATTGCCTTGATGTTGGTTTGCAAGCTTGGCAAGGATACCGATATGGCTGTCACTTAAGTGCATGGCGATTACTTCCGTAGCTACTAACGCTTTCGGCTCGCTTGCTCCCGGAGCCAGAAACGACATTGACATAGCATGAAAGGGTTTATCAATCTCCAAAACAAGTGGCTTAAGAAAATCAAGAAAACCACGTGACTGCCGTTGCTTTAGCTCGGGCAGTTCGTCACCGTTGCCTTTTAACCTGCCGAATGTCTCCTGTAAAGTTTTCAAAAGGGCGTTCTCATCAAATGAACCGCTACAGATTACGCTCATTTTAGATGGCACATAGTTTGTTCTGTAAAAGTGCAGCACCTGCTCATAGCTCAGTTGCTTGAGGTCGCTGTTATCGCTGATTGAGTGGAAGCCCAATAGAAGCCCTTGCGAAATAACTCTTACAAGCTTTATTGGATCTTCATCACGCTGCATCAGCTCAAGGCTTATGATTTCCTTTTCAACATCAATTGAGCTTCGGTCAAGCGTTGGCGTAAACAACTCACACATCGCTTTAACTGCATCGTAAACGATATTGCTCTGAACAACACAGTAGAAGGCTGTGTAGTCAAATGCAGTTTCAGCATTTGTTATTGCGCCAAGCGATTCAAGCTTGCTAATCTTCTTTGCTTGCCTGAAGACCATGTGCTCAACCAAGTGTGCTACACCACGAGCATTCATCGGTTCATCACTTGAACCAGAACGAACACACACTGCAATTGCCGTCAGCGAGCTGTGTGGGAATGGATCAAGCACAACATTGATACCGTTCTTGAGCTTGTAAGTTTGCACGCTATCAAATGGCGAGGCGCTGATCGCCTCCCACAGAAGGGCAAGCAACCATAGTAGTGATTTTACTTCTCTGGAAATGCTCTCTATCCTCATGGTCGTTTAACTTCGTCCATTGTTTTACACAAGAGGCTTTGCTTAGCTCAATAAATTATTGTTGCATCTGCCGTTTGCTCTTCATTGTTCATCGGCTGAGTGCGTATAAAATTGAAAGATGGCGCATCTAACACAAACCAGCTGGTGATTTAGTCATGGGTGATCGGGGGCGATTTAGCAGGCGTAGCTTTATAAGGTGCATCTTCTCTTCAGCCTTGCTGACAGGCATTGGCGATCGGGGATTTTGTATGGCGCAAAGAGAAGGATGGGAAGGGGACATAAAAGAGGCAATGTGGTATACGAAGCTGAAGTTGAAGAAGGTGCGCTGTGAGCTATGCCCGAGGAAATGTGTCGTTGATGATGGCGAGAGGGGATTCTGTGGCGTGCGTGAGAACCGCAATGGCATTTATTACACGCTCGTTTATTCAAACCCGTGTGCTGTCCATGTTGACCCGATTGAGAAAAAGCCGTTTTTCCATTTCCTCCCGGCAACACTTTCGTTCTCAATTGCGACTGCTGGATGCAACATTGAATGTGCCTATTGCCAGAACTGGGAGATATCACAGCGTCGCCCAGAGCAAACCAAAAACATTTACATGCCCCCTAAAAAAGTTATTGAACTGGCTAAGCGGTTTGAATGTGCGTCGGTTTCATTCACATACACAGAACCAGTTGTTTTCTACGAATACATGTTTGACACTGCAAAGCTCGCAAATAAATCTGGCATAAGGGCTTTGATGGTCACAAACGCTTTCATTGAGCCGAAGCCATTGCGCGAAGTTTGCAAAGTGCTTGACGGTATAAAAGTTGACTTCAAAGCATTCAGCGAGGAGTTTTACAGAAAGATATGTCGGGGACAACTGAAGCCTGTGCTGAGGGCGATAGAGCTGATAAAGGAGTCAGGTAAGTGGCTTGAGTTGGTAGTGCTAATTGTGCCCGGACTGAATGACTCACCTAATGAAGTGAAGCAGATGTGCAATTGGATCAAAGTTAACTTGGGTGTTGATGTGCCAATACATTTTAGCCGTTTCATCCCCATGTATAAATTGCGGAACTTGCCTCCAACTCCTGTTGAGACACTTGAGAGATGCCATAACATCGCTGAAGAGGTAGGATTGCGTTATGTCTACATCGGTAATGTCTTTGGACACAGGGCTGAAAGCACATATTGCCCAAGATGCAAAAGCATCGTCATAAAAAGGTATGGATACAAAACGGATGTGCGAGGGCTTGTAAACGGTAGGTGTGCAAAGTGTGGCTTTACAATCGCAGGTGTGTGGCGATGATGCAGGAAATGAAAAGCAAGATTAGCAGGCGCAAGTTCTTTAGCGGAATCCTCGGAACATCGGCGGTGCTTCTATGCCAGTCGTGCAAGAGAAAAGAAGACCCACATCTTATCACGACCAGCAACGCAGAAACGAAACTCCACACGAATGCGAAGGAGAGTAGCAAGCCCACTCGCATCGTTGTAGTTAAGAGCAAGAAGTATATGGCGACTGGCACGATTCACATTGATGATGTTCGTAGAATGCTTCAAGAGGGTATTGTGAGACTGACGGGGAGCGAGTCAGCAAAAGATGCGTGGAAGCTTCTCTTTGATCCTGATGAGATAATCGGTATAAAGGTCAATTGCCTTGCTGGTGCAAGGATGTCAACGCATCCTCAGATTGCATATGCTGTTGCAATGGAACTCATGGGAATTGGAGTGAAAGGTGAGCGTATACTCATCTGGGACAGATCCAACAGGGAGCTTGAGGGCGCAGGCTTTAAGGTGACAGTGGCTGATAAGCCGTTGTGTTTTGGAACAGATACAGAAGGCATTGGATACGATGAAGATATCTACGAAGTTAGCAGCACTGGTTCACTGCTCAGCCGTATTGTCACAAGGCTTTGCACTGCCTTTGTGAACATGCCCGTGGTAAAGGATCACGGCATAGTTGGCTACACGGGCGCTTTGAAGAACTGGCTTGGGGCGGTCCATAACCCGAACAAATACCACAGCGATAAAGGCGATCCGCAGATAGCAGAGTTGAGTGCTTTTGCGGAGATAAAGAACAAGCAAAAGCTCATCGTATGCGATGCGCTTGATGTTCAATATCATGGTGGTCCAAGTTTCAAGCCACAGTTTGTTGTTCGGCATGGCGCTATCATAATCTCAACAGACCCAGTTGCTGTTGACTTCTACGGCTGGCAAGTGGTTGAAGGCTATAGGAAGAAGAGGGGTTTGAAGAATCTTGAAAGTGAGGGTAGGAAACCAACATACATCCTGACAGCAGCAAAAGAGCCTTTGAAACTCGGCTTCGCTGATCAAGCCATGGTAGATGTGATTGAGATTGAAATGTGAATGAGGTGTTAAATGATGCTGCGAAACTGTGCCATTGTGATATGCAGTGTAGTGCTTTTAGTCTTACATTTTGGGTGTGGTATGAGGCATACGACATCACTGCCACCACAGCCAAACGAACTCGGGCATGTGAAGGGAGGAAAACTGAAGAGCGAAGCGCAAGTTAAAGCTACTGGTGTTGCTTACCCCAACATGTTGGCACGCCCAGAAGTTCGTCCCCCTGCTGTTTATGGGCTTTGGTATCCAGAAGAGCCAGAGAGGCTAAAACAGACTGTGCTTGAGCTTTTAAGCTCGGCGAAATCAAAGCGCACGGGAGAACCTCCAATAGCTTTGATTGTCCCGCATGCAGGATGGAAGTTCTGTGGGCAAGTTGCTGCTGAAGCTTACAAAGCAGTTGAAGGTTGCAAATACGATATTGTGCTTGTTATTGGACCAAGCCATTACTTCCCCTTACAGGGTGCTGCTGTGCCGACAGCCAAGAGTTTCATGACGCCACTTGGGAAGGTCAATGTTGATACAGAGCATTGCGAGATGCTTGTAAAACAGTGTAACCTTGTCTACAGGAACAGCCTCGCACACGACCAAGAGCATTGCATAGAGAGCCAACTCCCTTTCTTACAGCTTGCTCTTGTGGATGGATGGAAACTTATCCCCGTCACTACCGGGGAGATGAGTTTAGAGCATTGCATGCTCTTGGGAAGAGCTATCGCGAAAGTGCTTGCAGGTAAAAGAGCCCTTCTAATTGCAAGCAGTGATATGTCACACTACCCTAAATCGGAAGACGCTGTTAAGGTTGACCGAGAAATTATGAACGCCATTAAAACGCTCTCACCTGAAAAAATATGGCAGACAAATGAGCAGTTGCTCAAAAGGAACATCAAAAACCTTGAATGCACTCTATGTGGCTTGAGTGCAGTAATTGCTGTTGTTGAAGCTGTAAGGATGCTTTGCCAATTACCGAAATTAGAAGTGCTTATGTATGCCAATTCTGGCGATGTTCCGGGCGGTGACAAAGAAAAGGTAGTCGGCTACATGGCAGCACGCATCACAGGGAAGACGAGTGGGGAAATTCAAAAAGCATCAAAGCCCATCCGAGAACCTTCTTTGCACGAAGCCCGTATAAAACCTCAGCTTAGCGAAAGTGCTTGCAAGGAACTCATGCAAATCGTCAAAGCCACTATACGAAGCATTGTCAAGGAGAAACAGCAACCAAAGTTGCAAGTGAGCCATAAAGAGCTGTTTGAGCATTGGGGTGTCTTTGTAACTCTGAAGGAAAACGGCAACCTGAGGGGCTGTATTGGTATAGTTGAACCGATAAAACCGCTTTACAGGGCAGCAGTTGATGCAGCTATATCAGCTGCACTCCACGATAAGAGGTTTGAGCCAGTCAAACCCGAGGAAGTTGAAAAGCTTGATATTGAGGTCACCGTCCTTGGAAGACTTGAGGAGATAATCAGTTTGAATGAGATTGAGATTGGGAGACATGGTTTAGTTGTGATCTCGGGCGAGCACTTCGGATTGCTTTTGCCTCAAGTGGCAACAGAGTTCGGGTGGGACAGAGCAAAATTTGTTGAAGCAACATGTCAGAAAGCCGGCTTGGAAAAGGATGCATGGAAAGAAGGCGCTATCGTCTTTCGCTTTGATGCACAGGTGATTGGCAAACGGTAATAGTGATGCTGTTCATAAGGGCAAATTGATGCTTCAGTCCTGTCTCAATTCGTTAGTTGTTGCTTGTGGATTAGCAAAAAATTCAATAGCACGCACAAAATGTGGCACAGGAGTCACAGCGTTATATTCTCCACAGAGGGCGTTCCACTTTATTAGCAACACATGTAGAAGCATCTGGAAACCGTGCTTAAAGAGTTTGACCTTCGTTTCGGGTGAGTTGATCCAACGAACTGGGACCTCAATGATGCGATAGCCAAGCTTTCTCGCAATGAAAAGTATCTCAACATCAAACGCAAAGCCAAATACACGCTGTCTGGGGAAAATATCAAACGCTGCTTTTCTTCTAAAGCATTTAAACCCACACTGAGTGTCCTTGATGCCGGGCAAAAGGAGAGCCTGAACAACAACATTGAAAGCCCTCCCAAGGAGCTCTCGGGGCAACGGTTGGCGCACTTGCAATTTGGAATCAGGAAGTGCTCTCGAAGCGATAGCGATATCACACAATCCGTTAGCAATCGGTTTAAGGAGCTTATCAAGTTCCTCAATAGGCGTTGAGAGGTCAGCATCTGTGAATAGAATGAAGCGACCACGAGATGCGAGTATGCCAGTTCTGACAGCAAATCCTTTACCCATGTTCGGTGTGTATCGTATGACTCTAAGGTTGCCAAAGAAGAGTTCGTTAGCAGTCAACAAAGCAATATTGCTTGTGTCATCATTGCTTCCGTCATCAACAACGATGATCTCGCAATGCAACCCCTTTTGGTGGACATAGTTAACTATCCGCTTAAGTGTCTGCGGCAACCGATAACGCTCATTGTAAGCGGGGATAACTATGGACAGCAACAGCTTATCAACGCTCATTTTCACAGCGTCCCCTTGTTCATCAAAAATTTAAAAATGACGGTTTGCTTTCGTTTACGCACACTAATGAGTATGATGCAGGTTCATACAAACGATCTGCGTAGCAAGCTTTATAATCCAAATCAACTGTGTGCATACTGTGATTGCGCAATTTAAGGGGGTGCTTGCATCATGCCAGAGGTTAGACAGAATCTCGTTACGAAGGAATGGGTGATCATTGCCACCGAGAGGGCAAAGCGCCCGGAAGATTTCGCCTCTAAGGCAGAACCAAAGAAGCTACCACCTTATGATCCATCTTGTCCATTTTGTCCCGGAAACGAAGATATGACACCAAAAGAAGTCCTAAAATACGAGAGCGACAGTGGATGGCTTGTTAGGATAGTGCCAAACAAATTCCCTGCGCTCGTCCCGAACGGACATCCAAAAAGACAGCGAAACGGTATTTACTTGCGCATGGATGGAGTGGGTAAACACGAGGTAATAATTGAGACACCACAGCATAATGAAACGATAGCTACGTTGAGCACGCACCATGTGGAACTCGTCATGCAAGCGTATTACGAGAGGTTTTGCCAGTTGAGCAAAGAACCATATTGCTCGCTCATAATCATCTTCCGCAATCAAGGTGAGAGGGCTGGAACATCGCTTGTGCATCCGCATTCACAGCTAATTGGCATGCCTTTCATACCGCTTCACATAAGGCGTTATATGTATGAACTTGAGAGGCACTATGATGCCCTCGGTAGATGTGCCGTTTGCGATATCTTGGAGTATGAACTGAAAGAGGGTGTGAGAGTTTTTTGGAGCAACAAACACTTTTTATGTCTCGTGCCATACGCTGCATCTTTCCCATACGAGACATGGGTCATACCGCTACGCCATCAGGCTTCATTTTCGGAACTAAGTGGTGATGAATTGAGTGCCCTTGCAAACGCCCTCAAAGCATCCCTTCTAAAACTACACATCGGATTAAACCAACCAGACTACAATTTCGTGCTACATAGCGCACCACACTTCTCCGCTGGCGAGCCATTCTACCATTGGTATGTGAGGATTGTGCCAAGGTTAACCACACCAGCTGGGTTTGAGCTTGGCTCAGGGATAAGCATCAATGTGAGCTTGCCAGAGGAAAACGCTGCCCACCTAAGGAGTGTGAAGCTACCAGAGGGATGTGTGTAGCCATCCTAAAGGCATACTCACTTCGCTGAAAAGCGCTTTGTGCGGGCAAGCTTGAAGAAGTTTTCCAAGATTAGCTTTCCATCCATGTAGGGTTCAACATACGCCTCTGGGTGGAACTGGACACCGTAAAGGTATTTACTGCGGTGCCTCATCGCCTGTATGCGACATTCTGGGGTGGACGCAAGGAGCTCAAAATCTGGTGGCAGTTCTTTAACTTCACAGTAGTGCGATTCACGAACCCAAAATGGATTGCTTAAACCGTCAAACAATGGATCATCTTTAACTATCGTCACCGGGTAGAAGCCTTCCTCTTTGAAGTAACCCGGATGATACGCTGTTGGTGAATGGTCTGGTTCTCCTGGACGAAGTTTCCTCATTGGCTGGTCATATAAGCGTTCAACAGCTCTTATGTTGAGGTTGAATAAAAATCCGAGGAGCTGATGGCTACCGCATATCGCAAGCGTTGGTATTTCAGTCTCATGCAGTATATCGTTGAGTTCGTAGAAGCTGGGCACATCATAGTCTTCAAAAGAGCGTCCAAAGCCACTCAGTATGAGTGCCTTCGGCGAAAGCTCCTCAAACAATGCTTTTGATAGTTGCGTGTAATTGAGGACAAGACACGGTTCACCACTTAGCTCTTCAAATCGCAACTTGTGTGAGAAGCGCCCATCGCTACGCTTGTAGTCTTCAAAAAAGTTCATGTCCACATAGAGCACCATCACATTTTCACTCCATCAGCGCTTGAAGAGGGGTAGTTCAATCTCTCAAAGCTTCTTTTTCTTTGCTCCCTCAAGGATGTGCTTGACAAATGATTTAGTTAGTTCAGGATCAAGTTCTTTCCCTGCCATCTTTAATAGCTCTTCCTTTGCGCTCTCTTCGCTCATCGCTGGGCGGTGTGGTCTTGGAGAGGTGAGCGCAACATAAGTATCAGCAACAGAGAGTAAGCGAGCTAAGAATGGTATCTCATCGCCACTCTTCCCATTTGGATAACCACTACCATCATAGTGCTCACGATGGGAGAGAATGACCTCGCGCACATCCCAGATGAATGGAACATCACCGAGTGCTTGAATAGTTAATTCAGGGTATCGTTTTACCTGCTCATACTCAGCCTCCGTAAGTTTGCCCTTCTTATGAAGTATAGCCTTGTCAATCTGATGCAAACCTATCTGGTAGAGGAAAGCAGAAGCTTTCACCGTTTCAATTTCCCTTCGTGAGCAACCCAAGGAAGCTGCCAGAGCACATGCATACTCAGCAACCCTCTCTGAATGTGAGCGCCTATACGGGTCTTGAGCTTCTTGAAGCGAGACAAGCAAACGAGCCGTGTTGAAGAAACTTTCCTTGAGCATTTCATACTGTAGGGAGCGTGAAACCACTTTGCTTGCCCACGCTACAAACCACCCAAACGCTTCAACATCGCTCTCTTTGAACTGCGGTTCATCTTCCCAACGCGTTACATTGAGGACTCCATTCACACCTTCATCCTCAAGGAGTGGGAAAGATATCGCGCTTCCTTTGCCACCGTAGCGAAGCCTTTGAGCTATGTATGAATGCTTCATCATTTCACTGTTGATTATGATCGGCTTCCGC
>JBGOEV010000005.1:0-80547 GCA_041538025.1 Candidatus Thermosaccharophagus gerlachensis | reverse complement strand
AAGGTGTCCCTGTGTTCCTCGGAAGCTCCGGGTTCGCTCACGGTGGCACATAAAACACAAACGAGGCTCAAGAATGCAAAGGGAGCTAAAAGCGACCGGACTTCAACATAAGAGCGTTGTCTCAACATCCACATCACCGTCAATGGCATTTGAACGAGTTGATCACATGTTCAAATTCGCTCACCACTTCAGATGCTGTTATGGCGAGCACTAAGAAGAGGCGATTTGTATTATCGCATTTCCACATCAACCCTCTCAACTTGGGCATCAAACTTCTTTTGGTAAGTTGGCGCAAGAAAAGTTGGAATGTCTTTAAAGGCATTTTGGCTTTCCCATAAAGCTCAATCCCTTCGTGAGAAGAGCTGCCAAACTGGACATGCCTGTAGGAGATTTCAAATTTCTTCAGGTGTTCCTTCAGAACTTGTGCTGCTAACTTATCAAGGGTTGTCCCTTTGAGCATTAAATCGGCAGTGCTCCAGCGCGCAACTTCAAGCGAATCTTCATCACCACGCTTGAATTGAAACCTTACGAACCCAGCTTCAACCTTATGCCCGCAGAGCCTCATTGATGAGTGAACTTTTAAGTCCAACCCAAAGAGCTTCCAGCTATGCCACTCATCTTCGCTATGATCTGAAATACTCGTAAACAACTTCTTAGCTAACTCCTTAAGCCTTTCACCTTTGACACCGATCACATGAGCCACAAGCACCTTGCCACATTTGCCACACCACCATAACATCCCTTCACCAATGTATCTGCCAGCCCAACTGAATGTGAGCACATCTCTACCCTTAACTTGATGTCTACCTACAAGCTTCGTATCAACGCTTTGGCTAAACTCCTCTCCCCTCTTTTTAGCTTCCTTAGCCATCTTTGATAATATGGCTTCGGCATGCTCGCGCAGGTTAATCTGCTGGATCGGCGATACAGTCGCGCAGCTTAGCTCAAAGCGAACCATATCGTCGTCTTCCATGCGGATGTAACTTTCATTTTGTGTCACTCGCAATTGCGTCACATACCAATCGCTTGGCGCAAGTAGCTTAATACCAGCCCACGCTAACTGTTGCCAATCAGTTTGAGAGGTCGTCATCACAACCCACCCATCACATCAAAAGATGAGCTTGCTCCGACGCATTGCCACACTTTGGCATATGCCAATGGCTATACATGTTGCGAGCACATTGCTCCCACCGTAGCTAAACAGAGGCAAGGGTATTCCCGTTATTGGTAGGAGGCGAATAGTCATCCCTATGTTAGTAACGACATGCACAAGAAGCATGAAGAAAACACCACCCACAAGGAAGACACCAAGCTCATGTTCGGTTGAGTGCATCAGTAGGAGCATACGGTGCAAAAGCAACATGTAAAGCAAGATGATAGATACGCTTCCAACAAACCCTAATTCTTCTGATAGTGTGACGAATATGAAATCGGTATGCCGAGCTGGTATGAATTTCAATTTGCTCATCTTCCCGTTGAACAATCCTTTCCCAGTCAGCCCACCTGAACCGATCGCAGTTTGAGCCTGTATTAGGTGGTAGCCTGAACCAAGGGGATCTGCATATGGATTGATGAATGCGATTATGCGTTTCTTTTGATAGTCTTTGAGCAAGCCTGTATGCCATCCGACGAAAGCAACCACCAAGCATGCCAGAACGATTAAAGCAATATGCTCCCTTCTTGCCCCACCAATCCAGAGCATACCTAACCATGTGCTTAAAATAACAATGCTTGTCCCAAGGTCTGGTTGCACTAATGTGAGCAAGATAGGGATTGAAACGTGCACGGCAGTGCGTAAGATGAACCTTAAAGAAAGCAGTTGCTCCCTGTTATTTGCGAGCATCGTTGAAAGCGTTATTATGCATGCAATCTTTGTAAACTCAGATGGTTGAAACTGCAATGGACCAACCTTTATCCAACGCTGTGCTCCACCCGTTTCCTTCCCCACAATGAGCACAAGGAGAAGCAATATCAAGGTGGCACAATAGATCCAAGAGCTGAACTTCGTCAAGCGCTGGAAGTTGAAGAGGGCAACACCAAACATCGCAAACAACCCAACGCACGCGAAGAGAGCCTGCCGCTTGACATAACTGAGCGAATCACCGTATGTTGCACTAAAGAGCACAAGTATACCAACACCTATCAAGACGATGGTTATAGCGAGCATAACGAAATCAAAGTTGCGTATCTGCCGTCTTTCAAGCACCTTAAAACCCCTCAGAGCTAAGTGATTGAGCCAACGATGCTCTACTTGTCAACATCTGGCAAGCACGAAAGCGATTTTAAAAGCTTCTCATCTGACATCACTGCATCTTCCATCCTTCCACTAAGATACTCCTCGTATGCTGATAGGTCAAAGTAGCCATGCCCACTGAAGTTAAAGGCTATAACTTTCTCTTCGCCAGTTTCCTTGCACTTCAATGCCTCATCAATGACAGCCTTAATAGCATGAGCCGTTTCTGGTGCTGGCACTACACCTTCAACTTGTGCGAATGTTACAGCAGCTTCAAATACAGCCCTTTGCGGATAAGCAATGGCTTCTATGATGCCCTTATAGTAAAGGTAACTCACAAGCGGAGCCATCCCATGATAGCGTAGTCCACCTGCGTGTATTCTTGGTGGTATAAACTCATGCCCAAGCGTATGCATTTTGAGCAATGGAGTCATTTTCGCAGTGTCACCAAAATCGTATCTGTAAACACCTTTTGTGAGCGAGGGGCATGCGAGTGGTTCAACGGCGATTATGCGAGGATCCCTTTTACCCTCAAGTTTATCTTGGACAAACGGGAAGACAAAGCCAGCGAAGTTGCTTCCACCACCAACACAACCAACGAGCACATCAGGGTATTTGCCCACCATCTCAAATTGCTTCTTTGCTTCAAGTCCAACTATCGTTTGGTGGAGCAAGACATGGTTTAAAACACTTCCGAGGGAGTATTTAGTGTCATCGTGTGTGACGGCATCTTCAATAGCTTCGCTTATAGCGATTCCGAGGCTCCCCGGTGAATCTGGATCTTTTGAGAGTATACTCCTGCCAGCGTTTGTTCGGTCGGTTGGGCTTGGGAAGACTTCGGCACCCCAAATGTTCATCAGCACCTTCCTATACGGCTTTTGCTCATAGCTTACTCGCACCATGTAAACGGTGCACTTCAACCCAAACAGGCAACACGCGAAGGCAAGTGCACTGCCCCATTGTCCTGCACCTGTTTCCGTTGTAAGGCGCTTTATACCCTCGCGCTTATTGTAATATGCTTGCGCAACAGCGGTGTTCGGCTTGTGGCTTCCCGGAGGACTTAAGCTTTCGTTCTTGTAGTAGATTTGGGCAGGCGTTTGAAGATAGCTTTCAAGCTTCCTTGCACGCACAAGCGGTGTGGGACGCCAAATTGAATAAATCTCAAGGACCTCCTCTGGTATCTCAATCCATCTTTCTTTGCTCACCTCTTGTTGTATGAGCCCCATTGGGAAAATAGGCGCAAGGTCTTCTGGTGATATTGGTTCAAGAGTGACAGGATGAATTACTGGTGGCAGAGGCTCTTGAAGGTCAGCCTGCAAGTTATACCAATACCTCGGCATCTCCCTTGGAGATAACAGGACCTTGTCATCCACGCTCATATCCATTTCCCCTTTCAGCAAGGATTGTTACCGCTAAACAGATCGTCTGAAAGCCACCACTAAAACAACTCACAAAAAGTATAACCACTTGCAATGAGTAAAAGTGATGCCTCGAAACGAAGTTGAGCAGAAACATCACAGGTTGAAAAAGAAACTTAAAAGCTGAGGGCATTAGAGGCGTCTACCAATACCTCTTATTGATGCTGTGGTTTGCATCAAATCGGTGACCAAGTCGCATACAAGTGGGTCTTCCTTGAGGCGCTTCAACGCTGCATCCGCGATTTGCTTAACTCGCTGGCGTGAGAGGTTAAGTATCCTCCCTATCTCTTGGTATGTGTATGGTTTCCCGTCTTCAAGCCCATAGCGAAGCTTTATAACAAGTCTGTAGTTTTCCGGTAGCTTAAGCAACGCTTGTTCAATTTCCTCTCTGGTTCTTATCTTTATCGTTACTTCTTCAGGTCCGAGGGAGTATTTATCTTCAATTGCGTCCGCAAGCGTCATCTTCTCATCCTCATCAACAGGCTCATCAAGTGACATGATTTGGTATGGATAGGACATACACTGCTCAACCAATTGCTTTTGTATACGGATATTCCTTGCGAGCTCATCAGCAGTTGGTTCTCTGCCAAGCTCTTGTGTAAGCATATCCCTTATCCTGCTTATGCGGTGAACCAACTCTGATACCCTCGTTGGGAGCTTCACAAGCTGCGATTGTGCTTGGATAGCCCTTACAACAGCTTGTCTGATCCAGAGGGTGGCGCAAGTGCTAAACCTGCAATCCCTGCGCCAGTCAAATTTATCAACAGCTTGTATTAAGCCGATGTTCCCTTCCTGTATCAAATCGCTCAGTGAGACACCATAACCTTTATACCTACGCGCTATGCTTACAACCAAGCGTAGGTTAGATTCAACAAGTATCATGCGCGCTTCTTCGCCATCCCGAATAACCTTATCCAACTCTACCCTTTTTTGTGGGGTCAGAGAACCTTCAGCTGCGAGTTGTTCAAGCTCTCGTTGAGCCTGTCGCATAGCTTCTATGCGCTTTGCAAGCTCAATCTCTTGCTCCTTTGTCAACAGCGGACGCTTCCGCAACTCTTTAGCCCATGCTGCCATTGGGTCTTCAACTGCTGCATCCCTTCGCCTTAATACCAACTCTTGAAAGGGCTCGGTATCAAAAATGTCGGTATGATAGAACTCGTCGCCCTCATGCTCCACTGCAAACTCTTCGGGGTAGTAATTCATCGTGTTTCTTTTTGGACGCCTTCCTCTACGCTTGACAGGCAAGCTTGAGCATGCTTGCAGGTTGCTGTTAGAGGCTTTAGCGAGGCTTCTTTTTCTTCTCGTGGTGTGCCTTTGTGCCTCCTCCCGTAAGCCTTTCAATGTCTCACTGTGAGAAACTTTCTTCTGACGAGACATTAACACCGCCTCTCATCATCAGTAGTTGCCGAAAACATTATCATCATTAGTATAGCGACATTCAAGCCTTTGTTAAAAATGAACAGCCATGCAGGGCAGACCTACCCTCACCTGACTGCTACTTACCCCTTACTTAGCAGAGAGGGCTAACTTCGCTGCTTGAACCGTATTGCGCATCAGCATGATGACAGTGAGCGGTCCAACACCACCCGGAACTGGTGTTATAGCCGATGCAACTTCCTTCACGGAATCAAAATCAACATCGCCAACTATCTTATCGTCAACCCTATTTATGCCTACATCAATGACGACAGCACCCTCTTTAACCATGTCGGCTTTGATGAGGCGTGCTTTCCCAACAGCTGCAACGAGTATATCAGCTTGGCGTGTCACCTCAGGTAAGTTAGTAGTGCGTGAGTGGCAAACGGTTACAGTAGCATTGCGCTGAAGTAGCAATATCGAAAGCGGCTTGCCAACGATGTTGCTTCTCCCAACGACAACTGCTCTTTTACCCTCAATCTCAATCCCAGAGCGGTCAAGTATTTCGATGATGCCAGCTGGTGTGCATGGCACAAACCTGTTCCTGCCAATGAACATCCATCCAACATTCACCGGATGAAACCCATCAACATCCTTGTTTGGGTCAATATGCGAGATGACAACTTCAGGGTCTATATGGCTTGGCAGTGGCAGTTGAACTATAATGCCATGAACAGACTCGTCCTCGTTCAACTGGATAACTGTATCAATGACCTCCTTCTCCGAGGCGCTCTCTGGGAGACGCTTTACTATTGAGCGTATACCAAGCTCCTCACACTTCCTTCCTTTGTTCCGAACATAAACCTCAGAAGCTGGGTTCTCACCAACAAGCACTACAGCGAGACCGGGAGTTATGCCATGCTTCTCCTTCAGTTCATCCAACTCCAGTTTTATCTCCTGTTGAATCTGAGCAGCGATTGCTTTCCCATCAAGTATGCGAGCTGGCATACTACATCCCCCCTTACGGTTGTGATTCATAGTGCAGTTTGAAACACCTTGGCATGCTCCTTCAAATAGATAGCTGCAACGCTATAGCCATTTATACGACTAAAGCGCATATGAGATTGAGAGCAAGATGCCCATCGCAAAGTGCGTAAGGACAGTCATAGCGCAAGCAGCTTTCATTGTGTCATACCTGAAGAACACATGGCGCACCACATTTGCCATCGCTAAAAGCGCCGTTGGAAAGGTTACTAACCCGAGCAATGGTGACAGTGAATGAAGCGCCAAAGCAATGAACGGTAGCGAAATGAAAGCACATGTAACAATGAGGCAGTAACAGATGGCTGATGCTTTCTTCCCGAGTCTCACAACCAAGTTGCGTTTACCAGCGCGCTCATCAGAAGGCGCATCAGGGATTTCGTTCACCCAAAGCACAGCCACTATGAGCAGCGCTATTGGAAGTGAGGCTATTAAAACACGCCAGTCAAATCCCTTTGATTGGACATAGTAAGCACCGATGGTTGGTAGTATGCCAAACGCTAATCCGACTGCCAACTCCCCGAAGCCACGATGCGCAAGCATTATCGGTGGTGCGGTGTAAAAGTAAGCAAGGAAGACGCCTACAATACCTATAAGCAAAAGCGTTACACCTGTAACCTTAACAAGCCATAGTCCAAGTAGTGAGCCAAGGATAAGCGATGTAACACCGCTCAACAACATAGTCCTCGGTTTCACTAACCCTTCCTGAATGACTCTGCTTCCACCTGTGAATGGTTTTACTGGGTTCGTTTGAAACCAATCAGCGCCCGAGAGATGATCAAAATAGTCGTTGAGCATGTTTGCAGCAGCATGCAAGAGCAACATTGAAAAGAGTGCGCATAGAAAAACCGAAAGGTCAAACAGCCTGTTAATCTTCCACGAGAGAGAAGTGCCCACAAGTATCGGTGCTATTGTTGCTGTGAAGAAGGGCGCACGCACCATCCGCAGCACGAGCATCGTCGCTTTAAGCAAACTCGGCATAGCATCCACCCTTAACTCAATTATGGTGCGATGCCTCAAGGAGACGGTGTTAATAAACTTACCAAATGGGCGACGCAGATAGTGCGTTAGCTCTGGGTTTGAACAATGCAAGAAAGAGACCTTGTCTTAAGGAGGGATGAAAGATGAGTCAGCTGTCTATGGAACTGCGACGCAAGCTCGTTGAGATCGCTTGGAGCGCTATAAGGGCAGCGGTCTTAAACACCGAGATGCCCAAGTTTGATGTGAGCGAACCAGAGTTGCTTGAGCGATGTGGTGCGTTCGTCACACTTAAGCGCCGAAGAGATGGCTCACTTAGGGGTTGCATAGGCTACCCATATCCTACGAAGCCACTTTGGGAAGCCGTAAAAGATGCAGCCATATCAGCAGCTCTACACGACCCGCGTTTCCCACCTGTCTCACCGAAGGAGTTGGACGAACTAACACTTGAGATATCCGTCCTTTCACCTATGGAACAGGTTAAGGACATATCCGAAATCCAAGTTGGAAGGGACGGACTCGTTGTTCGCAAAGGACCATTGGCTGGTCTTCTGCTCCCGCAGGTGGCGGTTGAATATGGTTGGAGCAGAGAGGAATTCCTTAGCCACACATGTATTAAGGCTGGGTTGCCACCGGATGAGTGGAAGCGGCGTGGCGTTGAAATATTTCGCTTCACAGCGGAAGTGTTCGGAGATGAGGATGTCAAAGAGCAGGCGTAGGAGTGAGCCTTTGAGATGACTTTGCTTAGGAGGCTCAAGAGAAATGAAAAGGTTGAGCCAAGTGATTGGATAGTCGTTGTGGCACGAGGGCTGACTTTGTTGCTCCTCATATCACTTATTGCGAAAGGATGGATCGGTGAAGTAACGGCTTTGAATGCGCTCGCTTTGCTGTTTGCCCTCCTCTTTGACGCCATAGCTATAATGGCACACTGGAGAGGCATCCCATTGAGGGCATACTCGCTCATAGCCGACATGTTTTGGATGGGGCTATGGATGATAGCTGAAGCTGAGCATGCTGTTAACTTTTACCCATTACTTTTGCTCATCATCATTTCATCCGGCATGTGGTATCGTTTGCTTGGTGCTTTTATAACAGCAACTGTCTGTGCTGTGTTTTATCTTTTGATATCACTCAACACAAACATAGCAGGGCAACCTTGGGCAACAGCAAGCGCACTTTCTTTTCTTTTCATCACGGCGTTGCTTATCGGATACATGGCTGAAGCTAAATTGACCGCTGAGCAAGTCGCAATGCGCTACCGCTATGAGATGTTTATCTCGGCGGACTTGCACAGGCGTATGACTCCGAAGAGTTTACCAAACATTGAATGCTGGCAGATAGCGAGGGAGTGCATACCTGCAAGAGGTGAAAAAACTGGTGGCGGTGACTTCCACGACTTCATCACTTGCAATGATGGTAGCATTGTGATAGCTGTTGGAGATGTTTCAGGCAAAGGTGTGGATGCCCAGCTGAAAGTGCCGTTGGTAAAATCCGCTATAAGGGCGACCATGAATTTATGTCACGAGCTTCGCGACGCTGTAAGGCATGCTAATTCCATTCTTGCAAGCGAGTTCTCGGATGAAGATTTTGCTGGCGCTGTCTTTGTGCGCCTCAAAGAAGGCAACAGCTTTGTGGAGGCAGTTAACGCTGGTCATCTGCCGATTCTCATATTGCGCTCGGACGGCACTATTGAGCACATCCATGCCTCAGGTCCGCCTCTCGGTGTATTTAACGATTCAGATTATGCTCAAACGCAAATGCACATACAGGCAGGAGATTTAATCGTTATGCTTACAGATGGACTGACCGAGGCAAGGAATGCGAACGGAGAAACATACGGAGTTGAACGAATCAAAAACTTGCTCAGCCGTATCCGTCACCTTATGCCACACGAGATAGCATCATGTGTGGTTGAAGATGTGCGACGCTTCCAAGGTTACATCCTGAACGACGATCTTACAATCATAGTAGCCAAATACATGCCAAACAGGAGCTTCACAGGCGATGATGTGGACAAACCGCAACACAGCGACCGGTAAACCAACCGCTTGGCTCTTTCTCTGCCTCTACTTATCACTCAAAGTTGTTTTGCCTATCCTCCCGATAGCCCCGAACTTCCTTTCGGTGTATCTTTCAATGCTTGCCCTTACAGCTTTGGCTTTCGCTTTTACAAGAGCAGTGGCAGCAGCCCCTTGCAACACACGAAAGGATGTGCTTGCCATCATCCTTTCGGCTTTAGTTTGGGGATGCGGTGTCGGTTTAAGTGAAATCAGCAAACACGATTTGATTCAAAAGCTTGCTGACGCAGTGCAGGAAGTCGGGTTACTCTTTGTAGCATCATTTAGCGGTAAGTTAACATCGCTCATCATACACGAAGGCAACTTACTTCTCCCAGCAGCTATCACGATGGTTTCTATTGACATATGGGCAGTTAACATAAGTAGAACCACACCCCAAATTGCTGAGAGGGCAAGCAAGCTCTTTAAGGCTGCAACGATTGAATTGCCTGCAGCTGGCGCAAGTGTTATGCCATCACCAACTTTGCTCGTTGGGTTTGGTGATATCTTCTTTGCAGCGATGTTGCTTGCTGCAATGAACCGCTTTAAATTTGATGTTCGCTTCTCCTTTTGGCTTGCCATTATAGCAGTGGCTCTTGGGCTAACATTTGTTGCCATTACAAACGCACCAATAGCTGGCTTGCCATTCATAGCCATAGGGCTGCTCCTGCCAAACATCAAAAAATTTAAACTGACAAGGCATGAATGGCTTGCAACAGCTTCTCTCACCGTCGCGCTCTGGCTTCTTCTCTTCGTTCTTTGGGCGCTCCTTAAGAAATGAAGCTGTCGCCATTTTAGGGCTTAGCTACTAAGGCAAAAGCGATTCACCCATCCTTGCACATCATGGTTGCTTGGAGGCGAGCTTGAGCAAGATGGCTTTGCGAGGATGCGTCACTACAACTGTTTAGCAGTGTTTCTTCATTGCACCATAACGGTTATGATGTTGACACCGGGCTTGAGTTCTAACTCCTCTGCGAATGTTCCTTTTTCATCCCCTACAACTTTCCCGTTAATGTTCAGCTTAACACCGGGAGCAACAGCACCTACAACGACCACCTTGCGCTCAACATCCCTGTCTAAGAACCTCGCCATGATCGTCGCAGCCTCAGCCCTTGACAAAAAATGCCTCGGCTTGAAGCGCCTCTCTACATAGCCGATTATGGGCTTCCCAGATGCTTTCGGTGCTTCTGTTGTAGCAACAACGATATATCCCCTTGCCCACTTCGGTATTTCTTCATCGTCCTCAAACGGTGTCGGCGTATCCTTAACCTCTTTCACCCTTTCTTCAATTCCGAGTGCTCTAACAATCATTGCTGCAGCCTCAGCTCGAGTCAAGTTATGTTTTGGCTTGAAGGATCCGTCTGGATAACCATAGACAAGCCTTCTTGCTTGTGCCTCAGCTACATAGCCCGCAAACCAATCCTTTGGGCTTATGTCAACGAATGTGGGTATGCCAGCAAGTTTCCTGTGTGGTAACGGCAACGCCCTTACATTTGCCGAAAGCGTTATCTGTCCTCCACCTTCCGAAACAGCCACAACTTGAATCTCATACTCTCCCGGCTCAACCCATGCGCCGTCATCTGCCTTCCCATCCCACGATACGTAATACTGCATCGGCTTACAGCGTTTATCTTTCAAGAGGTGGGCTACCCGCTTGCCTTGTGAGTCAAGGACATAAATGTTAACAGTTGCTTCAGCCGATAACACATAACCGATGCGCACGCTGTCCATATGCTCCGTAAGGTTGGTTGTCAACACAAGCATCTTTGTTGCTTCAGCTCTCGTTACATATCTGTTTGGGCGAAATGTGTGTTCTGGGTAACCATGCACAACCCCAAGCCCCTGAAGCCTATCAACCACCTTTTGATACTCCTCGTATTTCACATCGAGCAATGGCAAACCTATTGAGCGCTTGACGACAAAAGAACTTGGGAAAACAAAGATAGCAGAGAGCGCTGCCGAGACAACCTCAATTGTAGCTGGCTCACTCGCGAGCTTTACCAGTGCCCCTTCATACTCAGCAGTTGCGATGAAGCCAAGCCTTTCTTTGGGAGCAAGATCTCTTGAGAGCAAAACGGAAAAGGCAAACTCACAACTCTCGCCACCCTTAAGTTCCTTCAAACGCCATGTTAGCTTCCTTAATGCAGGATCATAATCACACTCTGGCTTTGGAGAATCACTAACCAACTCAACTCTCTCGGGGAGTGAAACAGTAACCACAAGACCACGCACATCTGCACCATCATTTTTCAATCTCACCTTTAGCCAAACTTGTGCACCAGCAACCGCTGTAGGTGTATCTGCGACAATCGCGATTGAGAGAGCTGATTCTTTTTGATCTTCAACTGCGGGCTCTTTTATCTTGTCCCCCTCTTCCCGAGTCTCCTCAGGGAATGCAGGTAGCTCTATTGGGGGGCGCAAAGCTTCTTCCTTTGTTTCCTCCTTCTGCTGAGCCTCCTTTCTTTCTTCCTCTACTGGCTTTGCTTCCACCTTCACTGGCACCTCATATTTCTCTTCACCCACCCACAACCGAAGTATCGTCTCACCAGCACTCACCCCTTGAATTGAGATTCTTTCACCAGAAAGCAAAAGCAACGAGGCAACTCTTGAATCTTCAACAACTGCCTTCCTTAACCCTTTAACCGTCAACTCAACTGAGCTACCTGCATTAAGCCTGATCTCCGAAGGCAGTTCCAATTGAGCGGTGCAAAGGCTAAACAATATAGCCATAACAGATAAAGCGAACAGCATAGCAAAAGCCACTTTACCTGAGCGCATTGTCTACCTCACCCGCCCTCCAGATTGAAATTGACTCTGACAGACACTGCAGATAACCAACCAAAACTATGCCACATGCACAGTGCGATAGTCACTTGCATCACATGGGCAATAATATTGCCACTGCAGCGCATCTCAAATAGCGATTTGCAGCTGTAAGGACATCGTATGCACTTAATGCTTCAATTGAATCCCGCAAATCAAAAAGCCTTCGCGGATTAATACCGTTTACCTCAAGGCGCGCAAGGATGGAGCTCAACTGGCTCACATCCTGCATGCTCATTTCAAGCTTTGTTATAGCCATGCGTTTCGCATACTTCAACTCTTCAACCGATATCTCCTTCACGTGCAACTCAAGCAGTATATCCTCAAGCGCTTTTCTTACAGCTTCAATCTTTCTGCTCTCCGTAGCAACGTGTATAAGCAACTCGCCAAACTCTATACCGAGTTCGTAATCGGATTTTGCGTAGTATGCCCACCCATGCACTTCTCTAAATTGCTTATAGAGCCTGCTGCCCATACCGTCTCCGATGACGCTCGAAAGCAATAGCAGTTTTGGGGCATCAGGGTCATTAATCCCGGGAACAGCAAACGCCACAAGGATTTGCGCAAGCTCGCCATAGAATTGGCGGGCTCTGTGCTGTGGTTCACTGCGCGGTGAAATCTTCACACGCTCAACAGCCGGTGCTAATCCACTTGGTAATGCGCGAAACGCAGCAGCCAAATGAGTTCCTACGAGCTTAATATCAACATCCCCTGCAACGCATATGCTCATGTTCCCTGCGCGAAAGTAAGCGTCAAAGAATTCAAGCAAGTGTTCCCTCCTTATTCGCTTCACAGTGCGCTCATAACCGCATATTGGACGCGCGTAAGGTGAACCACTAAAGAGCATCTCCCTCACAGATTGCTTCGCCCATAGCAAAGGTGTTGTTGCGAGCATCCTTTGATAAGTTAGTGTTTTCCTCCTTGCTACTTCAACACATTGCTCATCCAAGGAGGGACGGATAAGGACATCGGAAAGGAGTTGGAGCGCTGTGTCAAAGCCCTGTGGCAAACTGACGACATGAAATATAAGGCAATCTGGTTCAACGGAGAAAGTTAACTTAGCCCCAGCAAGTGAAAGCGTTTGAATCAAATCATCCTCTTGTTGCAACCTTGTGCCAGTTACAAGCGCTTGCGAAAGCATGAAACGAACACCGGAGGCGAAGGCACCAAGCTCGTGCTCTGCACCGAGTTTAACAGCAGCGCTCACGCTAACTATCGGAGCACGCTTCACCTGCGCTATTATGCATCTCAAACCATTTTTCAACCTGAAGCGCTCAATGTGGAGTTGCCCAGCCTTCGGCGCATGTTGCAAGGAAAGCAAAAGTAAGAATAACCACATAAACATAACACAAGCCTTCATCTGCAACACCCTTCTCCAAAGCTCACTACGCATAACCCGCCATCAATTAGAAGGCGCTCACATCGGTTCAATCACGATCTCGTCTCCCATCTTTATCCCAAGTTCATTTGCAGCGTTGCCACAGTTAACTGCTATCTCAAGCAACCCATAGCTGTTGAATATGATCAGTGGCTTGCCTACTGGCACATCCCCGTATGCATTTGAGAGCCTATCAAATTCAACTCCTCTCACCCTCGCCTTCCATGCCTTTGGGGCAACATCAGCAAGCCACTGTTTAAACTCAAGCATGTGTAAACTCGTTATAGCGTTTCCAAACCAATCGATGTGCACTACTTCAGCAACAAGCCTATCACCAATCCGCCTTGCTGACAGCTTTGGCAAGCGCTCCAATTCATGTTCTGGTATTTCGTCACCGAACTCGGTTAGTTTGACACCGCAAGCTATATATGCAGCTACAGGCGCAAAAATATCACGCCCGTGAAATGTTTGGCTAACGGGTTGAATCATGAAGTGCCTGTTAGTGATTTTAATGGCTATCTTCACACCATCTTCATCAAAAGCCCAAGACATTACACCGTTGTTTGGACCAACAAATGTGTAGCGCTTTGTATGCACCACAATCGGATACCTCTCAGTCCCAACAGTTGGATCGACAACGACGCAGAATATTGTTCCATGCGGGAAATAGCGATATGAACCCCACAGTATAAGCGAAGCGCCCGTTATTGACTGTGGCTTAACACCGTGAGTTATGTCTATGAGGAGCGCATGCGGTGCTATAGAAGCTATGACGCCTTTCATCGTTCCTACATAGCCATCATGGTAACCAAAGTCTGTTAGGAGTGCTATTACAGGGCGTCTCTCAACATCTTTACAAACTTCAGCATCATGTTTTAGCATACGGCTCAACCTCTTCTGGGGGCGCCAAATGAGGTAGAGCCGGGCGTCGCATCATTTTTTCAACATCGCTCTCAGAATCACCACCATTTTGCGTCTCTTTTGAAGGCTCTTCTTGGGATTCTGGTGGTGTTGATATAATTGGTAGAACCATCTCTGGGACCTGTGGCAGCTCACGCGATACCTCCTTACGGTAGTGTCTTCTCTTCCGCTCCACTAAAGTTTTCTTCTGCGATCTTCTAACAGCTCGCATACCTATGGCTTCCTCAATCGCACTGATTTTCAAATCCCACAAATATCTTCCGAATGTTTCACCGAGCATCCGTTCAAGCACTTCGGCAGCTTTCTCCCTATCTGGAAACCAATAGTGTGCAATAGGTCTTCCGGGGAGCGTTTCTGTTTCAAGTCGTGACATGTCAACCTGCTCAGCAAAGCCTGCCAAGCTCAAGAGTTCCTTTATCGTCATGTTCGTGTCCACATACTTGTAAAGGGTCATTATGAGGGTCGGCAATCTGGGCAACATAGCTGGACTTGTGAGGCGAGCTGCGAGTGCCTTCAAGAATTTTTGCTGTCTCCTTGTCCGTCCAATGTCTCCTTCGGCATCGTGCCTAAAACGCACATACTGATGTGCTTTATCACCATCAAGCCACTGCCACCCTTTCTTCAAATGGATGTGCAAGTTGCCCCAATTGTCGTCATAGTTCATGTCCTTCTCAACATAGAGCCAAACACCACCGATGGCGTCTATTATCTTCTTGAAGCCCTCAAACGATGTCCTCACGTAGTAATCAATGCTTATGCAAAGTTGATCCCTCAAGACCTCGATAAGCTTTTCAGGACCACCAAAGGAATGCGCTGCATTGATCTTATGCAAGCCATGCCCGTTTATGATGACAGCTGTATCACGAGGTATTGAGAGGATACTTGCCTTGCGCTCCGAACGACACAGGCTAACTACGATAATAGTGTCTGCTCTGCCGTGTGTGTTTAATATGCGCCTATGACGGTCGTAATCATGATCCTTCCCTATGAGGAGGATGTTAACCCTGTCTTTACCAGCGAACAACACTTCTGGTGGCATTACAAGCCTACAAAACGCCCCGGCAAGATGACGCATTAATGATTTCCTTTTCTTCTCAGCCAAGTGCCAACCATGCCATATCCCAAGCACCATGGGTAGAACGAAGACACATATGATGCTGATGGAAATGAAAGCCATTTTTCTCTTGCGACTCTGTGTTTGAGGGAGTCTCTTTTCGCCCATGCTGGTTTTCACTCCATATTTGGCAAGCTCATTCAGTCTTTCCTTCAACCCCTTGCGGTTCAAATCCATCCCTCGCCACCCCAAAACCAATATGCTAAGCTCCTCGGCTTATGAACTCACCTTAACAAGCTTTCCTTTAAGCACCGATTCCTTCTCCTTAAGGCATATGAGGAGCGAGTTCCTTGCAGCCTCCCCAGAGATGATCTCAGGTTCAACGCCTTTGCGTATGCATTCAATGGCGTATGAGAGCTCCTCAACGAAAGCGTCCTTTTGAGCTACCTTTACTTGCTTCTTTTTACCGTCACTTGTGAAGAGCAAAGGTGGGCTACCCCAAAGCGAATCAAAGCGCACTGTCGCATGCTCAAAATAAACTGCATAACCATGCTCAAATGTTAAGCCAGGCATCGCTATCATACCTGATTCTGCGCTCACACATAAGTCGGCATCGTCGAAAATGTAATGTGTGAATATGTATTCCACATCGCCATTCTCACCTATCAAGCCCCTTGAGAAGACTGCCTTCGGCATCCCAAAGAGATATTGAACAAAGTCACTATCATGGATGTGCAAGTCAACTACTGCTCCACCGCTCTTTTTTGGGTCTGAGAACCAATCACTCCAAGTTGGTCTTGTAATGACCCGCTTGAAGAATGCACCCCTTATCCTGCCATACTTACCTTCTTGCTGCATTTGCTTTATGAGCGCAAACTCGGGGAAGAAGCGCAGCACCTGCCCAACCATAAGAAAACGCTTCATCTTCTTTGCGGTTTCTATCATCCTGTCAGCATCTTTAACGCTAAGGGCAATCGGCTTCTCAACCAAAACATGCTTCCCGTGTTCCAAAGCCTTTATTGCAGCCTCAGCGTGAAGATAAGATGGCAAACAAATGTCAATCATGTCCAAGTCTTTGTCTGCAAACAGGTCATCAAGATTGTTATAGCGCCTTATGCCACTTAAGTCTTCAAAACCACCTATGGGTGTTGGCAGGTTGCCACCAACTGAGCGCCAATCGCCCTGCAATTTCTTTGGGTCTCTCGTTGCAACTGCTTCGACCTTAGCACCACGAATCGACTTGTATGCCCTAAAGTGTGTAACGCCCATGAAGCCAAGCCCAGCAATACCAACGCGCACTGCCATAGCTACCTCACCTCCAGCTATGGCTTCTTTTTAGCCCCATGCCTTCTCACACTCGTTGGCAATGCAATTCGCATACCTTGCAAGCACAAAAAGCAAGTCGGAGAGCCTGTTGATGTATTTGAGCGCTTCTTTGTTTACCTGCTCATACCTGCTAAGGTGGACGATAGAACGCTCAGCGCGCCTGCAAACTGCACGCGCAAGATGAAGCAGGGCAGCACCTTTTGTGCCACCCGGAAGAATAAACTTGTTTAGCTTTGGCAAGCGCGCTTCAAAAGAATCTATAAGCTCCTCAAGCATTGCGGTGTGGCTCTCATCAATGCGATACTTTGAGCCATCAGATGGCTCTGACGCAATATCAGCACATAGCTCAAAGAGCTCACATTGAAGTTGGATAAGCAACTGCTGTAACCCTTCATCCTGAATAAAAGCTATGGCGACACCAAGAATAGAGTTGAGCTCATCCAAATCGCCACACGCCTGAATACGCAATGAATCCTTTGGGACAAGCCTCCCTCCAGAGAGCCTTGTCATGCCGCTGTCCCCAGCGCGAGTGTAGATGCCCATCATGAATCACCTCTATGAAAGCCCATAAGGGCGGGATTATTGCAAGCAACACAACTACGCTAATTATTTGCTCTCTAAGCATTGCGATGCACCTCGCCAATTTGCAATATACCACTATCTCACCGATTGTCATCATCTGCCTTCTTAGCATCGCCCTTTTGAGCACCCTCATGTGGAGTGCCTGCTTGTCCTTCATGTGTGTCTTTCTGCTGGACACCAGTATGTAAATCAAGTTTTGCTTCGCCACCTTGCGTTGCAATGTGCAGGAAAGCAATCGCACATCCCAAAAGTATACAGCACAACCCACCAACAGCGCATACAGCGCGCCCTGCCCAAGCAAATTGCGGGAAGAGAAAAGAAAACCCTACAAGCGCCCATCCACCAGCATTGATTGCTAAGCTGCCAGACATCTTGCCGTGCCTCACTTCGTAATATGCGATTAAATACCAAATCGCAACAAACATGCACGGCAGAAAGTTGAGTGCATCACACACTCGCTCACTGATCAGACCGAGCAAATAAAATCCAGCCACGCATACAGCGTATGAGGCGATGAAGAAGCATCCCCACGATATTAACTTTTCACTAAGCATGTGAGCACGCACTTCACATCCGCCTTAAAGGCAAATTCCAAAATAAAAATCGCTCTTTGTTTCTTCGCCGAAAATGTAACTGGTGGAGCCGGCGGGATTCGAACCCGCGACCTTCTGAATGCCATTCAGACGCGCTCCCACTGCGCCACGGCCCCACTATCGCATGTGCCGCAATTCATTCTAACAACAATTCAACGCTAATGCAACATCAAATGACCGTCGTTTCTCGTGCTACATAAGCCTCGCTTACTTCAAAACTAAATCCAGCTGAGTAAGCCTTAGCGATCTCTCACCTACGCTTTCAACCTCGCCAAGAACAATAGGTTCCTCACCACACTGAGAAAGCAATTCAAGTGCCTTTTGCGCATCATATTTTGAAACGATGAGCGAAAAGCCGACACCCATGTTAAATGTCCGATACATCTCAGCGTCCGAGACGTTACCGTAAGCTTGAATAAGCTCGAATATCGGATGTGGCTGTGGTAGCTTATCTATACGCAGGCATGCTGGTTTCCTTGTGCGAAGCATGTTGAGCCACCCGCCACCGGTAATGTGAGCGAGCGCTTTGACACGCAAGCTGCTCTTTACGACCTTGAGCACTGGCTCTACATAGATGCGAGTGGGCACTAACAGCGCCTCACCAATACTGCATCCAAGTTCATCACAATAGTGGTGTGCATCCCATCTTAAGTGGTCAAAGAAAATGCGCCTTGCGAGCGTTAAACCATTGCTGTGTATACCGCTTGATGGCAACCCGATTATGACATCGCCAACTTCAACATCATCACCAATGATGATTTTGCTTGGCTCAACAATACCTATAGCTGTGCCAGCAAGATCAAATCCATGCCCAACTTTAACACCACGGATGATATCACCAAGCTGTGCCAACTCACCACCAACTATGGCTACCTTCGCATAGCGAGCACCTTCAAGGAGTCCCTTTGCAATCTCTTCAACAACATTTGGGTTAAGCCGTTCAACGGCGATATAGTCAACAAACGCGATTGGCTCAGCGCCTACACACAGAACATCATTCACATTCATTGCGACGCAATCAATGCCGATGGTGTCGTAGCGCTCAAGCATCTGTGCCACGAGGAGCTTTGTCCCAACTCCGTCTGTGGATATGGCGATGCAAAGGTTATCGGATACTCTGACGACACCAGCAAAATAGCCAACATCAATTGCTGGCATGCCAGCGCGAAAGGAAAATGTCTCCCTCACATGCTTTAGAAGCCTGCTCAATGCTTCATGCTCACCGCGAACATCAACACCAGCAGCTTCGTAAGAAAAACTACCTGCACCTTTACTAACATCGCCCAAATCAAAATCCATCCCCCTTCCTTAACGGAGTCACAGCTTATGTTCGGCATTCCCCATCTTGCTTCTGAAGTCGGAGATTTAAAGAGCACTCAATATGTCAAACAGCAGTTGTTCACCTATGTCCATATCAAGCAGTCTGAACCAAACATAAACGATGCGTCCCTTACCAATGCTCACGATGGCAGCCCCAGCACCGTGTGACTTCCCACTGTCGTCTTGAAGCTCAAGCAAGATTTTGACTTTGGCATTTGGCTCTGCCCTCTCTGGTAGCAGTGGACGCCAACGCAGGTCGCCGGACTGCGGGAATGGAAATTGCTTTGGCAGGTGTTTGAGCAAGCCCTCTTCAAGCACAACGAAATTGAGCTTGAGCTCCTTAGGTGGGCTTTCCCACGCAATAGTGAGTGGCAAACCAAGAGCTGGTGAGTGGTATACAGTTCCTCTGTTTGCTTCCTTGCGCTTAGCCTCGTCATAATGGAATGGCATTGGTGCTGCTGGTAAAACAAGCAATGTTCCACCTGCCTCAACATAGCGACGAAGCGCATTTAGAACGTCGTTTTGACGATGCACAGTTGGGCGATAAACTTCACCGCCAGCATAAATCGCGACAGCAAACGAATTCGGATTGAACACACTTTCATCAACAACTTGCTCCCAGCTAATCGGCGTTATCTCAATCCCCCAGTTAATCATCGTCCAAACAGCTTCAGAAGAGGCATCTGGAAGGAGGGCTATCTTCTTACCATGAAGTGCTTTAAGCAGTGTTTGTCTTTCATGTTCGCTAATTGCTGTTTTGACTTCCTTGGGTTTGCGTGGTGGAAGTGCTTTGAACTTCGGCGCATATTCAGCAGTCGTCTTAAGCTCGCGCTCCCCATTCTCAACTGATGGCTCAATCTCGCTACCTTCAAACCATTCATTCCAACTCGTGATGATCACCCAGTCTGGGTTTGCTGTTATTGCCTCTTCCCACATCACTTTGTATGTCATACCGTTATGCCGTTCGGTTACTGGGCGTGGCTTTGGACGAGCGAGTTTACTATCGTCGTAGCCGGGTATGATTGTCACGCATGCAATCCTATCGCTGCCTGCTATTTCTATCCAACGTCGGAATGTTTCTCGTGCCCACAAGCGTATCTCATCAACCGATTTGCCAGCAGTTTGCCCAGTTGGGTTGTAAGTATGTATGCCATCAAAAACCCTTGCAGCGAGCTTTGATATCTGATCCCCAATGAAAACAGCTCCACCTTCATATTGCCTGTTGACTTCGTTTATAACCCATAGCCATCCACTCACACCAATTTGCCCAACAGCTCTCCCGTAAACAAAAAGCACAGGCTTACCGTTAACCTTCAACCATGCCTTATGCTTTCCATAGCGTTCAAGCAAGTAAAGCACATCCTTCAAAGCTGTCTCTGGCTTGTTATCTGGAACAGTCTCAAAGTAAGCAGTCACTTGTAAGTTGAAAGCCTCCGCAGCCTCAAGGAGCATAGATAGAGTTTTGTCGTTATAGTCGTTTTGGCGCCACCAACTCACGATGAAACCATCAATCTGAGCTTCTTTTGCCCACCTGCAATGTTGCTCAATCACCTTCGGATCTTGACTGCTATAAGGACCGAGCAGGGGATAATGCGTAACATTGGCTATATACTTCTTCGCCTCGTCAACATCTCTCCAACTCTTTGCATGATACCAACCGTAGTAAAAAGCCAAAACCTTCTTTGGCACATCTTTCCATTTCACCTTTGAGCGCTCAAGCAAAGCCTTGGCATCCAATTGAGCATAAACGATGCTGGAGGTTATGATGAGTGCCTGCGAAGCAAACCAAGCCCATCGCATATTCATCACCTGCATATCCAAAGTGAAATGCAATCCACCACTCACATGCAAAGCGCAATCTCAAGTGTAACACAGAAACGAAAGAAGTCATGGGTTGAATAGCCACCGCCATCAAACCTGTGAGGCGGAATGGTAAATTCAAAGCCAATGTTTTATCGTGTGACTCTGACGATAGAAGTAACATCAGGATGCTTTCTTAGCGCTTCAACAACCTTGTGGAGCGCCTCAGGTCCTGTAACATCAATGACGAATCTCACCCTCGCAAGTTGGAACTTCGGTATAGTCTCAACATTGCACGAGGCTATGTTTATTCCAAGCTCACTTATTATCCCAGCAAGGTCGCTTAAAAGCCCGACTCTGTCTATCGCCTCAACCAACAACTCGGTCTGGAATATGCCCTCAGCAGTCAACTGCCATTCAAGCTCCACTACCCTCTCCGGTTCGCTTGACCTAAGATAGCTCAAGTTGCGACAACATGTTCTATGGACTGCTATACCTTTTCCACGGGTTATGTATCCACAGATAGCATCTCCCGGTATTGGGCGACAGCACTTCGATAAGCGTATGGGCGCTTCAATCTCGGCGCCATCTTTGAGTGTGATCATGAGTTTCATACGCCCTTGAGGCAAATGCTTTCTTTTTGCTCTTATCTCCTTGTGCTGAGGTTGTGTTGGCGTAAGCCTTAGCAACACAGCTTCAGGTGAAATATCACCATAGCCTATTGCAGCGAGGAGTTGATCTACACTCTCGCACTGGAAAATCTTTGCCACACTTTGTAATTGCTCCTCGCTTAACATCCCTTCGGAGACTCCTTTTCTCTTTGCGGCTTGCGTGAGGAGTTCCCTACCACGCTGAACATTCTCCTCAAACGCTTGCATTTTGAGGAAACGCCTTATGCGGTTTTTGGCGTGTGATGTGCGCACGAACCTAAGCCAATGTGGGCTTGGTCCTTTTGAATGCTTCGATGTGATGATCTCGACTATGTCACCGTTGTTGAGCTGATAATCAAGCGGGACAAGCTTGCCATTGACCCTTGCACCAACACACCTGTGCCCGATGTCGGTGTGTATACGATAGGCGAAATCCACAGGTGTAGAGCCAACTGGGAGCTCAATCACATCGCCTTTCGGTGTGAAGACGAAAACTTGGTCTTTAAATATATCGGCAACAACCGATTCCAAAAACTCCTTTGGTGAGTGAGATTCTGAATGCAAGGAAAGCATCTGCTCCCTTATCCAACGCAGTGCTTTATCAAGTTCCGTATCCCTTTCGCGCCCCTCTTTGTATTTCCAATGTGCTGCAATTCCATATTCGGCTTCAATGTGCATCTCCCACGTCCTTATCTGCACCTCAAGTGGCTGCCCATCGGGTCCGATAACTTTTGTATGGAGTGAGCGATACCTGTTTGCTTTCGGATGTGAGATATAATCACTGACCATCCCCGGTATTGGTCTCCATAAGCTGTGAACAACTCCGAGCGCTGCATAACACTCACTTACTGTGTTCACGATCACCCTTAGCCCATACAAATCATAGATATGCTCAAAGTCAACGCCTTCACGCTGCATCTTCGTGTAGATTGAATAGAGGTGTTTTGCTCTTCCTTGAACCTCAGCTTTTATACCCTCTTCCTCGAGGCGTTGCTTTAGCAACCTGCTGGCGCTCTCAACGAAGCTTTCGCGTTGTGCTCTTGTTTTCTGGACTTTGGCGCTTATCTCAGAATATGCCTGAGGGTCTATGTGCCTGAACGCCAAATCTTCAAGCTGCCATTTAAGCCTCCATATGCCAAGTCTGTGTGCGAGAGGTGCAAACACTTGTAGTGTCTCCTTTGCGGTTTCCAGTTTCTTTTCGCTTGGGAGTGGCTCAATGGTTTTCAAATTATGAAGCCTGTCTGCGAGCTTTATTATTACCACTCGCACATCCTTCGCCATAGCAAGTAGCATCTTGCGCATGTTCTCAGCTTGTTGCTCTCTCGGTGGGAGGAACGAAAGGTGCTTCAGTTTGGTTACACCGTCAACAAGGCTCGCAACGCTAACACCAAACTTCTGTCTTAACTCCTCAATGCTGACGCCAGAATCTTCAACGCAATCATGCAGGAGAGCTGCAGCTATTGTTTCTTCATCCATTCCAAGCTCAGCAACTATTAGGGCAACATTCCAAGGATGCGTGATGAACGGTTCACCAGTTAGACGCGTTGCGCCATAGTGTGCATCCTCAGCAAACCAGTAGGCTTTAGAGATAAGCTCAATGTTGGCATCGTTATGCGAGGCAATGACGAGCTGACAAAGTTGATTCAACCGTTCTTGCGCCCCTTCAGCGAAACGCCCAGTAGCAGATAACGACAAAACGCAGCATCCAGACTGCTCTACTCTTTCGGATGTTAAAGCATCGCCGTTGGACGAAGTTGTGAATTCCATATCGCTTCACCATCTAATCGCTTCACCATCTAAATGCATCGTTGTAAAAGCAACACCCTATACGGCTGTGTTCCATTCACCATTATGAAGCAAAAACATCTAAAGCATCCTTAGGGAAAGCCTAAAGGCATAGGTTGTGCATTGGTTGCTAATCTCGCATGCGTTAAAGCGCGCTATAATGTATTCATTGGAACTTGCTGGGGAGTGGTCGAGTGGCAAGACGCTGGGCTCTGGACCCAGAGATCGGGGGTTCGAATCCTCCCTCCCCAGCCAGTGATTCACCTTACGCAAAACAAGGGCGCGGGGTGGAGCAGTCAGGTAGCTCGCTGGGCTCATAACCCAGAGGTCGCCGGTTCAAATCCGGCCCCCGCTACCTTTTCTTTTTGAATGGTAAGCTCTCCACGAAACACACGAACAGTAGGAGGGTAGTCATGAGTGCTCAAGGAGCAGAGGGTGATGTGAAAAAGAACGAGATGAATTTAGAAGAGCAAAAATGCGAGGTTGAAGGAAAGGATGAAAGGCAAGGTGAACCAGTTGTTGCCCTCCCATTACGTGACCTCAATGTGATGCGAGTAGTAAACTTCACGATGAGCTTATTGATTGATTATGCATGGCAGAAGATGGGCTTGATTGCAAACCCCCTCACTGGAAAGGTTGAACAAAACTTTGATGAAGCTCGTTTCGCGATAGACACACTCACAATATTGCTTGAGCATATCAAACCAAGACTACAACAACGAGAGTATGACCAAATGCGCCAGATGCTAACGACGCTCCGTATCAACTTCGTTGAGCAACTAAACAAGGTTAAGAGTGATACCTCTTCAAACCAGTAAAACCTGCCAAGGGGGTGGATAAGATGGAGGTCATTGTCCTGCAGGATGCTGAAGCAGTTGGTAAGGAAGCAGCGCGCATGATAGCTGACCTAATAAGGCGTAAGCCGAATGCAGTCCTCGGCTTAGCCACTGGCTCAACACCAGAACCATGCTATGCTGAACTTGTGCGCATGCACAAAGAGGAAGGACTTGATTTCTCTCAAGTCATCACATTCAACCTTGATGAGTATTACCCGATTGATCCGAGGCATGAGCAAAGCTACCGTTACTACATGGATACGAAGCTATTCAACCACATCAACATCAACAAAGCAAACACACATGTCCCATATGGGCTTGCTCCAGATCCAGAGGAGCATTGCCGTTGGTATGAAGAGCAGATAAAGCGAGCTGGTGGGATTGACCTCCAGATACTCGGTATAGGTCATAATGGTCACATAGCTTTTAACGAACCAGGGTCATCCTTTGCATCACGCACACGGTTAATCGTCCTGACAGCTGAAACGATAAAAGCGAACTCCCGTTTCTTTGAGCGCGAAGAGGATGTGCCAAGATACGCCCTGACAATGGGTATTGGAACAATACTTGAAGCTAAGAAAATAGTCCTCCTTGCAACCGGGGAAGGTAAAGCGGATGCAGTTGCAGCTGCAATTGAAGGTCCAATAACGACGATGTGCCCAGCGTCAGCGCTCCAGCTTCATCCTGATGTTACGTTCATCTTGGACGAAGGCGCTGCATCAAAGCTGAAGAGACGCGACTACTATGAGCATTGTAGGAAACTGCTCTCAGAGCTGAAGGCTCGCAAAAGCTGAAGCGCAAACGACTTCCTTCCAAACCACTTTAAGGCTTTAGAAGTGAAAAAGGATGAACGCTTTCATTATCGCAGCGTGCAGTGGGATTGCGTTTGTGAGTGCATATGTTTTGTATGGGCGTTTCCTTGGGAGATACCTTTTTGCACTTGACAGGGAAGCAAAGACACCCGCACACGAGTTGAGCGATGGGATTGATTATGTCCCTACACATCCCCTTATATTGTTTGGGCACCACTTCGCATCCATCGCCGGTCTCGGTCCGATTATAGGACCTGCAATAGCAGCGGTTTGGGGATGGTTGCCTGCTCTCCTTTGGATAGTCTTCGGGACAATATTCGTTGGCGCCGTGCACGACATGTCGGTCCTTGTAACTTCTGTGAGGAACAAGGCGCTCTCAATAGGCGATATAGCGATGCAAGTTATGGGTAGAAGGGCTCGTATCCTCTTCCTCGCTTTCATTATCTTTGCACTCTCTCTTGCGATGGGTGTCTTCGTTCTGCAAATATCAAAGCTTTTTGCGCCAGCTCCACCAGGTGAGTGGTCGGTCCCAGAGGCTGTTTTCCCAAGCGCATCGCTTATCCTGTTAGCATTGCTCTTTGGAACCCTGCGCTACATTTACAACCTCAACTTGACGATACTCACATGTGTTGGCTTTATACTCATGATGCTATGTGTGGTTGCTGGGATATATATTCCGATAACCAAAATCTTCGGGCTCACTATGACGCAGGAGATATGGAGCTATACCTTGCTCGCATACGCATACGTTGCATCTATCTTACCAGTGTGGTTGCTCTTACAGCCAAGAGATTACTTGAACTCATACATGCTTTATCTTGGCATGGCGCTTATGCTCATTGGGGTTGTCATATGGCGACCTCAAGTAGTTGCACCAACTCTAAACCACAACCTGCCAGATCCAAAACCAATCTTCCCATTGCTTTTCATTACTGTTGCCTGTGGGGCTGTCTCTGGCTTCCATTCGCTTGTCTCATCTGGAACAACAGCAAAGCAACTTGATAAGGAGACTCACGCAGTCCCAATCGCATACGGTGGTATGTTAACTGAGGGCATGCTGGCAGTCCTTGTGCTTATAGCATGCACTGCTGGCTTTGGCGCATATAGCGAATGGGTTAAACACTACCCATCACATAAACAAGCTGGCAATTTGGGCTTGCTGAACTTTATTGCTGGTGCGATAAATGTTTTAGCTCACATAGGTCTTCCAAAAGAAGTGGGGAAGGTGCTGATAGCGACGGTGGCTGTAAGTTTCTCATTGACAACGCTTGATACTGCTACGAGGTTGCTCAGATACAATGTAGAGGAACTGGCGACAAGCCTCAAATTAACTCTCTTCGCAAATCGCTATGTTTCAAGCCTTGTTGCAGTTTTGATGATTGGTTTCTTTGCGTTGTTACGAGTTGATGGAAAGCCAGTCGGGCTCTTACTATGGCAGTTGTTCGGTGCTTCAAACCAACTGTTGGCTGCGCTCGCGTTGTTGACTGTAACGCTATACTTACGCCAGCTTGGCAGACAAACTTTATTCACACTTATCCCGATGCTCTTTATGTGTGTCGTTACAATAAGCTCGCTCCTGATCAACCTTATCAGCTTCCTCAAGGAAGGCAACTTGGTGTTGTTCACTGTTGATGTATGCCTGCTACTTTTGGCAGCATGGTTGCTCATTGAGGCTACGCTCTCCATCATACCAATTAGGTCTTCAAAAGCCACAACAAATTAGCAAGTGAACTCGTCCAATCACATTGAAAGCCATCGCTAACTCTACCACGCCATCGGAGATGATGTTTCATGGCAGAGGATGATGATTGTGCTGTAAGGGTAAAAGCCTTGATCCTCTGCTTCTTGTTTCTCTTTCTGCATTTGTTTTCGTGCAGGGCACATGAACGCCCACCATTTACTGTTGACGGCACAAACGAACGATACGAATTTGTCATCCACATCGTGGATGAAGCACCAAAGATTGATGGGAGAATTGATGAAGCAGTTTGGGCAATAGCAGCTTGCGCAAGTAACTACAGACAAGTCTTCCCATACCGTGGTGAGCCAGCTTCAAAGGAGACAAAGACTCTCGCCCTCGCAACAAAAGACGCACTTTGCTTTGCTTTCATATGTGCTATTGGGAGCAGAGCTAAATTGCATGCCTACGAGACAAGATATGACGCTAATATGGAGCGTGACGAACGAGTCACCGTCTCTTTGGATACGATGCACACCCATGAACGCACATTTGACTTCACTGTAAACGCACGTGGGGCTAAGGCAGATAGCAGGTTTGGTAACAAGCGATGGGATGGGCAATGGGAAGCAGCTGTAACAGTCTCGGACAACGAATGGGTTGCTGAAATACTGATACCACTCTCAACGCTCACCCACGACCCAAAAGTTAGTTCGTGGGGCATAAACTTCTGGCGCTACATAAGCGAAACACAAGAGCTTTGTGCATGGGCTTTCCATCCAGATAGACCGTTTGATGAACGCTACATGCCTCACCTCGTTGGCATGCCCATTCCACCAACTGGCAAAAGCACCTCAAACGATCTCCAACTGCAAACCAAGTTCTTCGCCACCACAAAGTATGATCATGAGGAGGGCAGCACGACGAGCATGTATGGCTTGAACGGCGAATGGATGATGCACACGAACACATCGCTAAGGTTTGTTCTCAAGCCCGACTTCAGCGAAGCTGAAGAAGCGTTTGAGAGCATTGATGTTTCCTACGTAGAACAACTCCTGCCAGACAAAAGGGAGTTCTTCGTTCAGGCGAGTGAGTTCTTTGATGAGGTATCTCCAGAGCTTTTTTACTCAAGGCGCATAAAGAGGTTTGACATGGGGATTAAACTAACAAGCGTTTTAAAGGGAACTTCAATTGGCTTACTCACTACGCACGGCTTGAAAGAAAACGAGCACAACATTGCCTTGAACATCAGAAGCACCCCAAATCCTATGACAAGGCTTTCGTTTGGCTATGTCGGCGCGCTCAGGAAGGGCAATCACAGCCATAGCATTGGAGTTGGTGGCAGAATCCGATTTGGTAATGATGGACGGTTCTCATTCTCATGTAGCTACGCAAGCCATTCCTCAGGAAACAATTTGGGTGATGGAAACGCAGGCGAGTTCAGGCTTCACTATTATGACAGGTTCTGGTCAGCATCGTGCGAATATTCCTTCGCCTCACCGCACTTTAGTCCTCCATTAGGGTATGTGCCAAGAAAGGATTTCAAGCGATGGTCATTCCATGTGAGTAGAAACTTCATCCCAAAGCAAAGCAGTTTCTACCGTGGTGGTAGTTTATGGGCTCGCTATAGCTTCGGTGAGACATTCTCTGGTTCCTTTTTTAACCGCTCTTACGCTATGGGATTGCGCATCACCCTCAAAGACCAAACAGGGGTTAGCATTAGTTACAACAGGAGCAGACATGCCGAATACCACATACGGGAGCAACCTTTTGATGACCATTCGCTCAACTGCTGGCTTTCGTTTGGAGGCAATAGACCACTACGATTAGAAGTAAGTTACGCGCTTGGAAAGGCATTTGATAGCCATTATCGGATGCACTCGCTCACACTGGGTTGGACAAAACCAGATGGCAGTTGGAATGCCTTCTGCGAATGGTCACAACGAAGGCATGAACCTGTGGGAGGAACGAAGTTGACGGTTAGCTCAATAGAGCTTGGCTTGACCCGCATACTTAGCCGTGATAAGTGGCTTAGCTTGCGCTACTTCCACAGGGGTGGTGATTATTCGGTGAACAATTTTGCAATCTTGTTTCGCATAAAGCGCGAGAACGGTGAAGAGTTATACCTCATCCTCGGAGACCCGGGGGCATCAAAGCTCCGTAAGGCTTTCATAGTCAAGTGGATTTTGCCATTCTCGCTGGGAAGGTGATGGCTTATGCGCTTAAAAAAGCGAAATGCGCTTTACATATCCGCCCTACTTGTTGTGTGTGCGTGCGTTTTCTGCCTTTGGTTCGGGGGATTGAATGCACAGCCACAGTTGATGACCAACAAAAACAGGCTGAGAGAAACATTCATTTCGCTCGTTCAAATTGACTCTGGTTCTGAGAATGAAGAAATGATCGGTGAATTTGTAGCAAGGGAGATGAAATCGCTCACCGAGGATGTCACCATTGATGATGCATGGCGAAAAATTGGTGGGAAAGCTGGCAATGTCATTGCGAGGGTGCCCGGCAATATTCAATCGCAACCACTCCTTTTAAATGCTCATCTTGATACCGTTATGCCAACGGTGGGTATCAAAATCGTTGAAGATGGCGAGATTATACGCACGGATGGTAGGACAATACTTGGCGCTGATGATAAAGCAGGTGTAGCGATCATTATTGAAGTCCTGAAGACATTGCGTGAACGAAACTTAAAACACCCACCTATTGAAGTTGTTTTCACGGTGCGAGAGGAAAAGGGATTGCTTGGAGCAAAAGCACTTGACATGAAGAAGTTAAAGGCAAAGTATGGTCTCGTTGTTGATGGCATGGATGATCCATCAGTCATAATTACACGCATGCCATCTCACGAAACTTTTGAGGTCATCATCAAAGGGAAGGCAGCACACGCCAGCTTGGAGCCAGAGAAAGGCATAAACGCCATCGTGGTGGCTTCAAGGGCAATAGCAAAGTTGAATTGGGGAAGGATTGACGAGGAGACAACTTGTAACGTAGGCACGATAAACGGTGGGAAAGCTATAAATGTAGTTGCTGATACTTGCACCGTGAAAGGCGAAATAAGAAGCCATGACGTAAAGAAGCTTGAGACAATGAAAGAGCTTATCGCCAAAACGTTTGATGATGAAGCAAAAGCAGTAGGAGCCTCTGCGAAGGTTACATTTGAGCGGCTCTACAGAGGTTTTACGACACCACACAATTCACCTATCGTCCTTGCTGCTGTCAAAGCGCTTACCGAGATGGGTTTGCAACCTCAGCTCAAGGGTATTGAAGCTGGTTCAGATGCCAACGTCTTTTCTGAACACAAAATTGAGTGTATCGTCCTACCAACTGGAGCATCAAACATCCACACTCGAAACGAATTCGTTGATATGCACAAAATGCATATGTGTGCTGAATTGCTCATACGCACAATACTCAACTTCGCTGTCCTACATCAGTAACTCCCAACCACCACCTACATAAGAGTTGAGGTCAATCACGAAGTGCGCATCACTTGCCTTCTGGCTTTGTTTCCTGCTTTGGCTTTGCGTCTTCCTTCGGCTTGACACGCTTTTTCTTAGCTTCAATCATCTGCATTTCGTATTTAGCATATGCCTCCCAACTTGCCTTATCAAACACTGCGTAAGCCATCCCAGTTGTGCTATAACCGACATAAACTTTGCTTCCCGGCTTCAGCTCCACTTGCGCTGCCTTAAGTTGCTCCCCACCGAGGAAGTAGCGCGTCACCTTAGTTAAACCTATCGTCAATTCCTGCCCGTCAGATTTCAACTTCAATTCGCCCTTCTCCCTGTCGAATGAGACAACCTCACCTTCAACAACCTTGCGGCGAATGAAAGCTATGTAGCTAAGTTTGTCTGCAAGGAAGCTTAACTCCGTCCTTGAGCGTGGCTTGAAACCAAAAACAACAGCATCGCCAACTTTGAACTTATCAAGAGAAACACTTTCTCCCCCTTTCATTAACTTCGTCTCCGGAGTAACATTCACTGTTGCTTTACCCGTTTCTACGCTGATCACCAAGCTCTTCTTCTCCACATTCAACTCTGCTATAGTTCCCTCACGCCCTTCAACGAGGGAAACCTTCTCCGCTTTGACCTTCCCCTTACCAGCCTTCTCCTGCGCAAGTAGAGGAGAAGCTAACAGCACCATCATGCACAAGCTTGCTACCGCCCACGTCCTCCCTTTGCGCATTTTCACTCACCTCCCATTTTTGTGAGCACCTTACAGCCTCCGCTTAGCTACACACAACTATAGCATCTCCACAGCGCTTACGCTACAGCATACTATTTAGCACCGAACTCCACACTGCTTTTTGTGGTTTCAACGGCGCATCAGGTTAAGCAACCAAAACAGCAAACTCAAAGCCAAGCTGAGTGCAATGCTCACAAGTATGCATGTCGTTAACGGGAAGTAAAATGTAAAGCCCTCTTTGCGGTAGATGATATCTCCGGGCAATGGACGCAGTGATATGCCGACCTTGCTCAAAAGCCACATGCCAAAGCCGATGCCAATCATTAACGCACCGAAGATCATAAGAGCCTTCGCTAATTGCCCGAGTTCGCTCATTTGCATCAACCCCACACTATGGATTATGCTACACACCGTGACATCGCTTTCAGCTCGAAGCTTCGGGTTGCCTCCAGATGTGCTATAATCGGTTATAGAAGTTCACATATAAACTTTCTGCACTGGAGTGCCCCTCGGAGGTGGTAACGATGAAGGCAAGGAGAATGGTAGCGCACATGCCTCGCTCAATAGCCCTCGTAAGAGCAGCACTTTCCTTCTTAGGCTCAACAACTAAGGCTTTGAAATTCTTCTTATGTGGAGCACCAGTTGAGGCTCAGATGGAGCTTGCAAGAGCACTGATACGAGAAGCAATACCATTGCTTAAGAATGCTACAAAACAAGACATGATTCGGTTCCTCAAACTACTTGAAATGATTGCGAGGCGGAAATTGCACAAAGACCAACTGCGTCAACTGCAAAGGCTCGTTGAGCAAGATCACCCAGCCGTCGGACTACTTTGGAGGCTGTTTAAGGAAGCGAATGTAAACTGCCTTCAACATTTGTTTGAGGGGCTTGGAGTGAACGCAGTTTGGCTTGGGCACCTTAAGAGGCGAGAGTTCGTTAAGAGACATGGCTTCATTCCACCCTTCCTTATCCTCATAAGCCCAACAATGCGATGCAACTTGAATTGCATCGGCTGTTATGCTGGGCTGTATCCGAGGACGAAAGACCCATTGAGCTTTGAAACGCTTGACAGAATCATAAGAGAAGGCAAAGAGATGGCGATCTACTTCTACACTATCACTGGTGGCGAGCCGTTCATAAGGAAAGACTTGCTTGACCTCTACGAGTTGCATAATGATTGCGTCTTTCAGGTTTACACCAATGGGACGCTTTTCACACCGGAGCTCGTCAAAAAACTTGCAGAGTTGGGCAATGTCTACCCAGCGATAAGCATTGAAGGTTATGAGAAGGAGACGGATGAAAGGCGTGGTAAAGGCGTCTTCAAGAAAGTGATGGAAGCAATGGATATGCTCAAAAGTGAAGGGGTTATATTCGGCTTCTCAATAACTGTTACACGCTACAACGCTGATGTTGTATCTGACATATCGTTCTACGACTTTCTCATAGAGAAGGGATGCATGTTCGGTTGGACATTCCTTTATGTGCCTGTTGGGAAGGACGACGACCCCGAAATGATGGTTACACCAGAGCAACGAGACAAGCTACGCAGGGTTGAGCTTGAGGTGAGAAAAACACGACCGCTTGCTTGGTTTGACTTTTGGAGCGATGCACCATTAACCGATGGATGCCTTGCAGCAGGCAGACTCTACCTGCATATCAACTATCGCGGTGACATTGAACCATGTGTCTTTGCTCACTTCGCCACACACAATATTAACAACTGCACATTGATTGAAGCCCTTCAATCGCCCTTCTTCCGTGAATACAGGCGAGTGCAAAGGCTATGTAAAAACCGCCTACGCCCTTGCATAATCATTGACCACAATGAACTGCTTGAAGAAGTGATACGAAAGACGAATGCCAGTCCGACTCACGATGGCGCAGAAGCAATCATAACTTGCCACTCACACAAGCTTCGTCAATGGTCATCAGAGTATGCAAAGCTTGCCGATAAAGCGTGGGAGTCTGAGGAATACGATTGGGCAAGAAATGGTTGGTATTGGGCATGGGCTGAGGAAGAGGATGAAGCTGAACAAATAGCGGTTGAAAAATGACGCTACCCATTTAACATGGTTATCGGTTACCGTTCAATGACTAACCTCAGCGTGTGAACTCTTTGAGGATATCGGAGAGCCTTTTCAGATGGGTTTGTTCCTGCGTAATTATCGTTTCAACCGTCTTACGCTCAACCTCAGGAACATACGCTTTAAGTGCTTCGTAGAAAAGGATGCTGTCCTTTTCAAGTGCGATTCCCACTTTAAGTGCCTCAACGAAGTTCGCGCTCGCAGCTAAACGTTTTATATCCTCGTCCCCGAGGATGGTGCGAGATTCAATAAGCGCTTGAACATACGCTTGCCACTCTCCTGGGTAGCTCTCTGGTAGAGTTTGTGAAGTTACTTTATCGCGCAACTTGGTGAAGTCCTTTTCGTGGTTTAGCTCTTCGTTTGCGAGCCAGCGAAACATAGCCGAGGCTTCATCATCTGAAGCGTGTTTTGATAAAGCATCGTAGAACCTATACCCAATCCTTTCCATCTCGATCGCCATGTCCAAGATATCGCTTGCACTAAACAAAGTCACTTTTCACACCCCCATGCATCTTAAAGCTTCACTAACGAAAACACATTGTAGCCCGCCAACTTCTCTCGTCCTTTCAAATCCACAAGCTCTATAACAAATGCAACTTCAACAACATTGCCACCAGCTTGCTCAACAAGCTTGACCATCGCAAGGGCAGTCCCACCAGTTGCAAGCACATCATCAAAGACAAGCACCCTCTGACCTTCCCTCACTGCATCAACATGCATCTCAATTGAATCCTCACCATACTCAAGCTCGTAAGTGATTGAGATTGTCTTGTAAGGTAGCTTTCCCTTTTTACGCATGGGCACGAAACTCGCATTTAACTCAAGTGCGAGTGGGGCACCAAATATAAAGCCTCGTGCCTCAACTGCTGCTACAACATCAATTGAAGCATCCTTGTAACGGTCTGCAAACGCCTTTATAACCCTGCGGAAAAGATCTGGCTTCTGCAATATAGGCGTTATGTCACGGAAAAGGACACCGGGCTTCGGGAAATCGGGGATAGTCCTTATCGCCTCTTTCAGTCCTTCAACATACTCCATAAAGCTAACCCCCTTATTTGCCACTTGTTAGACGATGACTTGTGCTCCTTTAATCGCTTCACCACATTTGCATGTGCGCTCCTTCGGCATCCGCTCAATCATCAACCTGATGAGCGAACGCGCTTTGTCTATGTTCTCCGAAAAGACGCGCATAACTTCCTCCGCACTTACTGGTTCAACTTCACCCTCAACTACAAGCCCTGTATCGTAATCAGTCACAAGGGATATGTTCACATAGCATATTTCAAGCTCCCTTGCAAGCACACATTCTGGATATTGTGTCATGTTGATGACTTCCCAACCAAGGCTTGTAAACCATTTGCTCTCGGCTTTTGTTGAGAACCTTGGACCTTCTATTACGACGACTGTGCCTCGCTCATGTAACGGCAAGCCCAACTCACGCCCACAAGCTATAGCGAGCTCCCTCAGCTGTGGGCAATATGGGTCAGCAGTTGAAATGTGTGTCGTTATTGGTCCGTTGTAAAATGTGTCATCACGATGCCTTGTGCGGTCAACGAATTGGTCGCAAATAACGATGTCTCCCGGCTTAATGTGCTTTTGCAAACTACCCACAGCACACGGTGCAATTATGCGTTTAACGCCTAATTCCTTCATAGCCCACAAGTTCGCCTTATATGGGATCTTGTGAGGTGGATACTGATGGTTTCTTCCGTGCCTCGGCAAGAACGCTACTTTCTTGCCTGCTATCTCAACTATCGTAATGGAATCACTTGGCGCACCATATGGCGTGTTCATACGCAATGTCTCTACAGCCTCACCGAGTTCGTAGAACCCAGAACCACCAAAAACGCCTATCTCAACACTCATCCCAATACACCCCCTCAAAGGTAGAGGCTAAAGCTCTTTCACTGGTGTCCCGTAAGGTATTAACTGAGGTTGGTGCTCAGGCTGAGTAAACTCTATAACCTTCCACCCTCTCCCATACCTCTTGAGGCGAACAAATTGCGTTTCATTCTTGCCTTCAAAAACGAGCTCAACTTTAAGCTTCACTTCATCCTCGGAAAGTGGCTCATCTGGTAAAACTGCGATGCCCTTTATCCCCTCGTGCATCTTTCTGAGCTGCCTCCCAAACTCCTTCCACCCAACCTCACGGAGAAAGAGCATCACTCTCTCTTTTGCCTTGCCGTCAAGGAGGGACAAATAAGTCCTTACATCACCGCGCTCCATTGCGTTGAACATAGCCAAAACAACATCCTCTGGCTTCTGCTCCTTAACTGCTATTTTGCTTTGCGAACGTAGACCTATACTCATTAGCCACCCTATCACAACTATACTCACGCACGCTGCTATTACTTTTTTGGTCTTAGCCGATTCAATGCGCAACAATTCCACCAACATTAGCCATGCCTTCTAAGCATCATGCCAATGCTTAGCCATGTTTAGCTATGCTACGGCTATCACTGTTGTGGTGTTGGAGGTTGTTGTGGCTGCTCTGTTGGCTGCTGTGGTGGTTGTTGTGGCTGCTCTGGTGGTTGTGGTGGTTGCTCCGTCGGTTGTCTCCCCTCTTCAGGTTGCGCGGGCTTCTGCGCCTCGCTGGTAACCTCTGGAAGTTGTATTCCGAGCTTGCTCAAAGCATCTTGAAGCTGTCTAAAAGCGGTTGCAAGTTGTTCTGCTGCTGCTTCAGCCTTCCTACGTATCTCGTTTGCCTTCGTAACAGTTTCTTGAAGGCGTGCAAGTTGGTCTTGCAATGAGGCATTCTCTTCCTTTACACTTTGCAGTGGTATATACCATTGGCGCACAAGCACAGCTGTCATAGCTGCACCGCCAATTATTAACCCCAAAACAAAACCCCAAAGAAAAGTTGCCCCACCACGCTGTGGTGTTACCGCACTCACTTCAGTTTGAGGCTGTTCACCTGTTGGAGTAACCTCGGGCTCCTGCGCCATTCTCCTCACCTCCACCCAGATTTGGTCTTGCCTACAGTCATACTGCAATCAAAAGTTTGACACAAGTTGGTTTGCATCGCCAGTGCGTGTGCATAACGAGTTTATAAGTCACATCCCGCATAGCCATCTGAATGTTGCCCTTGCAACGATTGGACGCTCACTGGAAACTATACGAGGCAACCCAGGTAACAGCTTTGCATCATAGATGACTGTCACAGTCACAGGCGCACCACGAACACGATTGCCCTCAGGTGGCTCAATTATCACCCTTGCCTTCTCATAGTTCGGCAACGATGAAAGGCGTTGATAAACTATGTTCCTAACTTCAGCGTCAGATTTACATAAAGCAGCGTTTCGTGCGCCCTCCCTTGCTGCTGTGTTAATGATGTGCAAGTAGCTAAACAATTGTCCGAAAAAGAGAATGCCACTTACAACCAAAACGAGCATTACTACGCCAACAGCAAGCTCAAGGAGAGCTTGCCCATCGCTTATTCTTGCTTTGCAAAGCGCTTTCCATACCATCGTTGACCACCAATCATTTTTTCATGTGCCATAGTCATCATACCACTTGTGGTAGCTAAATTTCAAAGCATAGCCCTATGTGGGATACCATGGTAAAGCTTAACAAACGCTTTTGCCTCTGTTAGAATGCCTTACCCACCAAGCATGCTCTAAAAGTCTGGTCAGCTTGCATCCGATTTGCCATACCCATTTTTGCGAAGGGCTTTAGCCACGATCATTGCTGCTTCCAAGCTTCCTTAACACAACATTTATTCGCTTAAATCATGTTCATTTCAACAGGTGGCAGAGGCAATGGGAAGCACTCCTTCAACATCTTTTCGCCCAATCCGTAAGCATGCACTCCACTTATGGTTTCATCTGGTGGTGTCCCAAGCATCATCCATACGAGGTTCGTCTCGCCTGTTACTTGAAGCCATCCACCTTCGCCGTATGCAACGAACCTTTCCCTGCCGGCGTTTAGCTCAAGGCTCCTAACGAAACTTATCGGTAGATGACTCTCAAAGTATGGCATCAACTTGCGCATCGTTGAGACGAAATCAACAACAGCGTAAGTGCCAGGGCGCCTCACCTCGGTCCATTTGATCCCTTTTAACTCAAGAAGCCTTCTAAGCGCATCCGTGCACCCTACATCAATCCACACTTCAACATCGCTTGGAAGAGCTGATGCGAGCTCTCGCAATGCGCCCATGATGTATACCCTTTCACCACAAAATTCAAATACCCTTACCCATTTCCTGCCATCGCGCTCCTGCAAGCTTGTAAGGAGCAAGTAGCCAACTTGAGCATTAGCCTCTTCAACGATTTGGAACTCACATCTCTGCCCAGCGCAGTGCTCATACTTGAGCACGACTTCATAATCGGAAACGGGGCGAATGAACCTTAGCGCCTCGCCTTCATAAAGGTGCGCAAGCAAGTATGCATCTTCTGTTGAAGCTCTACGGAGCGATACCTTTGGAGCATCAGTGATAATCCTTTTAAGCTCCTCAGCAGTCGCCCTGAACCTGAGCACACCACCTGTTGGTCTTGCACCAACTCTGCGATACATTGGTCTGTCACCAGAGATGCATACGAAGTTAACACCGTTTTCTGCGAAACGATGCATAGTGGCTGCAAGTATTGTGCTTGCAAGACCTCTGTTGCGGAATTCCGGTAAAGTGCTTACACTGCCAACATAACCGATGCGCAGTTTGCATCCGTAAACGATGAAGTCACGCTCAAGGCGTTGTATGACTGAAACTGCTCGTCCGTTACAGAACATGGCGAATGTTTCGTCCATAGCGCCGGGACGAAGCGCCATCGGCCATCTGGATGCACCGTTTTCGTAACGCGGTGCACCGTGTGGCTCAAAGAAGACACTGTGAAGCACATTGATGACGCTCTCTGTCTCTTCAAGCTTTGGAGTCCTTGGTCCCTCAAACGGTTCAATGAGCTCAACCTCCATAGCGAACCTACCCCCGTAAACAGAAATCGTCAACTTGCAATTTAGCGCTAATCCAACATAATATCCTTGTATGCCATCAATTGCTACTGCACTCGCCATGGGAAACAACATGCCATGTGAATTAAATTTGAATTTGCGAGTTTGCAATCGCGCTAAAGGGGTTGAAACCATATGAGGTGCAAAAACAATACAAAGCCGAACTGCCTCTTCATCACATTTGAAGGGATTGAAGGAAGCGGTAAATCAACTCAAGTTAGACTGCTCGCAGAGAGACTTGAGAAAAACGGCTATAGCTTCATCTTGACAAAGGAGCCTGGTGGGACAAAACTTGGTGAGCAAATAAGAGAGATGCTACTTTCACAGCAAACGCAGATGAACAAGTTGTGCGAGCTTCTGCTCTTCATCGCTGATAGAGCACAACATGTGGAGGAAGTGATATTGCCAGCGCTAAGGGATGGTAAGCTCGTCATATGTGAAAGGTTTTGTGATTCAACTTTAGCATATCAGCATTATGGGCTCGGGTTACCGCTTGAGCTGATTAACATGCTAAACGATTTTGCGACACAATCACTTAAACCGCATGTTACATTTTTGCTTGACATAGAGCCAGCTATAGGTTTGCACCGATTAAAAGGGTTGAAGTGCTCGCTTGACAGGATTGAGCAGCGCCCAATAAGCTTCCATGAGAAAGTCAGGGAAGGGTATCTTGAGATCGCGAGGAATGAACCGGAAAGGGTTATCGTTTTGGACGCGAGTTTGCCAGCTGAGGATATAGCAGCGATGGTGTGGAAAAGGCTTTCTCACATGCTTCAAAAGAGGGAGAACGTAGGATGGTGAATGTGCTGTGGCGCTGAAAGACATCGTAGGTAACGAAGGAGCCATAAGGCTATTGAAAATGGCTTGCGCTAAAGGTAAGGTGGCACATGCATATGCGTTTTGTGGACCAGCACACGTTGGCAAACGCACAACCGCTGTTCAGTTCGCAAAAGCTTTGAACTGCTTAAACCAAGTGGCAGACGGTGAAGGGGTTGATTCATGCGACATTTGTCAGAGTTGCAAACACATTGATAGCGGCACTTCCTTGGATGTTCAAGTCATCACGCCAACGGCTCACCAAGATGAGCACGAAGAAGTAAGGGCTTTATCAATCCGCGTGGACAACATGAGGCGGATGCGCTCCGACGCGATGCTTTCGGCGAGGCACTCCCGGTTCAAGGTCTACATCATTGACGATGCGGAACTCGCAACTGAGGAAGCTGCAAACTGCATCTTGAAGACGCTTGAGGAGCCAGCGCACAATGTTGTCATCATACTTATTACCACAAACCAAATGGCTTTACCGAGGACGGTTATTTCACGCTGTCAAGTTGTGCGCTTCGGACTTGTGCCAGCGCACAAGATAACCGAGGCACTTGTAAACCGTTTTGGGATGGAGAGCTATGCAGCAACACTGTGTGCAAAACTCTCAAAGGGACGACCGGGATTAGCGTTCGCATTCGCAAAAAGCGAAAGCATAAAAGATACAATCAACGAGGCAAAGAAGTTGTTGGAGCATATAATCGTGGCGGAACCTGTTGAAGTGATAAAGCTTTCGGAACGAATCATAGCACTTGGAGCATCGCTTAGCAAAATACTGCCATCAAGCTCGGCAGATGCAGCCGAACCCGAAAGGAAGCATGCTTTGAGAGGGATTGATACTTTGCTTGGATGCATAAGAGACAATTTAGCGATACTGTGTGGCATGCAAGCCGAACATACGATGACGCACTTTGCTGAAGAGGCTCCAAAACAGCATATTGTGCATTATGAACCACGATGCCTTATAAGGCTCACGGAGGCACTCATGAAGGCAAGACGAGCGTTAATGCTCAATGCCAATGTGCAACTAACACTTGAAGTTTCGTTGCTACGATATGTTTACGCAAACGGTAGGAACTAAACTTAGTGAGGGGGTGAGCGAAATGGCAGTGATTGAAGTAACTGAGTCTAACTTTGATTCCGAAATATTGGGTAGCGAGATACCTTCAATGGTTGACTTTTGGGCGCCATGGTGTGGACCTTGCCGTGCAATGGCACCTGTAATTGAGCGCGTAGCAGAACGCTACCAAGGGAAGGTCAAAGTAGCAAAAGTGAATGTGGATGAGAACCAGGGGTTAGCAATCCGCTACTCAATCATGACCATACCAACACTTATCTTCTTCAAGGACGGACAAGTTATTGATAGGATCGTGGGCTTGGTGGGCGAACACAAAATAGAGGAAAGGCTGAAAAAGATTTTGGGCGAGTGAAGCAACATGCCACTTAAATCGCTTAACCCCATCTGGGTGGCTGCAACCTTGGTTGGTTTCTTTGGTTATGTAGCATCACAGGTGGCATGTATCATTTTTGCATTTGATGCTGAAGGGAGAGTGAAACCGAAGGCTCTTATTGTGACGGCGCTTTTTACCGTTGCATCACTTTTGTTGTTCATCCTCGGTTTGGCACTCGCATAAAGGGCAAATAAGTTGCTACACCTTTAAACACCCCCTCATACCAAAACCCTTGGAGGGATGCAAAGATGGAAAAGAAGGTTGAGAGGGCATTGATAAGCGTTTCGGACAAAAGGGGCATCGTTGAGTTCGCTAAGGGCTTGAGCGAGCTTGGAATTGAAATCATATCAACTGGCGGGACGGCAAGGACATTAAGAGAAGCTGGAATACAAGTCACCGATGTTGCTGATGTGACTGGCTTCCCAGAAATGCTTGATGGGCGCGTGAAAACGCTCCACCCCAAAATACACGGTGGCATACTCGCAATCAGAAGCAAAGAGGAACATGTGCGCCAACTGAACGAGCACGGCATAGGTTTCATTGACCTTGTGGCAGTCAACTTATACCCTTTTGAGGAGACAATTTCTTGTCCTGATGTGACCCTTGAAGAGGCAATAGAACAGATTGACATTGGCGGACCCTCACTCATAAGGGCTGCAGCGAAGAATTATGAAAGCGTGACCGTAATCGTTGACCCAGAGGATTACGGTAGGGTGCTCTCAGAACTGCGTTCAAACAACTGTATGACTACGCTGAGGTTGCGCATGGAGCTCGCTGCAAAAGCTTTTAGGCACACTGCTGCATACGATGCATGCATAGCCAATTATTTTCGCAATCTAATCGGTGAGCCATTTCCTGAGGTATTCACAATCTCATGCAAACTTGCCTCGAAACTTCGCTATGGTGAGAATCCACATCAGCAGGCTGCATTTTATGTTCTGCCGAACTTCAAGCACCCTTGCATCTCAACAGCACGCCAGTTGCATGGCATACCTTTGTCCTACAATAACATCGCTGACTTAGATGCAGCACTTGAGCTTGTGCGCGAGTTCAAAGAGCCAGCAGCTGCGATAATCAAGCACACAAACCCATGTGGATGTGCAATTGGTGAAACGCTTGCTGAGGCTTTCATCAAAGCAAGGGACGCAGACAAGGAAGCCCGCTTCGGTGGCATCATTGCATTTAACCGCATCGTTGACGAGGACACAGCAAAAGAAGTCATCGTCAAGGGTAGCTTCTACGAGGCGATAATTGCTCCCGGATACGAAGAGACTGCATATGAGCTTATCACGAGCAGAAGCGGATGGGGGCAATCGGTGCGTCTTCTGTTGCTTGAGGGAACAATTGAGCCACCAGAAGCACTTGCTGATAGCTTTGCATTCAAGTCGGTAACTGGTGGTCTCCTCATACAATCGGTTGATGCGCTTGCCGAAGATAGGTCACAATGGAATGTCGTAACAGAAACATCGCCAAGTGATTCTGAGTGGCGTGATTTGGAGTTCGCATGGAAAGTAGTAAAGCATGTTAAGTCAAACGCAATTGTGCTCGCAAAAGACGGTGTCACGGTAGGAATTGGTGCGGGGCAAATGAACAGAGCAATTTCTGTTAAGCTTGCTGTTGAGAGCGCCGGCGAAAGAGCGAAAGGAGCTGTGCTCGCTTCAGAAGCATTCTTCCCACACACCGATGGTCCTGAGATAGCAGCAAAAGCGGGTGTAAGGGCAATAATCCAACCGGGTGGCTCAAAGCGTGATGAAGATGTCATAGCATTGTGCAACAGCTATGGAATTGCGATGGTCTTCACAGGCACAAGACACTTCAGGCACTGAAACAGTAGAGGCATGAAAAGGGAAACGATCAAGCATCCTTGCTTTGCCACTCTAAAAGGATGCGATGTGCCTCACGCATAAGCGAAGCTATAGCGCTATAAGCATTTCTTTGCAATTGGGCACGAAGCCTCATCTGCTTAACACCTTCATCGTTGCAAGTGACAGCTTCTCTTCGCGGGTTTAGCTTTGTCGCTACGCGAAATTCGTCCTCGCCAGTTAGCATTGATAAACCGATGCAAGCTGCCCCAAGAACTGCTGCATCATGCGATGTCGGTAGCTGGACTTCCATCTCAGTTGCGTCTGCAATGGCTTGATTGAATGAGCGCATCTGTGCCAGCCCACCACAGTGCACAACGCGTTTTAGCGTTCCTATGGCACGACGATAAAGTTCAACATTCTCAGCCACCTCAACTGCAAGTGCTTCAAGCGTTGCCCTTACGATGTCACTTTTGCTGTGCCCCAATGTCAGCCCAATGATACACGCAAGCACATCATGGTCCCAATGCGGTGCACCAGCGCCAGCGAAGAATGGGAGAACGATGAGCGAACTTGCGTTAGTGCTTTTCCCGAGCTCTCCCTCAATGACATCTGATGCTCTTTCATGTGCAACTTGTATGCCAAGCAACTCACGCGCAAGCCAGTTTAGAGCTGCACCGCACGCCCATATGCCAAGCTCAAGTTGCTTTAAGTTGCCAATGTTAGGTCCTCTTGCAACTCGTGCATCAAGCCCAAGGGAATCTACATCAGTGTCCACAAGCACAGATATGTTTGCTGCGGTTCCACTTGCAACCATCACCTCAACCATCGGTTCAAGTGCCAGCCCAAGCACCTCACATTGTCTATCACCCATGCCAGCAACTACAGGAATGCCATCAGCCAAGCCAAGTTGAGATGCTGCCTCTCTGCTCAAAAAGCCAACGACTTCATTTGGCTTAACAACTTTTGGCAACTGCTGTTCGCTCACGCCAACCCAGCTGAGAAGCTCATCGCTGTATTTCATCGTGCGCATGTCAAATAGAGAAAAGCGTGGTGCAAGCGTTATGTCAATGGCGAAACTATCAGTCATACGAGCTATGAGGAAGCCTTTAGGTTGAGTTATGAACTTGGCTTTTTGAAACACCTCTGGTTCATGCCTTCTCACCCAGCACAGCAGTGGTGCAGTGAAGCCTGCCGAGGGTATAACGCCAACTACCTGTGAGAGCCAATCAACACCAAATTCGTTAAGCAGTTCGCATAGCTCAAAGTTGGCACGCCTGTCAACCCATACGATAGCCCTGCGCAGTGGCTCAAAATTTTCGTCAAGCAAGACAAGCCCCTCACGCTGTGAGGAGAGCGAAATCACTTCAATCTTCACATCGCCAGCCGAGGCTAAAGCGTCCTTTGTAGCGTCACAAACTGCTCTCCACCATTCGCTCGGATCCTGTTCCGCAAAAAGTGGCTTTGGATAGTGCGTTTCAAAATGAGACGATGCAAGTGCCCGTATGTTCAGGTGCTCATCAACAATTGCTACCTTACATGAGGATGTGCCCAAATCAATAGCCATACATGCACGCATAACCTTTTGTCCCAAAGCATTTAAAGATAGGACGCCCTACATGTTCTCGTCCTTTAGTAGCGCACCTGCGTTTGAAATGTCCAACGAGTGGCACTCGGTCTATCTTCATCCTCAAAGGTCAAGTTTAACCTTGTGAACCTGTTCATGTCATATTGGATGCCAAACGCGTTTCGTCGGAAGGTATTATGCGGGCTATCTCTGTCTGGGTCATATTGGTCATGCTTGGCATAGATGGTGATAGGTTGGTTGGGCAACTTGTAGCCCACCAATGCATACCAGCCACGAACTTTGACGGTCGGTTTTGTGGCAGTGCCCGCGTCTTTCCCGCTAACCCATTCGGCACGCAAGGTCAAGCCATTAATGGGCGTTAATAGCAGACCGATAGCAGTTCGCTCTCGGTCATAGTTGGCAATGCCGAGAGGTGCTCCAAAATCTTTGCGCCCAACTCCATCCATCCGACCAACCCAGATTCGCCCCAACTTGCCTTCCTTGTCCAATGGCTGAACGATTCTAACAAGCCAGCTCTTGCGTGAAGTCAAGCTGTCTTGGGTTTCTTTGCTTCTTGTTCCGCTGAACAATCCCAAAGTGACTTCCTGAAGCCCTTTCTTGCGTAGCGTGTAAGTGACGCCTCTATCTCGTTCGCCGGGGAACAATGCCGTTGCAACCCTTGCTCGCTCAGGAGTCCAGCGCACTGACGAAGACTCCAAAACTTCCTCAAGCAATGGGACTTTGAAGTGACCGAAGGTGAAGAAGCCGTCTCCAGACCTCAACTCAAGGTAAGCGTCACGAAGAGCCACACCGGTTTCAGCAGCGTCAACTTGCAACCGATAAAGCACACCTTTCAATGGTGTCCCACGAACATCAAAGCGGACACGACGCAAACGGAAGTTTTCTTTAGCCCTACCTTTGGTCAAGTCGCTCGCATCAGTCGGCTGGGAAGTGTCTCGTTCGTAGCGCATTTGGATATAGCCATGAATGGTGATAGGTTCAAAGCGCTGTGTGAGCTTTTCTGTAGCCTTCTGTTGCTTCTCCAGCTCAGCCAATTGCTCTTCCAACTTTGCCAATTGCTCCTTGAGCCGAGCGATCTCGGCTTGGAGTGCTTCAACAGAGGCAGAACCACTTTGAGCAACAACAAAGTCGCTGAAAGCAACTACACCGCTCAACGCAACCACAACAAACCACCACATCGTTCATCCCCCCTTTAAGTTTTCATGCACACCGCCATTTCGCGTTAGCTTCGTTTGCGGTGCTTTTAAGTGACAAGGCTTGTCCTTTCAACAGCTGAGATTGTCCCGTATGCCTGTAGCCACCCAGATCAATCAACCTTGAGAGGCTTGCTCAGCCGATATGGTGGGCGTGGATAAGGTGGACTGAAGGATTGAAAGCTCAATATTTCCACTTCGGCGTTGACGGACTTTGATGCTTTAAGAACTGCTTGCGATGCGAGCCCCCCTAAAACATCGGGCGCTACCGCCACGCGAGCGTTGAGCACCAAAGTTGCTTCGTTGACTTCACCCAATTCGCCAATGAAATTCGGTTCGGCACCAGCTTTCGTGAGATGTGCCCGCAAACTCTGAGTCCCACTGGTCAACAGAAACTTAAGGTGAGCAACTTCAGCGTTTTGAACATTGATGGCTGTTTGCAACTCCCTCATCAAAACTTCAGCGAATTGACGGGCATTGAAAGCTGGCGAGCCGATGAGCCGAACCGTTGCGTTAAGCCATCCCAAGACAGCTTCGCCCTTCGCATAGGTGTCGTAGTCAATATCATGCAAAATGTGTGAACCTGAAGGTGCATCACTCATCAGTATCTGTAGCCACTCGTCTACACCATCGCCATAAAGAGCCGAGACTTTCAAAACAGGTTTGTTGGGCTGCAACTCTTTTAGGGAATTCACCATCTTTTCGGCTTCATCGGTTGTGAGGGTATCAACCTTGTTGAGAACGATGATGTCGGCTTCCTCAAGTTGCTTTTTGAAGATGTAAGCGACTCCCTCCGGGAATCTGCTGGGCGTCTCCTTGAGCACCAACTCCCGAACCCTCAATGGGTCAACGAGAACGGAGAAGGGGGCGATTCGGAAAATGTCGCCGTAGAAGAGTTTGAGTGGGTTGATGATGGTTGCTGCAAAATCGGTGCAACTTCCCACAGGTTCACCCAAAAGGATATCTGGATTTTTTGCCAAAATTTGTTCCGTTGCGTCCACCAAATCGCTGAACCGACAACAGAAGCAACCATCTGCAACTTCAGCTACAGGGATGCCCAATTCCTTGACGATGGCAGTGTCCACCAAATTGGCTGCTTGGTCGTTGGTGACCAAACCGACTGTCAAGCCTTGCTGCATCAAGCGGCGGGCAATTGCGCCTAAAGCCGTTGTTTTGCCTGCACCTAAGAAGCCGCCTATGAAGATGAGAAGAACCTGCTTTTGAGCCCTCAACTCTTTTGGCTTAACAAACTCAATCATGAGTTTCACCCCGTCATGAGAAGATTTAAACTATGAGCGCAATTGCTGTTTGACAAACTGTGTGAACAGACACTGCGATAAATCAAGCTTGCCCTCACAGCTTATTTGCATTCTTTTGACGAGATAGGTATTTCCTGAGCTTCGCCATCGGCGAATTTTACACCTATGCGTTGAGCGAGCGAACGCACCATCTTGAGGCAAACATATCCCTCATAAGGGCATTCAAAAATGCATGTGCTAAGGTAGCGAACACCACTGTCTGGGAGCATTACAACAATGACCGCATCATTGTGCTTAAGCCTTTGAGCAACCTCAACTGCTGCAACCAAGGCAGCGCCAGATGACTTACCTACGAGTAATCCACAGCGAGCCATCAAGCGCATCATATCGTATGCATCTTCTGTGCGAACGAATATTTGTTCGTCCACGGAGTCAGGTTCGTATATCCTCGGCACTATTGCAGAAGCCATATGCTTAAGCCCTTCAATGCCATGCAAAGGCGAATCTGGTTGGACTGCTATGAGCTGTATCTCGGGATTAAACTCCTTAAGCCTTTTCCCAGCACCCATCATTGTTCCAGAAGTCCCCAAACCAGCAATGAAATGCGTTATGCGCCCGTTTGTGTCCCTGATGATTTCAGGTCCGGTTGTTTGATAATGGGAAAGAGGATTGGCTGGGTTGTTATACTGGTCTGGCATAAAATACTTCTCCTTCTCCTGCTCATACAGCTTGTGGGCGTGTTCAATTGCACCATCAATCATTTCCGAAGGGTCAGTATAAACTACCTCGGCACCATATGCAGCCAATATGCGTTTGCGTTCCTCACTTACATTTGCTGGCATAATCAGCTTTACCTTATACCCGAGCACTGCCCCAATAAGCGCGTATGCTATCCCGGTGTTGCCAGATGTAGCTTCAAGTATTGTCTTATCGGGCGTAAGCTCACCTTTGAGTATTGCATCAAGTATCATCCACAACGCTGGGCGGTCTTTCACCGACCCTCCCGGGTTGAACCATTCAGCCTTGCCGTATATCTCAACTCTTCCACACCCTATGAGCTTCTCAAGGGTATGTAACCGTATCAAAGGCGTATTACCCACCATGTTCAATGGTGGTGGTAATGTCGGAATTATCTCAGCTATATTGTTCACGCAACTGCTCAGTGCCTGGGCTTCCTTTGACTTCCATTCTGCGTTTACCACATTCTCTCACCTTCTTCAAAGTGTTAGTTGCCTTTTGCAAAGACCTAACGGCTGTGAGCTGCCAGCTGAATTGGCTAATTCGTTCACCTTAAAATGCCCATGCACAAACTCTCTCCTCCAAGGCATTGCATGCCATTTTCAGTATAACACGCCCAATTGCAATGTCTATCAAAGCAGTAGAATATCTTTGCTTCAAGTTTCTTTCAAAGGCTCAATCGTTGGCAGCTGTGAACTCGTTACGCTTTATTGAATCCGTCTGGCGCCACTTCACATGCCCATCGTAGTAAAGGGCATTCAAACCATCGTTGTGGCGTCGCAGGTCGGGGTCATTCCTTCTTTTGTCAAATTCGTTGTAGTCAACTCCGATAGCGTAATTATTTGCCGTCCACGAATCAACAACAACGATTGTTCCAGAGGGATCTTCAAAAGCACTATCATGCAGTTCGCTCACTTCTCGGTTCCATGAATATCCACCAGCCCACCAGTGCTTTGCTTTCGGATTGATATACCATTGTGGTCTGGATGGGCATGTAAAGATTTCAGGGCTTTTCAAATATGGTTCAAGCTGCCAGTGCCACGAGAGTGAGCCAGTTAGCGTTCTTGGCGTCACACCGTCATAGTCATCACGATACATATGAAGGGCAACACCGATCTGTTTCAAGTTTGCTTTGCAACCCGAGGTTCTTGCTTTCTCACGAGCCCTCGCAAAGACTGGAAAGAGTAACGCTGCGAGTATCCCTATTACCGTTATCACGACAAGAAGCTCTATCAAGGTGAAACCTACCACCCATTTTGTTTTCCTTCTCATGTGCTTGCTCACCTCATCAAATCAATGATTGTCTTCGCCCCCATCACCTCCTTTCAATGGCGCTATGGGATGCACTTGTTTAAAGACCGAATAGATGCTTCGCGTTTCGGTATAATATGGCTTCACGCTGTGAGTCGGTGAGGTCAGCTTCCATGATCATGCCGAGCGTCACTGAAGGATGCAACAATGGCATATCACTCCCAAAGAGGACGCGCCTTGGTCCAAGTCTATCAATCGCAAAACGCAACTTGTTCTTATCGGGGTAGGAAGAACACGGTTCAACAAATACCCTTGGATGCTTCTCAGCGATCCTTATAGCGTCTTCCCACTGCGGACCTCCCATGTGCGCCATTATCACGACGAGCTCTGGGAACTGCTTTGTCAGATTAACGAGCGCCATAGCATCAGCTGCGCTGTATGTATGCACAAGCAAAGGCTTATCATAACGCCTATATGCCTTGATTAATTCGTAGGTGAGCTCGCTCGAGATCGGTTGTGCTGAATATGAAGGGTGAAGCTTTGCACCAACAAAGTTTTTGAGGTATAGGTATTTGCGCATCTCAGCGACAGATTCATCAAAGTAGTTTGGGTTGATGGTCACATAGCCGAGGAAAACATCGTCACCCTCTATTTCGCGGGCTAACTTTTCGTTTCCACTAACCATGTTGCAGGTTATCGCTTCAACCGAAGATACCATCACCTTCTCAATCCCATGCTGTGTGCAAAATTCTTTGAGCAATTGCGTTGTCCCATCGGGCAGTGGGAATGGGAAACGACCAAGGTGAGCATGCACATCAATGATGCTCATTCGCCCCACCACCTGAGACTAAGAAAGCTCTTGCATCGGGTTTACCTTAGCCTGCACCCTCACCGACCACTTCAACTTGCTGAACCTTCGTCATCAAGACCGTCCTTATGTTCTCACACAGTATTTTTTGTTTCTCCTCATCCGACAAGGATGAACGCATCAAGGGCATATATGAACTTGCAAAGTATTGGATTGGAGCAAACGAGCCAAATACTATACGCTCAACTCCGATGTGCTCTTTGAGCAACTCGTAGGCACTTGGAGAAAATAGCTTGTGCGTCTCAACATGGATGTGCAAGACATGCTTCATGACAGAGATAACTTCGCTTAAGTTGTTGTAATTGATTGATGTCAGTATGACTGGGGTTGAAAAGTCCTTGACCAACTCAGCGATCTCGGTTGCAACCCCTATAGCGTGAGCTGATACCATCCATGGAAGTCTGAGTTCGTTAAGCATCTGCACTATATCCCTAAATGGTGCGAACCTTATTGGCCAACCTTGAATGTCTGGGAAGAAGCGAAACAGCCTTAACCCTTGTCTTGCCCTTAGCTCTATCTCTTTGAAGCAACCGATGTATTCTCTCGGGTCAACGGTTATCACTGGCAAAAGGCGATTGTTGCTTTGACGAGCCATCAATATCGTTTCGTCATTCCCACGCCTATAGTCGTAGAAGATTGCGTTCGTTGAAACACAAAGTGCTCTAACGACACCGTATCTTTCCATCGTTTTGAGGAGGGCTTGAAGCGACGAATCAACCTTCCTCCTCGGCCAGAACCCTACAACAGTGTTGCAGTCAATTATCGGTATGATGTTTTTCTGTTCCATCACATCCCCACCTCTGAGAGTAGCCTGAAAAGGTTTTGCAGGCATTCCCTTGTAGCCACATCACCCATGAACGAAAATTGGCTTCCCTTTGGCATCTGGACGATGTCTTCGGGCAACGCCACCTTCGGGCGATAATGTGTTTCAAGAGATAGCCAACCACTATAGTTATCTTGCTTTAACGCCCTCAGCTGCCCAACGTAATCAACCTCGCCTTCACCGATGGGCACTGCTTCAAACCTGCCTTCATCGGCAATCCATACACCGTCTTTAAGGTGCACATGGACTACGAATTCTTTTATGCGCTCGTAGCCATCTGGGTATGGCACTTCCCTCTCGGGATCAAAGACATCATTGCCCGGGTCCCAAACAGCTTTCACATTTGGATGGTTAATGATTGAGAGAAGCTCTGCAACCTTTGCGGCGTTTGTCGCATTCGTTGATGGCTCATTTTCAATACCTAAGATTATGCCCTCTGCTTCAGCAATGCGTATTGGCTCGCTAAACATGTCCGCAATTGCCTCCCAAGATGGTTGCTGCCCCTCCTTACGCCAGAATGTAAAAACTCTAACCAAGTTGGTTCCAAGTTCATGTGCCACCTGTATGCACCGCCTTAGTATCTGGATGTGCTGTCTATACTGTTCTTCGTCTCCGAAGTCACATTTGAAGAACGGTGATGCAATACAAGGACATTGAAGCGAAGCATCTTTTAACATGTTGGCTATCAGCTTAACCTCGTCATCGGAAAGCTCATGTGGTGCCTTCTCCCACACAGAGCGAAGCTCAAGCCCATCAAGATTGAATTCCTTCGCTATCTGCACAGCTACTGCGAAATCCTGTGATGCTTCGTCACTTATGAAGGAGAGCTTGAACATCCTCTCACCCCCTGCTGAGTATTTCCAAGGGACACCGCAAGCTAATGAAAATATAGCGCCTGCTGATGGCTTGGTAAAATTTGCAAACTCTAAGCACGACCCCAAAGTAAGGCTTAATAGCTTTCGGCAAAGATGTTGCTAACAGCCACCAAGAGGCTACCCCAAAACAGCTTAAAGAAAGAGCCACTACTGGAGGTGATTTGAGCGATGCTGTCTGACATTGAGATCGCGTATCGCGCTGAGCTAAAGCCAATCATTGAGATAGCACGCCAACTTGGCTTAGAAGATGATGAGATAGAGCCATATGGTAAATACATTGCAAAGGTAAACCTCTCTGTGCTTGAGAGGCTTGCCGATAAACCAAATGGAAAGCTTATCACCGTCACTGCTATAACTCCAACGCCACTTGGTGAGGGCAAGACTGTAACAGCTTTAGGGCTTGGTATGGCGCTTCACCGTCTCGGAAAGAGGGTCTGCAATACGATGCGCGAACCATCTAAAGGACCAACATTCGGCATAAAGGGAGGGGCAACTGGTGGTGGATACGCTCAAGTTGTGCCAATGGTTGAAATCAACCTGATGTTCACAGGTGACATACCAGCTGTTGAGGCAGCCCACAACTTATGCGCTGCTGCAATTGATGCGCACATACTTCATGGCAACAAGCTCGGCATTGATCCGCTTGAAGTCACATGGACAAGGTGCGTTGATATCAACGATAGAGCTTTGAGGAACATTGTCATAGGCTTAGGAGGCAGAGCGAATGGATACCCAAGGCAAACTGGCTATGACATAACTGTTGCCACCGAGACCGCAGCAATACATGCGCTGGCGAAGAGCTTGAAGGACTTGAGGGAGAGGTTGGGAAGGATAGTGGTTGGCTTCACATACGATGGCAAGCCAGTAACTGCGGAGGACTTGAAAGTGGCTGGTGCAATGGCTGCACTCATGAAGGATTCAATTAAACCAAACCTATGTCAATCGCTTGAACATCACCCCGTTTTTGTTCATGGCTTCCCGTTTGCCAATGTGGCTTTCGGAAACAATTCGGTTATAGCTGACATGGTTGCGCTTAAACTCGCCGACTATGTCGTCACTGAAAGCGGCTTTGGTGCTGACTGTGGTTTTGAGAAGCTTGTCAATGTCAAATGCCGTCTTGGTGGGCTTAAGGTTGACTGCGCTGTTATAGTGGCATCCATAAGAGCACTTAAGCTTCATGGGGGTGCCTTTGAATTCCGTCCGGGGCAATCGGTTGAGTCAGTTAAGGAATTTATTGAGCGCGAAGATCCAGAGGCTGTTGAGCGAGGTTGTGAGAACCTCGCATGGCACATCGGGATAGCTAAGAAGCTCGGCATACCTTCGGTGGTCGCACTCAACAGGTTCACAACTGACCATGAGAGTGAAATTGAAGTTGTAAGGAGAAAAGCTGAAGAGGCTGGCGCAGATGGGTTTGCGGTTTCTGAGTCTTGGGCTAAAGGTGGAGAGGGCGCAATTGACCTTGCTAAAGAGGTTATAAGGGTGCTTGACGAGAAGCCAGCTCAGATGCGCTTCCTATATCCAGATGAGCTTTCAATTGAGGAGAAAATACGCATATTAGCAAGGGAGATTTACAACGCTGATGATGTTGAGTTCTCATCGCTTGCGATGCGCAAGATTGAGCTATACTCAAAGTTTGGTTGGGATAGATTCCCAATCAACATGGCTAAGACACACCTTTCAATATCGCATGATCCGAATTGGAAGAATGTCCCAAGTGGTTACATATTCCCAGTGCGTGATATAAGGGCATCAGTTGGGGCTGGATTCCTTTATCCGATTGCTGGCGAGATGCAAACGATGCCGGGGTTGCCATCAAGACCTGCGTTCGTTGATGTAGACATTGACCCAGAGACAGGGAGAGTAATAGGGCTGTTCTGAAGGGCTTGCGCAAGCGCGTGGTTTTGTGTAGACTTGCTGTAGCCGAGTAGGAGGTGTTGGTGGTGAGAGAGGATGGAGAGATATCCGTTGTTTGGCTTCAAGGAGCAACGTGCACCGGTTGTAGCATATCCGTGCTCAACGCGATTTATCCCTCAATTGCTAATCTGCTACTTGAAGAGCTCGTCCCGGGGAAGCACATAAGCTTGCGATTCCATATGACGCTTATGGCAGGCTCCGGTGAGGCAGTGATAGAGATCCTCAATGAGACAAAGAAGGAACTGCAGAAAGGTTATGTGCTCGTTATGGAAGGAGCCATACCGACGGCAGCAGATGGTCTCTTCTGCACCATCGGTGAGAAGGACGGCAAGCCGATTACACTTAAAGAGCATGCTGCTGAGCTGGCTGAAAACGCAATGGCGGTCATAGCGCTTGGGACTTGCGCATCGTTTGGTGGCATACCATCTGGAAGACCAAACCCAACTGGTGCTATGGGCATCGTTGAGTTCATGCGTTTGAACGGGATAGACACGCCATCGGTATGTGTTCCGGGGTGTCCTGCGCACCCAGATTGGTTTGTTGGGGCATGTGCTTATATTGCGCTCTTTGGTCTTCCGAAGGAAAACCAGCTTGATGAACTTGGGCGCTTGAAGCTCTTTTATGGCAAGCTCATCCACGATAACTGTCCAAGGAGAGGCTACTTTGACACAGGGCGAATGGCAAAGGAGTTTGGTAAGGAAGGATGTCTATATGAGCTTGGTTGCAAAGGTTATGTCACATTCTCCGATTGCCCATTGCGCAAGTGGAACAGCGGCATCAACTGGTGCATAGACAACGGGCATCCATGCATTGGGTGCTGTGAGCCGGGCTTCCCTGACATCATGTCTCCGATTTACGAACCCTTCTCAGAAGAGCGCTTGCCGAAGCTCCAAATTGATGAAGCAACAGGGAAGCTGTGCCATAAGATGGGTTAAGTAAGAGGCTCATGGTGAGGGGGTTGAGAATTGGATGCAGAAAATAATCATAGACCCAATGACGAGGATTGAAGGTCATTTGAAGATTGAGGTCTTGCTTGACGACAATAACACCATCGTTGATGCAAGGAGTAGCGGGGTGCTCTATCGCGGCATTGAACTGATCCTGCGCGGGCGAGACCCACGAGACGCTGTAAGGATTACGCAGAGAGTGTGCGGAGTGTGCCCAGTGCCACATGGAACTGCATCTGCACTTTGCTTGGATTCAGCATTCGGTATCGCAGACAAGATACCAGACAACGGGCGCATATTGCGCAACCTCATACTTGGTTCTGAATACGTCCACAACCATATCCTCCACTTCTATCATCTATGCTCGCTTGATTATGCCGACATAAAGAGGGCTACAAACTACACCGAGAATGACTTTGATAACCTTAGGCGCTTCCTCTCTGGCAATCAACTTTCGCCCTTCTTGCCACGCTACGAAGGCGATTACAGGCTCAACGATGAAGATAACAAAGCCCTCCTGTTGCACTACTTGCAGGCTTTCCAAATGCGAAAGAAAGCCCATGACATGCTTAGCTTGTTTGGTGGAAGGACTCCAATACAGGCTGGAATAGTAGCTGGAGGCGTCACATGCACCCCAACAGTTGACAAGATAGCATCATTCGCTTGGCGTGCTAAGGAACTGTTGCAGTTCATTGAGAACGCATACATTCCAGATGTGATAAAGGTTGCGAAGTCATACAGCGACTACTTCACTATAGGCATAGGATGCAAAAGGATGCTCACATTCGGTTTCTTTGACATCGGTAGTGAAGCGGACTATACGAAGCGTGAGAGACTTTTGAGGCAAGGGAGCACCGATGAATCGCTGAACTACATGCCACTTGATGATCTCAGCAACATAAGCGAATCGGTTCGCTACTCATGGTATGAAGAGGACGGGACAGCGAGCCCAAAGAAAGATGGTGCATATTCGTTCATCAAGGCACCGCGCTATAAAGGCTTAGCACATGAGGTTGGACCGCTTGCGAGGCTACTCGTAAACTATGCCTCTGGTAACAAAGCAGTAGTGGAGTGTTTAAATGCCATCTTGAGCGAACTCCCTGTCGGTATTGATGCGATGTTTTCCGTGATGGGGCGCATTATAGCGAGGGCTGTTGAAGCGAAGCTCATCGCAGAAGCGCTTGTTGATTGGGTCTATAGGCTGAAGCCAGATGAGCCAGCTTTCATACCGTATGAATTGCCTGAAGAGGCTAACGGTGTTGGGCTTGTTGATGCACCACGGGGTTGCCTTGCACACTTCACCAAGATTGAAAGGGGCACTATAGCAAACTATAGCATCATCTCTCCCACAACATGGAATGCATCACCAATGGATGATACAAACCAGCATGGGGCAATTGAACAAGCACTCGTGGGAACAAAGGTCAGAGACCCGGAGAACCCGTTTGAGATAGTGCGCATAGTGCGCTCATTTGACCCATGCCTTGCATGTGCCGTCCATCTGGTTAACCTCTCTGATTCAAAAATTGAGGAGGTTAATCTCATTGGCTAAGGTGCTCATTGTAGGTGTAGGAAACATCTTGATGGGCGACGACGGTATCGGTGTGCATGTCGTGAACGAGGTTTCAAAAAGCGGTCTCCCAGAAGGCGTTGAAATTGTAGATGCTGGGACATCGGGATTAGCTGCATCTCCGTTGCTTGAGAATGCTGAGTCACTGATTATCGTTGATGCAGTTGATTCAGGTATGCAAGCTGGTGATGTGGTCAAAATCCAAGTTAAGGAACTTTTGAAAGATGATCACCGTGCACCACTTTCACTTCACGAGTTTGATATCTTCCATGCACTTAAAATGATAGAGCTCTCCACAGGAAAAGAAATCAACGCCACCCTCATTGGGATTCAAATCCATTCTATCAAACCCTCACTTGAAATATCACCACAGCTCGCTGAGCGCATGGATGAGTATGTTATGGCTGTAAAGCAAACTGCAATGATGCTAAGTCAAACGGCTGAGCTGACACAAAATGCGGAGGGGTAAAAGATGATCCTTGTTGAGCCGAAACCAAAAGATGAGATACTCGCCTTCCTGCAAGATGAAAGGGCAATATTCATTGTTGCGTGTGGTGGCTGTCCAGTTGGAGCTGAGGTAGGTGGAGAACAAAAGGTGCTTGAAATGAAGGAGCTGCTTGAGAGCAACGGGAAAAAGATAACGGGAAGCGCGCTCATCGAATTCCTTTGCAACAAGGCATTGGTTGGGATACATATCGGGAGGCATATCAACGAACTAAACGAGGCAGATTGCATGCTTGTGCTCTCGTGTGGTGTTGGAGTGCAAGCAGTCGCAAATACGGTTGATAAGGTTGCTTACCCAGCCTTTAACACCCTCCCGATGAGGGGTGTTGCTGGTGTATGGCAATCAACGGAAAGGTGCAACCAATGTGGTGATTGCCTGCTTTACCTAACGGGTGGGCTTTGTCCGATAACTCTTTGTGCGAAGTCGTTGCTCAATGGACCATGTGGTGGAACTAACAATGGGAAATGCGAAGTTGATAAAGAGCTTGACTGCGGATGGTATTTGATTTATGAGCGCTTAAAGCGCATTGGAAGGCTTGACTTGCTTAAGAAGTATGTCCAGCCAAAGGACTTCCAAAAATACATCCCAAGCCCACAGCTTCGGAGCTCTTCTCTTTGGGCTCTTGAAAGGAGAGCGAAATGAAGAAACCTAATCAACCAATTTCGGAAGGGATGATGCGCTATGAGCAAGCTCAGCGAAAAATTTGAAAGAGGTGAATTCGCTATATCTTCAGAGGTTGGACCACCAAAGGGAACAAACATTGAACCAGTCTTAGAGGAAGCCGAGAAACTGAAAGAAAGAGTTGATGCCTTCAATGTCACAGACCAACAAAGCTCAGTTATGCGTCTTGGCTCGTTGGTCACATGCTATTTGCTGAAGCAGAGAGGGCTTGAACCGATACTTCAAGTAACATGCCGTGATAGGAACAGAATAGCATTACAGTCGGATTTGCTCAGCGCTGCCGTGCTCGGAATTGAAAATGTTCTTTGTCTAACTGGCGACCATACAACGCTTGGAGACCACCCGCAAGCAAAGCCAGTTTTCGACCTTGATTCTGTTCAACTGCTTAAGGTGGCAAAAAGGCTCATGGAAGGATACGACATGATGGGTAACGAACTTGATGGCAAACCGAAATTCTTCCTCGGCGCTGTGGTAAGCCCAGGGTATGAGCCACTTGAATTGCAGTTGATCAAGATGGAGAAGAAGATTGAAGCTGGAGCACAGTTCTTTCAAACGCAGGCTGTTTACGATGTGAGCGTTTTTGAGCGCTTTATGGAGAGGGCAAGCAAGTTTGGTGTGCCGATAATGCTCGGCATCGTCCTTTTAAAGTCCCCAGCAATGGCTCGGTATATGAACGAGAATGTGGCAGGCGTGACAGTCCCTGAGGAACTCATAAAGGAACTTGCTTCGGTATCAAAAGAGGACAGACCGAAGAAAAGCATAGAGATAGCTGGCAGGCTAATAAGGCAAATGAAACATATGTGTCATGGTGTCCACATAATGCCACTTGGATGGGACAAGTATGTTCCAGCAGTCCTTGACGAGGCAGAGCTTTAAAATAGGAAAAGCGTCCTACCACCGCGCTTATATTGCTCACCAACAGTTACCCACCAAGTTGATGGTTTTGTTGTGCTATAATGGTGAAAGCGAAGCCATACTGCAACCCGTATGGAGGTGGAATAAGCATGAAGCGATTGAGGAAAGTCATTTTGGTGATAGCTTTCGCGTTCTTAACCTGCCTTACTAACTCCCCCTGTGTAATTGCTGGCGAAGCGAATGAAAAGGTCAAACTACACATCAAATTTGAGCAAGGTAGAAAGCATGCCATCCAGACAGACGGGAAAATCGCTGGTCAGATGCAACTGACCATAGACGGGGTCGAAAAGAAAACTATAGAGAGCGACATCTTGATTGACGCTCGTAGCACGCTCATCGGGACTGTAAAGATGGTTAGCGAAGAGGGCGATGGCTTGGTTGAGCTCCGCGCAAAGGAGATGGATTTAAACGGCATTCTGTTTGGTCAAAAAACGAGCTTGCACGTTGAAGAGGGACGCATGGTCGTCACCATAGGCGAGCTCAAGATTGATACACAAGCTCTCCCAGAGGCAGAGAGGAAACGCATCCATGCCCTGCTTTTTGGACCGCTCATGATAACGATGAGACCAGATGGGAAAGTGAGCTCAGCGATCGGCTTTGAGAGGTTTCAGTTCTTTATACCTAACTTTGATCCTCAGCAATTTTTTGAACAGCTTCCACCTATCTTCCCCGATGAAGAAGTAGCTATCGGTGAGGCTTGGCAAAGAGATTTTAAGCTCCCAACACCTTTTGCGGAACAACCAATACCTGTGAAGATGAACATCAAGCTTGAATCGGTTCGCATTGACGAGGCTACGAAAGCAAAAGTTGCATTGCTAACTATAGAGGCTAAGTCTGAGATTTCCAATGTTGAATCAATCACGCAACTGCCACAATTGAGGAAGCCGATAAAAATGAAAGTTGAAAACGCAACCCTTATCATTGATGGCGAAGCATTCTTTGATATTACAAACGAGGTCCCACTAAGGGTTGAACTAAAATTCTCGCTTGATGTTGGGCAAAGCGCTGAAGTGCCGAAGGAACTGCTCCGTCAGGAAGGTTTGATAGAGGAAAAAGAGAAAGTGAAGGATGAAACGGCTCATGTCAGCGTCGAAATAAAGATAAGTGGCTCAATGCTCACATCTTGGGAGAAGGTAGAGTGAGAAGAAAGCAACTTCTACCGAGAACGTATGATGAGGCTAACTGGGTAGTAAGAAGCTGGTATAGGCATTGTGTAGACATCAATTTGCTCGGTGCTCAACGGAGATACATACCACTTGCGAAGCACATATTCCTGATTCTCCCTCATTGTTGGAGATGACAACAGCTTACCGTTAACTATGCCAACGAACCTTGCAACACCAGCGTTTGGTGAAAACACAAGTTCGCAAGGGCGTTCAAATTCGCTTTTGTTTTCCACGCTGACAGTTATGTGATAGATGACACCGTAGTTGCCATGTAAGTGCTCGCCTTCTAACCCCTTTATTGGTTCTCGTCCTATGTGCACAAATGTCCAATTACCTCCGATAATATGTTTTGCGATTACTCTTTTCATAGGTTCGGCAAAGTGGCTCACTCTTGGGGGCGCTGTTATTGTCCTTGCCACCAAAGGCAACAAACGCCAAGGAGATGGCTCAGCGACAGCTCGCAGTTGATAGCCCAATCCTTCTCCATAGATTGGAGCTATCTCCCAAATCCCTGTCACTGTGTTCCCGTTTGGGACTGCCAGCTCATCAGCAACATATATGGTTTTTGGTAGGACTTCAATGATGAACGCAGTCCCATTAAACCAGCTCCTCAGGAAGGAATTCACAGCGCTATAGCCAGCATGTATCTCATCGCTTGTTGGTCCGCCACGAGCAAACCGCAAAACTATTTTTGCTGGTGCTTCGGAGGAGTTGAAAAGCTCAAGGCGTAGCCAAAGCTTTCTACCACTCACATTCACATGGTGATAAAGCAAACGCATCGGTTTGAAAGAGCTCGTTAGAACACCTGCCTTCAAAACTTGTTCTGTATGAATTCGCTCTGGATCGTTGCTCACTGAGAGATATTTTGCGAATTCCATTGCAAGTGGTATGCGCAAAGTCTGTATCTCAACTTCAGCATCAAATGGTAGATACGAAGCACCGCGTGCCTTCAATCGCGTAAAGAGGCGTTCATCGGTATCCCTTGATGTGAAGAACAGCTCATAAGCAAGTTCGGCTTTCGGTTGAAGCTCAATTGAATTAAGTAATGCGTTGATAGCTGCCTCAGTGATGAACTCTTTTGGCGCCGCGCCATAGACCATGGCGATTGGTTTCCGCAATAGCCTCATAGCTCTCTCCATTATTTTCAGGGTAAGTGACAGAGAGGCTTCGCCACAGCTTATGCTTACCCTCCCATCTGCCGGCTTCAAAGCGCTTATACGCAAAGTCTTTGTTGCTGCATCAAAGGAGATGTGGGCACACTCACGCGGAGTGACAGAGAATTTCCACTCACCTGTAGCAGTCCCAGAGAGCGCTATCACATACGCTTCATTAACACCTATCAAAACCTTCTCAACTGGTGCAACCAAGTATGGGCGCTTAAGTAACTCCTTTAAACGAGTCGCAATGAGGTTCGCAAGTGCCTGAGGAAGGCTTCTTGATGAGCGAGCCATAGCATGGTCAACAAAGAGGGCGTGGCGACCTCCAATGTAAATTGAATAGCCACCAACTGCCTTCTCAACAGTGACTGCTTTATCGGTCGCAAGTGATGCTAAGGCTTCATGCAATGCCTTGAAAAGCTTGTTTGCTGCCTCCTCACATAGCCTTGCATTCTCGTGCCTAACACGCAGGATTACTTCGTTGTTGGATAAAAGCTCAATACAAGTGGCTGAAACCTTCCTCAAGCTTAACTTGAGCGAGGTTATGATCTCACATCTTGCATCCAAACAATTGCATAGCCATGTTACAAGCAATGCCACAATGAAGAATGTTGTGTTCCTGCAACGCTTGCTACATTGCATAACTTCCTATGCTGCCTCCTTTGTTCTACGAATCTGAATTAACCTTCTTCAGCTCCCTCACCGTTTCCTCAAGCCTCTTTACTCTCTCATATAAGTTTGGCAGTTGATGGATAAACGCCTCTATACGCAAAGCCTCTTTGTGCGGTCTTGCTGGATAGCCTGAGACGACCTCACCACCTGTTACATCCTTCGTCACGGCAGCCCTACCGGCAATGGTTGCCCCATCACCAACGCTCACATGATCTCTCACCCCAGCTTGTGCTCCTACCATCACATTCTTTCCGAGCTTCACGCTCCCAGCGAGCCCAGACATACCACAAAGAATGCACGAATCGCCCACATCACAGTTGTGAGCGATTTGAACGAGGTTATCTATCTTTGTCCCCTTCCTTATCCTCGTCACACCGAGTGTTGCTCTGTCTACGCATGTGTTAGCGCCTACTTCAACATCATCCTCAATGAGCACAGTGCCAATTTGTGGTATCCGTCTATGCATCTTCCCATCCCAAACAAAACCAAACCCATCTTTACCTATGACCGCATTAGCGTGTATGACTACCCTATCACCAATGCACACACCGTCGTATATGACCACCCCCGGATAAATCGTGCAATCGCAACCAACCTTCACGCTTGCCCCAATGTAGACAAAGGGATAGACGATCGTCCTTGAACCAACCTCACTCATCTCTCCAATGAAGCTAAAAGGACCTACTGATGCATCTTGGGCAACTTTCGCTGTTGGATGTATGACTGCAAGTTCACTTATGCCAGATGGTGAGAACCTTTCTTCAGCAAACATCTCAGCGATAATGATCATTGCAAGCTTTGGTTGCTCACAAGTAATACATGGTTTCTCTCCCCTCTCCAAGCCCGGTGGGACAAGCACAGCACCTGCATTGCTTGAGAACGCGATGTCTGCGTGTCGTTCGTCAAACGCAACAACAATATCGCTTGGCTTCGCATCTTCAATATCGCTTATGCCACTAATAGCAATGTTCTCGTCGCCGACGACCTTTCCATTGACAAGCTTTGCTATTTCGCCGAGCGTCACCTTAACATTTCGTCTTCTCATAGCAAAACCTCTCACCCAACGTCATCTGATATGCATCACTTTCTTTAATTCCCTTGCCACATCTTTTGTAATATCAACCGCACCATGTTGCCTCTTCGTCACGAGCTTCCTAAAGCCATGTTGCAACGCATAAGCATTCGCAAAACGAATGATGCTTTCCCTGAGAGCGTTTTCCCAACTGCTTACACACTCAAATTCAACAGCCCCAACGATGCCCTCCAAATCCAAATGCTCCTCCATTTTCCTGAGGTTGTCCAAAAGCTTTTGCTCCACCACTTTCATGCTAAACGACTCTTCAACCTGTGGGTTCAAGGCGTGCCATAGATCACGCACATTTAACCACTTTGGTGGGGTGTGCCCTCGCACGAGTGCGCGCAGTGCATCAAAAAAGCACTTCTCAAGCTCGCTATTCACCCTCTTGAAGCGCTCTGACACTTTTTCCCGCAGTGAATACTCATATTCAAGCAACTGCTTTTCAGCCTTTTGTTGTGCTTCCATCAGTTTGCTTTCAATCTCTGCATCAAGTTTCTTCTCCTCCAACAAAAGGGCTTCACGCTCTAACGCACTCAGCGAAGGGCTAAGAAGGCGTATGCTTATCCTTGTCCTTATAGGAGATTGAAGCTCAAGTAAATTTTGCAGCTCCGAGAGGTATTGTTTTTTTATCTCGGCTCTCTTAGCGTCCAAAAGCAGCGAAAGTTGATTTTCAGCATCGTTGCGCAATTCCTCAATGACTGCCTTGAGACGCTCACACGCTCGCTTGATCATACCAAGGTCGTTTTCGTGGAGTCCTTCAAGTGTCGGTTCGACTGGCTCTGCTATTTCAGTTGGGAATATTGGCGCAACCTTTAAATCAAGATGCTGTTTAGCATTCGCTTCCGTTTGTTGCTTTGGCTGGCGATACAACAGGCTTCTCTTTAACTCACCAAGTGAAAGCATGAGTGCATTGCGAATTGGGTGAACATGCAAAAGCTGATCAATATCTACGAACGCCACACGACAACCAACGGCATAATGCTTCGTGTCCTTCTCACCAACAGCATGAGTTATTTGGAGCACTAAGCATGAGGCAAATGCGATAACTCGCAAAAGCTTCATCGCTTCCCTCACTTAGTTTTGCTCAAGCGCTTTATGACCAGAGATGTTATGTCAAGAACCTCACCACGGACGAAGTAAACAGCGTTATAGTCAAGCACTAAATCTAATCCTTCTCTCTTTGCCACCTCAGCCACTGCCTCTTTTATTCGCCCCTCAACATGAGAGCGCAATTGCTCACTCAGGTTGTCCAATTTCTTCTGCAGCTCTTCTGCCAACTCCTTGTGTCTATTGCTGTTCTCACGCGCTATAGCTTGTAGCTCCTTAAGGCGCTGTAGTTGAGCCTGTGTGAGTTTATCTGGTGGTGTTGTGCTCAACCGCTGTAATTCATCAGCGCGCTGCAATTGCAACCCACGCAACTCAAGGAGCCTGCGGTGCTCAGCTTCGCTTAACCCTGCCTTTGAACTCAGTTTCAATAGCTCATCCAACTCCTCACCCCTCAAAAGAAGATAAGCTCGCAACTGTGCCAACTTTTGTTCGTATGCCTTTCTTTCCTCCTCAAGCCTTTTCGCTGCCTCTTTGTATTCGCTGAACTCCCTCTGTATCGCTCCAACATTTATCACACCAACTTTCAACCCAGCTTGCGCCGATACAAGCGAGCCGAAGATGCTCATCATCGCTGCTAAAATGAAAGCCAACGCGAGCACCGTCAAAATCTTGTAGGGAAATAACCCTGCTCCTTTCCCTCCTCCAGTTGCTTCATCATGTTTATTCATCCTGTTCACCTCGCATTGCTTTATGATCCCAATGAAAGCAAGCCAATTCACTTCTTTGGTTGCTCTTTACCTTTCGTCTCAGGCGGTGCGTTGAGTATGTTAAGAACTTCTTGTGTTATTTCCATCGTCGCGTCAGCATAAAGGACAAATTCATCAAACACTGCTTGCCACTTTTGCATCCCTCTTTTAGCTATGACGAGCTTTATACCGTAGCGTTGTGCGACCGCTTTCACAGAATCGTATATGCGCTTGCCTAACCTCTCAAGGTAGGCGTCCATCAGCCTGCCAAGTTCTTCATCATATTTCTCTTGCATCTTTTTAAGCAGTGGCTCGTTTGAACGAGTTATCTCCTGAAGTTCGGCGAGCTGTTTCTTTTCTTCCTCGGTGAGCGTTTTCGTTATGAGTATATTCATGAGGCTGCGTCTCTCCTCCGAGAGTCTCTTTAGCTCTTCAAGTTTTTTCTTCCCCTCACTCGTTAGCTTCCCTTCAGCTTCAAGCGCTTCAAGCTTATCAAGCTCGCGTATCTCTTCTGGTCTAAGCATCTCCCTCATCTCTAATTTTTCCTGCCGCCTCCTCACCTCAATCTTATACTCCTCGTCAGCCTTCCTCAACTCCTGATACTCCTTAAGAAGCCTATCCATGTCCACAACAGCGATCAACAGCTTGCCTTGTTGTGGTGGTGAACTCTCGTCCGAAAAAGCTTTGCTGTGCACAGAGAACAAAGAGAACAACACACTCACTATAACGACTGTCTTGCAAAGCTTTGTCCACCATGCGCACTTTAAATCAAACGAGAGAAATTTGAGCATGGTGTCTATCATCGGCTTCACCCCCAAAGGATGTATTTCAACCTTACGCACATTCCCTACGATCAAAAGAGCTGTCCAATGCTCACATGGAACTTACTTTTCCCCTCATCGTTTATTGCATAATCAAACCTAATCAACCCCAAAGGTGTTGCAAACCTTACGCCAACACCATACCCATATTTAGGCTCCATAGATGTGCGTCTCTTTTCCACACCTCGCAGGAGTGCTTCAAAGTCAACGGCATACTTTCCACCCCATGCATCACCTGAGTCGCCGAAAAGGACTAACTGGACATTTGGATTCAGTCTGTAGCGTAGCTCCGTGTTAAGCACAATCATGTGCTTTCCAACAAACCTGTCTATACTGTAGCCACGAAGGTTTTCCGGACCACCAGCAAAGTAGTTTTCAAAAATTGGCAGGTCACCAATTGCCGTCCCACACATTAGCCTCACTGCTATTAAGCTCCTTGGTATCTGCAGTTCTCTTGTCACCTTTAATGTGCCCTTACCGATAGGGCGATAAAAACGCCACTCAATATATGTTCTTGCGAAGCTATGATCACCACCGAGCACCTTCGTGGCGATCTCTATGTTGAAAATTGAGTTCTGACCCCTTGAAGGGTCAAACTGTATATCCCTTGTATCCCTTTCATATCCAAACTGGACTGCCATTACCCTCCCTTGGGATTGAGTTGGACCAACTTCTTGCAATGTTCCGCCAACATACCTTCGCTGCGCAAATGATACATCCTCGTTGCGCAACCCTAAGGTATACCAAGTTCTTCTGTCTTCCTTACTCCGTGGTTGCCTTAAAGTGAGCCTTATACCTTCGCGCTCCTCAGTGAAGAGGGTATCTTGTAACACCCACTGCTGTGGGCTTATGAGCCATGCTGTTCTTGGCTCCCTGTAAAAGCGCGTATTGTAGATGTGTGTGGAAAGCATCAACCCTCTGCTGTTCACATATGGGCGCTCGTAATAGATTTCCCAAGTCTTGCGCTCAAAAAATTCAGCACCTAACCTAAGCTTCTGCGCAAGCCCACCAAGGTTGTTCTCCTGCAGCATGATGTAGCCAACAAATTCACCCCTTGAGCTTGCACCTATGCCAGCGCTTGCCATCCCGGTTCGTTGTTCCTCAATTTTGTATGTCACAGCTATACCGTTCCCACTCTCGTCGGGACGCGTTTCTATTTCTATGCTCTTAAAAAGACCAAGGTTGCTCAAGCGCCTCCAATCTTCTGCTAAGCGCTTTTGATTGAACAAGTCACCAACTTTTGTGAGCAGCACCATTCTCAAAATCTTCTCTTTCGTCTTCTTCAAGCCAGCAAAGTTTATAGCCGTTATGCGCGCTTCAATAAGCTTCAGTTTCAGCTTACCAGTTGTTTCCTCAAAATCAAGTGACTCAACATCGCCCAAAAAGCCCTTATCCCTATAAAGCTCCCTAATGCGCTCAATATCCCTTGCAAGCACAGCCTTGTTAAGTATCTGATCAACCTTCGTGGACATCACTGAGAGAATTTCCTCAGTGGCTATTGCGGTGTTACCTTCAATAATTATCTCCTTAACCACAGCATGTTCAACCAACCTTATGGTGACCACCCACCTGCCCCTCTCATCAACTTCGTAAAAAAATTCGGGGCGACGAGCAAAGAAACCAAGCTGCCATAGCTTATCCATATCGTTTGTGAGGCGCTCGCGCAGATCTTCTTCAATCAGCACATCCCCAACTTTCACCGAGAGCACATGTGTTAAGTTTTCAGGTGGGATATGCTTAAGCCCGACGAACTTGATCTCGCTGACTTCCCTCGCCTGCCCAAACGCACTTTCATTTGCTACAACACATAACAACGCTGTGGTGACGAGCAAGACAGTTTTCAATCGCATGCTCACATTGAAAGAATCAAGTAGCATCCCGACACCTCTCATTGCTTTCCCCCTCCTTCAGATATGGCAGGAGCTTTTCTCTTAGCTGTGTTCTCGCTCTAAAAAGCTTTGCCTTGACTGCTGTAACAGTGCATCCAAGGATCTTTGCGATGTCTTTGTATGACAACCCTTCTATATCACGAAGGGTTATCAAGGTTCTGTAATCAACGGGCAAGTCATTTAGCGCCTTCTCTATCATCTCCATCAGCTCATGCCTTGCTGCAACTTCCTCAGGCGAATTAGACACACTGGCAACCTCAGGAACATGAAAAGATTCCTCCCCCTCAACTCCGTCAGAATACTCGCCTACCTCCATCGGCAGCTCATAACTTTGTAGTCTCTTTTGTTGTTTCAGTTTATTCCTGCACAGGTTAATGGTTATGCGATACAGCCATGTGTAAACTTGGCTCTCGCCACGAAAGTATTTCCAACCCCTGTATGCGTGTAAGAACACATCTTGCGTTACATCGGCAGCATCTTCATAGCGTTGCAGGATGCGATAGGCAAGCCTGAACACCTTCTCATAGTATTGCTCAACGACAGCTTCAAAACCTTTAACACCATTTTCAGACTTGCGTGAAAGCCATTTCCACATCTGCTGAGCACCACCACGAATGGAGAAAAAACCATTATTACGTCTTCCACCAAACGACCAAGCGCAATAGCATGCATAAACTTTTCCCCATTACCTTCGCTATGGTGTTGAAGCACGGCACACCTTCCTGCCATGAGTATCAAAACTGGAACTGGACTTGCACTCTAAACTCATTTTTCTGTTGCCTTTCATCCTGACGCCATATAACAGACGCATGTTTTCCGATCCACTGCTCAACCTCAATTACATTCCCTTGCCCAGTTAACCCTTGATACCAGCGTATGTAAAGGCTTGGTGAAATGCGTGCACCAATACCCAAGCGCTGTTTACCCGCTTCTTCCTCAACCATCAGCTGTTCCAACCCAAGCGCCTCAGCTAACCCACCACCAATGGCTGATACAAACATCCTCTGCAATGTTGGAGCTACAGCCTCCGCGAGCGTCCCTTCTGGCAGCTCTATCCCGAACAACCTCCGCGCTATCTCTTGCTCAGCCAGCGGTGGTGTGGATGTGAAATGAAGGTTCAACCATTTTGCGCTTATGCCCTCTTGCAACAGACCAGAAGCTTTCATCGTCACATCGTAATTCCCCACTTTACCCCTCGCCTCAACATTTAAGCTCGCGGAACTTTGTAAAGTTCCGACCTCAGCTCCGGGCGAGACAGCAATTTGAACATCAGCTATAACGAGTCGCAAAACTCCCCCCGGAAGCCTCAAAGCACCTCTATCAGCATACAATCGCCCAGTAACCCTCGGCATATTTGGACTACCCTTCACAGTCACCTGTCCCCTTATCGGGGCGCTCAGTTGCACATTGCGTAGCTCAACATTGCTTCCAACATTTATCGTCACATCCAAAGCTGGGAAGGGTTGAGCAACTATGGTGGTTTTCCTTTGTGTGCTGATAGGCAGTATCCCGCGGAGCAACCCATCATGCAATGTCACGCTACCAACCAACATCGGTTTGGCACGCATACCAGGGATGCCGATGTTTTTGTCACCGTTGAGAGTGGTGCCTTGACCGTTGTTCACCTGCTGTTCTCTGCTGACCAACATCAGCTTACCACTAATCCGCCCATCAAAAATGTCCCTAAGACGAATGTGCAATCTCTTCAAAGAGAAAACGAAATCGCAATCAACCATCATAAGCCCTTTCAAAAAAGCCCCTCGCTTGAAAATATCCCAACTTTCCCACACCTTGCGTTCCCACCGAGCAACGCCGTTTGCTTTGAGTGCTTCAGGCTGTTCCAAGATTGAGGCACTGAGCAATTGCAACATCGGTCCATCTCCGTCAGCTGTGTTCTGAAGTAGCATTGAAGCGTTCAGCTTACCAACCGAGATCGGATCAAAAACCTTAATCGGCAAGTTATTCACATCGATGTTCAATTTGAATTCGTTTGCTACTGGTGAAACCAACGCTTCTTTACCAAACTGGATGTAACCCCCCACGCTTATCCTTCCGCCACCAAATCCAAAGCTACATCGTTTAACTAATGTTCTTTTACCTTCGGCTGTGATATTCACCTCAACATCATTGAGCACCACTGTGTCATCCTTCAGGTTCAATTTCGGGGCTCTAATGGTGAGCACGCCACCAAGCATTGGGTTCTCCCAAGTCCCAGTGAGATGCAAATCAACGGTTAATTGACCAATGCTCTTTTCACTAACAGGCACTGTGAATGCTCTTAAGAGCGCTATCGGGGCATCAACAACTTGGATATGTGCATCAAGCGTTTCTTTCGGTGGTATAAAAGGCGCTTCCATGCTAACTGGCAAGTTACCCCACAACGCTATTGTCTGCCCACCTTGATGCACAATCAAAGCACCACGCTTAGCTATGAGCTTACCTCCCGAATACTTCACCGCCTTCAACTCCATACGCTCAATGCTTATGCCTTTATGCAGGATGTTTGTGAATTCACCAGTTATGTCCAGAACTGGTTTTTTAGTTGAGCCTCCCACCTGTGCTTCTGCTGTGACAACTGCATCAAGGGGCAGACGTAAACGCAGGAGCTGAGCCAACGCTTGGAGGCGCATCTTGTGCAAACTCACCTTCAAATCCAACTTGCCATCTCCACTCACCATGCCAGTGCACTTTGCTACAGCATCCTTTTGCATTATGTTCAACTCATCAACATGGGTTAATTTTCCATCGCCACTTAGCCTTGTGTAGAGCGTGTAACGTTCGCTTCGTCCCATCTGTAACTCCTTCAGCATGCATTCAAGACGCCATTGCTTGCCATTAGGGCTACTTGCATAAGCGAATGCGAAGCTTGCATCTCCGTTTATCGGGTGGGGTAACTTCGCCATCCTCTCAACGACTGTTGTTATCGTTGTTTCCTTCTTACCAGCTGCCAAGATAGCTGTGTTTACAGCCCCTATGAGCTTTTCAAGCCATGTTAGGTCAACCTTATCACCATCGCAACGCAAATCAGTGCTTATGCTTTGCCCTTTCTTCTCCATTGAGAGGCGCAGTCGTATGGAACCTTTTTTCGGTGTGAGCATCAAATGCGTCGTTAGAGTATGCTCGCCTTCCTTGAGACGCCCCAAAGAAAGCGTTGATGAACCGCCACCCACATCAACCCCATGAAGCTTCAATCTCTCAAGCTTCATCTGCATGCTCAGGCGCGGTGATGCTATAGTTCCTGAGAGCAAGCCATCCGCTGACCTTATGACACCTTCAATCTTCACCTTGCGCATGAGCTGTCTTACAAGCCATTCAAGATGTATATCATTTGCCGTCAACTTCCCACTTACCCTGGGTGAATTAATGACATCGCTGATGATTGCGGAAGCGTTCACCTTGCCGCCAGCTAAATGCAAATATGCTGGCGATATCTCAACCTGTTTTTGCTCGCCATCGTAAACCAAACGAGCGCTCAAAGATTCAAAAGCCAGCCCACAAAGCATAGGTAATGGCATTGAAATATTAGCTTCAACCCTCGGCGCTGTGATCGTCCCGCTTATAAGCGCTTCAACGTTTCCAAGCCCTTCAACATCTGCGTCCACACCAAGTTCACGAATCAGCTTCCCCATGTTGACACTGCGTGCCATCGCACGGAGGTTCATACTCGCCTTTTCAACACCTTTTGAAAGTTCGTTCACAAACCCTGTGACTTCAAATGGTGCACCAGCGTAGTAAACGCTCGCCTCAATTACTTCAAGCCTTTTACCATCCCAAGAAAGCGTTGCATCGGCAAACGGCAGCCTTAAAACCTTTTCGCTTCCTTCCCTTGAGCGTTTCAAAGAAAGTTTTGAAGCGCTCAACCTCGCCTTCAATTCCTCCCCCTTCGCGTCACTCTTTAGCACCGCATAACCATCTACGCGCCCAAAGAGTTCTTCTTTGAACAGCTCTTGCAAGTCGCTCAAGTTCAGTTCGCTGAACAAGAGTTGAAGCTGTGTGTCGCTGCCATCAAAGGAAAGCCTGCCCGAACACCTTACCTTTGCATCCCATGCGATGCACTGTGAATGCTTTACACCGATGTGCTTTGGATCAACTACAGCGTTTATGAAGGCGCTTTTTATCGGCGCATCAACCATCCTTCCATTAGCAGTTAACAACTTCGCCCTGCCAACATCAAGTGATGCTGTAAAGGCGCACTCACCGAACTTATACGACTTGCGGCGCTTTACCGCTACCAATCGTAATTGCAACCTCAAAGAGTTCCCGCTCAACCTCACTGAACTGACCGAGAGCAGTTTGCTCGTTTTATCTACAACCTCAAATGGCTCAACAGTTACAACAGCATCATACACCCCTACTGGGTTATCAATGTTGAGGTCACAGCTCATCATTAGTTCCTTTCCGACTTGGGAGATGGAGAACTTACCCGACGCTCGTCCATCTGCGAACATTTTTTGTTGCGTCATATTTAACGCACCAAAAACGCTCGCAAGCCTGACACCTTCAAAATCGCATGAAAACTCAGCCCTTGTTAACTCCTTCCCAGCGCTATACTCAATTGAAGCTACACCACGAGTGATTCTCCCATCAGCCAACCTTGCTTCAATGTTCCTCAGCTCAACCAGCTTGCCATGCAAATCCGCCTCAAAGTGAGCATCATTTAATATCAACCCAAAAATTCTCAAACTCTTTGCGCTCACTTCGGAATGCCATCTTACTTCATCACCGAGGTGCAATTTCGCCTTTGATAGGCGAACCGAATCAAAAAATTCAAGCAGCGAAGATGGTTCAAGCTGTTCAAACTCTATCTGCTGTGTCGTTCTAAACAGGCTCAAGTTGCGTATAAGCACATCTTCTGCTTCAACTTGCATGATAGAGGTTTTGGGCTGTGCACCATAAACATGCACAAACCTAATTGATGGGCATGCTGGAGCTACATACGCTCCACCAAACCTGCTGTGCGAGAGGGACATCGTCGGCAACTTTAGTTCAAGCCCACCTACAAGCTTCCCATCTGCCATAAGCAGTCTTAATTCAGCATCGCCCCTCTTAAGCGCTTCCACATCAAACTCCCTATACAGGTTGCCCTTCAAAAGTATTTTCTTGAGTGCTGCTAACGTTGAAGGTAGGTCAACACCAAAGAGCCTTGCGGTCAAGCTGAGTGCTTTCCTGCTCGCAAGCAACTCACCGCTTATAGCTGCATCAAAGAAGCTGTGCGAAAAGCCCACACCGAGGATCTGCCACATACCGTTATCGTATCTTACAACACCGCTTATGCCTTTCACATCTGTCCCGTGAGGGAAAAGCTCATACCATTGCTTCAACTTGTCAACCATCAATCGCTTAATGCTCACATCTGAAAGCTCAATCTCGCCTCCAACCCATAAACCATCCTTTCCCCTCGGAGCTTTGAATGCGAAGGAGAGGTTCAACACGCCATCACAAAGCTTGCCTGTGAAGGGAAGCAAACCTTCCCTCAGAATGTTAAACGATATTGCATTCAAATTGCTTGCGCTGACATTGCCACTCAAGATGTTCTCCCAGAGGTTCAAGTTCACAACAATGCGTGCGCCAACGGCTTCGCCATAAGATGGCATATAAAACCCCGCTACCAACCTACCAACTGGCGCTCTACCATCAATGTGTATGAACTCTCCATGAATATCCATAGCGCTTATGCTCACTGGGCTTTTAAGAAGGCTTAATGTGGCAACGATATCATGAGCGCTCAAATTCACTCTCACGGTGGCTGGCTTGGTGCGTGCTTTTCTGATCGCTAAGTCAATGAATTTGCTTTTGCCCCTGATGAAGCGTATCCCATACGGGAGTTGATCAACTCCCTTTATCACCTCTTGCAAGGTTCTAAGAGGCACATTGAGAAGCGTTATTCGGCTGCTTAAACCAGACTCATCAAACGAAACACTTGCACTTGCCCTCCCAAAACCTTTCTTCACAGCGTGTGCGGTTACGTATCCCTCGGATAGCCTCTTACCATCAAATGTTAGGCTTGCACTGCCTTTGAGCACTTCCGCAAGAAGCGATTCCTTGAACAAACTTTTGAGCCTGATAGATGGGTTCACTACATCAAACGCACACTTTATTGTTACCTTCGGTTTACGGGCGATGCATCGCCTTGTATCAATCACCATATTGAACGAAGCAAAGCCTCCACCCCAGTTGGCATACCTTTGAAGCACTCTTACAAAAGCCTCTGGCATATCAGCTGGCGTCATATTGCATACGCTTATTTTCGCGCGAGCTGAAACTTCACCTGTAGCTTTCGCAGTCCCATTTGATGCGATTCGCCGTAAATACCCACCCCTGCCATGCCCGCTTACATTCCATGTGAGGAAGCCATCGGGGTGAAGTGTTACCTTTCCGTTGATGTTATGCAACTTCAACCTCAATGCCTTCCCTGAAACTAACTTCATCATTTCGTCCTCGTAGATGGCTTTGCCATCAACCATAACGAGCCGTATGAGGAAAGTTGGCGGGCGAGGTCTCCTCGGCTTAAACAGCTTTTGCAAGTTCCAGATGCCCTTCTCATCCCTGTGTAAGTAAAGCGTAGGTGAATAGAGCGTGACATTGCGTATGAGCTTCTCCCTTAGTTTGTTCCACCTTAGCAAAGCAAGCAGGTTCAAACCTATTTCAACACGCTCGCATACAATGGCTGCCCCAGTGGGAGAAGAGCTATCCAAGCCTATTCGCACACCTTCCAGCTTGAGTAAGGATAAAGTGCTTCCATTTGTGCTCTCAATGCTTATCTTGGCACCAGTGCTCAGCTCAAATTGTGTTTTTATGAGCGATGCGAGCTCCTCTGGCTTTGGAAGAAGCCTACGGATTGAGAGCGCAATAAAAACAAGCATGACCACGAGGTAAATCAAGACCACCATTACTGTGATGAGTCTGCCACTTTGTTTCGTCATTGCTATGGGTGTCCTGCAACACATATCAACTCACCTTAAGCCAAGTGGGATACACCTTACCTCCGCATTTCTTTGACAAGCCTTAATGCATCTTCCGCCATGTAAGAACTCCTCACGAAAGGACCAGCGACGACTTTGATGCCGATGCTCTCTCCAACATCTTTGTAAAATTCAAACTGCTGTGGTGTCACATAGCGCATGATTGGGTAATGCCTTCTTGTTGGTTGCAAGTATTGCCCAATGGTGACTATATCACAGCCTGCTTCACGCAAGTCATACATGGCTTCAATCACTTCATCATCTGTTTCGCCAAGCCCAACCATCAAGCCAGATTTAGTTACGATTGAGTTATCAAAGTCCTTAGCTGCTTTAAGGACGCTTAGAGAACGCTCATAATCGGCTTGTGGTCTTATGAGCTTCTGCAACCTTTTGACTGTTTCAATGTTGTGGTTGAAGACATCTGGACCACTTTCAACTACAAGCCTGACAAGTTCTTTCTTGCCACAGAAGTCGGGTGTTAAAACTTCAACTGTAACATCACCGCAAACTTGCTTTATCGCCCTGACGGTAGCTGCGAACTGATTTGCGCCTTTATCTGGCAAGTCGTCTCTCGTAACCGAGGTTATAACCGCATGCTTAATCCCGAGTGCTTTAACCATGAGCGCAACTCGCATTGGCTCATCCTCGTCAACATGATTTGGTTTCCCCTTGGTGACAGCGCAGAACTTGCAAGAGCGAGTGCATACAGTCCCAAGTATCATGAATGTGGCTGTGCCACGAGAGAAGCATTCGCCTATGTTTGGGCAACGTGCTTCCTCACACACAGTATTCAACCGAAACTCTCTCAACACTTTCTTCATCTGCTCCGAGTAAGGTCTCTTTGGTAGCTTCGCTTTCAACCATGTTGGTAGTGGTTCATCAATTCCCATGTCGCTTCAACTCCTTTCACCTGAGCACCCAACCACCATCAATAAGAATCGTCTGACCAGTTATAGCCCAAGCCTCCTCAGATGCAAGGAACACAACGAGATTTGCAACATCTTCAGGTCTCAACCTACGCTTGATCCTTTGAGCCATAACTATCTCTTCAATCGCTTTTCTACGCTCCTCATCAATTTGAGAGCTTAACTCCTCCTCCGAAGCCACACCGCCTGGTGCAACAGCATTGACCGTTATGCCGTATTCACCAAGCTCATGCGCAAGTGCCCTTGTAAGCCCAACCATTGCTCCCTTTGAAGCCACATAGTGAAGCAAGCCGTGATCTGGCACCCAAAAGCGCACAGAGGCTATGTTGATTATCCTTCCCCAACGCTGCTTTTGCATAATTGGCGCACACACCTTTGAACAAAGGAATGCCGAATGTAAGTTCACCCGTATGACATTGTCAAACTCATCAAAGGTCATGCTATCAAAGTGATGCCTTGGGTATATACCGACATTGTTCACGAGTATGTGCACTGTCCCAAACTCTGAGAGCGTCATACTTACAACCTTTTCCACATCACTTTGCTTTGTCACATCAACACATGCTGGGAGAGCTTTACCGCCCGAGCTTTCAATCTCTTGAGCCACTGCCTGTGCTCCCTGCCAATTGATGTCACCTATGACAACAGATGCAGAAAGATTCGCCAACGCCTTCGCTATCGCCTTCCCTATACCTCTTCCAGCACCTGTGATAAGTGCCACCTTGTCAGCGAACGCATCCTTGCTGAAGAGCATCTTCTCTCACCTTCCGCATGCTCCCTGCTTGCATAATGCATCTCACACGATATGCTCAAGGAAGCTTTCACCTACGCTCGGTTTGTTTAACGAGAACACATCGGCAATTGTAGCTGCAACATCAGCAAATGTTTTTCTAACACCAAGACACTTACCGTGCTCATTTGCTTTACTGTAGACAAGCAAGGGCACATACTCCCTTGAGTGGTCCGTGCTCGGTGTCGTTGGGTCATTGCCATGATCAGCAGTTATGATGAGGAGATCGTGAACATCAAGTTCATCCAACAGCACTGAAAGTGCTTCATCAAACTCCATCAGCGCTTTCGCAAAACCATAGGTGTCGTTTCTGTGTCCGTATTTGGTATCAAAGTCAACGAGTGTCACAAAAACGATGTCACCGTAATTGCGTTTAACGAGCTTAATCAACTCCTCCATGCCATGAGCATCTGACTGTGTCTTTATGCTTTCACTTATACCTCGCATTGAGAATATCTCCCCCACTTTCCCGATAGCTATGACTTTAAGCCCTGCGTCTTTTGCTTCTTCAAGGATAGTCCTACCATGCGGTTCTACAGGGAAGTCTTTCCTTCTCGGTGTCCTTTGAAAAGCCCCAGGGGTGCCAACGAAGGGGCGTGCTATGACGCGTGCCACATTGTGTTTGCCTTTCAATATGCTTCTGGCGATACGACACATCTCATAGAGCTCCTCAACCGGTATGACATCCTCGTGAGCCGCGATTTGGAAGACACTATCTGCGGATGTGTAAACTATTGGGAAGCCAGTGCACATGTGCAATTCTCCGAGCTCCTCAATTATCGCAGTCCCAGAAGCTGGTTTATTACCGAGCACCTTTCTACCGATGGCTTTTTCAAAGGCTTCAATCACTTCCTTTGGGAAACCATCTGGGTATGTCGGGAAGGGTTCTTCTGTGACTAAGCCAGCAAGTTCCCAATGCCCACTGAGTGTGTCTTTACCTTTTGACAGCTCATTCATTTTGCCATATGATGCGATTGGAGAACTTACACACTTGACCCTCTTCAAAGGCTTTATGTTTCCTAAGCCCATCCTCTCCAAGTTAGGCAAAGAGAGCCATTCAACTGCTTCGCAAATGTGCGAAAGAGTATCACTGCCTTCATCGCCATACTCGCTTGCATCTGGCAGTTCACCAATTCCAACACCGTCAAGCACAATTAATATCACTCGTTTGAATAACGATTTGCTGGACCGCACACCCATCAATCTCCAACACAGTGAAGTATTGATAAAAGTCCCTCAAGCCATTTCTCCCATCGGTGCTTCTTCCCTTTTCTGCTCAAGCTGCTTTATGGCTTCGCTTGCGCCCTTGTGGTTAGGGTTTATCCTCAACGCTTCTTCAAGTTGCCTCTTAGCATCCTCAAGGCGCCCAACAGCTGTGTAAGCCATGCCAAGATGATAGTGCAACTCGGCATCATCTGGTTGTAGCTTGATAGCTTTTTCAATCAGCTTGATTGCCTCCTCGTATCGCCCTTGCTTGTAATAAACCCATCCGAGGCTATCCAAGTATGCACCGTTGTTTGGCTCAAGCGCCAATGCTTGCTTGATCATCTTCTCTGCCTTTTTGAGTTTAATGCCTCTCTCAGCAAGCGCGTAGCCATAGTTGTTAAGCGCCACAGCATTGTTTGGGTTAAGTGTTAGCGCCCTTTGGTAGTAGCGCTCAGCAGCACCCCAGTTGGAGGGTTCAAAGAAAGCACAACGATCACCAGCATCGGTGTAAAGCAGGCTCACTTGCTCTGTCGGCAAGTTAGCTTCAGCATGTTTAAACAGCTTCTCCACAGACTGCGCATCGCCCTCGGTCAAATAAATCACGATGAGAAGGGAGTGCGCAGCGAAGCTCTTTGAGTCAAGCTCAAGTGCTTTGCAAAGTTGTGTTTTCGCCTCTTCAACGCGCCCTTGGGAGAGCAAAGCTTCAGCAGCACGCACATGCCTTGATGCTTGTAGCCGATTGAATACCTTCAATATCTCGGCAATGAAAGAAGTTCCCACTTCATCCCTGCAAGAGTGCGCCAGCACAATTAAACCGCCTACAAGGAGCAATAAAACAATGAGATAAGAAAACGCCTTGGCTACTTTCCAATTCATCGTGTGTATCACCCATCTCACAAAATAGCGCAAACGCAAGAAAGCAATTCACGCAATTGCCTTCAAATTGAGGAAAACATGTGAGGCAGTTAGTGGGGGCATGTTGAAGAGCAACGTATCCTTTTGACCAGAGCTTCGTATTCTTCATGCAATTCACTTGGGAGCCTGTCGCCAAACTTATCAAAGAATTCGCGGATGTTCTCTAACTCACTCTGCCATTCGTCTTGGTTGATGGCGAAGAGTTTTTTCAACTGCTCGTTTGAGATGCTCAAGCCATCAAGTTCAAGGTCTTCAAACTTTGGGATAAGCCCGATGGGAGTTTCGCGAGCTTCAACTTTCCCTTTCACCCTGTCAACTATCCACTTCATCACCCTTATGTTCTCGCCGAAACCAGGCCAAAGGAAATCTCCGTTTTCATCTTTACGGAACCAGTTGACGAAGAAGATTTTCGGCGGGTTCGGCATCCTTTGTCCCATTTCGAGCCAGTGCCTAAAGTAGTCAGCCATGTTATAGCCACAGAACGGCAACATTGCCATTGGGTCTCGCCTGAGGACACCAACTTGATGAATCGCTGCAGGCGTCGTCTCAGAAGCCATGCTTGCACCACAGAAAACACCATGCTGCCAATTGAAACTCTCGTAGACGAGCGGGATCGTCGTTGAACGTCTACCACCAAAAATGATTGCCGAGACGGGGACGCCCTTAGGGTTATCAAACTCAGGTGAAAGAGTTGGGCATTGGTAAATGGAGACAGTGAAGCGAGCATTTGGGTGAGCAGCCTTCTCGCCCGAAGATGGATCCCAAGGTCGCCCTTGCCAATCCAACAACCGCTCTGGCACTGCCTCGTCCATTCCTTCCCACCAAGGTTCATTGGTGTCCAAGTTAAGTGCTGTATTGGTGAACAAGGTGGGGAAGAATGTCCCTGCTTTCAGAGTCCGCATCATGTTGGGATTGCTTTTCCAAGAAGTGCCGGGCGCCACGCCAAAGAAACCGGTCTCTGGGTTGATGGCGTAAAGCCTTCCATCGGGACCGATGTTGAGCCACGCGATGTCATCACCAAGCGTCCAAACCTTGTAACCGGGGATCGGTGACTCCATCATTGCCAAGTTCGTTTTACCGCAAGCAGAGGGCAAGGCTGCAACGACATATGTTATGTCGCCATCGGGATCTTCTATCCCGATAATGATCATGTGTTCAGCCAACCAACCTTGATGGTAACCGAGCCAAGAAGCGATTCGCAATGAGAAACATTTCTTGCCCAGTAAAGCATTTCCACCATAGCCTGAACCAATGCTCCAAACGAGGTTCTCTTGAGGGAAGTGCATGATGAAACGACGGTTAGGGTCAAGGTCTCCTATAGAGTGAAGCCCACGCACGAAATCATCGCTATTGCCGATGCGCTCTAACGCTTGCTTGCCCATCCTCGTCATGATTCGCATGCTGACTGCAACATAAACCGAGTCAGTCAATTGAACGCAAGCCCGAGAGTAAGGTGAATTGGGATGCCCCATCATGTATGGCAGAACATACATCGTGCGCCCACGCATGCAACCCTTTGTCAAATTCGTCAACATCTCTTTCGCTTCCTTCGGGTCCATCCAATTGTTGTTCGGACCTGCTGCCTCCCTGTCGGGGTGACATACAAAAGTTAAATGCTCCGTCCGAGCTACATCTGTTGGATGACTGCGGTGCAAGTATGCGTTGGGCCAAAGTTTCTGATTGAGTTCGTGAAACACAGGGTGACCACAAATTTTTTCCTCCTTAATCCCAATCTCAATAAGCCGATGTGCTTCCTCTTCCGAGCCATCACACCAATAAATTCGGTCTGGTTGAGTTAGCCTCGCTTGTTCTTCCACCCATTCTTCCAACGGTGTAGCCACTTCCCTCTTCTCACCCCCATTGTTGAGTCATGATGTCCATGCGTGGGTATTTGTTACCACATTATAACGCGCCATTGTGGCATCTTCTTACGGGGCACAAAAATTTATATCACTTCGCCCCTGCCTTCTTCAATCAACTTGAACCTCATCAGCGCTGCGAGGTCTCGCAAATGCTGAGAATAATCACCGTAGAAGACAACACGATGCAGTAGGGTCATTATATCGCCTTTGATTGCATCCTCTCCCCACCTTAAGAACAAACTCCTTGCGTCAGGGACACTCTGGGCAAATTGTGTTCTGCATGCCAAAGGGTCTTTACTTGTCCACAAGATCTTGCCCGTCACGAAAAGCATCTTATCAAGGTGGACGAGCTTGGCACATGTAACTGGTTGACCAACTCTATGTTCAACCTCAAGTGAGACGCCTGCACCACTATCAGTTTGGGAGCGAATCACGAAAGGTAGCCTCTCGCCTTTCGGTCCGTCCATTTTCGTTGCAGAGGTGCAGTGGAAGTGAATCATAGCGTTGCGCGCAACATCAATCACTGGATCGCTGATGAAGCCGGGGACCCCAAAAGCGTAAGCAAAAATTAACATCGTAAGAGTTGAGTCAATATCTCCTTCACACCCACCAACATAGCCCATGTCATTGAGCTTGCTGAATGTGAGACAGCCCCTCGGGTTTCCCATGCAGTAAATGCTGCAGATCGCTTGCGCCTTTTCTTCTGCCATGATTCGCTTTACGGCAAGGAACATGCGTGCCGAGTGGATGATTTCTTCCCGCTTCGGTTCAACAATTGCCTTGGCTGGTTTCAGCCAATACTCTTGTGCTTCCTCTTCTGCTTCCTTTGGATCAATCTCAGCCATAACTTTATGGATGCGTTCGTTAGGGATAGTGATGAGTTCAGTGCCGAACTTCTCTTTGACTTTTTCTGGAGAACATGCTTCTGCAGTCCCATGTGGAGCACCAACAGCGATAACCTTTGTTTGCTTCATCCAAACTGGAGCGCGTATGAGTGCTATTGCTCTTTCAAGGTCAGCCCAATCACTGCTTGCTACAAGCACAACCCTATGCCCCTCTTTACGCCATCGTGGGAAATACATCCAGCCATGCCCACTGAATGGCTGTGAGAAAACAACTGTTGGTAAACCAACTTCAACAAGCTTCGTTAAAACTGGTGCCTCACCACCATGCCCTGATAAGTGAACAATAACGAGAGCATCAGCTTCACGACGCAACCTCTCTGCAACTTCTTCAACTTTAGCTGGTGGAATTTGAGCATCGCCAACTAACTTGACTATACCGTGAACGGACTCAAGCTTCTTCTCAAGCTCGGAGAAGAAATGACGGAACTTCGGTATCTCCTCAGCAGGGCGCGTCAGATACCAATGACCTACTCGCCCCGCAAAAACACAAAAGAGCCTCACCGGTTGATGCTTTGGTAAATCAAGTTGCGCAGCTGTTAAAACACCACGATTTAAAAACGCCATCGCTACTGCACCGCTTGTTAGCTTCAGAAAATCACGCCGAGTCCAAACTACAGCATTACACCCTTTGCATTTCATGCTGTCTCACCTCCCGTCGCATCTTTTGCATCTTTGCATTTTAGCACCGTGCATCAATCACTGATGCACCAACTACACCTCAGCTTTTTCATCGTCCATCTCTTTCCCTCCATCCCGTTAGCTCTTTGCATCTACTGTCTTCACGAACAAAATTGTCTACAGAACGAGGTTTCACGAATCACAGGAGTTCCTTGAAGAGCGATGATGTGAGGTGAAAGAAGCAATGTGTAGATTTACTGCTGCGATTTCGTTAGCGTGTTTGGTCTGCCTCGCTTCAGCACAAGAGTTTCCTGTCCGCCCTTATGTTGACCCGTCGCAACTTGATGTCCCTTGGCCGAAACACAGCCACCTCAAAATCCCTTGGCGGGCTTACCTTGAGACTCGCAGCGGCTACGAGTTCCTTCAAGGCATCGGGGTCAACTACAATGTGCCCCAAAAGCATGAACTCGCAATCAGGCTACTCGCTGAGGCAGGCTTCAAAACTTTCCGCATTGAGATTGGATGGAGCAATGTCAATTGGGATGAAACTGCTTTGGCGAACGAGGAACGGTGGAAAGAGATTTTGAGCCTTTGCAAGCGCTACGGGATTCGCCCGACAATCTTGCTCAATGCCCATCACGGCGTCCCTTGTCCTCACCGTTTCTTTGAACGCCGATTGGTCGCCGACGCACCTAAGGGCAGTAGAACAGTAAGGCTTGATA
>JBGOEV010000004.1:0-87845 GCA_041538025.1 Candidatus Thermosaccharophagus gerlachensis | reverse complement strand
TAGCCACCGTGAGTTAGTGATGAGTAACCGAGCTGTATGCGCTATGCGTGAACTAAACGAAAAGAGCTGATGGAATGGCTTTGAAAATTTGATTGACAGCACTCTGCGCCCGTGAGGTGCGCCAACAACTTCTGTTGTTTCTCCAACCAATTTGAAAAGGTTACAATGATGTGCATCTGCAAATATGATGCTACTCTGCCAGCCGACTTCCCCACATTCAAAGCTACTATTTGGGATGAGGTTCTTTGGGGGACGCTCATCAAGCAAATCAGCGCTGGCACATTGTGCCAATGGCACAAGTGTAGAGAAAATTGCTACAGCAACAGCGCACAAAGAAAAGTGATGAGCAAGCTTGACAGCGCAAAAGCATTTCACTCCGATGCTCCCGCGCTTTATGGACATGTCAGCCACCTATGTGAGAAGTTGCCTTGGAGTTCCTTCCCCTGCGCACAAACCAAATCCTTTCGCTCAGCGGGCGTAAGCAAATAGGTGTCCACAACTCTGGTTGCATCAAAGCCTTCGGAAGATATTCAATCAGGTCACCAGCTATGAGCGGTGCTTCGCCCTTATCCCATGAAGCTATATCACCAGCCAACCCGTGAACGAACACAGCACACGCTGCAGCCTCAAACGGTTTGTTACCTTGTGCTATAAGGCTGGCTATTAGCCCAGTTAACACATCACCAGTTCCACCGCTCGCCATCCCGGGATTGCCAGTCAAGTTGATGTATGTGTTGCCTTCGGGCGAGGCTATAACAGTGTGAGCTCCTTTGAGCACTACCGTCGCATTCAACTCCTTCGCAACAGCTTGTGATATACCTATCCTATCTGACTGCACTTCGCTGATGCTTTTACCGATGAGCATCGCCATCTCACCCGGATGTGGCGTTATCACAAGCTCACAACTTCTATTTGCGAGCTCGTTCATTCTGTTAGCAAATGCAACAATGCCATCTGCATCAAGCACGACCGTCTTCTCCGAACTGCGCACGAGTTGACGCACAAACTCTTGTGTCTCATCAACCCTTGAGATTCCGGGACCTATTGCGAGCACATCAGCCCACTTCATTCTCTCAACCAGCGTATCTATTGCCTTAAGCGATATGCTGATAGCTTCCGTCTCTGGCAAAGGCAAGCTCATAACTTCCATCACAGAAGCTTCAAAAGCGCTGTTTAAACTCTTCGGGAGCGCCACCATAACCAATCCAGCTCCACCCCTTAGGGCACTCACTCCACACATCATGACAGCGCCACTCATGCCAGCAGAACCACCAACAACGAGCACCCTCCCATAGTCACCTTTGTGCGTGTTAGAAGCCCTCGGCTTATAGCAGTCCAAAACGAGTTCCTCAGTGGTCACCTTCACCCAAGGCTCAAATGCCTCAAACATCGTCTTTGGAATACCAATTGAGCCAAGGAAGAGATCGCCAACCATATCTGCACCGGGGAAGAGTAAAAGCCCCATCTTTATCGCTCCAAGCGTTACAGTCACATCAGCTCTTACGCATCTACCACATAATTTGCCTGTGTCTGAGTCAAGCCCTGATGGAACATCAATGGATAAAACGCAAGGGGCATTTGAGTTAATTGCGTCTATCGCCCCTGCAATCATTCCCCTAACCTCACCTGATATGCCAGTCCCAAGGAGAGCATCAACAACGACATGAGCATGTTTCATTGTCTTCTCAAGCTCTAAAAGCATCTTCTCATCCGTGACCTCGGTGAAGCTTATACCTGTTTTCATCACTGCCTTGCAATTGACAGCAGCATCGCCCTTCAACTCCTCATGCCGAGCCATTAGGAAAACGCTCACATCAACTCCCATGTTGTGCAAATGTCTTGCGACTGCCAAACCATCACCACCGTTGTTTCCACGCCCACACGCTATGACAACTCTTTGCCCAGCCTCAATGCCGAGATGTTTTTCCAAGACTTCAACGACGCTCAATGCAGCATTTTCCATAAGCACGATTGACGGTATCCCAAGTTCCTCAACAGCCCTTCTGTCGCATATGCGACTTTGTTCGGATGTGAGAACATGAGTTGTGAGCGCCCTCATGGATATCAACTCCTGCAAGGCATCTTCATAGATGCTCTCGCAAAGGCATAGATGCTAAGGGTATCATTGCTCCTCTTCAATTTGCTTGAGGATGAAGCGTGATAGAACAGTTGGCAAACCAAAAATCTTAATGAACCCTTCGGAAGCACGGTGGTCAAACTTGTCCGCACGGTCGTAAGTGGCAAGCTCATAGCTGTAGAGTGAATAAGGTGACTTGCGCCCAACAACGATGCATGAACCTTTGAGCAACTTCACAGTAACACTTCCTGTGACAGTGCGCTGTGTTGAATCCATGAAGGCATCCAAAGCTTCACGAAGCGGATGATACCAAAGCCCGTAATAGACAAGCTCAGCATATTTGAGCTCAAGCATCCTCTTAAAATGAGCCAAATCCCTTTCAAGCGTCAAAGCCTCAAGAGCCTTATGAGCTGTGATGAGCGTTATCGCGGCAGGTGCTTCGTAGACTTCTCTTGACTTTATTCCGACGAGTCTGTTCTCAATCATATCTACTCGTCCAACGCCGTGCTTGCCAGCCACTTCGTTCAAGTATGATATGAGCTCAACATGCTCCATCATCTGTCCATCAACAGCCACGGGTATACCACGCTCAAACTCAATTGTGATGTATTGTGGTTCGTCAGGTGCATATGCTGGTGAGCAAGTCCATTCAAATACTTCTTCTGGTGGCTCTTCAGATGGGTCTTCAAGCTTGCCACATTCGATGCTTCTTCCCCACAAGTTCTGGTCAATGCTATAGGGGCTGTCAACATCAACAGGTATTGGTATGCCCCTCTCCTTTGCATATTCAATTTCTTCTTCACGGCTCATTCCCCACTCCCTTGCTGGAGCAATGATTTTGAGTGATGGGTCAAGCGCTCTGAATGTAACTTCAAAGCGCACTTGGTCATTCCCTTTACCTGTAGCACCATGCGCAACAGCATCAGCACCCACTTTACGAGCAACCTCAACAACCTTCTTTGCGATAAGCGGGCGAGCCATCGCCGTTGCAAGTGGGTAACCGTCTTCATAAACGGCATTTGCCTTCAAGCATGGCATAACAAAGTCTCTCACAAACTCCTCTTTGGCATCTATCAGGAAGGCTTCAGAAGCACCTATGTTGAGTGCTTTCTGTCTTATCGCCTCGTAGTCCTTGACTTCGCCAACATCAACTGTGACAGTGACAACATCAGCATCGTAGCGCTCAGCTAACCAGCGTATAGCAACGGAAGTATCCAAACCACCAGAGTATGCCAGCACTACCTTCATGAGTTCACCCCTCCGTTGCAAGTTTTGAAGAGCATCAAAAACAACTATGACACGAGCATGAAGGTGTTGTAGCACCTTATCTCATGCTCAACAAAAAACTTGTGGCAGGATAAACTTTACCATAGTGGCTCTGTGTAATGCTACACAAGCCTGAGTGATAAACCCCGTTTGCATAAGATGAAGCATTGATGGTGATGGGAAGTGGGAAGCTTTGAAGGTGTAAGGGTGAGAGTGCCAGCTACTGTCGCAAACCTTGGTAGCGGCTTTGATGTGCTTGGGATAGCATTGGATTGGCATAACACCATTGAAGCACGGTGTATAGGGAAGACGAGCAAACTGATAATTGAGGTTGAAGGCGAAGGGGAGAACGAATTGCCGAAGGACGAGAGGAATGTTTGCTACCGTGCTTTTTCAGCTGCATGTGAGCTTATGGGAGAGGAAACACCACCTGTTTTCATGCGCCTTCAAAACACGATACCTCTTTTAAGGGGGCTTGGCAGTTCCGCTGCTGCTCGTGTTGGTGGTATAGTTGCAGCTATGGCTTTGTTGCGTGGTGAAGTTGATGAGCCTAAAGCATTGAAGCTTGCAGCTGAACTTGAAGGTCACACGGACAATGTTGCGCCAGCATTGCTTGGTGGATTTGTTATCTCTGGATGGAGAAGCGATGGTAATGGTGTCTTCGCTATCAAGCTCCCAGTGGCTAAAGAAGTTTTGGTTACAGTGCTTGTGCCAGAACATAGCATACCGACAGAAATTGCAAGGAGTGTATTGCCAGAGAGCATCTCGCTCAGCGATGCAGTGTTTAACATGAGCAGAGCCTGCCTTCTCGTTGGAGCACTTACAACAGGTCACTTTGAGCATGTTGCAGAAGCAGTCAAAGACAAGTTACATCAACCATATAGGCAAGCTTTAATGCCATGGCTCAACGATGTTATTGAGGCAGCAATGTCTGCAGGGGCGCTCGGCGCATTCCTAAGTGGTTCTGGCTCAGCAGTAGCAGCATTGTCGGTGGATGAAGCAAAAGCATCGCGAGTGGCTAAAGAGATGGAAATGGCGTTATCAAAGCATAGTGTTTATGGTTACACGAAGGTCGTGCGCATAGACACAGATGGCGCAAGGTTTGAAAGATGGTGAGCAAAATGAAAGGCAATGGGCATTCAACATTGGGGAGCATTATCGGCATCATCGTATTCGTCATCGGCATAGCTCTCCTTGTCGCTTCGTTCATTCTCACATATGAGCTCTTCCAAGCGCTTGAGAAGGAAAGGCTCGCTTTGCTCCAGAACCCAACTGGCTCGGAGCACATAGCAGCATCAATAATCAGTTGGGTTCTTCGCTCCATCTTTCGTCTTGCTTGCCTTTTCGTTATGGGCTTTATAGGTTCGCTAATCGCAGCTCGTGGGGCTCACATCTACGGTGCATCAAGGGCTATAGCCAACTCACATCGCACAAGGGAAATGTGACAGCGCTTGGTAATGGAAAGGGTGAAGTATCATGAGCAGTGCCCGAGAGGGGAAAGCCAAAAAGAGGATGCGCTTGCATGCCATTGTCTATGGGCTTGTCCAAGGGGTTGGCTATCGCTATTTCACCATTTGGGAAGCATCAAAACTTGGTCTTACAGGTTATGTGCGGAACCTGTCGGATGGCTCCGTTGAAGTTGTTGCGGAAGGGTCAAAGGAGGAACTTGATAAGCTCCTTGAGAAACTACACCAAGGTCCACCTGCAGCGAGGGTGCGCAAGGTCATCGTAAATTGGAGCGAAGCGAAAGGGGAGTTTGATAGGTTTGAGGTGAAATTTTAACAAGCGATGAGACGACCGACGCTCACGCTCGCAATCATCTCTATAGCGATTGGGATGGCTAACTGCGCAAGTAGCGTGGAGGATGACGCCGTTGCCCAAGCGCTCGTGTTGCTGCGTGCTGGCGAGGTGCGGCTCGCAGTGAACTCGCTCATAAACGCTAACAACACAGATGATGTGGCTTGGAAGGCTGCTGCAGCGCTCTCATGCCTCGCTGCAGGTCATTTCAACAGCGCATATGAGATTGCAACTTCAGCGCTCAAACACTGTCATGATGAAACGGTAATGCTTGTGGCTGGCTTGGCTGCACTTGGCATCGGTGATCATGAATCAGCAATCAAAACATTCACAGAGCTTTTGAGCTTGCTACCAAGGGCGAACCATCAATTGGCATTGTTGTTTCTCAACATACTCGGTGTTAGCGCTGACGTGGGCAAGTGCACCGAAAAGGAGCCATATGGCGAGGCTGTAATGCTGCTTTATTCCTTCCTGAAGATGCAACAAGGCGAATATGCCGAGGCAAAGGAAACGCTTATAAGGCTAAGTGAAATAATGCGCAACAGGATGCAAAGCGAGAGTAGCAACATGAATGGCATCATCAAACTCTCCGTGATAAGCGATGACGACGGGATAAAACTCGTTATGCTGACACCCCGAGCAAGGGATGTGCCATTGGGGGAGATTGAGAGACTTGTAAGCATGCATAAGGGTGATGGGGAGAGCACACAAAGCATGAGCACTAAAACGAGCACGATACGACGCGCAGATGCTACAACACTTTTGAGCATCAGGAGAGGAAAGCAAAACCAAAGTGCAACAAGCGATGATGGCATCAGGTTGCTAAGTGGGCGTGTGCGAATCAGCGTTGATGTATCGGCTTTCCCAGAAGCATCTCAAGTGAGCTTCCATGTTGATTGCGAGGAGAGGTTCAGAACTAACAAAACACCATTTGAATGGGAGTGGGATACGAGCGCTGAAACACCGGGAAAACACACACTCACTGTTCTCGTCTTAAGGCGCGACGGCTCGGTTTGCGCTGCGAGCACACAAAAGGTTTATATTGCTCCATCGACGATCAGCTCAATTCAACAACGAGCCATCGCTGAGGGGGACGACACCTCTGGAAGACAACAATTCATAAGGCGAATCGCAGCGGAGACGACGAGCTTAAAAACAGTGCATGCACAAACAAGGTCAATCTCTTTATCTGGTGAGCAAGCGACAATACAACCCAACTCAATTCTACCACCGATTCGCCTCCTTGATGTGGACGACGAAGGCGTTGAGCTTATACTCGGCTTAGCGTATGAAGCAACGGGGAATTTGCACAAGGCGTTTCACGAGCTTGGGAAACTTTATTTGCGCACACGCAACGAAGCTCTCGTCAAGCATCTTGTAAGGTTGCGTAGAAGCCTCACATCTGGCTACAACATACCGCTTCTTGTAACTTCAGCGCCACCATATAGAAAGGCAGTCGCACTCACATTTGATGACGGACCAAGGACACCATACACAGAACAGATATTGCAAACCCTCTCCCGCTATGGAGTCAAAGCAACCTTCTTCGTTGTTGGCGAGATGGTGAAAGAATATCCTGAGCTTCTTAAGGCTATAGTTAATGCTGGACACGAGGTGGGAAACCATTCATACTCACACACTCCCGCACGCATGCTGAGCAAAAACGACATTGAATGTGAACTGTTACTCACTGACATACTCATCTCGGAGGTTTGTGGTATCCATCCAACTTTGTTTCGTCCACCGGGCGGTGGGATAAACGATGCCCTCACTTCAACTCTCATGGAACAGAACTACTTATGCGCTAAATGGAATATCAACATCGGTGAGCATCGTGGAACACCACAACAGATAGCAGCTAAAATGCTCAATGCTGTTAAACCGGGTTCAATCATACTTATGCACAACGGGATGGATGCAAGCCCAGATGTGCTTCCATACTTGCTTGATGGGTTGCAGAAGCTTGGTTATGAAGTCATGCCGCTCGGAGAACTCTTAAGGGTAAGGCAAGTAAGGTGTAGCGATTTCACGGAGGTAAGATAAACATGAGGAAGCCAATGTTCATTCCAGCGCTTTGGTTTGTTCCCTTTGCCCTTTGTGTTTTGCTTGTCGGCATGTGTGAACAAAGTGGCGAAGTGAAGCATAGGCATGCAACGAGAAGCTACATGCCACTCTTACCCTCTTTCAAACACTACACTCATGATGCAGTCACAGTTCGTGATCAAGCTGTGGATATACTTTGGCTGATGAGCGACCGTTACTTCCATATCGGTGATTATGAATCGGCTGTGCGGATGCATTACGGTAGCATTGCTCTTGATCCTCACTTCGTTGAGGCGTATAGTGTTGCAGCATGGTTGCTTGATAGCATGGACAGAACACAAGAGGCGCTCTTACTGCTTGAGAACGGCTTCAAAATAAACAAGTCATCCTACCAAATCCCGTTTGACATCGGTTTCATTCTGACGCGTCACAAGAAGTTTGAAGAGGCAGTCAAATGGTATGAGATTGCTTCAGCGTTGCCAGCACCATTCTGGGTGAAGCATGCGCTTGCTAAAGCTTACGAAAGAGTTGGAAGGTTAGAAGATGCATTGAGGGTATGGCGTGAGAGATTGAACGAAGCACCAGAAGACGCAGTTGTAAAGCGTAACTACGAGCGCTTGAAAAAGATGCTTGAGGAGAAGATGAAAAGCAAAGGATAGTTAAAACAAGGAAAGCGATAGGTGGGAGGGCGATGCTTGTAGAGCACATTAGGAGGGTGTTGGAAGATTTGCATAAGCATGCGATAAGCGTTGATGAAGCGCTTGAAAAGCTTCGCGCTTTGCCTTATGAGGAACTCGGGTTTGCAAAACTTGATCACCACAGAGTGTTAAGGCGCGGTTTCCCCGAGGTTGTCTTCTGCCAAGGTAAGACGGCTGAACAAGTTAAACAAATCATTGCTACCATATCGTCTCGCGGTGGGAAAGTCCTCGCAACGAGGGCATCGAAGGAAATGTATGAAGCAGTGAAGGAAGTTGTGCAGCACGCTGAATATCATGAACTCGCACGGATGATAATCGTCCGCTCAAAAGAGGAGGAAGAAAACAGAACAAGGGAAGAGTTCACTCCTAAGGCAGTGGTTTTATCAGCTGGCACTGCCGACCTCCCCGTTGCAGAGGAAGCAGCTTTAACCGCAGAAGCTTTTGGCATGCAAGTTTCCCGCATATACGATGTTGGAGTAGCTGGGCTACATCGTCTCCTTGACCACCGCCAAACGATTGAAAATGCTCATGTTGTGATCGTTGTTGCTGGGATGGAAGGAGCATTGCCAAGTGTCGTTGCTGGTCTTATCAAGCAACCTGTGATAGCAGTCCCGACAAGCGTTGGCTATGGAGCAAGCTTCCAAGGTCTTGCAGCGCTTCTGACGATGCTCAACTCCTGTTCTCCGGGGCTTGTTGTAGTCAACATTGACAACGGATTTGGTGCCGGTTATTTCGCAGCCCTCATAGGAGCACACTTGAAGGAGGTTTGGAAGGAAGCGAGAAGGATACACAACGAGGAATAAAACAAGCTCACTTGATTCCTACACCCGAGCTTTTGACGGCTTCAAAGAGCCTCCTATATAGCTCACTCTCAACTCGCAACGCATCTTTGCCGATAGCTTCAACCCAGACGGACAGCTCAAATGAGACTGCGTCAGAGGAAAACTTGGTAAGCCGTAACTCTGGCGCTGGTTCCTTTGCTACCCTTGGGTGTTCTGAGACAGCCCTTAATAACAGCGCCTGAAGCTTATCCAAATCGTCAGGGTGAGCTGTGCTTATGGAGAGCTGAATGCAGAAGGGGCTGTCCTTCGCTATACGCATGACTGGCATCGTCAGGAGATGCATGTTCGGTATGATGATGTGCTTATCATCTGGCGTGCATATTGTGGTGGAGCGCGCAGTTATTCGTTCAACCCTTCCGAGCTGACCAGCAACGCTTATGACATCACCAATGCGCACAGACCTCTCAATGATGAGGAGCATCCCGCTTATGAAATTGTTGGCTATCTGTTGCATACCGAAGCCGAGTGCAACCCCGAAACCGCCAGCAAAGAACTTAAGCGAGGAGAGATCTATGCCGAGCGTGTCAATGACAAAGAACATACCGACCACCAAAATGCCAACCCTTAGGGACTGCGAGAGAATGTAGGCTATATGCTCGTCAATTTCGTAGCGCATCAGCGCTGACTTATGGACGCTGTTTGAAACGACATTGCTGAACCAAATTGCAACGATGCTAACAGCCACAGCTATGATGAGCGATGAAACTGGGATTTCATTCTTTCCAATACGAAGCAACGGGTGCGATAGGAGTTCAAAAAGTTTTGGTAGTGCCCCAACGAAGTAAAGGAGCGACATTAAAACCATTACAGGAAGCCAAAGCATAAGTTCATATTGCGTTGCAATCTCAATCGGCAGGAACAATCGCATCAATCTTGCAACGAACATGTAAACAAACAAGAGCCATAGAAGCGCAGTTCCATATGGCATCAGATAACCAAACTCATACGGTTCTGCAACGATAGAAAACAGGTTGGCAGAACATGAAGCAAAAGCCATCGGAAGCATGTCCACGAGTAGCTTGAAAAAGCTATGCATGCTTGCCACGCCAACTCGCTTCATGAGCGTGCGGAAGAAGGGTTGAGCGAGAAGGTATACACACAGCGAGCTGAAGAGTTGCACAGACAATCCAAAGAGCGGTAGCAAACTCACTTTGGATAGCAAATCCAGTTGCAACGCCTCTCACCTCACATAGCGACATATTGAGAGAAGATTGCTCTCTCAGATTGCGCTATCTTCAAAATGTAACGAAAAACACCTTACGGTGGTGAGCTACGATGAGCGAGGGAAGTGAAAAGGGGCTACAAGATAAACAATTTGATACACTTGCCTTCACGATGTCCCTTTACAAGCGTCAGAGAAGAAGGCTTTCATTCAGCGCTACATCGCTTGATGAAGCCATCGAATGGCAGCGCAGGCTACGAAATCGCTTGATCAAGTTGCTTGGTGGTTTCCCTAAGAGGAAGTGCGAGCTTAACCCGAGGAAGCTTGAAAAGGTGAAACTAAGTTTTATCAACACTTGCGGTGATATTGTGAGGTATGAACGTGAGACAGTCGTCTTCCAGAGCCGAGACGAGTTATCAGTGTATGCTTACTTCCTCTTGCCAGAAGGCGCAAGTATACCTCTACCATGCGTTATATGCTTACCAGGTCACGGCAGAGGTGTTGATGACATAGTTGGTATAAACGCTGATGGGACAATCCGTCAGACATACGCTGGATACCAAATGGACTTTGCGCTACAGTGTGTTGAACACGGTTACGCAGTGCTTGCTGTTGAGCAACTTGGTTTTGGGCATAGGCGTGACGAAAGGGCACGAAGTCAATCACCAGAAACTTCATCGTGCCAGCCTGCTGCTGGCGCAGCTCTGCTCTTCGGCGAGACCATGCTTGGATGGCGCGTTTACGATGTCATAAGGGCAATTGATTACTTGAACATGAGGGAGGAGATTGAAAGCGATAGGATAGCTGTAATGGGCATATCTGGTGGTGGTGCAACCGCACTTTTTGCAGCTGCAATTGACGAAAGGATTAAAGTGGCTGTTGTGAGTGGTTACTTCAACACATTCGGCGATAGCATCATGAGCATACCACACTGCATTGACAACTATATCCCATCAATCCTTAAATTTGCAGAGATGTGGGATATCGCTGGCTTGATTGCGCCGAGGGCTTTGTTCGTTGAGTCTGGCACTAAGGATGCGATATTCCCTGTTGAGGCAACAATGCGTTCCTACGAGCGGTTGAGTAAAATCTACTCGGTCTTCAATGCAAGCGAGAAACTTGGGTTAGAGATATTTGAAGGCGAGCACATGTTCTATGGGAAGGGGGCTTTCCAATTCTTACATCGCTGGTTGTGATGAATGATACCTACGTAAGAGGAGCAAAACAGCGACGCCAACAAACATGGACATGCAGACACAAGCAGTATAGACACCTATGAGCACCGATGTTGGCTCATACGAAAGCCAAACGATGTGTCTTCCAGAGGGCACGAACAAACCCCTGAACACATAATCAACAATGAACAGCGGTTTGTGCTCGCCATCAACATATGCTCTCCAACCTGGGTAATAAGAGTCGGCGATAACGAGCACCTGAGTCCCAAAAGAGGTAGCATCAAGCATCAATCTGTTTGGTGCATCAAGCACAATTGTGACGTTGCCGCGTTTATGTTTTGTGGTTGGTGAGGCGAGCTTATACTGCTTTGACCGTTCAGGTAGCTCAATAATGGCTTTATCCATCAGGTTGATACGATGCCTATCAGCTTCGCAAACAAGTGAAAAGGACTGCTGTGGCGAATCTACAATCAACCAATCTGTCACCATAAAGGCTCTCGGAAAGACATCCAAGTTTTCATACAGCCACATGTCTGAAGCTTGGAGTTCTTTTATGTTCTTCTTGGCGTGCTCAATTGGTGCGCCAGATATGAAGAACTTCACCGACACCAGATCAAGCAGTTGTGAATCTAAGTTATCAAGCGAGAAGCCGGGGAGGTCTGGATCAATGCACTTTAGGAAACGAGCATACCGCATAGTCCATAGCGAATCAGAGCCTTGTGCATCTCTCAACCTATAGACCATAGGCGTGTTTGAAGGCATCCAATGTTTTATTGCGTCTGTGCCGATAGCCATAATACGGTGTCTGCCAATGTGTTCACTTATCCAGCGCAAGGAGTCAGTCCAAAAGAAGACCATGCGCCTATCGCAAGATGGGTTGAGGTCATACGCAAATGAGAATAGGTCTGCAACCACAAGCGCTATCATCACCGCTGATGATAATTTTGCAGTTAAACGGTGTAAGGCAAAGGCGATAGCGAAGCAACTCAAGATGAGCAAGATGGAAGCCCTGTAGAGCTGCCATCGTTCATAGCCTGCAAGTGGCGATGTGGCTATAACATCCCAAAAGCAACTCATGCCGTAAGCGCATGAAAGTATCATCAAAGCCACGGATATAGCACATGGCATGAGGATGAAGCGTAGTATCCTTTTGCGCTCCAATGAACGCTCATTACGCATTGAGATAATAGCTTGTGCGCCCAGAGCTGCAAGTAAAGCTATTGAGAAATCAAACATGAGCAAAGCCCTTGAAGCACCAACCATCTGTTGTATGCCGGGCAACATCCCAAGCAGTAGATAAATCGGGGAGCCTGTAGCGAGCATAAAACCGATGATGAAGATGCAAATGGCGAAAAAGCGGAGTGAGTGCTTAAATGCGCACCCAATTGAAGCAAGCAAAAGTGGTAACAAGCCAACATAGCCAGTTCGTTCAATGAAGTTGAAAACTTCAAACGGACTCCAATGTGTGCCATCCCTGTAATTGCCGAAGAAGTTGGGAACGATTAACCTGATCCATTGCTCTGGTTGAAGGCTGTTTGCGAGCACAGCATCATAGTTGAACCGACCTGCACGAGTGCACATCCTTGAAAGCTCAAGCGATGGCAACAACTGCGGTGATGAAAGCATCAACGCAAAAACAAGCGAGAAGATGAAAAACAGTATATGCTGTCCTGCCACCTCAACAACACACTGCAAACCTTTTTCACGAACGCACACCGAAGCTTGAATACATCTAACGAGTGCGTAAATGAGTAAAGAAAACCAAACATAGAAAGCCATCTGCATATGACCTGCGAGCGCTGACAACGCCAGTGGTAAAGATGAAAGGAACGCGGCTAAAAGAATATGAGGTATTGAGCGTCCTTGCTCTGAGCGCCTCAAACTATACTCATACACTGCCACGCAAACCGGGAGCCATACAGCTGTGCATAGTATCGTGATGTAATTGAGCCACGCTACCAAGAAGCCACAAAGCATGAATGAGCAAGCCCCGATGAAGGCAGGTGCTGAGTGCACCCTCCACAGTGTAAGTAGCGCGTATGTGCCAAAGGCTGCTATAAGCATGTGGATTAACACGAACCAACCAAACCCAACATCAACTGGCATGAAAACGAAGAGAAGGTTGAGTGGATAAAATATAGCCGACTGACCGTTCCCGACAAAAGTAGCCCCGCTGAACATGTATGGATTCCAAAGGGGTAGTTCTCCTTCTTTTAAGCTCTCGGAATAGAACTTGCGCCATGGGTAGTATTGCTGTATCACATCAAGCAACGGTGCGTGCACCCTCACAAACTCTGGGAAGAGTTCCTTTGCGTGATATCGCCAAGGTGTCATTACAAGCAATAGGTCAGCTGGAAGGAGCACTTTGCCGAAGAACAAAACTTTGTGGATGAGCGCAACTGCAATTATGACGAGCAATGCCAAGAAAACAGTGTGTCTATAACGGTTGAACATAGTCCATCACTTTGTCCTTCCATGCCCAACTTTCTGTGACTGCTCAAGCTTGATAGAGATTGAAGCAAGCGACGCAACATCAACATTATAGATAGCATCATTACCAAACTTGATCACAAGCTTGCAAAATGGGGGCAGTGAAACATCGCCACCAGCGATGCCACGCTCAAAATCCGTCACCACAACAAACCGCACATTATGCTCCCCTACCAAGCTCAGCCAAAGAGCCAACTGCTCTTTCTTCCACTCCCATCTATAACAGCTCATAACGATGCGAAGCTTTTTAATGAAGTGCAATGTCTCAGCCCAATGCCCAATGAAGACAGCCCTACCAGTTAGCGGTGGTATGTAATTGCCAAGCATCGGGCTGCATAAAACGGAGTCATGTGGGTTTGTGTTCTCCCTGAGCCAATTCATCAAGCGGAGTTGGTCATGCGTAAGGTAATAAGGTGGCTGTAGAAGGCGTTCTGCAAGGATGTTGTTTTTTAAAAGCCAGTGCATGTTCAACAAGATATATGCGCCGTTGGATGGAAACATGAGCAGTGTTAAAGTTGTCGCACCAACATAAATGACTTTACTTGGGTCATAGGTGAGCCCATTTTTTCTCCGTGTCAGCGCCCTCGCGATGGCTGAGCAAATTCCCGATACAGCGTAAGCAGAAAGCAAGCATAAAGGTATATGGAAGCCTTCAATCAACTTCCTTTGGAAGCTCACGGGCAAGTAGATCGCAATGAGCGTTCCGAACAGCCAAGCAATCACCATGGGTAGCATGCGCCACTTGTTCATCACCCCAAAGACTAAACCGATGAGAGACAAAGGCACAAGAAACCCATAACTTGCAGTAAGTATACTCAACGGTGGTGTGAGCGTTGGAGTGAGCGCTTTCTCCCTAAACGCTATGTCACCCATAAAGGCAAACAATTGTGGGAGCATGCCAATTAAGGCGCATATGACGACGACAATAATGGATACAACGAAGGGGATGCAAGTTAGATGCTTTTGAAAACTTTCACCCTCACGCCCTATGTTATGTGCTTTCCAAATTCCGCAAAGTGCTATTGACCATATCAAATGCGTGGGGCACCAAAGAAGAAGAAAGATGAGCATTGTTATAGCTGCGTAAGTATGTGCGTTGCCCAGCAGGAACGAGACCAACCCAGCCAATATAAGCTGGGACAGCTTTTTCTCAAAAGCATATGAGGTGAGCGAAGTTATAACGAACACCTGCATGGCAATTCCAAGCGCAGTGAGAGGTGCAACAAGCACAGCAAGAAATGTGATAGCTTCTGGCATAACAAGACCTTCACTGAAATCAACGAGCTGTGGAGCATTTAAGCCAAGCCAGTTTCTGCAAACCCATGAGAGCCATCCAAAGCCAGAGGAGAAACATAGGAAGAGGATAAATGCCCGTCTTATCTCAACTTGCTCAAAGCTGAATGATGCGAGCTTATAAGCGTAGATAAGAAGCACATAGACAGCGATGGTGCGCATCACCTGATAGAGCATATGTAACGGGAGTTTCGTTACAGCATGCAATTTGCCGATGAAGAAGGCAGGCAAATGAAAGAACATCCCTTGGTGCTTCTCAGTTGTGTAAAGGTCTTTGAAACCGAATGCACAATCAGCAGCCTGCCTCGCCCACATTAGGTGCACATTTTGGTCATCGGGGTTTCCCAACAGCCACATATAACTCATGTGTGGTGGTGTTAGAAGAAATGCGATAAAGTATGGTAGCCATGTCAGGCTCAAAAAGATAATCGCAAAGCGCTTGACCCAGCGAGACTCACCAGCCCACACAACGGTTTGAATCATCCTTGCACCCTCTCACCTAAAGGTTGGTTCGGCAGGCATGAGAATGAAGCCTCAGGCAGGCTAAAGAGCCATCCTTACAATCAGAATGCTCACAACACTGCCAAGTTGTAAATTCATGGCAGTATGCATTTACACAGGATGGCATGGTGTTACAATGTGGCTTTAGACAAGCAAAATATCGCTATGAGATGATTCAAGAACCTCTCATGGAGGTGTGATGTGATGGGAGAGAGAAAGGTGCGAGTTGGATTTGTAGGGTGTGGTGGTATCGCGCAACAGCATATGAACGCTTTGAAAACCATACCTGAGGTTGAGCTTGTTGCATTCTGCGACATAGATATTGAGCGAGCATCCGCTGCAGTAAAGCAACATGGCGGGAAAGCCTTTGACAATGCAGAGGTGATGATAAAGGAAGTTGAGCTTGATGCCGTTTGGATTGGGCTACCACCTTACGCACACGGGATTGAGCTAAAGCTTGTTGAAGCTGGAATACCGTTCTTTGTTGAGAAGCCAGTTGGGCTTGACATCGGACTTATAAGGGAGATAGCCTCTGCAGTTGAGGAGAAAGGTCTCATGACGAGTGTCGGTTACATGAACAGATACAGGCGTGGTGTTGGCATGGTGCGTGAGTTGCTTAAGGACGATGTGCCGATACTGTTGCTTGGGGGATGGATTGGTGGGACACCTCGTCCGACAGCAGGGATTTGGCGCTGGTGGGTTGAAAAGGATAAGAGTGGCGGTCAGTTTCATGAGCAGGTGACACATACAGTTGACTTGGCACGCTTTTTGTTTGGTGAAGTTGTTGAGGTGCATGCCTTCGCAGCGAAGGGGCTAAACAAAGATGTGCCACCTAACTACACAATTGAGGATGCAAGCGTTGTAAACTTGAGGTTTGAAAATGGGGCAGTGGCTAACCTGTGGGCTTGCTGTGCTGCGAATGCAGGTGGCGGTGGCGTCAGCCTCAGTGTTTACGCGACTAAGATGACGGCGCTGTTTACAGGCTGGGAACATAGAGCCCGCATAATGCGCGTCGGGGAAGACATAATTGAGGTAGCTGGAGAACCCAACATCTTTGAAATTGAGGATAGGGCGTTTATTGAAGCCCTCCTAACGGGCGATGCTTCCCTAATAAAGTCACCATATGCCGATGGCGTGAAAACGGCTGAAGTAACACTCGCAGCAAACAAATCAATGGAGACTGGCAAGCCAGTTAGCCTCGTTTGAAAGCGGTTAACATGCGATGTTCAACTCCTTTGTGAGAAAGGTGAGTGTGAAATGAACAAGGTGAGGTGGTTGTTTCTATCTGCCTTCGTGTTGATTAACCTTCTCGCATTTCCACTCCATGCTCAACAGGTTAAGCGGAAGATATCGTTTGTTGATATGCTCTGGCGCATCGTGGACTTAAGGAATCTGCCGTTGATTGAGGAGGGTGTCAAGTGCGCTCAATTTTCAAGCTATGACAGGGCAAGCAAATCGCCAGACGAACCAAACTGGGGTGCTAACAAGGACTGGGGGAATTACCTGCGGATTGAAGAGAACGGTGAAGCTGTGATGGCAGAAATTGAAGGGAGTGGATGCATCGTTAGGATATGGTCTGCAAACCCACAGGGCAAAATACGCTTTTACCTTGATGATGCTGAGAAGCCACTTGAGTTTGAGTTCCAACAGCTTTTCAAAGGTGACTTTGAGCCATTCCTCTCGCCACTCTGTGGCTATCATGGCAGGGGTGCAAATTGCTATCTTCCTATACCGTTCGCAAAGCGATGTAAAGTGACCGCAGATAAACCGCACGGGCAATATTATCACATCACTTACGTGACATTTCCAAAGGACTGGCAAATTGAAACATTCAGGCTGCCCCTCACAGAAGAAGAGATGGAAGCTCTCAAAAGGGTGATTGAAGTCCTAAAGCGCTCTGGTGAGAACCCGCATCCACAGGATGTGAAGGTTGAACGAATCACAGGTAAGCTTAAGCTTGCTCCATCACAGCGCCACGCTATAGCGCAACTTGCTGGACCTGGCATAATCCGTTCGCTGCGCTTTAAGGTTGAATCAAACGAAATGTTGGTTTATCGCAAGCTGGTCATTATGGCATTTTGGGACGATGAAAAAGAACCAAGCATATGGTGTCCGATTGGTGATTTCTTTGGGTGTGGTTTTGGCTTTAGGGAATATACATCGCTTCCTATGGGCGTGACAGGTGAAGGAGCATATTGCTATTTTCCGATGCCGTTCAAGAAGGGAGCACGAATTGAACTGCTCAACGAAGGGAAAGCCGAAGTGGTAGTGGAGTTCTCCATTGAATGCGAGCGAGATGTGCAACTACCAGAAATGATAGGCTACTTCCATGCCAAGTGGCGCCGTGAAGCACCATGCAAGACCTTTGATTACCCCTTCTTGGAGGCTAAGGGTGTTGGAAAATATGTTGGCACGTCGCTCAGCATTGATAACCCAGAACCCGGTTGGTGGGGTGAAGGCGACGAGAAGGTATGGATTGATGGTGAAGCCTTCCCATCAATATTTGGAACAGGTAGCGAAGATTACTTTGGTGATGCGTGGGGCTTTAGACCATTCATCCATCCACTACATGGCTGCATACTACGTGAGCGCCCAGACCACGCTGGTAAGACAAGCGTCTATAGATGGCATATCGCTGATGCTATACCGTTTTACAAATCAATCCGCTTCACAATTGAGAATTACGACACAGACAAGGATTACACGAGCGTTGCATATTGGTATCAGGTTGAACCACATAGCGATTTTTTCAAGCCTGTTGAAGTTTCTCAACGCCTGCCGATACCGAAGCGCATAATAGGTGCAGTTGAGCTTGAGGATGTGAAAGTGGAAGCTAAGGAAGGCATCAAGATAGTGAGCGGGGAAGAGACGCGAGTGGAGCTATCGGGTGATAGAGCTATCTTGTTCGCTCCATCAAAGGAAACAAACGAGTTTGCGCTCTTGATACCGATAAAGCAAGAGGATGTGTATGAGCTTATCCTGCACTCTGCTATGGGGCTTGAGCAACCCGCATTTAAAGTGCTTGTTGATGGTAAAGCAGTCGGCGAGTTCCAAAAGCCATTTGCTGACTCTCCGATGTTGAGGCTCGGCAGAGTTAGGATGCGCCCACCTATCTCAAGACTGCAAATCGTGGTGCAAGAGCTTGAAGTGAAAGAGAAGCATTTGCTCCTTGATGCACTTGAGCTGCGCCAGAGCCCAAAGGTAAGGAGAGCAATTGAGGCTGAAGGATTACCAGTTAAATCATCCGATGGCGTTAAAGTGAACATTGAAGATGGGCGCATGGAATGGAGCGGATGGGCACAACTACATATCGCTTCGGATGGGGCAAACAGATGGGTTGAATTGCAATTGCCGAAAGAATTGAAGGGCAAATTCATCTTGAACGCCAGAATGACAAACAGCCCTAAAGGGGGCATCGTCCGCTTCAGCGTTTCGGGTAAAGCGCTCGGAGAACCAATAAACTGCTACGCTGATACCGAAAGGCTCGGGAACGAAATTCAACTTGGAAGTGTTGAGCTAACTGGAGGAGAAGCGAATTTGCTACGGTGCGAGATTGTTGGAAAGGACGAGCGCTCTGGTGGCTTTGAAGTTGGTATTGATTACATACGCCTCGTGAGGGTTCTTGTTGAGGGTGCAATTGAAGCTGAGCAACTCAAGATATTGAAGTTTGAGCGTTGTCGCCCTGTGATACAGAATATGTCGCCATGGGGAGCCGAGAGGTGGAGCAACGAAAACCAACTCTTTTGCCCTGGGGAGCTCAACTTGCGTGTTGTGCTTGAGTTTGAAGTCGGTGAGAGACGAAACTATGAGCTGGATATTTACTTTACCAAAGCACCAGATTATGGCATCGTTGAAGTGCTTGTAGATGGTAAAGTTGTTGGGAAGCCATTTGATGGATATAGCCCAACAGTTGAGCCTTCGGGCAAAGTGAACTTTGGCATCATTGAGCTGTCCGAAGGGAAACACACAATAGAGTTTAGGACCATCGGGAAAAATGAGAAATCAACCAACTACTTCATGGGCATTGACTGTATCACGCTGACGCCAAAGTAAGTGCGTTTCGGCAACCTACAAATACATCGGCGTAAAGGTGACATGGAATGAAAGCAGCAGTAGTTAAAGCGCCAAGGGAACTCATTATCACTGATGTTGAACAGCCAAAAGCGGATGAGGGTGATGTAATCGTCAAGGTAATGGCTTGTGGTGTTTGCGGAACTGACCTGCATATATATGAGGGCGAGTTCATAGCGAGCTACCCAATCGTAATGGGACACGAGTTTTGCGGGGTTGTGGTGGAGGTAGGTGAAGGAGTTAGCCATATCTCTGTTGGTGAGAGGGTTGCCATCCAACCAAATGTTTCATGCGGGATATGTGAAATGTGTAAGCGAGGTCGTCCAAACCTTTGTGAAAGCATGCTTGCGTATGGTGTGCATATTGATGGTGGATTTGCACAGTATTGTGTTGTGCGTTCCGAAAATGTTTTTTCAATCGGCGATATGTCGTTTGAAGCGGGGGCGTTCGTTGAACCTTTGGCATGTTGCGTAAACGGTATAAAAGCAGTAGATGTGGGCTTTGGCGAGCGCGTTCTCATTTTTGGTTCTGGACCAATTGGGCTCCTCCTCGCACAGCTATGCAAGCTTCGTGGTGCAGCTGAAGTTGTGGTTGTGGACTTAGTTGAAGAGAGACTCAAAACTGCGAGCACGCTCGGTTTGACAGCCTTGTTAAGCTCAGAAATTGAAGCTGACAAGGCAATCCATACAAACTCTTATGAAGTGGTAATAGATGCAACTGGTTCTGCAAATGTCATTGAGGAGATGCCGACATTCACAAAGGACGGTGGCAGGATACTCATATTCGGTGTTGCACCAAGGGACGCATACATCCGATTGAGTCCGTTTGAAGTTTACAGGCGTGAGCTAACCATCACAGGGGCATTCAGCTTGGGATACGATTTTGAAACCGCATTAAACCTACTGATGCGTGGATTGATTGAGATAGAACCGTTGATAACCCATCGCATGCCTCTTGAAGAACTTGAAAGAGCTTTAGAATACAAGCGTCAAGGAGTAGGCATGAAGACCCTCATATTCCCCAACGAATAGGCTCCAAACGAGCTACTAACCCGGGAAGCGCTTTGTGGCTATCCTGTTGCAGCTTCTGGTCAGCAAGCCGTTGAAGTGAATTTTAACCCTTTGGAGGATGAAAAGCGATGCCAGAAGAACTTGCCATTGCCATTGTTGGGTGCGGTGGCATGGCTGATGCACATCGCAGAGGCTACCAAATGCTTTGGCAATCTGGATATAGGAAATTCCATATTGCTGCCACATGTGATATAAAGCTTGAGCGAGCAGAAGCGATGGCTGATAAGGTGGCTGAGTTTCAAGGTAAGCGTCCCAAAGCCTATAAGGATTTTGAGGAGATGCTTTCGGCTGAGAAGGGGCTCTCAGCTGCTGACATATGCACACCACATAGAGATCACCATGCACTCGCTATAGCATGTTTTGAGTCTGGCTTGCATGTCACTATTGAAAAGCCACTCGCTATAACGCTACGTGCTGGCAGGAAGATGATTGAAGCTGCGAAGGCTCATGGGAAAGTTTTGCAAGTAGCCGAGAACTACAAGAAGGCACCATCACAGAGAGCCATCAAGTGGGCTTTGAAAATGGGCTTCATCGGGAAGCCACGCATGCTCTTTTGGGTTGATACATTTGAAAGGCTTTGGTATTGGGACTGGCGTGAGCACAAAGAGATAGCAGGTGGTGGCTGGACGCTTGATGGAGGCGTCCACTATGCGGACATGATGCGTTACTACATTGGGGAAGTGGACGAAGTCTTTGCATTCAGCATGAGGTTGATGCCTGTGCGATACAGAAAGCCAGAAACGAAAGAAGGGGCAGTTGAGATAACAGTTGAAGACACAACGATGGCTTTGCTTAAATTCCAAGATGGCACACCAGCACAATGGACTTTGACGAGCGCAGCACCCGGAAGGAGCTATACTATGCGCATTATATACGGCGAGGAAGGTTGTATTGATCTACAAGAAGGGTTGTATGGACGTAACACAAGGAAGACACTTGAAGAACTCACGAACGAGTTCATGGAGAGCATAACTGATGAGGAGCGCGAAGCGCTGTTCCCTATGGGGATAACAGATACTGTGGCGATTGAACTATACGAGTTCATAGAGGGAGTGCTTTATGGCAAGCCGATTGAAACCGACGGTGTTGAAGGATATAAATCGCAAGCAGTCTGCATGGCTGTATACGAATCAGCATGGTTGAATTCACCAGTGAAGGTAAAGGATGTAGAAGATGGCGAGGTAGAAGGATATCAAGCTGAACTCAACGCTCAGCTTGGCTTGTGATGCGCGCTATAATCGTATCATTGATACGGTTCTAAAAACACTGTTGAGGGGTGAGATGTGATGGTGAACTTGAGCGAACTTGCCGAGGCTGTGATCAATGGTAACCGTGACAAGGCGGTCCAGCTTACAAAACAAGCGTTAGACGAAGGTGTTGACCCAGCTAGGATACTTAACGAAGGTTTAATAGCTGGGATGCAGGTTGTTGGTGAGAAGTTTAAAAACAACGAGTTTTACATCCCTGAGGTGCTCGTTGCAGCTCGTGCAATGAAGGCTGCGATGGAGGTTCTTCGCCCTATACTCACAGAGCGCCCTGACATAAAGCCTTTAGCAACGGTTGTGATAGGGACAGTGAGAGGCGACCTGCATGATATAGGTAAGAATTTGGTCGCAATGATGCTTGAAGGTGCTGGCTTCAAAGTTATTGATTTAGGAGTTGATACACCCCCTGAGAAATTTGTTGAGGCTGTTAAGGAACACGAGGCAAAGATAGTAGGCATGTCAGCGTTGCTCACCACAACCATGCCAGCAATGAAAGATACAATTGAAGCGCTTAAAGCTGCTGGCATAAGAGACAAGGTTATAGTGATGGTTGGTGGGGCACCGTTGACGCAAGAATATGCCGATTCGATTGGCGCTGATGGATATGCACCAGATGCAGCAAGCGCTGTAGATAAGGCAAAAGAGTTGCTCGCTAAGAGCTGTGCAAATTGAAAAATCAACCCTTTGGCTTGCCGAGCTTTGCTCCCATTTATGCAAGCCCAAGACGACGGAGTGCACGCCACCCAATGTCCTTTCTATAGTGGGCACCCTCAAAAGAGATGAGTGAAACAGCTTCGTAAGCTCGTGATATAGCTGAAGCGAAATCGTCCCCTAATGCTGTTACACCAAGCACCCTTCCACCATTGGTTATCAATTCGCCATCCTTCAAAGCCGTGCCAGCATGGAAAACAATAACATCACCGAGGGACTCGGCTTCCTCAATGCCTCTTATTGCTTTCCCTTTCTCATACTTCCCGGGATAACCTGCCGATGCCATGACAACGCAAACGCAACACCTGCCAGATGAATTTACCTCTACCTTCTCCAACTCACCATCAACGACAGCATTCAGTATTGGCACTATGTCACCATCAATGAGTGGCAAAACTGCTTGTGTTTCTGGGTCTCCAAACCTACAATTGTATTCAAGCACCTTTGGACCATCACTGGTGAGCATCAACCCAGCATACAACACACCTTTGTATGGGCGTCCTTCTTGTGCCATCGCTTTCACAGTTGGCTTTATGATCGTCTCAATGATATGTTCAAAGAGCGCCTCGTCAATTGCAGGGACTGGGCTATAAGCACCCATGCCACCTGTGTTTGGTCCCATATCACCATCAAGCAACGGTTTGTGGTCTTGAGAAGGAGGCATCGGTTTGACAACCTCTCCATCTGTGAAAACCATCACCGAGGCTTCTTCGCCCTCAAGATAATCCTCAACGACTACTGTATCCCCTGAACTACCAAACTCACGCTTAATCATTATCCTCTCAACAGCTTCAATTGCCTCATCAAGTGTGTGACAAACGATGCTCCCCTTACCTGCAGCGAGACCGCTCGCCTTAACTACTACTGGTGCTCCATGTGCTTTAACATACTTCAATGCTTCATCTGGGTTGTCAAAGATTTCAAACCGAGCTGTTGGTATGCCATGCTTGTAAAGCAACTGCTTACAAAATGCTTTGCTTGCCTCTATCTCGGAAGCAATTTTCGTTGGTCCGAAGATGCGCAACTTCCGTCTTTCAAATTCGTCCACAATCCCAGCTGCAAGCGGTGCTTCAGGACCAACTACCGTTAAGTCTATTTTTTCTCTTTCAGCATAATCAGCAAGCGAGCTTATATCTTCAGCTCCTATGGGAACACATTTAGCAAGCTTGGCTATTCCAGCATTTCCCGGTGCACAATGCACCTCGCTGACGAGAGGGCTTTGGGCAATCTTCCAAACGAGGGCATGCTCACGACCACCAGAACCAACTACAAGCACCTTCATCCCTGCACACCCCCTTCTCACTCAATTAAACTCGCTATAAAATCACCCACCTCGGATGTGCTCATGCCCATCTTACCAGCTTCCATTGATTTTATCCTGCCACTCATTAGAGCCTTGGCACATGCCTCCTCGATTCGTCTTGCAGTCTCGTGTTCGCCAAGGAAATCAACAAGCATCTGCATGGCGAGGATAGCAGCTATTGGGTTGGCTATGTTTTTACCAGCATGCTTTGGGGCTGAGCCATGTATTGGCTCAAACATGGATGTTTTTCCAGGATGTATATTCCCGGACGCTGCAACACCCATCCCACCTTGTATGATTGCACCTAAGTCCGTTATGATATCCCCAAACATATTCGTCGTAACGATGACATCAAACCTTTCAGGGTTTTTAACCATCCACATGCAACATGCATCAACATAAGCATGATCAGCTTCTATGTCTGGGTAGCTTGACGCTACCTCTTTGAAAGTCCTCAACCAAAGCTCATGTCCATATGTGAGCACGTTTGACTTATCAACAAGTGTCACCCTCTTTTTCTTGTTTCGCTGCCTCGCAAGCTCAAACGCATACTTAATGCATCTTTCAGTTCCACGCCTCGTATAGACGGCAACTTGGAATGCTACTTCATCCTGTGTGCCCTTCTTAAACCACCCACCTACACCAACATACAAGTCTTCGGTATTCTCGCGCACCACTACAAAGTCAATGTCCTGCGGTCCTTTATCCTTGAGTGGTGTCCACACACCCGGATAGAGCTTCACTGGGCGCAAATTGATGTAAAGGTCAAGTTCAAATCGGAGGCGCAACAATAACCCTCTCTCAAGAACTCCGGGAGGAACATCTGGGTGACCTACAGCACCAAGGTAAATCGCATCAAAAGTGCGCAACTCATCAATCACACCATCTGGTAATATTTCCCCCGTTCGGAGGTATCTCTCCCCACCGAAGTCATAGTGCACAAGCTCGTATTTCATCCCTGTTGATGAAGCTGCTGCTTCAAGCACTTTCAAACCTTCACGCACAACCTCAGGACCAATACCATCGCCCGGTATGACCGCTATCTTATAGACCTTACTCATCGTTGCTCATCACCACTGGCGTGTTAATTGAAATTGAGCACGTATAGTCAGGTTGAAGGGAACATCGTTTGGAAACGCTTGCATGTTGTGCTCCTTTTGTTCTTCAGCAACTTCCTTGCCTTCTTTGTTTTCTTCTTCCTCGGCTGGTTCATTAGCATCCTCATTCAACTCATTCGTGGTCTCTTCGGCGTTAGCTTCACCTCTTTCGGCATGCTGTTCAGGAGTTAATGGGTTCTGTGGCTTCACCACTGAAGCAACAACCTCAGGAGGTAACTCAGCAATGGGGATTGACATTTGCATTTCAATTTCAACACTTCCCTCACCTGACTCAACACAACCTTCGTTGCAATTGAATTCAACCGTTGTAACGCCCTTGTGATGTGCACGCACATTGTAAAGCAATTTCAACTCGTTCGGCAGAAACCAATCAATCGGTATATCATACCTCGTTTCCATGTGAGCAACGAGCTGTTGCGGTAGTGGTGAGCTTATCTTGACGAGCTTTGTATGCGCTACTATCGGGCGCCTATCACTTACGCGATGTTCAACATGCCACGCATCACCAACACTAACAGGCTCATTTGGCAAACCAACACAAACCGTGCCTATTGCTAAGCTGACAACATCAAGACCAGCAGCTGCCTCAAATACATCGCTATCTGTCAGCCCAGAAATGCTTAATATCTGTCCTTTAGGTGTCATCATAATCGTGGCAGTTTGTGATGGAACCCTTTCGGTCTGCCTCCAGCCCGCCCCAAAAAGACGCATTACACCACCAACCACACGAAATTCAATGATCATCTCACCGTTTCGCGTCTTGCTCTTAAGTGCTGTCTCAATGTCAATGTTGGCACTGAACTGCAAAAGGGCGCGTTGTATACCAAGCACCATAACTGCGTCTGCACTCACAATCAACTTATATCTTTGCCGTGATGAAGTGGAGTAGCTATGCGATAAGTTTACCTTTGTAGGATGCTCTACGGGTGCATTTGACTCACCAAAGGTATCCCAAGCGAACTGAAACACGAAAATGAGCATTGCCACGCTTGCGTAATAGCATAGGTTAGATCTGCTAACCATCCTCTATACCCCCGTGAAACTTCATACTCGCTTCATTTAGAATTTGACGCAAAGGATATGCTCATCTCACGCCGAGCTCATCTATCCAACGCAACAGCTTAACCTTGGCTATTGCCTCGGTCAAAGAATGCTTCTCAGAGTAGACATGCAATGCAAGCCAGATAAGTAGAAGCGCAATTTGAAACGGCGTAGCAGTGGCTAACCATATGAATGTGCCAAGGATTGCTCCAAGCATGTTTGAGCCAGCGTCTCCAAGCATGGCTTTTGAAGTGAAGTCATAGTAGGAGTATGGAAGCGTTGAAAGGATGAGCATGGAAGGTAGCATGCGGAGCTCGGGGCGCGAGAAAACGATAGAAACAATGCCCAACACCCAGAACGCCTTAATAGCTCTTGATGGGCGTTTATCAAGCAAGTTTATTCCGTTAGCGGAAAGGCAAATGAGCATAATCCCGATCGTCGCCGAAATAAACGAATAGCCACCACCAAACCAAAGCACAGCTATAACCGAACAAATAAGCCCGCCAACTGCTTTGAGCAGCCCACTCGTTATGCGCCCTTCAAAAAACAATGCGCTAAAGTGCCCTTTGAAACCTCGCCATATGCTATCACCAAGAGTATCATCAACAAGCCCAAGCAAAAGAAACCACACACCAACAAACGCTAAAGCTGCACACACATTTGAGATATGCGTCCACACAAAGCTAACGAAAACAAACTGAATGACAAACGAAGCAAATATCGCAACACCGCAAGCTGTCACAACCGGTTGATTGCGGAAATTCCTCCGTCTCAGCTCATCACATCGCGCCAGTATAGACACAACCAGTGGGACAACCACTAACGGCAAGAGCATCCCTACAACGCACAGGAATAAAGGCATTAGCATCTAATTCAATCACCATGTAGCGTGTTGTGTATACTGCTTCCAGCGAAGGAGTCTGAAGAGAAGCCGATGCAAGCATGCTTTAATTATATCCAGAAGCTGTTTTGCCCTGTGCAAGAAACCTCTCAATGTCCTCCCAGTCACCCTATGTTCAAAATCCAAAGGGACTTCAACGATGCGTGCACCGAACATGTGTGCATCAATTGTCAAACCAACTTCAACACCAAACCCGTCAGCAAAACGCCCCATGCGTTTTACCAGTTGGCGTTTTATAGCTCTCTGCCCACAAAGCGGTGCCTTAGCAAAGAAACCGCATGTAAGTGCTATCATGAGTCGTGCAAATGCTTTTGTGATTCCAAATCCACCTTGCCCCATCTTTGATGGGACAGCAATAGCCATATCAGCTTTTCCGTCAAGAACATGCCCTATGAGTGGCTTCAAATTGCGGGCGCTCGCACACAGGTCCGCATCTACAAAAAGAAGCACGTCACCACTTGCTACTTTAACACCTTCAAAAAGCGCAGCGCCTTTACCGCATCTTCGTGGTAGCCGTATAACTGTGGACGCGCCAGCATTGAACGCCTCCCTCGCTGTGTCATCATTAGAGCCATCGTCAACAACGATAACTTCACAAACATTCGGAAGTTCCCACACAGCACTAACTGTTAGCCCAACCCTCCCAGCCTCGTTATACGCAGGTATAATGACGGAGACAGTTTGGTCGCTCTTCATGAAAAACTTCTCACCTCAACGCGATTGGCATCTTACCGTAATGCTCAATGTAACTACTGTTCGTTCCCGATGCGTATCTCTGGGAAGCGTATCCTTGCAGTTTCCTTCCAACCATAATGTCCTTGGTAACCAGCGAGTGCGTATGCGATGCATATTTGTCCGATCGCAGATTCAGCGTTATCAACGGTAGCAACACCAATATGCTGGCATATGGGTATAATTGACTCCTCAACATGAGATGTTTCACACACCACCACTTTTGCCCCGAGCATCCTCAGCGAGTTTGCGAGCTCAAGGTCAATTGCTTCAAACTCATCTCTCAAGCGCTTGCCCTTAATAGCGCTGATGATGACAACGCCTCCAATCGGATGTGAATAATCTCCCGAGAGCTTCACTAAACCCGCACGCACAAACCTTTTGAGTTGGTTGTTTATGTCTCCAAACTTCACCAGCGATGCGAACTTCCTCAGCAAAGCCTTCTGGTAAGCTGTTTGCAAGTCATCAGAATCGGCTTGTGGCTTTATGCTAAATGCCTCGGCAAGTCTTGAAAGAACATCCGGTGAGCTTCTCCACGCTGTTACACGAAATCGCGTCACAGAACGAACATTTGCATCGGCTGAACTTAATGTCCTTTTAAGCTCATTCAAAAAAGCTTCGTCATTCTCTGGTGCTGTCATAAAGATAGCCACATTCCTGTAGCGTAACAAGCCTTTGAGGAACATAGGAGAGATTGTGTGTAAGAACTGCTCCTGCCACTTTATCTTTTGCTGTTCGCACACGATTTTATCTTGGAGTGAGCGTATCAATCTGTCCCTTGTTTGAAGCTGTTTGTTTACTTCCTCACGATACTGCCTCAACTGTTGCTCAATGTGTGCAGCAAGCCTTTCAACAGCTGGCTGACGACTCAACCCAATCCCTATAAGAAGCCCGAGAAGGAAAAAAAGCAAAATGACAACCAACGAAGCGTAGTAGAAACGGACGTCTATCCCATTTGTGCTCACCGCCATGTTTCAATTAATGCCATGCCCTCGGTATCTTTAGGAGCGATTGCTCAAAATATGAAACTGAAAATTTTTTCCAGCCTGACGAAGAACCAAAGCATGATCGCTCTTAGGAGGCTAAGTGAGTATGGTGAGACTTTCACAACAACCAAGGCGATGATTGCCCCAATCAACAGAAGCAGTGCAATATGCCATAGCTTCAACTTGCCAGAATAAAGTTGGCTTACTCCTTTCGCGTCCACGAGCAAGTGCCCAACGCGTAGGCGAACCAAGAAAGTGCTCGCCATGCCTTTCCTCCCCTTCTCAAGGAACTCAAGGAAGCCCGTATGAGTCCCTACAGCAACTATAAGGCTTGCGCCACCCGCATACGCAAGTAACATAGCTGCATCTTCGCTTGTCCCTCTAACAGGTAACACGCTTGCCTGTAAACCAAGCTCATTTATACGCTTTATCCCGGGAGCTCTGCCATCTGGGTATGCATGCACAACTATGTCACGCGCAAGCTCTAAAGCTCTGTCAGAAACACTATCCATGTCACCGATAACTATATCTGGCTTCAAGCCAAATTTGAGGAGCAGATCCGCCCCTCCATCAACGCCGATTAACACTGGGCGCTTATCCCTTACATACGCCATTATCGTTTTCAAGTCATCTTCACAACCTCGCCCACGAACAACTATGAGGACATGCTTGCCAACCAAGTCCGTCTTTAGCTTCAGCTCTGGAACACGAGCAGTTAAAACTTCAACGCCTTCTCGTTGGATATAATCAATGGTGTTCTCAACAAATGCCTTAACGATGTCGCCAACACGCTTTGAGAAGGCATCTGTCTTTACCGCAAGTTCTGATTCGGTCAAAGGCTTCCCATTGAAGACAACACCGTTACACTCAACACTACCAGTTAAAGTGTTAACAAGCACTATATCACCGTCCTGCACAACCTCAAAAATCTTTTCACCGACTTCATCAATAACTGGGATGCCACATGAAATAAGTGTTGCTACGCCATCAGGGGGTAGGTTGCCAGTCGCTGAACTCAGTGCGTTAATCACTGCTACCACACCTGCGTTGATTAACTCACGCGCTGCAAGCATATCTATGTCCTCATGGCATATGATAGCTATCTCGCCATGCTTCAATCTCTTTACGAGGTTCTTCGTAACCCTGTCCAAGCGAGCTGGTGCTTTTATAACCCTCTTCATACTCCTCACCTTTCAAGTTTGCCCAGTAACATGCCTATGCAGCGTATCTAAGGAGCATCTCTTGAGCCTGCCTGAGCGTTGTCTCAGTTACCCTTCTTCCAGCAAGCATTCGTGCTATCTCTCTCACACGTTCATCAAACGAAAGGTGGCGAACTTTTATCAGCGTCCGACCATGTGATATGACCTTCTCAACATATATGTGTGCATCTGCCATGCACGCAATTGACGGTAAATGAGTAACGCAAATCACTTGTGCGAACTTGGACACGCTTTTGAGTCTCTCCCCGACAGCTTCCGCTGCGCTCCCTCCGATCCCAACATCTATTTCGTCAAAGATGAGCGTTGGTATATCGTGCGTTGATCTTATAAGAGCCTTCAAAGCAAGCATGATCCTTGACATCTCACCACCAGAAGCTATCTTCGCAAGCGGCTTCAACGGCTCACCGGGGTTTGGGGAGATGAGGAACTCAACACGATCAATCCCGTCCCTATCAAAAGCAACTTTCTCACCACCAACTTGCAAACCTTCCTCATCAGCCTCATTGGTGATTGACACTTTAAAGCGAGCTTTATCCATCATAAGTGAGCGGAGCTGATGCTCTACTGCTTTCTCCATTTCCTTGGCTGCCATTTTGCGAGCCATTGAAAGCTCTCCAGCTACTTGCGAAAGTTTCTGGCGCAGCTCAAGCGAAAGCTTCTCAAGCTCCTCAATATGCTCTTCGCTCGCTTCAAGCATAGCTAACTCTTGAGCTATCCTATCCCTGTAGGTGAGTATCTCCTCAATGCTGTCACCATATTTGCGCTTTAACGAGCTGATAAGAGCAAGCCTGCCCTCAACCTCTTCAAGTCTCCTTGGGTCAAATTCAATCTTTGATGCATACCGTTCAATGGACATTGAGATGTCCTCAAGTGAATAGAGGAGCTGTTCAATGTGGTTATGGTATGCGTTCAAGCTTTCATCCCACCGAGAAGCCCTTTTGAGCTCATACAAAACATCAGTGAGCATTGAGGATACTCCACCTACCTCTTCATCCCCGCAGAGCAACCTCTTTATGCGCCCAACGGACTCGGCGAGCTTCTCAGCATGAATCAACCTTTGACGCTCTGAGAGCAACTCCTCTTCTTCACCCGGACGAAGTGCTGCAGCATCAATCTCGCGCATTTGATAACGAAGCAAATCAATCCGTTGTTCTCTTTCCCTCTCACTGCTCATGATGCGTTTCTTCAACCCTTCAACCTTCATCAGCTCATCATACAAACAGCGGTATTCTTCAAGCAGGCTGCTTATGTGCTCACCACCATACTTGTCAAGGTATGAAAGATGTGTTTCTGGATGGAGCAGTGACTGGTGTTCATGTTGCCCATGAATGTCAACGAGCATGGAGCCTATTTGTTTGAGGAGTTTGACGCTCGCGGGGCGACCATTGATTGTGCATTTCGTTTTCCCACTCCTCTCAATGATCCTGCATATGCTTAAGCTCTCAACCTCACTATCGCATATTTGGCTTATAGCCTTGCGGGCTGTCTCATGTTTCCTCAAATCAAAAACAGCCTCAACAAAAGCAGCATCAGCGCCTGAGCGTATTTGCTCAATATCAAACCTCCCACCAACTGTTAACGATATTGCGTTTATGATGATTGATTTCCCTGCGCCTGTCTCACCTGTAAGCACATTCAACCCTTCTTTCATCTCAAGTTCAAGCTCATCAATGAGGGCGAGGTTTTTTACCCTGAGGAGTTTGAGCATGTCCTGCATCGCCCCCTCAAATCGCTTTGCATACTGCTAACGCTCCGTAGCGTTTTCATCTCTGCAACCCCATCTGAGCTTTTGCTTTAATCGCTCAATGAAGCGAAACTTGCTCAGCCTGACAAGGTTGGCTTTTTGATCCGAAAAACTTACAGAGACAACATCACCTTCTGAAAGCCCAAATGTTAACTGCCCATCAACCATAACGGCTGCTTCAATTTCTGTGCCCTTTGTTGCGATAGCCCTTATTGAAAAGCGCGAAGAAGGAGGCATGACAATGGACCTTACATAGAGTGCATGCGCACAAACAGGAGTTAATACCAACACATCTGCGTCTGGAGCAACTATCGGTCCACCAGCAGAGAGAGAATAAGCAGTTGAGCCAGTTGGTGTTGCTATGATGATGCCGTCCGCAAACTCAGAGATAAGCAATTCACCGTCAACTCGCACTTCAAACATATGCACTTGCGAGAGAGCACCTCTCAAGACAACAACGTCGTTTAAGCCATAGCTGAGCCAAACGGTATTTCCACACCTCTCAACTGTGGCTTGCAAAAGTTTCCTTTGGTCAATGAGATAGTTGTTGTTGCGAATAGCTTCCACAGCTTCATCAATATCTTGCCAGTCAACCTCACTCAAAAATCCCAACCCTCCAACCCTAACACCAAGGACAGGCGTGCCATGCCCCACTGCCATCCTTACAGCACTCAACATGCATCCATCGCCACCAAGCGAGAATATCATGTCGGAAGCTGCTATTTCAGCATCGCTCACACAATGTTTCATCTTGCCAAGCAACTTGGCACACTCGCTTTGGAGCAAAACCTCAACACCCCATGCTTCAAGCGATGAAAAAACTTTGCGCAACGCAGTTTCAATATCCTTCTTATGCATCGCAGCTATGATCCCAACCTTCCTTATCTCGCTGATGCGTTTCATTTGTTGCATCGCCTCTTTTGTAGCCAAGACAGCTCCTAACTTATCATACCATGAGCTACTCAGAGCCATTCTTCAAAGGTAGCACATTCTAAGCCATCGGATGAAACGAGATACTGAAAAAGTGTCTTCGGTTTCAAGCTTGAGGGTGAGAGCTAACACAGCCCTATGGCTTGACTCGCAAAGCTAAAACAGATGTTGACCTCACTGAAGGAGATGCACACGCTTTCATGTTTGCTTTCTCGTTGACCAATAGCGAAACGGCTAACCGCCCTCTAAGCGCTGTTTAACCCTTTCAAGGTTTCTCCTTGCTATCTCGTGTTTTGGATCCAGCTCAAGAGCCTTCCTATAGCACTTTTCAGCGTCCTGCAACTTGCCCTGTCTCTCATAAACTGCTCCAAGCCCGTTCCAAGCATCAGCGTTTTTTGGGTCAAGTTCGGTTGCGCGCTTATACTCATCCCATGCCAAACCAAGGTTGCCCCTCGTGTAATGGATGAACCCGAGAAGCACCCTGACAACTGCATTTTTGGGGTCTCTTGCTGAGACATCCTTGCACAGCTCCATTGCCTCATCGTATCTCTTCAGCTCAATCAACACATCCGCAAGCTCAATTTTTACCCCGATGTTCTCCGGCTGTAGCTTGAGAATTTCTCTCAACTCAGAAGCTGCTTTTTCATATTCCTTGATCTCCCTGTATGCGATAGCCAAGTTCCGGCGAGCTATCACAAAGTTTGGGTCTTCCTTAAGCGCCTTACTGAAATACTGAATGGCTTCGTTGTATTTCCCTTGATGGAAATAGAGGCTTCCAATGTTGTTGAACAGTGACGGTTGAGGTTTGAGCGCAGCTGCAAGCAGATAAGAGTTAAGCGCTTTATCAAATGCCTTTTGTCGCTCATACAACTCGCCAAGTGCCACATGTGCATCCCAGAATTGAGGGTTAAGTTCCGTAGCACGCTTATATGCAGTTTCAGCTTCCGCTATCTTTCCCTTTTGCTCATAAGCAAGTCCAAGTGCATAGCTAACATCAGGTGAACTCTCACCGAGTTTTACAGCCTTTTCAAGCGCTGGTATAGCTTCAGAAACTCGTCCCAGTTCAAGCAACGCTAAACCGAGGTCGGCATGGTAAGATGCTCTTTGTGGTGCAAGTCCGACAGCTTGAGCAAAACTCTCTATCGCCTTATCTCGTGCGCCAAGGCGCATGTAGCAATGTCCAAGGTTGTTATGCAACTCTGGTTGATCACATCGCCTCATCGCTATAGCTCTGAAGCGCTCAAGCGCTTGGTCATACTTGGAAGTTGAAAGCATAGCAAGCGCGTCCTTCATCGCTGCCACGAGATGCTTCTCGTCCACTTTTTGCTCAAGCCGAGCTGAAAAGAGCGCTATCACTTGCTCATAAGCCTTTACAGCCTGTTGATAAGCCTCAGCTGCGCCTTTTGCATCCCCGAGGCGCTCTGCTTGCACCCCTTTCATCAGGAGGGCGTTACCGAGATTGAAGAATGCTTCACTCATCTTAGCATTAAGCCTTGTGGCTTCGGAGTATGCGTTTATGGCTTCATCAAGCCTATCTTTCGCCTGCAGTGCACAGCCCAAGTTGTTCCATGCAACCGCAAGCATTTGCGGGTCGCCTTTCAATTTCACGGCTTTCTCAAGGCTAACAATGGCTTGGTCATACTGCTTCTTATTGAGGTAAATCAAACCCACATATATGAGCGCATCAACATCTTCGGGGTTAACTTCAAGCACGCTTAGAAAGCCCTTCAATGCAGCGTCATAATCACCTTGATTGAACTTCTCGCAAGCCTCGTTGAATGTTTCAACGACATCAGCTGTCATGCCAATACTTGCATAAGTGAGCACGCATACGACAAACCATAGGATACGATAGTTTACACGCACATCAGTCCACCCCCAAAAGCGTTCTATAGCGCTGATTTAAATTTTGTCACCCCATCGCAAAGGCATTCAAGCAGTATCCTGCAACACGAAATTATAAATTGCGTGAGCTACGCCATCTTCATCAGCGCTTGGCACGACCTCATCCGCAATTTGTTTAACAGCCTCAGGGCTGTTCGCCATAGCAACACTAAACCCAGCATAAACAAGCATGTCAATGTCGTTCAAATTGTCGCCTATAGCCATCACTTGCTCCCTTTTTACTCTGAGCTTCTCTGCGACCAACTTGAGCGCCTTGCCCTTATTGCCATCACGATGATGCACTTCAACGACCCAACCACCGTATGCAACGCTATATGACACAGCTATTGAGAGAGACTCTTTAAACCGCTCGCGCAGCTCCTGTATACATTTCATCGCTACTTCCTCATTGCCGATCCCAGCAACAGTTGCTGGCTCAAATGGGACTACCTTCGTCATGTCTTCAACCCATTCCAACCTTTCTCTGTTGCGCTGAATGTATTGTTCTGTAGGTGGTAAAAGCCTCTCAGCAACCACACAATCGCTTTCTGTTCCATCAGCCATGATCACTGCGCCAATGCCATAGGACCTCATCACTGCAACAACATCCTTCACCAATTCCTTCGGCATAAGCACACGATGCCAAATATCACCATTCCCCCAATGAAGCACAACAGCACCGCCAAAGAGGATCACAGGTCCATTTAAATCCAACTCATGCATTATCGGGCGCATCGTATAACGGCTTCTACCAGTTGATAGAACTATCTCGCACCCTGCGCTCAACGCAGCCTTTATGGCTTCCTTGACTCGCTCACTTGGCTTTTTGCTTGACCCAATAAGGGTTCCATCAACATCAATTGCGATAAGCTTTATGCGTGGCAACACACATCACCTTTTACCTTCCTGTGCCTCTTCCTTCTTAAGCTGCTCCTCAATGGATTGCAAGTCAAAGCCATACTTGCTACCATACTTTGATATGACAGCACGAACATACTTAAGTCTTTCCTTCGGATGAGGATGCGTGCGCAGAAGACGAGTTATAGCGTCGTCCCTTGAGCTTTCCATCTTGATAAACATGCGTAGCACTTTCATAGCCCCAATTGGGTTGTAGCCAACTTGCATCATGTAAATGGTGCCGTATTTGTCGGCTTCGCGCTCATGTAAGCGTGAATAACCGCGTTCATGGAGCGTCAACGCAATGGCAACGCCAACTCGCACTACATCGCTGTCACCCGCAAACAGGCTCGCAGCCATGCTCAAGGCGAGTCTCTCGCTTATTTGCTTCCTTGCATGCTTCATCGCTATGTGAGCCACTTCATGCCCAATAACAAATGCAAGCTCATCATCCGTTGAGCATCTTTCAACGAGCTTCTTTGTGACATACACATATCCTCCGGGGAGCGAAACAGCATTTAGCCATTTCTCGTTGTTTAGCACCTTGAACGAAAAAGCAATATCCTTCCTTTGGCACACGGATGAGATTTTGAAGCCTATGCGTTGGACTCTTTCAACATAAACACCTTCGCTAACCACCCCACCATACTCCTTTTCAATCTCTACAGCAGCCTGACGCCCAATTCGTATCTCAATCTCCCTCGTCAGAAGGTCAATGCAAAAACAAGGAGAGAACAGCAACAGGGCAACACATGCCAATACAACAACCCTCATAACCTCTCACCTACGATTTTGTTTTTGCTCAAGCTACTCTATCAAACCGATGCGCCAGATTGGCCACCAGCGGAAAAGGGCTTTCCCCTGCAATCTTCTTTTGCTCACAAAGCCCCATCTTCTGCTATCGGAGCTGTTTGCCCTGTTATCGCCCATCACGAAATAACAATCCTTGGGCACAACAACCCATTTCTTACCATCCCGCACTACGACATGTTTTGAGAGCTTGCTGTCACTCAGCCACCCAATGTAATCGTCCGGGAAGTTATCATAGCTGTGCAACTTAACGTAAGGTTCGTTCAGCTCTTCACCGTTTACGTAAACCCGTCCCCCCTCAATCCTAATCATATCGCCCGGTATGCCAATGATTCGTTTTATGTAGGTTGACTGATCTGGGCGAGTGCTCAAAACGAGTGCTTCTGGTGGTGCTTCAAATACAACCACTTCCTGACGCCTCGGCTGACGGAGGTGGTAAACAAATTTGCTTACGAGTATCTTGTCGTTAATCTCAAGCGTCGGGCTCATTGATAGGGATGGGATGTGGAAGGCGTGCACTACAAATGGGCGTATGATGAGCAGCACGAGCGCGAGGGCGAATAGAAGAGCCTCAACGATGTCATTTAGCTGTTTTCGTATTGGCTCAAACCTGTCCCAAGATGTGAGAGCCAAAGCAACCTTCGCTATGAACAGCACCGCGAGCACAGAACACCATAGAAGAGGCGAGGATGCCCACTCCCAGCGCATTTTCTCACCCCTTCCATAAAGAAGGCTTAATCTTGGTAAAGCCAACTCACGAGTTGATGAACCTTCAATCAGCTTTTGCTTGTTCACCCTCTGATTTGTCTTTAGCTGCCTTCATGCGAGCTTTATCCGCTTCGGCTCTCACTCTGTCTTCCTTAAGCCTCGCTGCTTTACCTTTGCGTTCACGCAGGTAGTAGAGACGAGCCCTCCTCACCTTTTGCCTCCTGATGACCTCTAAACGCAATATGGTTGGCGAGTGGAGGAAAAAGGTCCTTTCTATAGCGACATTGTGTGCTCCAATGCGCCTCACGGTAAATGTTTCACTTGTGCCACTGCCCCTCCTTCTTATCACCACGCCTTCAAACACGCTCTCCTTTTCCTTGTCGCCTTCAAGATACTTTGTCACTACTCGCACGATGTCACCGGGTCTAAAGTCAGGCAATGCGTCCTTACGCATATAACGATGCTCAACTTGTTGTATTAAGCGCATGTCCATCGCACTTCACCTACCTCATAAGCTCCAACAGGGAGAGATAACATGAATTTTGTGTTGGTGGCAATCTAAACCGTTAGGAAATTATGGCTTTCAACTCACCGGTTGAGTGTTCAGCTTTAAGCCAAAGCCATTATAGCGCATAACGAACAAAGTTGGTTCATTGCAGGGTGTTTACTCTGCTCGGGTTCCGTTGTCACCTTCTGACTCACCTTCCCCCCAAGGGTTTTGAGCGCGCTTTGAAAGCAATGATAGTGCAAGGATACACACGATGCCGACAGTGATTGCCACATCAGCCACGTTAAAGATAGGCCAAATACGTAAATCAATGAAGTCAACAACGCTCCCGCGAAAAACCCTATCAATTGTGTTTCCCAACCCACCACCAAGCACAAGCCCGATGGCAAATACGCCTGCTGGATGCCTGCACGCCAACCTCCCGGCAAAGATGAGAAACACAACAAGGCTTACAATGCATATGAAGAGCAACACACCTCCAAGACCACTGGCAACCCCAAATGCTATCCCATAGTTACGCACATGCTTCAAGTAAAATAAACCACCAAAGACTGCTCTCTCGCTACCAAGCGGTAACGAAGCACATACCCATGCCTTGCTCACTTGGTCAACAAAAACTGTTAAGAGCGCAAGCATAAGTGAAAATAGCCAGCGAGAGAATACGACACCGATATTCCGTTGAACTGACTTAAGCAACATCGCTCCGAACCACCCTATTGAAGCTAATGATGCGCAAGACTCCCCTTGCAAAAGTTGCTCACGAAAACCATCACTATGCTACATGATATCTTAATGCTGGTAGGTGGGGTGAACGAAAGCTTCATTTTGACACCGCATTTAAAAAGCTACTACGGAGGGATTGAGAGATGCAACCACCCATCCGCCCAACAATAAAACTTCTCAGCGACAGGCTCATTGAACAAATTGTGAGCGAAGCAATTGATGTCCTGAAAAAGGTCGGCATCCTGATTGAACATGAAGGTGTTCTCTCAATGCTATATGAAGCTGGCGCCAAAGTTGATATGGCTAAAAGGAGGGCATTCATAGATGAGGAAATGGTTTTGAAGTGCTTGAAGAGCGCGCCAAGCAGAGTGACGCTCTATGACAGGGATGGGAAAACAGCGTTTCAAATCTGTGGCTTAGATGTTTACTTCACACCCGGGTCAGCAGCACTGAATGTATTTGATGCGAAGCTTAACAGGATAAGAAGAGCAACAAGCGATGACGCAATTAACATTGCAAAGCTCTCCGATGCCCTCAAGAACATTGACTTGCAAAGCACTGCTGTTGTCCCATCCGATGTGCCATACGCTATCGCTGACAGATACCGTTTGTTCATCGTGCTAACAAATTCATGTAAGCCGATTGTCACTGGCACCTTCACAATTGATGGCTTTGCACCAATGAAGGAAATGCTTGTTGCGGTGCGCGGTAGCGATGAGGAATTGCGCAAGAAGCCATTGGCAATTTTTGATGTATGTCCATCACCACCACTTAAATGGAGCAAGCTCGCAGCACAATGCCTCATTGATTGTGCAAAGCATGGTATACCAGCAGAACTTGTCTCCATGCCACTCATCGGCGTAAGCGCGCCAGTAACATTGACTGGAGCGCTTGTGCAACATACAGCTGAGAACTTGAGCGGGGTAGTTATCCATCAGACAGCTTGTGCTGGTGCACCAATAATTTACGGTGGCTCACCTGGTGTGTTTGATATGCGGTTTGGCACTGTAGCTATGAGCGCCATTGAAGCTGTAATGCTAACAGCTTCGTATGCGCAAGTTGGGCGTTACCTCGGATTGCCAACTCACGGCTACCTTGGACTTAGCGACGCAAAGCTTTTAGATGCCCAAGCTGGTGTTGAGTCTGCTATCGGAACGCTCGTAGGAATACTAACGGGCGTAAATGTGATAGCAGGAGCTGGAATGATTGAATTTGAGAACTGCCAGAGCTTGGAGAAGCTCGTCCTTGATAATGACATTTGTGGCATGGCGAGAAGGTTAATTCACGGTGTAGCACAGCGCACCGAAGTTATGGCAGAAGACTTGTTAGGTGAGATAGAAGAAGGTGACCACTTCCTCACATCGCCAAATACATTGATGTGGATGCGTGAAGAGCTTTTCTTCCCATCCAAAGCGATTGACCGACTGACAAGGGAAGCTTGGGAGGAAGCAGGGAGAAGTGAGACATTGCACAGGTGCACTGTTATCGTTGAGGAAATCCTTTCAAAGCATGTCCCGAAGCTTTTGCCAGAAGAAACAACATTGGAGCTCATTAAGATAATGCGAAGCGAAGCCAAAAGGTATGGTGTTGAGCATCTACCTGCAGTAGACAAAGCCATGCTGTGAGGACGCATAATTTGTTTGGGAAAAGCCACCTCAATGTGAAGGTGCTTATCACTTCGCTTCCTAAGCGGTTGGTGGTGCACCGTGCACAAAAGGTTCATCTACCTGAACAATGCAGCTACATCATATCCGAAGCCGGAGGAAGTTTATCATGCAGTGATTGATTGTATGCGCAACATAGGTGTTAGCGTTGGGAGAGGTTCTGGGAGTCAATTTGTAGAGGCTGAAAAAATTGTTTATGAAGCAAGAACGCTTGTTGCATCACTCTTTGGTATCAAAGACGCCTCACGGGTCATCTTCACATACAATGCTACACATGCATTGAACCTTGCCATCAAAGGTTTCTTGAAAGGTGGTGAACATGTCATTACGACAAGCGTTGAGCACAACGCTGTTTGGAGACCACTTAAACACCTTGAGCGGACAAAGGGAATTGAGATAACTGTCATACAGTGCGATAGCTATGGGAAGTTAAAAGTGAGCGATGTTGAGCGACACATACGCAAGGAGACAAAGCTTATAGTGATGACGCATGCTTCAAACGTTATCGGGACGATACTGCCAGTTGAGGAAGTGGGCGAACTGGCGAGACGATATGGAATCCCTTTGCTTGTGGATGCTGCACAAACAGCTGGGACAGTGCCAATTGACGTTGAGGAAATGAACATAGACATGTTGGCATTCACCGGGCATAAAGGACTGCTTGGACCGCAAGGCATTGGCGGATTGTATGTGAGAGAGGGGATAGATCTTGAACCGTTGATACACGGTGGGACTGGTTCCCATTCGCACCTTGAGGAACAACCACCAACCATGCCAGAGAAGCACGAAGCTGGAACATTAAACCTGCCAGCAATAGCTGGATTAAAAGCTGCAGTGGATTTCTTAATGCAACACGGCGTTGAAAGGATAAGAGAGCATGAGGTCACGCTAACTCAAACCCTTCTGCGGGAGCTTAAAAAGATTGAGCGTGTAAGAGTTTACGGGACGACGGATGCAAGGGAGAGGGTTGGCGTTGTATCATTCAATATTGATGGCGTTAAACCTTCAGAGGTAGCTATGATGCTTGAGAACGGCTTTGGCATCATCGTGCGATACGGCTTACATTGTGCTCCGATGGCGCACCGCACGATAGGCACTTTCAACACAGGGACAGTGAGAGTAAGCGTGGGACCGTTTAATACCGAGGAAGACATATTCGCACTTGTGAAGGCTGTGCAAGAAATTTGCGAAATAGCATAATTAGTTGTAGCACCTGTTATTGAGATTCGCTGTTGACATGGCATTAAATGAAAGTGGAAGCGAGCATAATCAGGGAAGGCGGGGATAGACGTGCATTGGCAATTTCAACCAATCGTTGCTGAAGATCCCCCAAAGGTGAGAGGAGTTTGTGAGCCACTTATATTGGTAGTTGACGATGATGAAGCTGTTAGAGAGTTGCTTAGAATATGCCTTATGAACGAGGGATATAGGGTGATGACAGCCTCTGATGGTCTTCAAGCATTGACTCTGCTGAGGAAGAGAAAACCAGATTTAGTCGTTCTGGACATTTACATGCCACTCCTTGATGGATGGAGCGTGCTTAAGGTGATACGCACCGACGAGTCGCTCAAAAAGCTACCAGTAATTTTGCTCACTATTGAGCGCTCACCAGCAAGCATTATCAGGGGTTGGGAAGAGGGCGCAGACTGCTTCATTTCAAAACCTTTTGATCCTCAAGACCTTATTGCTATCATAAGGAGAGTCCTACAAACAGGGTGATGCCAGATGAGCCCCTTCTTCTTGAAACACATTAAGAAACTACAATGCACTGAGAGGCTCTTGCTTGTCTTAATAACGATGCTTGCGATTGCACTCGCAATCACTTTTAGCGATAGCCTTAGAGTGTGGCTCCAATACCTGCACATGCGACCAACCACTGCTGCTCTTGTTATAGCGGTTGTAGCCACATTCCTTTTGGCTGCCCTAACACACCACCGTTTAAGCTCTTGGCTTTATTGGCTCTACAACCTTGTTGAGAATATGCCAGACCTCATCCTTATAGCTGATGCGTCTGGGAAGTTAGTTTACATAAACGATGCAGTGCAAAAGCTTGCTGGGTATGGCTCTGAGGAATTATTACAGCTTAGCTTGAGGGAGCTGTTCGTTGATGAAGAACTACCACAGAATGGAGAAACGCATTTGAGGACGAAAACAAAGGCTCTCATACCCGTCATCGTCAGTGTAAGCGAGATTAAAGTCGCTGGAGCAAAGCTCATCGTTGTTACCGCAAAGGACATAAGTAAAGAGGTTGAGCAACGCAAGATACAACAGAAGTTGAACAAGCGTCTTGGAGCTATATGCCATGTTGTGTCAGCGCTCAGCGAGCTTACAGACCTTGATACGATACTTGAACGAGGGCTTGAAGTGACAATGGAGACATTCGGTGCACCAGTGGGGCGTATTTACTTGCTTGATAGAGATGGCACGCTGAGATTAGTTAAATACAAAGGGATAACGGAAGACTTTGCGGAGGCAATTAAAGAGCTGAGTTATGGTGTTGGCAATGTTGGGACTGTAGCGAAAACCTTAAAGCCAAGCATCGTCAACTACCTTACATCAACTTCGGAGCATCGTGACCTCTTCATCCGTAAGGGGTTGCGCTGTAGTGTTTTTGCACCCATGAAGGCTCACAATACAGTCTATGGCGTTATCGCACTGTCATACTATGAAAAGGTTGATTGGGCAAAGGATGAGCTATCCACATTTGAAGCCATAGGGAGCGAACTTGGTATTGCAATTCAGCGTTCAAAACTCTTTGAGGATTTAAGGACTTCTTGCGAACGCCTCAAGAGTATGAACGAGCGCCTTGAGGAACTCGTTGAAGAACGCACAGCTCGCCTCAGGGCGCTATACGAACTGGCTCAGAGTGTCCAAATGTTTGATGACATAAGAGACATCCTCAATAAGACCGTAACCGTAGCGTATGGCATGCTGCCATGCCCCCTCTTCGGGGTGCTCACTAACTTTGAAGAAAACTTACTCATATCGTTGATGGCATCGCATGGGGTGAGTGATGAGGGGATTAACATCTTTGCAACTCAGCTTGTCCTAAGCTATGAGAGAGCTGTAAATGAGAAGGTAGATTTGACAAAGGTGAAAATCAACATCATGCGAGATAGCAACGGTAGGGATGGTTCGGGAGAGATCGGGATACAAACATGGGTATTGCAAGTTGGCGAAGATGTTATTGGGACTATTGGGCTTGCATGTAACGTGTATCAGCAACTTGATGATGACGATAAAGAATTCCTCTCATCGCTTATTGAGCAGGTTGAAATAATGTTGGGCAACATGATTAGCTTTAAGCTTGAGGAGAAAGCTCGTTTCGTAACAGCTCTTGAGGCGTTGGAAGAGGGGATTCTCATCGCCGATAGAGATGGCAACATCATCGCAATTACCAGCGTCGCAAAGGAGATACTTGCCGCAATTTCGGAGGATGAAAAAGAAGCACTCAAAGCGATTGGTGTGGATAAGCTTATACCGAGGGTGGATGAAGAAAAGCGGGTGCTCGCCTCGGAAGCCACTCACAACGGCAGATGGTATAGCATCAGGCTTTCAAGATGGATTGCAGAGGGTGAATGGAAGCAGTTTTATGTTGTCTCCATAAGGGACATAACTGACCAGAAGATGCACGAAATGGAAATAACGCTCACTCAACGGCTGGCATCAATTGGAGAGCTGGCTTCTGGTGTTGCGCATGAGATAAACAACCCGCTTACCGCAATAATTGGATATGCTGAATTGCAACTTGAGCGATGCGACTTGCCAGAGGAAGTGCGCGGGGATTTGATGAGGATATACAATGCTGGGTTGCGCGCAAGAGATATAACTCACAAACTTCTTTCCTTCTCACGCGGTATAAGCGAGCACACAGAACCTAAATTGATTGACCTACAAGCAGTTACCGATCAGGCGCTCGAGCTCATTGCATCACAGTTGGCTATAGTAGGCATAAACCTTGAGCGAGAATACGATGAGAAGATGCCGACGGTCCTCGCTAATCAAGCAGTGATACAACAGATTGTGCTTAACTTGGTTTTAAACTCAAAGGATGCGATTGAGCTCTCTGGGAAAGGCTCAAAGATAAAGGTGAGGCTACGCTGTGTTGATGAAAAACACGTAGCAATTGAAGTTGAAGACGATGGACCTGGCATACCACGTGACATGATGGAGAAAATATTTGACCCATTCTTCACCACAAAACCGCTTGGCAGGGGAACTGGATTAGGTCTCTCAATAGTCCACAAGTATGTCAAGGAGATGGGTGGCAAGATCAATGTCTGGAGCGAAGAAGGCAAAGGGGCAAAGTTTGAGGTGATATTGCCGATAGCACATGAACACGTTACACCGCAGGGCGAGGAAGAAAAAAGCGAAACGCCAAGCCATCACGGTAGTAAAATACTCGTCGTTGATGATGAAGCGCCAATATGCACGCTCATTGAACAAGCATTGAGCAAATACGGTTATGAAGTGGCTTCAACGACGGATCCAAGGGAAGCCCTTAAGCTCGTTGATGAAGAATTCTTTGATATCATCCTGCTTGACATACGGATGCCACATATAAACGGCATACGCCTATACGAAATGCTAAAGGAGCGCTCACCAGAGCAAGCAAAGAGGGTTGTTTTCCTTACGGGCGACATACTAAGTAGCCTAACTTTGGAGGCGCAGAATGTAGGTGTGCCTATTCTGCTCAAGCCACTTACATGTGGCGAACTTACAACTTTTCTACAGGAACATATACAGCGTTTGGAGCAATCTGGCTTGCGTTGATTGAAGTTATAGTTACCTTTCCTTGCTCAAGCCGATCCCGTTTGAGAAATTAGCCAAGGTAAAGGTCTATGTCTTTCCAACCTCATCCCAGTGGGTGAGCAAAACATGTTCACGCTCCTGCGTATACTCGTTCGGCTGGCGATGTGGATAATCTCGCACATTGTTAGCGTAGGGTTGCTTGTGGGTTTGCTTTTAGTTATTGGCTTGCTGGTGATTCAGTTAACACCGCTTGATGAGTTTTACCGTGCAAGAGCATACGCGAAGGTTGGTGACTACAGAAGAGCCGAGGAATGGTATCGCAAAGGGTTGAAGTCTTTTCCGAACAGCCGGTATGCACCGCAGGCAAGGTATGAACTTGGAATGTTGCTCATTGAACAGAAACGGTATGCAGATGCGCTTGCCCAACTTAGGCTATCACTTGATGGGTTGAAAGACGAGGCTATGAAAGTTAAGGCGCTGATAGCCATTGGCGATTGCTACGCCAACATGAAGGATTGGAGGGGAGCTGCCAATAGCTATTTGCATGCAGCCAAAAGTTGCTCATCTGATGAGAACTTGTGTGCGACGGCTCTATATCGCGCTGGCGAGTGCTATGAGAAGGCTGGGATGAACGGAGATGCGGGGAATGCCTATAGGAAAGCTTTTGAGCAGCACCCGACAGCGCAAGATGCTCCAAAAGCGCTTTTGGCATACGCTAAACTGCTCTCAAAGCTAAACAAAGTTGACAAGGCGCTTGAACATTATAAACTGCTCATCAAGCGCTATCCGAACAGCGATGAGGCACTCTTGGCGAGGTTGCATATGGCAAAGCTCTATGAGGAGAAGCGGAACTACAAGGAAGCAGTGTCTTCCCTCGTAGAGTTTTTGAGGCATTCACCGAGGCTTGTGCATTCAACCATGTATAGGCATCTCTTGGAATCAGCCAAGGCTCGGTTGAAGCAGCTCAAAGAAGAAGTGAAAGCACATGACACAACTGAGAGCACAAAATGAATGTTAGAGGGTATATCGTTGGCTTAAAGTGAATTGAGCTTAAAAGTGGGAGGGTGATGGGTAACGAAATGGGAGCGCAACTTCCAAAATCGTATGAAGGCTTTATCATTCGCGGGAGCGATTTTGAGCCCGCATATTTGCGCAGCTATAGGGATGGCTTGCTTGCAACGAAAGTTGAAGAAGCATTGAAGATGCTTGAAGCATGCACAGTCTGCCCAAGGAGATGTAAAGTTAACAGGCTAAAAGATGAGGTCGGCTTCTGCAAGACTGGCAGGCTCTCTGTGGTCTCAAGCTACTTTGCGCACTTCGGTGAAGAGGACTGCCTGAGGGGTTGGCGTGGCTCTGGGACAATCTTCTTTTGCCAGTGCAATTTGAAATGCGTCTTCTGCCAGAACTTTGACATAAGTCACTTGGGTAACGGTAGAGCTGTTTCAGCTCAAAGGCTCGCGGAGATGATGCTCGAGCTTCAAGAGATTGGCTGTCACAACATCAACTTTGTAACGCCTTCACATGTTGTCCCACAAATACTTGAAGCACTCCTCATAGCGATTGAGAAAGGGTTAAAGTTGCCACTCGTTTACAACACGGGTGGTTATGACTCCCTTGAGACTATAAAGCTACTTGATGGCGTCTTTGACATCTACATGCCTGACTTCAAATTCTGGACGAAGGAAAAAGCCAAAAGATACTTGCGGGTTGAGGATTACCCAGATGTGGCTAAGGTAGCTATCAAAGAGATGCATAAGCAAGTTGGTGACCTTATGTTTGATGAGAATGGGATTGCCTTGAGAGGGTTGCTTGTGCGTCATCTTGTCATGCCCGGATGCGTTGATGAGACGCGCCAGATAGCTCGCTTCCTCGCTGAGGAAGTCTCAAGGCATACCTTTATCAACATCATGGCTCAGTATTACCCTGCAGGTCTGGTCAACGCAATGTCGTATCCAGAGATCAACAGACGAATAACGAGGCGTGAGTATGAAGAAGCCGTCAAAGTCGCGTCCGAGGCAGGACTATACAGGTTTGATGAAAGATGGCGCACAATCATAGCATTCAGGTGGGTTTGAGCACAAATGCTGAGGTGATTATGAGATGAAGCTCCGTGGGAGAGTCCACAAGTTCGGTGACAATATTGATACCGATGTCATCATACCAGCTCGCTATCTTGTGACGATGGACGAAAAAGAACTCGGGAAACACTGCATGGAAGCTATAGACCCAGAGTTTGCCTCTCGTGTATCGCAAGGTGATGTGATAGTTGCTGGCGAAAACTTTGGTTGCGGTAGCTCAAGGGAACATGCACCTTTGGCAATAAAAGGCGCTGGGATAAGTTGCGTGATAGCGAAGTCGTTTGCACGCATATTCTACAGGAACGCGATAAACATAGGCTTGCCAATACTTGAGTGCGAAAGCGCAGTTGAAGAGGCTGAAGAGGGTGATTTGATTGAGTGCGACCTTGAAAGTGGCATCATACGAAATATCACCAAAGGAACGGAGCACAAGGCAAAACCGTTTCCAGGGTTCGTTCGCCAGATATTTGAAGAGGGTGGGCTGATCAACTTCATCAGGAGAAGAGTCGCCAGCAAATGAAGCTGTAAGAGGAGCAATGTGGAAAAATAAAGAGCAACCTGAGAGGATTATCCACCGCCTATATGTGACATGGGTGCATGATGGTGGTAGGTTGGATGCATTCATCCATGCTCTAATACCGAGCCTTTCACGCTCAAAGGCGAAGGCTCTTGTTGACTGTGGCAAGGTCTTGGTAAACGGTGAGACAAAGAAAGCAAGTTATATCGTGAAGGAGGGCGACATCGTTGAAGTTGAAATCGTGCCCGAGCCAAAAGGCGAGGTTGATGAGCGCTTACTGGCTCTGGCGAGCCAAATGCAGATTGATGTCCTTTATGAGGATGAGCATATCTTGGTTGTGAATAAGCCAAGGGGCATTGTAGTTCACCCAAGCCATACGACCTCTGAGCCGACTTTGATGCATGCCCTTTTGGCTAAAGGGTATAGGCTATCAAAGGTCGCTGGTGAAAAGCGCCTCGGAATAGTTCATCGCCTTGATAAGGATACCTCTGGGTGCCTCATTATAGCCAAGACGGATGAAGCACACCTCGTCTTACAACAGCAATTTGCGAATAGGAGCATTGAGAAACGCTACTTGGCTGTTGTTGTTGGGAACCCGCAGTGGCAAGAAATGCATCTCAGTGCACCACTCGGTAGGGATAGGAAGAACAGGCAAAGGATGGCAGTCATTGAACACAGCGGTAAGCACGCTGAAACTCATTTTTCGGTTATGGAGCGTTACGGTGAATTCGCGCTCGTTGAAGCGCTCATGCTCACGGGGCGAACACACCAAATAAGGGTGCACGCTGCTTATTTGAACCATCCCATTGTCGGAGATGCTAAGTATAATGGCAGAAGAAGAGCCCTTGCGATCGCCACGAAGATGCACAACGAGGAACTACTTAAATTGCTCAAAGGATTGAACGGACAGATGCTTCACGCAAACGAAGTAAAGTTTCGCCACCCTGTATTTGACCACGAGTTAAGGGTCACTGCACGGATGCCACATGATATGGAACGCCTTCTCCAGTGCCTCAGGAGGATTTCAACCTCGCAACAGCTTACTGGATGAAGCGATTGAATCAATTCCCTCAACTTCTACTTCTTATGTCGCTCACAGCTGGCAAATCGTGAATACCTTTAGCATACAGCACTGCATTAAGGATTGCTTGAGCAACAGCTTCAACAACAGCTGTGCAAAGTGAATTGATGTTGGCAACGAGATTACCAACAGAGAACGCAAACGTGACATCACCATCAAACATCGTATGCGCTGGGCGAACCGAGAGCGCTATACCGTTTTGCGCTACCTGTGCAAGTTTTGTTGCTTGCCATTTCTCAAGGTATGCGTTTGTAAGGACACCTACAAGTGTCGTGCAATTTGGCACACCCGCGCCAGCAAAACCGATACCGCCCTTCTCCTTCACGATCTCCGTTGAGATGACGAAGCTTCTCCTCAAGCGGTCATAGGCACCTGCTACTACCTCGCCAGTGCGCCAGTTAACTACATCACCCCAAGCATTCACAACCGCTAAGGCAAAAATGCAGATCCTGCCCGGGAGCTCAACACAAGACAAACCAAGCCCACTTTTCATCGCATAACCCATACCAAGAACTTTACCAACCGATGCACCCATACCAGCTCCTATGTTGCCCTGTAGCAAACCATCCCTCAATGGGACAGCACTATTGCAAGCTCTATAACCCCACTCCGCATTTGGACGGACCTTATGAGAGCCAACATTGAGGTCAAATATAACCGCACCGCAAGCGATCGGAACTTTTGTCACACCGACATCAAATCCTATACCTTTTTCTTCGAGCCACCTCATCACTCCAAATACTGTTTCAAGCCCGAAAGCGCTTCCGCCAGTAAAGACAAGCCCATGAACGAGTGGCACCAAATGGAGTAAGCCCAAAGTATCAACGCCTAATGTTCCTGACGCACTCCCTCGTATGTCAACACCTCCAACTGCTCCATTCGGAAACAGAAGGACGGTGCAACCAGTGCATGCCTCCTCATCACTAACGTGACCAATGTAAACATCGCTCAATTCCGCTGCAACCCTCTCCAACATCACTACTACCCCCAGTAGACTCAGATGCCTTTACCCTCGCATTTGCTCCAAAACGACAAAGCCTCACGATACTCCTCGCTCTTCATTAAAGCGTTCATAGCCTCATCAATCTCACGCTGGCTTTTATCATAATGCCCGTGATATACCTCCCTATAAAGCCTCTCATAGAACCTTGCTATTGGCTCTCTTGGTTCAAAGCGCTTCACGATCTTTATCTTCTCAGCAGCGTCACGAATTGAAAGGACACCCGCACCAACTGCTGCGAGTAGCGCCATCCCGTAAGAAGCATCCCTTGCGGTAGTCGTGCAAACAGCTTGCCCAAATATGTCGGCAGCAAGTTGAACCCAAAAATCGCTCCTTGCGCCACCACCGACCATTCTTATCTCTTTCAGCTCAGTGCCACTTGGTAGCAAGCCCTTGATTATTTCAATTGCGTCCCTGACAGCAAAGCACACTCCTTCAAGTATCGCCCTTATGAGACACGCATCACCGTTACTTTGTGGCTCAAGCAAGTATGCCGATATGCCATACCAACATCCTTTCCCTTCGGGTGCTTTGACGAGCCTATCACCAGTCAAGTATGGTGAGAACATAACGCCGTTTGAACCCGGTGGCACCTGTGCTGCTCTCCTCGTTAGCAACTCATATGGGTCAACGCCAAGCTTTTGGGCTGCACCCCTGTATGTGTCAGCAAGCACATCGCGATACATCCTCAAACCTATTCCAGCACCATTAACACAGCCCATATTAACAAGCACATTCGGGACTGTTGAATAATGGACTTGCGTTCTCAATTGCGGATCAACAAGTGGCTTTTGACCTATAGGCGCAACTGCAACTCCGCTTGTGCCAAGCGTAAAAAGCATTTGCCCAACGTCAAGGACTCCACCAGCAAGCGCGCCTGCAAGACAGTCACCAGCACCCGCAATAACTGCAACACCTTCTTTGAGACCAGTTTCCTCACTGACTTCCTTCACAACCTTGCCTATAACCGACCCCGGTTCAAACAATGGTGGTGGCGTTAGCTTTTCAATTCCGAGGGCTTCAAAAGCCTCCTTTGCCCATCGCTTTGAAGGTATGTCTAACAGGGATGTCTCAGAACCACCACAGTAATCCATGGCTAACTCATGGCAAAGCTTGAGGACGATGTAGTCCCTTGGTGTGAGGAAGAAGCGAGCTTTCTCCCACGCTTCGCCCCAACGCTGTGCTTCATAATCGCTTCTCCCAGCCTTCCACTCTTCCCATCGCCTCTTAACATAAAGCAAGTGCGCACCTGTCCAGTTAGCAAGGAAGTCATTGCAGATGACATCAACCAAAAATCTTTCCCCTAACTTTTCCCTAAGGAGTTGTGCACCCTCTTGAGCTTCCTTTGCAGCCCTACCATCATTCCACAGGAGAGCAACACCAAGAGCTTCCTTTTTTTCGTCAAGCAAGATCATTGTGTGCATTTGCCCTGTTAGGCAAACGGCTCTTACCGTGTATTGTGGCTGCATATTGCTTAAAGCCTTCACCAGCTTACTTATCGTCTCAAAAGCAGCTTTGTGCATTTCGTGTGGTGACTGTTCCGTCCATCCAGGTTGCGGAATGTATAGCGGGTATTCTGTGCTTGCCTCCGCAAGCAGTTCCCCATTTGAGTCAACAGCGCACCCTTTAACACTCTGAGTGCCAACATCAATACCTAAGAAGGCATCCATCGGCAACTCACCTCCTCAAGCTATCAAGTCTTCCCTTCAGCTCCCGCCTGACGGATGAGCCTTTCAACGAGCCTCCTCTTCTCCCGCCTTATGCCCTCAGCGCTCCGCTCATACTCATACAACCAGTATCCTTCCTTCTGAGGGTGTCTAATAAAGCACGCATAGAGGCTCAAGATTGAAGCTATCAAGCGCTTACTTGTCCTGCGCAAAAAGTTTACCTCAGCCCAAAGACGCAAAAAATGGACACCGTCTTCGTAGAAAGGCATTATGATAGATTGCATAAGTTCAACCACTGTTGCCCTTGCCACAGCCTCTTGGCGAGCGTAACTTAAAAGTTGATTAACCCTCCCGGATGGCAAATGAAGATACCTGTCATATTTCTTATTCCATGCGAGCTTGAGCTTCCCTGCACCTCGCACTACCTCAAGTTTGATCAATGCGCCAGCACCGATCCCTCGTTGCTCATACCACTCTTTGAAGCCGAACATCAAACCCGTTTCCATGTTCACCCAAACTGGAAACTCAAATCCGTGTTCATCTGTAGCGATGTAATACTGCAGTTTAGCTTCGTCACCAAACATAGGCTTATCAACTTCCCGTAGCTTCATCGTCCCAGCAACTATGTGGTGATACGGGATCGGTATAATGGTTGAGCGTTTCTCCTTTGGAGCGATTTGAAGCTTGACTGGTTCACCAACATCCTCGTATTCTGGTTCATTGACCCAACGCACTAAATCGGGCTCAAGCGCCTCATCTGGCAATTCAACGTCAAATGTGCCCCTTTCAAGCGCCCCTTCCACTTTTAGTGTTTTCGGAAGTAGCTCATCAGGTATTGAGCCTATGTGTTTAGGTAAAGCTTCCTTGAACCACCACATGTGGTTTCCAAGATTGACGAGACGAGCATCTTTGCTCAATCTGTTTTCAAGCTCATACAGCGTTGGCAGATATGCTCTATCCCTATGATCAAGCTCAAACGCCTCGAAGAGTATGACATCAATGCGAGCTGGAGCTCCCCTTCCTTTCAACCAATCCAACATATCGTCCCAGTCTTCGGAGGTGATGGGGATGGGTGATGGCGCTTTTTGACGGGAGAGTAGAGATTCGGCTCTCTTAAGCACCTTGTCTATGTCTGCAAACTTGCGTGCCAATATTTCCCTTTCCTTCAATGCTCCCTCCTCGACAAGATGATGCATCTTTTCAATGAGCATGTCAGTGCACCAATACCCGGGCGATAGAACATGCAGGTTTGGGGCATTAAACAACTCACGCAACACTTCCTCAGCTGTTGGCTTATAGTTCAAACCTCGCCAACAGATGAGCGTTATCTCGCTATGTGATAACGGCTTTGATAGACCATCAATCAACCTTTGACACACATCACTCAAAGGCAGGCTAAAGTCAATCGCCAACTCATCAACTCTCCTAAGCAAATCATTTATTTCCTCCTCACGCCCAAAGAAACTATCTGCGATCACGCTGTTTTCATCTGCGCCACTTGTATCAATTAACCAAGAACGCAAACCGAACTTGCCCTCACTGATTTCCCAAAATGTCCCTGTCCTGCTCTTCAGCAACCCTAACAACCTATCGGTGAGCACGCTTACCTCTCCCTTGCCAGCCTCAGAGAGCCATTTGCAGATTTCGTGGATAGAGACTGGATAGCCTAACGATGATAGCAAACTGCTAACGATACCTTCAAGAGATGCCTCTCTTGCTTCATAGCGCCACCGCAACTCCCAACGACGCCTGTGAAAGACAAAGATATCACTATCACGTAGATGTCTTCGCAAGTATTCAGGGGAAATGATGATCTTGTCGGAGAGCTTTTCAACTATCTCATGCGTGTGCAAAGGTCCACCGGAGTTCAACAGCACATGCTGTGCGAGGTGAATCACGTAAAGCGAAACACAATCCTCTATTATTTCCTCACCCACTTCTCTTGGGCGCGAAGCTATGCGCCCTTCACCTCCTTTCGCTTATACATCCACTATCAAAAGAAGCTTTCGCGAACAAGTCATATGTTCCTGCACCCTCAACCATTGCCTTAACGAACACACCTTCTTTTAACCCACTCCCGTCTCTTAAATAAACGACGCCGTCAATCTCTGGTGCATCCCTGTAACTGCGCCCCACCCACATCTTTTTAATTTCATCCCGTCCCTCAACAAGCACATCAATGGTTTTGCCTATCATGCGTCTATTAAGTTTGAGAGAGATTTCGCTTTGGACCTCCATCAGCCTTTCATATCTTTCAATTTTGACATCCTCAGGGATTTGACCATCAAGCTTTGCAGCAACTGTCTCTGGTTCGGGAGAAAAGATAAAAGCACCAACCCTGTCAAGCTCTGCTGCTTTTACAAACTGCAAAAGGGCTTCAAAGTGAGTTTCACTCTCACCCGGGAAGCCAACGATGAATGTTGTCCTAATAGCAATGTCTGGCATAGCATTCCTCAGCTTCTCAATCAGCTTCATATAACTTTCGCCATCCCCGGGACGGTTCATCGCACGAAGTAAATCTGGATGGACATGCTGTAGTGGTATGTCAATGTAGTGAGCAACATTCGGGAGTGTAGCCATTGCCTCTATCAATTCATCCGTGACGGTTGTCGGGAAACCATAAAGTATGCGCACCCACCTTATCCCATCAATGTTAGAGAGGCTCCGCAAAAGCTTTGGCAACATCATCTCACCATATAGGTCATAGCCATACCTTGTTGTCTCTTGAGCGACAAGTATAATCTCTTGGACGCCTTTTGATGCGAGCCATGATGCCTCTTGCAAAAGCTCCTCAATTCTTCGGCTGCGTTGCTTGCCTCGTATCAGGGGGATGACACAGAAGCTGCAAGAACGATCACAGCCTTCGGAAACTTTCAGGTATGCATACCAAGGAGGCGTGCTGAGCAGCCTGAACTTCAGATCTAAGCCAACGCTCAAAGAGGATAAAGGATGCTTACGCTTCCATGCGAGCATTGAATTTAAAAGCGTTGGTATCTCATTGAGCTTATCAGCTGGCACACAAGCATCAACTTGAGGGACATGACGCATAACCAACTCAGGAGCACGAGAACACAAGCATCCTGCAGCTATGAACACCCCTGATGATCGCTTCCGCTGAACAAGCTCTTTGAGCACACTCACGGATTCCTCAACGGCGTCCTTGATGAAACCGCATGTGTTGACGATAATAGCACTCGCTTCACTTGGATCGGTAGTTAATTCATATCCGTGTTTCACAAGTTCGGCAAGCAAGACTTCCGAGTCAACGGTGTTCTTAGGGCATCCAAGTGACACAACCATGCACTTTGGAGCACTATGGAAAGCAGGTTCTAAAACTGTCCTCCTCTTTGAACCACCACTTTTACCTTTTGTCTTCACATTACGTGCTTCACCACTCATAAAAACTCGTCCCACTCCTCCTGCTAAAACATTGCTCCAAAAATTTAAGCTTGTGTGTTCCCGTCCAAATCCTTAGTATAGCTTGAGGTAGCTGACTGGCACTCAAGTCGGGGTCAAAAGCATTCATTTCATCTTTGACCCTTCCCTTTCGTGCCGACTTCAATCTTCAGTTTGAGGTCATCAATCGTAATCGTATGCGAGTTCTCTGGTGCAACTGCCCCCTCTGCTTCATCTTCGTTCCTCTGCGAGCCAGCATTGTTTGCTTCACCGTTGCTTGCTTCATCATTGTTTGCTTTCGGCTCCTTCAAATTCTCCTCGCCGCCTTCTGGAACCAGTTTCTTTAGCAAGTGTGGATATGTGAGAGAGCGCTTTTCTTTCTCAGTGATGCTTTGCAATTCCTCACCAGTGCGTATGATTCGTGGCGTGATGAACACCATTAACTCGGTGCGTTCCTTCAAGTCCCTCACGCGGCTGAACAGCGAACCAAATATTGGCAAATCCTTGAGCAGTGGGACACCTTGAACAAACTTGCGCAGATCATGTTTCAGTATACCGCCTATGACTACTGTTTGACCATCTTTCACTTGCACAGATGCCACCGCCTCACGCTTTGTTATCACTGGCAACTCTTGCCCCTGAAGAACAACTTTCTCAGCTATGTCGTTTATGGTCTGCCTTATATCCATAAGCACGTAACCACTGTTGTTGATGTGTGGCGTTACCTCAAGGGTCAGAGCTATGTCCTCAAATGCGATCGTGTATTGCGGACCTGTAGCAGTGATTATGACATTCCTTGGAACTGGATATGATTTCCCTATCGTTATTGTTGCTGGTGTATTATCAAGCGTGAGGATGTGAGGCGTTGCGAGAACCCTCACTTTGTTTTGAGTAGCGAGTGTTTTCAGCAACGCTTGGAAATTCTTGCTGACGACCTCCCAAGAGAGCCCACCTTGGATTTGTTCTACACCAAGTTGTGTCCCAAGCTTTGAAGCAGCAGCCTCACCGAATAACCTCTCTTGCAATACTGCCCACTCAACACCCAATTCAAGTTCCTTGGTAAGCGTCACATCCACTATCATGACCTCAATGAAGACCTGTGGAAGCACGGTGTCAAGCTGTTCAATGAGTTGCTCAACAACATCAAACGCATACGGAGGAGCTGTAACAATAAGTGAGTTTGTTTTCGTGTCAGCAGTGACAGAGATGTCTTGCAGGTTTCGCAACGGACCTTGGAATTGCCTTTGCATTGCTGCGAACACGAAAAAGAAAAAGCCAGTCGGGCGACGCTGTTGAGCCAATATTGAGTTTATCGTGTCAGCGAGTTCCCTTGCGTTAACATTTTGTATCTTGTAGACACGCACAAGATTTGTAAGTGTTGCAGGTTGGTCAAGCTCCCTGATCAAACGCTCAAACTCCCTCATGTTCTCCTCAGTAGCTGCGACGATGATGGAGTTCGTGCGCACATCTGCCTCAACTGCATTCTGGCGCAAACCAACCAGGCGTGCTGATCTGGTTGTAGGTTGGCGTTGTGTCCACCACCAGAAGATGCCCCTTTGCACACCTTGTGTTTGTTCAAACAATTGATTGAGCACGTCGGCTATCTGTGCTGCATCTGCATATTGCAGTTTAAAAACCCTCGCCATAACTGGTGGTGCAAAGTCTTTGTCTAACTCACTTACAAGTTGCTTGATGAGCTCTACGTTCTCCTTCGTTGCTGCCACGATAAGCGCATTGGCACGCTCATCAGCTGCTATTGCAACTTGCCTTTCAAGCTCACCCCTTGAGCGTGACGTTACGCGCGTCCTAACCCTTTCAAACTGACCACGAATTTCTTGTGGTATCCTTATGCCAGCGATGCCCTCTTGAAAGAGCGTCCTCAATGTATCAGAGAGCGTTACAGCGTCTGCATACTTAAGCGGTATGACCTGAACCTCAACTGGCGGGGTTATGTCAACATCAAGCTTCTCAACGAGCGATTTAATGAACTGCATCTTGCTTTCCGTAGCTGCAACTATGAGCGAGTTTGTCCTTGGATCTGAAGAAATGATTGCATATGCGCCAACCACACCCCTTGTTGTTTCTGCAGTCCTCGGCAATCTTAATGCGGGTGTTGTGCCACTTTCAACCCTCCCACCGGGTGTGAGCTCAAATATCTCCGAGAGTATTCTATCAACCTCCACGGCATCAGCATGCTTCAGCTGTATGACCTCAAATGTGAGTAGCTCAGTGGTTTCAACATCAAGTTGCTCAACGACTTCTTTTATCATCTTCATTCTTTCCTTGCTTGCCCAAACGATGAGCGAGTTGGTGCGTGGTTCTGCCACGACTTGCACCTGCATTTCCACAGCCCTTTGCTGAGGTTGTGGTGGCTGCTTTGCGCTCTCAGGTTGAGCTGGCTGACCTGGTTGCGCAGGAGGACGAGCAGGTGCAGGTTCAACTATACCGAAAAGCTTCACCAATACTTGTGCAAGTTGTTCAGCGTCGGCATGCTTTAACTTTATGATGGCAAGTTCCATCGCCTCAGCAACGCTTACATCTACCATACGCACAATGCTAAGCAACCTCTCAATGTTTCGCTCCGTATCAGTGATGATTAAAAGGTTTCCAGCAGTTGTGCTTGTTATGAGAGCATTCTGAGCTGATACAAGCGGTGCAAGCTCTTGTTGCAATTGCTTTGCATTGGCGTAGCGCAACGGTATAACCTGCGTAACGAGCTGATCAGCAGGAATGAGTGGACGAGTAGCTAAACCTTCCTGCATGCTTTCTGTCGGCTTTGTCTCCGTGCGCAGTTGTGTTGCTTGCGTCTTAGCCTCGCTCAACGGAACTATCCTGATGATGAAATCCTTGGGGCTACCAAGCATGGCAAAGCCACGCACATTTAGCACAGCTGCGAGGACTTCAAAAGCCTGCTCAACCGTTAGTGGTGATGGGGCTATGATTGTGACAGTGCCTTCAAGTTGCGGATGAAGCACAAAAACCTTACCTGTCACCTTGCTGAAAAATTGGATGACATGCTCAATGTCTGCTCGCACGAATGAAAACAAGAGCTTAAGCTCCTTATCGTAACTCACCCTACCTTCAAAACCTTCAAATGATGGCTTGAAGTCGCTATACGATTGACCACGCCTCTCAGGGGTTAAGCCTTCTGCTTTCTTACTTGGTTGTTCACCACCTTCCATCTCAACAGCTTCCTGCTTCTGCTCAGGTGCTTGCTGGGTTGCATACACACACATGTGCCAGCCACACATAACTGTCAAAACCGCAACCAAGTTGAGGAAGCTGAGAAACCTTATAAGTGCTCGTTTCCTTATGGAAGCTATCGTTATCGGATAAAGTTTTGGCAGCATCGGGCTTTTCACCTCCACTGCTATGCGTTTCTAACTGAGCCAAAAGATTAATCTGACCTATCTTCCTCAAGCCTTCTTCTAAAGCGTTTGAGCCTCTCTTCAACTTCTGGCGGTATGTTCTCGCCATAGCGCTCACGCAAGCGTTGCATTATCCGTTCAATGAACCCTTTTCTCCCCTCAAAGCTTGGTGGTTGCGGTGGTGTAACAGTGGGTTGTGCTACCTTTTGCTGTTCGGGTTGAGATGTTCCTCCTGCACTTGTTTCAGAAGACCTTGCAGGCTGTTCTTGTTGCGAAGTTGTGCTTCTCTGTTGAGGCTGAGGTGAACCTCCTCTTGCAAGTAGCTCGCGCTCTTCCTTATTCTCGCCAAGTGCGTAATAGAAGATTTGACCATCCTTTTCAACCTCAATTACATCGGGCGTTATCCTGAGCACCCTCACACCAAAGGCATATTCACCCTCGCCAACATAGCATCCATCTTTAATGCTTGTATCTTCAAGCAGTGCTAACGGTTTCCCACCAATAAGCACAAAAGCTGTATATGTGATGTTCTTTGGCTTCTCTTGATAGCTCTGTGCAGGCTTTGAAGAGGGCTCCTCCTGCTTAACAACTACGCTTGCTGGCGGTAGAACTGGCAGTGTTATGTTGCTCCGACGAACTACATTGGCACTGGTTGCCACTCCCTCGCCAATTGTTTCCCTAAAGATGTTGCGCTTCCATATTAGCTCATATTTTTGCACTGCTGTTGTGCGTCGCTTGAGCATCTCCTCAACATACAGCTTTAAAGTTTCTTCCGTGCTTCCATGCGAGCTCTCGCCGTCATATTTCATTTCCGATGACCTAACATCTGCTTCAACCGTGCTAACTTTTGCTTTTGGAGATGTAGCCCACCGCACATACGCATAACAACATATCACTAACACCACCATGAAGATGCTGAGTATGACGGCATCTCGTTTAGTTACCTCAAATCTCATGTTCTCATCACCGCAGTGTTACAGCTTTAGTGCCTACCGCCCGCCTTTGTGCTCAACTATAACAAACCTCACTATGCGCATCTGTATTTGCAGTTTCTCGCTACCACCTTTTGGCATCTGGACTGCCATCCCATCAACCACAGTGATTGGCGTAAGCTTGCGCAACTGAAACAGGAACCTTGAAAGAGCCTCAAGCGTCCCTGTTGCAGTTACCTCAACTGGCAACGAAGCCAGCCGCTTATCGTTGTCAAATGAAGCTTCGTGAGGATGGAGTGCATCAATCTGCAGCCCACTCCGTAAACATAACTCACTAATCTCAGAAACAAGCTGCCATGATAGCCTTCCGCGCTCAAACACCTTCACAGGTGAACCAATCAACCTGCATAGCGAGCTATATTCCATCCTCAGCCTTCTTACCTGCTCAATCTGCGTTGCAAGTTGATTAAGCTGGCTACGTTGCTCCCTAATCGCCCTATTCATTTGACGAATGGCATTGCGCATAGGCATTACCCAGAACCCAATGAGCAAGCAACAAAGGAGCAGTAGCACCACATTCACGATGACCATCCTTGAATCTGTTTTGACTTTCTCAACCGTGGCTTCACTCTCACCTGCTACCAGAGCCATCATAAATTCACCGCCTTTGAGTTTGACGAAACGAACACATAAGCCTAAAGTCAATCAGTGTTCTTCCAGCCATCTGTCGCCCAATTGCGCTTGTCACAACCACTTCTGAAAACAATGGCACTTTGCCACCTTCATCGGCTTTCATACCTCTTATGGCGTTCACAATTTCATCCAAAACACGATAGCTTGGTGCAACACCTCTGATAATAACTTCACTATCCCTTCGGTATTCAAGTTCGCTCAACCATGCATCTTTTGGGAGCACCATGCTAAGTTTGTAGAGCAGTTCAAGCAGGTCACTTCTAATGTCACCAAACTTTGAAACTGCTTCTTTCATCTTGGAAACTATGACGGGCAAATCGTTGCTTACCAATTCAGAGCGAAGCTCCGCTCGTTTCTCTTCAATAGCCATCACGAGCTTCTCAGCATCGCCACGTAGCTTTGTAAGCTTCAAATTGCAGTGCAAACCAACTGCAATTAGAACGAGGTTTAAAGCCAAAAGCACGGGTGTAACATAGCGAATCAATTTTGGCGCAATAAAAAATCCCTCTCTAAGGTGTGGCATGAAGTTGATAGAGGGAATATGCATTGCAAGAGTTCGTGCTGCACCGATAGCTCCAACAAGTGGCAACAATTCGTTTTGGCTTACCAGCCCCTTCGTCCAAACACCAACTTTTGATGCATCTAACTGAAGCACGTTCACCCCTAAGCGCTTGCCAATCCATTCGGATATGTTCGGTAAAACAGCTCCATCACCGCAGAGCAAAATCCTTTTCATTTCTTCACCGATACTTTGCTTCACAACTTGAGCTGTCTTCACCAACTCCCCTTCAAACTTCAACAACCAAGACAACATCCCGGAACGCTCAAAACTCTCTTCTCCAAGCTGGTCAAGCGTTGATAAATCAACGCCGTTTCTTCTCAATCTCAGTTCCGCTTCCTCTTGTGAGCATCCAACATCTTCTGCTACTACCTTCGCAAGCTGTTCAATGCCCATCGGTATGCTCCTTACAACAAAAACTTCCTCCCTGTGCCCTACCACAATGTCAACAGCTGTTTCTCCGATGTCAATCAAGCATGTGAGGCGTTCCGTGAGCAAGTTGGTGCTCACCGCATTCCAGCACGCGAGAGTAGAAGGTATAATCAAGCGCAGATTCAACCCAGCCAAGTGAGCAGCCCTGAGAACAAATTCAACAACCTCACGCTTACACATACCTATGAGGACTTGCATTTCTGTGCTCCCGCTTGCCTGTATGAGATAACTGAAAGCCATCTTGCTCATAGGGATTGGGATTTGGTTTTGCGCCTCCGTTAGCAGGAGTTGTTCAAGTATATTGCGCCCTTTCACAGGTGGCAGAGAAAGCCTGCGCAGAACACATGTTTTCATCGGCACACAAGCACAACCAACAGCGCTACTCACGCCGTGCAGTGAAATGATACGCCGAAGCTCCTCGCCAACCTCGTAACATCTCTCCTCATCGCTTTCAGCTTTTAGTCGCACTCTATCAAAACCAACCATCTCTACGCCCGCATGATGTCTTCGCAGGATGACCACCTTTAATTCCCTTTGCCCGATTTCAAATCCAACAAAGAAGCGCCTGAATAACATCTCACGATCACCTTTCTCTCCAGTAGCGAACGAGAAACGTATAAGTGCCCTTCTTAGAGCTCCCTGAGTGCGTTATAGGTTCTCTGAAACTCGTGCTGAATAATTCGGTTTGTGGCTTTCGCGAAGCTACTTCTGTTGGGCTATGTGGCAGACGCTCAACAACGCATTCTATGACATGGCGCGCACCGCTGTTCATCCAACCGACCGAGATAATTCGGAATGTGTTAGTTCGTATGCTCACACGATCAACCAACCGCCTAAAAGTTTCCTCATCAACAGATGGCAGGTCAAGAAGCTGTGAGAGCGATTCGAAAGCACCATTGGTGTCCCTAAAGGCGATTATGTCATTGGCGATTGCTTCGCTCATCGTCGGTATGCTCATCAAGACCTCAAAAGACGCAGTGTTAATGTTTATGACACCGTATCTTGCACTGCCGTCCCATATGGTCACTCGGTCAATTATTTGTCGCGCTTTGTCAGGTGGCATCCCGGGAACTGAGAAAAGGTCGGAAAGCGAATTGAACAATCGCGCTTGCACTTCACTCCCCCTTTGAGGTTGCTGTTGTTCACCTTGCGTAGCCATGCCCTCGAGTGACGAGATAGGTGGTTGTGTGATTATGGCGCGAGACGGAACAGCGCTCGTCTGGTTGCTTCCAAATGTTGTTCCTTGGGTGACTGTTTCATTGGGTGGTGGCTTTTGAGTGGCACTCTGCTGTGGACGCTGTGTTGCTTGAGGGGTTTGAGAACCAATGCGATATCGCACAATCGCTTTTATTTCATCATCCGTAAGCACATCACCAAGAGCACTCTTCAATTCTTCCTCCGAAGCCTTATTCAAGTTGACGAGTGGAGAGCCATCTGGCATGACATTTGGGACAGACGAATAAACGGTCAGGTGGTTCCGAGCAGGTGTTGAAACTTGCCTGCCATCTCTCATGACACCATAAAATGTATCCTTGCTTATCCCTCTGACGAGGAGCAACTCATGCAATGTCTCAAAAGGACCGTTGCGAGGTTTATACGGCAAGCCTGCCAACGCATACCATTCAGATTCAGCCCCACATGCGCTTTGAGCATCATCTTTGTCACGCCAATCTATTATGGCATCGGCGATCTCCTCATCACCGAAAAAGCGAATGAGCTCATCCCGTGAAGCCATGTTCAAGTTGAGTTTCCCAGACTCATCCTCAACTTTGACGATGTATCTGCCCTGCTCCTCTGATAACTCTGACTGAGTTGAATCAATGAATGCCCATTCCTCGCTGTAGCTATCAAAGCCGTTCGCATCTCGTGCGAGCAAACTTAATGCGTGTGCTAAACCAGACCTTGCAAGATAAAAAGCCTTCACGCTATCCTCTTGGAGAGCGCACCTGCGCACCTCCATTCGCAACATTAAAAGCATGGACGATACAGCGAGGGCAAGGACTGCTGTCAGCCAAAGCACAAATATGAGCGCTATCCCTCGGTTCATCTTCTTATCACCTTGAGATTTGCTGTTCCTGAGCCCCTTCCATTACCTGCGATTGATTTAGCTCCTCATAGGTTAACCCTGTCGGGATGCTTCTTACAACGATTGGCACAACAGACACATATGAGCGCATGTTAGATGGTGGTTTGTTTGCTTTCACGTTCTCAACATCCGCATCCGTTAAAACACCAATTGTAACTTCAACCATTGACGGCAACTTTTCAAAGTCATACCACTCATCCAGCCACTGTGAATTTGAATCGTCAAAGTAGCGCAAGTTCAACGAGTAAATGTTTTTGGATAGCACCGCTTTCTTTTGCTCCTTACCTGTTACCTGCTCGCTCAAAAGCCCAGGGAGCAACCCGACAGCTCTGACCAACCCTTCCTCGGGCGTCTTTTGGTCAACATCAATGTAGTAGGCAACCTCAACTACATCGTAAGAGGGCTCATTGTGCGAACGTGGGTCGTTCACTGCAGTTGTAAAGCGCAAAGAATCCTGTTCAAGTTGCATCTGCTCATTGTAGTTATCTTCGGTAAGGAATGTTATGATACTGCTTGGCATCTCCGACATACTCGTGTTTGTTGCTGACTGTGGAAGCAAACTGAAGTTCCTCGTTGCTGTAGTGCTTCCTCTGCCACTGAGCAACTCCTGCGGAATTTGGACTCGCATCGGATAGCAGCAACGCAGGTCGGTTGAGATGCGCTCAAGCGCTGCTTGTGCCACCCTAATCAGTTTGAGTTGCTCATCGCATGTCCTTTCCGAGAGCTGAATTGCTCTGAACACCATGGCAAGCCCACCAAACAAGAGCGTGGCGATAGAAAGAGCGACAACTAATTCAACAAGTGTCATCCCAACGGTCTTCATCTTACTCCTGTTGAAGTTCGCTATCTCGCAAAGTTCACCGATTTGCATCTTCCTCACTTGCCCCTTCAGGGACAGTTTTCCTGATTGCGCCACTTTGGTGTTCCCCTTGAGCTGTAGGGTTAAGTTCATTCTCGCTCAACAGCAATGAAGAAAGCTTTTCTCGCCCATAGAGCACACTTAACGTGAGGGTGCGTTCTTCAGCACCCTCAAACCAAACTACAGCCACCGTAATCGTTTTAAGACCTTCCACTGGTGCATCTGAAATTCGTGCACTCCACCTGAACTGAGGGAATGCTTCACCGAAGTCACCTTCTTGCTCTGTTGGTTGTTCTTCTGGCGATTGCAAAAGCTCTTCCATCTTCATCCTTGCAAGATTGAGTGCCTCCATCCTCCTTGAAATGGATTGCATTGTTACAAGCCCATTGCTTACTGCATGCATTATCCCAGCGACAGCTATCAACATGATTGCGAGGGCGACAAGCAACTCCAGCAATGTAAAGCCATGAAGTTCTTTAGTGCTCAACCTGCGGGGTAACGCAACATTAAAGTTCACGCCACCTGACATCTCACTGCAGGAAGCGCTTAACCAATACAAGGGGAAAAGCCAGAAGCTTGTGCCATGCCTTAAAAAATCACTTTCGTTTCCCTTCATCGTTTGCGGTGCTTACCTCCATAGTAACACCGTCTATAAAAAGCGTGATTTGGAAGCCTCGCCAATTTTTTATAGCCACAGTGCCGGATGTTGAAGTCCCGTCAGGGTAAAAAATGAGCCTTCCAATTTTTGAGCCAGTTTCAACCTCGCTTATAGTTACCTCAACACCTTCAGGTATCTTAAATGCTCCAAAACGCTCATCGGTTGCTGGCACAAAATCCTCCAATGAGGCATCAGGCGACATACCACTTGGCATATCGCTTAACAGCATAAGTAGTTCCTTCGGCAACCTATGTCTGGTAGCACCAACAGTTAAATCTGCCATTGACTCAGGCACTATCAAACCTTCACTCAACTGCTCTTTATCTGTTGCAGTGAGCTCTTTTGGGACGAGCACCTGAACTTCCTTATCATCCCAATCAAAGGTGACGATAGTTATGCACCTGCGGTTAACTGCATATTGGCGTGCGTAGTTTATGCACGAGATTAAGCGCCTCGAGACCGAGCGAACTTTTTCAGCATCGTAGTAAACAGCAAAGTTCGGCATTGCTACTGATACTACGAGAGCCATTATGGCAAGCACGACCATCAGCTCAACAAGTGTGAAAGCCCTCTTCGTTCCATTAAGGGACGATGAAATAGAGCACTCTAAATTCGTCATCACCTACGCTACTCCTCCCAGTTTCCTATGTCAGCATCAAGCCCCGTTCCGCCTTCCTTTCCGTCACGCCCAAGCGAATATAGGTCAAAGCTGTCTTTGTTGTATTTGCCCGGGCATACATACCGATAGTCGTTGCCCCATGGGTCTTTTGGCAACCTACCATGCTTAAGATATGGACCTTGCCAGTTCTGCGGTATTGGTTCAATTGTGGGTTTGGCAATCAACGCGTTTAAACCTTGCTCGGTTGTTGGGTAACGACCGTTGTGTGCGTAATACATGTCTAAAGCAGCTTCAAGTGCTTGTATATCCATCTTCGCCCTCGCTCTCTTAGCTTCCTCAATTCGCCCCACAACCATCACGCTTACACCACCAGCTAAAAGCACAAGTATGACCATTACCACCATCAGCTCAATCAGCGTGAAGCCCCCGCCTGATGCTCTAAATCGCTTAGCAAGTAGCATTTTCCATTCCCCCTTCGCACTCACATACCAGCCATTAGGTTCATCTGAAATATTGGTAAGACCATCGCAAATATAACAAAAGCCACTATCGCACCCATGAGCAAGATAATTGCAGGTTCAATCAAACCGACGAGCGTCTTAAGTGATGCATCAATCTCCACATCAAGAGTGTCGGAAACGGTTGTCAGCGCTCCGGGCAAATCGCCTACTTCCTCACCCACAGCAAGCATGTGGATGAGAAGTGGTGGGAAGAGGTTGCATGAGTGCAGATGCTCTGCGATCTTTTCGCCCTCCCTAACTCTCCTTCTAACCTTCATTATTTCTCTTGCAAGCACCTCATTGCCGATTGCATCCTTAGCAATTTCAAGCGCTTCAAGTATCGGCACACCACCACGAAGGAGTGTAGCAAGCGCCCTACAAAACCTAACGACAGCCATCTTCAAAGCGAGGCGTGAGTAGATAGGTAAACGCAACTTAAGAGCATCAACGAAAATCCTACCGCTCTCAGTTGATACAACATACCTAAACAATGAGAAGAGTGAAAAAGCACCAGCTATGAAGAGCCACCACCACTTCGCTGAGAAGCGTGAAATGTTCATCAATATGGTTGTTGGTAAAGGCAGCGCCTGTCCAAACTCCGCATAGATTGCTTGGAAGCGTGGAACCATGAATGTGATCAGTAGGAAAACAGCAATGCTTCCGAAGCTGACCAACACTGTAGGATATGCAAGTGATGCCCTCACCTGAGAGAGCCTTTCTTGCTGTCTCTCCATATAGTCGGCAAGCCATTCAAGTATCAGGTGAAGCCTTCCAGCACTTTCACCAGCCTTTATCAGCGCCACATAAAGTGGCGGGAAAAAATCACCGTGCTTGCTGAGTGCCTCATGAAAAGCGCTTCCAGAACGCACATCCTCAACGACTTCCTTCAAAATGCTGATAAGAAGCTTGTTCTCGGTATGCTCAATCAAAGCCTCAAGACAGCGAATCAAAGGCAGACCACCCTTAAAGAGGTTTGCAAGTTGCCTTGAGAGGAGTGTTAAATCTTGATAGCTGATGCGCTTCTGCAAACCGAGCCTTGGTTTTGGCTTCTTATCCGTGACCATATGAACTTCAAGGGGATAATGTCCCATCTGCCTGATCAGCTCAAAAGCCGTCTCTCTTGTTTCGGCAGTGATTTCACCCTGCACTTGATTGCCCTTTTGAGTGAGTGCCGTATACCTAAATGTAGCCACTATCGCCACCTTCCCGTGTGGTGGCAGTATCACTTTGGCAAGCTATTGTTTGGGAGTTGTGTTACCCTTTCAACCTCTTCAAGGGTAGTTATTCCGAGGATGACCTTCCTTAACCCATCTTGGCGGAGCGTATGCATGCCCTTCTCAATTGCTACTTGCCTTATTTCGTTAGCTGGAGCTTTACGCATGACCATTTCCCTTATCGTCTCATCCATTATCAGTAGCTCAAATATTCCAGTTCGCCCAAAGTAGCCTGTGTAGCGACATTCCTTGCAACCAGCACCGTAATAGAATTTGCAATCTTTCGCTTCATCAAAGCCTTCCATCACAAGCATCTCCCTCAATGCTTCGCCGGGTTCATATTCGGTAATGCAATGCGGGCATATCTTTCTCACAAGTCTCTGAGCCAACACTCCTTGCAGGGCTGACGCAACAAGGAACGGTTCCATGCCCATCTCAAGCAACCTCGTTATAGCACCCGGGGCATCATTTGTGTGCAGAGTTGAAAAGACAAGATGACCAGTCAAGGCAGCGTGGATTGCTATTTCGGCAGTCTCGCTGTCCCTTATCTCGCCAACCATGATTATGTCCGGGTCATGCCTCAGTATTGAACGCAAAGCGTTTGCGAATGTGACGCCAACTTGTGGGTTGACTTGTATTTGATTCACACCATCAATTTGATACTCAACTGGGTCTTCAATAGTGATGAACTTGAGCTCTGGCGTGTAGAGCCTCTGTATAGCTGCGTAGAGTGTTGTTGTTTTACCGCTCCCTGTTGGACCTGTTGCGAGCAATATGCCATACGGTGCTTGGATAACCTTCTCAAAACGGCTCAAGTCATCCGGCATCATCCCGAGTTGCTCAAGCGTGAGCAATGCCGAAGACTTGTCAAGTATGCGCAACACAACTGATTCCCCAAACATCGTCGGGATGATTGAAACACGAAGGTCAATCTCTCTCCCGAGAACTCTGATCCTTATACGCCCATCCTGTGGTTTACGCCTCTCAGTTATATCAAGGTTTGACATGATCTTTATCCTTGAAACGATGGCAGCGTGAAATCGTTTTGCTGGTGCTGGGACTTCATGTAGCACCCCATCAATCCTGTAGCGTATTCTAAGCGTGCGTTCAAACGGCTCAATGTGTATGTCAGTAGCTCTCTCCCTAACAGCATTCCTTATGAGCATATCAACAAGCCTTATCACAAGCGCCTCTTTCGCGAGCTTCGTTGGGTCTCCTATCTCCTCCTCAGCCTCTTCAACAACCTCAACATACTCATCTTGGCTTTCCTGCATCACCTTTCGCATATAATGCTGTTCAATCAGAAGCCTTATATCGCCGGGACGTGCAAGCACCATTTCAACATTGAGTCCAGTGATGAAGCGCAAAGCATCTTCCATAGCCACATCAAATGGATCTGCTGTAGCTACCTTTAAAACTGAGTTGCGCCTCTCAATCGGTAGAACCATATGCCTATAGGCTACTTCTGGTGGGAGTAGCATAAGCACATTCGGATCAACTTTCGCTTCACGAAGGTTAATGATGGGCAAACCAGTCTGCACCGATAGAGCCTCAACAATGTCATCCTCACTGCAATAGCCAAGTTCTACCAGAAGCTCGCCGAGCCTTTTCTTTTGCGAGCTCTGTTTTTGAAGCTTTAAAGCCTCTTCAAGCTTCTCGTGAGTTAGCTTCCCAAGTTTTATGAGCAACTCACCTATGTGCTCCTCCGAAACTCTCCAAGAAGCGTTCACTTTGTTCTCCATCAACGTTTCTCGCCTCCAACAGAATAGATACACCAAAAACTCATTCAAGAGGGAAGCATCATCTAACGCTGATTGAGTCAGCCACTTTCTCAAGCATCGGCTTTGGAAGACGAGAGATCAAAACAACCTCAACATCACCGACAGTTCTACGAACAACGTTCTGCCAATAGAAGGGGGACATCCATCTCTCCATGCCATGCTTCCTTTGTTCACCTCTTTGCCTATGTCTTTTCTCTCCCTTCGCGATACGGTGCTCAAACACAGATATAACATTGATGCCGTTAGTGTAGATGAGATGTAGCATTGGCTTATCCCAACCCATCGATGAACTGATCACGAATGCCCTGTCAAACACATACCCGGGAGGTAGCGCCGTTGGAAGCAAAACTGGAAACCCTAAACTGGTGGGCAATTCGGAGAGCTTAAAAGGTCCTTGCCTGCTAAAGGCGGATTTTATTATCTTGCAATCCTTTGGGAGGTTGGGCTGGAAAAGTGAACTTGGGATTGGCTCGTCAAACTTTATCTCTTCGTATTCCATCTTCCAAGCCATGCTCCCATCTGGGTTGTAGCTTTCAAAGCGCAGTTGTATCGGTATCTTCACATCAAGCCATAGCTTCAACGACGGATTAAAGCTATGGTATGGTTCAATGCTGAAGACTTGACAATCCCTCCCAGCTACTTCCTCCATCCCCACAAGCGTCACCTTGTAGTTTTGAGCGAGCAAATCAAAACGCTCTATCCTCACATCCCATGGAGCTCTTAACTTATCGTCCACTTGAATAGCCACTTTACCGCCCGAGGATATACGCCATGTTGTTTGACCATCGCTTATAACGACAGCCCCTTTAAGGTTGGCTGGCTCAACGATTTCCATGCGGGCTTTACCAGAGGCATCATGCCACACACGCCACTTCCAAATCTTCTTCCTCCCCTCACCCCACATAACTGTTATCGTTTGGATACCGTAATAACTCCTTGGCGTGCACTTGCTCAACCATTCACGCAAAACACGCACGCCTTCAATGCCACACTTTCCTCTACTTGGGAGCGCACCACCAAACGCTACACCAAACTGAAGGGTGAGCAGGACAACTGCAACTAAAGAGATGTAGCTCTTCATCCTCCACTCACCTTGCGATGTTGTAAAACTCCATTCACCTGATCAACGCCAACTGGATGCTTCAACGATAGTGAGATTAGTCATAGGGTTAAGGAACACCTGCGCTTGGTCAGCGTTGAGCAAATGAGCATGAACATAAACTGGTGGTATCTGCATGCGGGCAACATCAGCGCCTTCATTTGACTTCCATCTAACCCAAATACAGCAAACTGCTAACAGCAATGAAAGGGAAAAAGCGAGCGGTAGCAAAAAAGGCTTTAGATACTGCCTTCTTGTAGTTTCGGCTGGGTGCACTTGCCACAGCATTGGCGCTATGTGCTCAGACACATCAATAGGCGCTTTGACTCGTCCTTCGGAACGAATCGCTTGACTGATGACCTGCAGTGCTCGCAACTCAGCCCTGCACGCTACGCACCTGTTAATGTGGGCTTCAAACCACTTGAGAGCACTTCTTGTTATCTCGCCATCAAGCATCAACGACATGTATTTACGAGCCTTCTTGCATTCTCTGCGCATATGTCATCACCTTCTCAGATAGATATGTATGGCGACAGTTTTCTTTTGAGCATCTCCCTCGCTTGAAATAGCCTGCTCTTAACTGTCCCAACACGACAGCCAACGATGCTCGCAATCTCTTCATAAGATAGGTCTTCATACTCACGCAATATGAGCACGATCCTGAGGTGCTCAGGCAAAGCACTTATCGCCTCGCGAACGATTTGTTTTAATTCGCTTTTAAGCATATGCATCTCAGGGTTATTGTCCTCACCAACTACATCAACGCTATTCATTGACTCATCCATATCAAGCCGATCAAACTCGTTTGGCTTTATGTCATCCCAATGGACGATGCTTATGCGCTCTCTCCTTCGGAAATCAATGCAAGCGTTAACAGCAATACGATACAGCCATGTGTAAAACTTTGAATTACCTCTGAACTCACCGAGCTTCACGAAAGCCTTGATGAATGTTTCCTGCGTGAGATCAAGAGCGTCTTCCACATTTCCAACATAGCGATAGATCAAGTTATAAATCCTGTCCTGATAGCGCTTTACAAGTATTGTGAAAGCGTTCCTATCGCCATTCTGCGCCATCTCAACAAGCTCTTCATCCATCAACTCGTATGGGCTTAAGCCCCTTCCTGCCTTCACTTCCTATCTCCTCGCTTCGTTCGGGAACATCTCCTCACATAAAGAGCATCGTCCAACCTGATGTAGCCTATGCATTAAACCCTAAACCAATTAGACGAAAATATACTGCTTGGGTTTTGTATCCGTCTTCACAACGAGCTAAGGGAAACAAAAAGTAAACGCTTCCATGCCTACAACCATTGGGAGGAATGTTCTCCCATTTGAGAGCGATTGATATGTGGGTTTGCTTTTCACAGGAGCATCTTCAAAAGTTCCAGCAGTGAGCCTTTCGTTCCTCCTCGCTGAAGAAAGAACATAAGAACTCTTTTGCCTTCACCTCAGCCATGTCGTCCAAGTGTCCGTAGTAGTGCCTCGCGAACTCTTTAAACCCATCTTCACCATCATACTTCCCCTGAAGCAACTCAACACATATCCTCGCACGCTTGCAATTAAGCCACCACTTTTGCGTGAACTGTTCCAGCGTAGCTTTGTTATACCTCCTTTGCATCCACTCCTGTGGCTTAAAGCCATCAAACTTGAGGTGCTTCTCACCATCTGGATACATCCGCAGTGTCATCTTGTAAACGAACCACCAATGATTTGCATCATCTTTAATTGGGGTTGCGGTCTCCCAATCAAACCCCTTTAACGGCTCTGGATTCGGTTCGTATTTGAGTCCTATGCTAAGAGCCTGTATATCACCAAAGTCGGTTGAGTAGCGGACTTCGTTCTCAAGGTTTAAGTTCTGCTCGAAGTTCCGTTTCGACGCCGATAGTATGCGGTTGCCAAGCTGCCAGCCATACTTCTTCACAGCATATATGACTGCCATCTTTGTGATCAATGTTGGTAGGTCCATCACCGCTCTTTCTTCGGCATCTGGGTCAAACTCAATCCCCTTCGCCCTAAGTGCTTGTATAACTCTTTCATCCTTCAACACTGGGTCATTGAGTCGTGCATCCTTTTTCAGTTTCGCTTTAACCTCACTCCTAAGCGGTTCATCAAGTGACTGCAAGATAAACTCAATCCTCTCATGACGCATGGCATCCAAGTAGCGTCCCATCATTGATGTAACAACAGAACCACCTTCAGTTACCTCTTCAGCGAGCTTTTGACCCGTCTTCCTTTGGTATTCAATCATGCCTTCTATCTCCGCATCAACCGACGCTACAATCTGCGATAGGTCATGCGTCACTGTTGCGTTTGTGTAGAGCCTAATGCCATACTTGTTGTTTCCTGCATTGAACTCCCTCAGCACTTTGAGCCCAACTGGACCTGTGACTGAGACTTTAAAATGATTGTTTGAATGCCCGACCCTCCCTTCGCTCAACTTGTGATACAGTTCATCTGCGTCCTCAAGCAGTATCTCGTCAACTGGTTTAAGGCGTTCGCAAAGGCGCATGTATATCTCCGGAGCTTCGTTGAGCAAGTAATCAATGTCATCGTGTTTATCTGTGCGTAACTGAAAAGCGACTCTGCCAAGCCCCTCAAGTAAGAAAACGGGGCGTTGCCCAAGCATAGCATTAACTACAACCTCTTCAGTGAATGTAGTTCCTGCCCATTCATCATCTAAGCCCTCTTTGATTTGGCGTTCTGCGATTCGTCTTCTAACTGGTGCCCACTTGCATGGGATGTCATCCTCACCTAATGTAGCTATGACTGGATTTGTAGTCCCTCCTAAGCTCCCAAGCTTTCGGCAATCATCGGCTTGCTCGCTGTAGTCGTTGAAGAACTGAGTTATCGTTTTCCCCGCTCGCCTTGCAAAGTATTGCTCAACATAGTAGTTGCCTCGCTTGAAGAGTTCTGCCCTATGCCTTATGTAGTTCTCTAAAGTGCCAAAAGGATCCTCTCCCTTCTCTTCCTGCCACCTTATAGCCCACGCACGAAACAGGTTCTCACCTTTAGCGCTGTTCACATTGAATGTGTAATAGCGAAGGTAATCAAGCAACTCAGTAGCAGTTTGATTATCTGTCTCTTGCATCCACTTGAGCAGGTCTATAAGCTGTTCCTTCTCAGCTTCAATTTCGCCATCGCTAAGGATGCTTTCACCGTGCCACTCAGCCCTGCAGAGGTTATGATCAAGGTCAACTGGGGAATGAATTGAGTCAGCCCAAGAAAGAACAAACTGCATGTAGCGCTTTCTCTTAGGCTTATCAACGCTTGTGAAACGCCTCTTAATTTCCTCCCTAACGTTCGGTGCGAGTTCACGATACTCATTTGGTGTTGTGAAGAAAACGAGCTTATATGCAGCGATGCGTGCATCATCACCGTCCATCAAGTGCCATGTGCGCTTATCATCACCGCTTGCCACTTTCAGTATGTTCTCAAGCAACCTCTGAATGCGTTCCGTAGCCACAAAGACAGAAGACGGGTTAGAGCGCTTCTTCCTCGCCATCTCTCAGCTACCCCCTCCTTAAGTTTTCAAAAGCGTCTGCGCAGTTGCCTTTGTATCTCCCTCTCAACCTCACGCTCAATTATTATCTTGCGTTTGTCATGCTTTTTCAAACCCCTCGCGAGCGCCAACTCAACCTTAGCATACCCTCTTTCGTTGAAGTAAATGCTCAGAGGTATAAGTGTGAGCCCTTTCTGGCTAACTGCGCCAGCAAGCCTCGCTATCTGGTGTTTATGTAGTAGCAACTTTCTTTTCCTGTCTGGCTGTGGATTGAAATGCTTCCCTGTTTCCCAAGGCGATATGTGAACGCCGTAAAGCCAAACCTCTCCATCTTCAACCTTCGCAAAGCCTTCACTCAGATTAACTCTCCCTGCTCTTACTGATTTAACTTCGCTACCAAGCAGAGCTATACCTGCTTCGTATGTCTCAAGTATTTCGTAATCCCGCTTTGCACGCCTATTAACTGCTACTACCTTCATTTTGAATCGCCTCAGCGTTTACGCGCCTTTGGTGATTTTCTCTGTTCCTTCCGATGCAGTATTTTGTTAATTGCTATTTTTGCTGCCTCACGACACTCGGGTATTTCAGAAGAAGATGCACACTTAAGGGCGTCAATTGCTCTCTCATCACCTATTTCTCCGAGGGCTTCAATTGCTGCTTGTCTCACCTGTGCATTCTCATCAAAAACAGCTTGGATGAGCGGTAAGACAGCACTGCTGTCTTCTATTTCACCCAGTGCCTTCGCAGCGTGGTAGCGCACACTCCACTCACTGTCTTTCAAAGCTTTGCATAGAAACTCAACTGCCCCTTTATCTTTCAACTGCCCAAGCCCTTGAACCGCAGTTAAGCGAATCAACCAATCAGGGTCGTTCAAAGCTTTCCTTAAAAGTGATGCAGCCATAGGACCGCCGACTTTAATCAAAGCCTTTACAGCACTGAAGCGCACTTCATGGTTTGGGTCTCTAAGCAGTCTGCTCAATTGGTTGAAAGCCCTCTTGTCACCTATGTAACCGAGAGCTTGAACAGCCGATTGCCTCACTTGCACATTCTTATCTTTGAGCGTCATTATAAGCCCTTTCACAGCACGCTTATCTCGCAGCCTACCGAGCGCTTTCGCAGCTGCATTACGAACAAACTGCAATGGGTGCTTAAGCGCTTTTGTCAAATCAACAACAGCATCACCACCTATGCGCACGAGCGCTTCACTGGATGCCTCCCTGACCTCGTGGTTCTGCGATTTGAGACCCTCAATTAATGCAGGAATAGCCCTTTTATCTCCAATCATCCCGAGAGCCTCAGCAGCGCTCTTTTGTATTTCCACGTTCGTGGATGTCTTAAAGAGGTCAAGGAGAACCGATACGGCGCGCTTACTCCCAATATGCCCAAGAGCATTTATTACCGTCCGTTGAAGCTCAACCGACTCCTCGCTCAAGCAATTTATAAGTGGTTTTACAGCTTCTTTGCTTCCTATCCTGCCAAGGATATAGGCACACCATTTCTTCACCCTATTATCCTCATTTTTTAGCCCCTTAATCAGCTTTTGCAGGGCTGGCTTTCCTATCGCAATGAGCGCATCTGCAGCAACACGCTGCACATTAATGCTCGGGTCTGCCAATGCGTGCATCAATGGCTCAACCGTCTTTGGGTGAGCTAATTTGCCGAGGCAGATTGCTGCTACCATGCGTTTACGGAAACTCGTCCCATTAACAAGAGCTTTGCTAAGAGGCTCTATTGCAGCACTTTTAAAAGCAAGGATGCGCTCTATAACCTTCATCTGCTCATCTTCGCTCTTCCCCTCAACAGAGTTTAGTAGACGAGAAACAGCTGCCTTCTTAGAGCGTATGTCCATTTTAAACCCTCCTTGCAACGATGACATGTTGCGACTGTTGCCACATTTAAACGCCGTTACCTAAAACGGCTCACCATTACCCATTATAACGCGGTGGTAGCACAATGTAAAGCGAAAAATTTTTGGGGTATTTTGGGGATAAATTGGGAACTATTTAGGTATAGGGCATTGTGCTTCGCCCCAGAATTACCCTCGTTTTGAGCAGCGTTCTGGCACCATGCGTTCTGGTATTATCTGGAGCAAAAGATTTTTGCCACGCTTAAAGGGAAAAATGAAAATTTGCCTAAGAGCGTTTATCTATCGGGGTGTAGCTTAGGTTGGTTGGACCAACATAGTGCAAAAGCGGTCGTATCAAAACATTATCGGAATACTGCTCAAGAGCGTGGGCTACCCACCCAACAATTCGACCGAGCGCAAACATGCAAACATACATATCCTTCGGTATGCCAAGGAAATAGTATATACAGCCACAATAAAAGTCAACATTCACACAGATTCCCCTACTTTGCAGTGGCTTCATTGCCTCCTCAATTGAGAGGAGTATCTCAAAAATTCTCCTATCACCGTGTTTTTCGCTCAAAACCCTCGCCAATTCCCTCATATGTCTTGCCCTTGGGTCTTCCGTTTTATAAACTCTGTGCCCAAAACCCATTATCCTTTCCTTCTTGGCAAGTTTCTCTTGGACATACTTGTAAGCCCTATCTGGCGAACCAACCTCAATTGCCATATCGGCAACTGCCTCAGCAGCACCACCGTGTAACGGTCCTTTCAATGCAGCAATGCCAGAAACAACAGCAGAGTGTATGTCAGAGAGAGTTGAAGCAGTTACTCTAACAGCAAATGCTGAAGCGTTAGAGCTGTGCTCAGCATGAAGCAAAAGATCAAGGTCAATTGCTTTTGCTTCCTCTTCTGAAGGTGGTGTCCCACGCATCATGTAAAGGAAGTTAGCTGCATGCGAGAGTTCCGGGTTCGGTTCGACAGGCTTTTTACCCCTCCTTATGCGCTCATGCATAGCTACTATCGTCGGAAGTTGAGCTATTAATCTGATCCCTTTGCGCATCGATGCCTCAAGTGAATTATCACCAGCTTCAGGGTCAATTGCCCCAAGCACCGAAACTGCAGTCCTAAGCACATCCATTGGTGGTGCATCTTTGATATGCTCAATGACTTTCGCAACAGTATCTGGGACATAGCGATTGTTGCGCAACTGCTCACAAAAGCGTTCATACTCGTCCTTCGTGGGCAACTTCCCATGGAGCAATAGGTAAGTGACCTCTTCAAAGTTTGAGTGATTGGCAAGGTCGTGTATGTCATAGCCGCAATAAATAAGAACGCCTCTCTCAGCGTCTATTAGGCACAGTTTGGTAGTGTCAACAACGATGCCTTTCAATCCTTTTGCGGGTGTTATTGAGTCCGTCACTCCCATACCCCCCTCATTAAATCAAAGTTTAAAGAGCACTTCTAACAGCGCCCTGCAAGAGCCCCTCTTCACGAACATCTCTTATCCTGTTTTGCTCATCAACTAAAACGATCTTTGCCTTATGCTCCTTTAGCTCTTCTTCGTTCACGAGGGCGTAAGAGAGTATTATGACCTTATCACCAACTTGAACGAGCCTTGCTGCAGCACCATTGACACAGATTATCCCGCTATCTTCATCACCCCTGATGACATAGGTTGTAAACCTCTCTCCATTGCTCAAGTTAAGCACATCAACTTGCTCGCCGTGAACAATGCCTGCAGCTTCCATAAGTCGTGCATCAACTGTGATAGAGCCTTCATAGTTTAGGTTTGTCTCCGTAACAGTAGCGCAATGTATTTTGGACTTGAGAACGATTCTCACCATCTACTTTCACCTCACCCTAAGTATCACATTGTCAATCAGGCGTGCTTTCCCAACGAATGCAGCAACTGCTATGACTGCATCTCTTTCTATGCGTTCAATCGGTTTAAGTGTTTCGGCATCCACCACTTCAACATACTGCGGTTTGACAAGTTCAGATGACCTAAGCCCTTCCTCAACCACTTTCTTCAGCACACTTGCATCCCTTTCTCCACCATCAAACAGAGCCTTAGCAGCCATAAGGCTACGATACAACGAGAGCGCAGCTTCCCTTTCATCTTGCGAGAGATAAACATTCCTTGAGCTCATTGCAAGCCCATCATTCTCGCGGATCGTTGGGCAAGGCACAATCTCTATCGGGAAGTTCAGGTCCTTCACCATGCGCTTTATGACAACCAGCTGTTGATAGTCCTTTTCACCAAAGTATGCCTTATGCGGCATGACAATGTTAAATAGCTTCGCAACGACAGTTGTCACACCACGAAAATGCCCCGGTCTAAAAGCCCCGCATAATCCTTCCGTCAACCCCTCAACATGCACATATGTCGCATATCCATCGGGATACATTTCTTCTACACTCGGACAGAATACGATATCCACACCAACGCTTTCAGCCATCCTCAAATCCCTTTCAACATCCCTCGGGTAGCGTTCATAATCCTCACCGGGAGCAAATTGGATCGGGTTTACAAAGATGCTCACAACAACGATGTCGCATTCGCTTCTTGCCCGCCTCATCAATGACAGATGCCCTTCATGGAAGTAGCCCATCGTTGGAACGAACCCGATGATCTTCCCCTCACTCCGAAGCCTCATAGCGCACTCTTGCATCTCGGGTATGCTTGTTATAACCTTCACCGCACTTTTATTCACTTCAAAACACCTCACTAACACGCATCAGGCTTGAAAACTGTGGAAACTGACCTAACTTGCAATGTGACTATGCTTCGCTACTCTCTATCGCTTTCCTAACCTCCTCTCTGAAAGCACGGTGCAATCTTTTGGTGATTGTCCCAACGGTCCCTGAACCAACCATCTTGTTTTCAAGAACTGTTACACCGAGTATTTCTATCAGTGTTCCAGTTAGGAACACTTCTTCCGCTTCCATCAATTCAGTGACGGGTAAGGGCGCTATGTTTACTTCAATTCCTTCCCTTGCTGCGAGTTCAATAACAAATTCCCTTGTAACACCGGGGAGTATGCGATGGTCTGCAGGTGGTGTTCTAAGAACACCATTTACAACAGCAAACACATTTGTGTGGCTACCTTCAGTAACGGTCCCGTCAGCCTGCTCAACAAGTATGGCTTCAAAAGCTCCTCTACGCCTTGCTTCATTCAACGCGAGTATGTTGGGAAGCAGGTTCGTTGTCTTGATGTCCCTTCTTGCCCAGCGTGTGTCATTCAAAAGCACAGCCTTAACTCCAGTTGTATAGAGCTCCTCGGGCGTCTGTGGGACATGCCTTACAGTTATGATCACATTCGGCGTTATGTTTCGCGGGATAACATGGGACCTCGGTGTGACACCCCTCGTTATCTGAAGATAAACGATAGCATCACCTATCCCACTTCGCTTTAAGAGCATCTTGACCTGTGCTTCAACTTCCTCAAGTTTGACCCCCTCTATGCCGATCTCATCAAGGCTCATTTTGAGCCTCTGCATATGTCTATCAAATAACCATAGATGACCAGAGTAAGCCCTCACAACCTCATAAACGCTATCACCAAACTGGAGCCCTCTATCTTCAATTGGTATCTTGGCTTCACTTATCGGCATCACTTGTCCGTTTACACAAGCCAACTCAGGCATCTGTTTTCATCCCCCTCGCGTTCCTATAGCTTAACTTTCACAACCTCGCCTTTCTCGGCTGACTCGTTTATGGCGAGTGTGACTGCAAGTGTTTTCATAGCATCGCGATAGCTCGAGCGGATTAGCGATGCATCGCCTGTGCGCACTGCCTCTATAAAAGCTCTATCAACCTCGCCTTGCCAATCTTCCTCAACCTTCACTTCCTCAATGCTTCCATCCCTTATGCGGAGTGTGTCTCCTATTAGCTCAATTCTGCGGTGAGGAACGATTATATCAACCTCAATGTGCCATCCAGAACTCATGACAGTTGTTGAGGTAAGCGTGCCATATGCGCCGTTCTCAAACTTGAAAATAGAAGCAGTTACATCCTCAACATCGTTCATCGGAGTAGGTTTGTAGTATCGCATAGCTGCATACGCATAAACTTCGGTTATCTCTCCAACAAGGTATCTCGCAAGATCAATGAGGTGCGTTGTTTGCTCAACCGTTTGTCCACCAGACATGCTCTTACGATGCCACCATGGCTTCCCGCCCGGCGGGAAAGGACAATAATAACGACCACAGAACAAAAGGATAGGTCCGCTTGATAGTTCACTTTGAATGCGCGGTATTAGCTTATGGTAGCGTAATTGATATCCAACACTACATATGACCCCGCTCCTCTCTATCTCTTCTGCAATTCTCTCAGCTACCTCAAGAGATAATGCCACTGGCTTTTCAATGAACATGTGTATGCCAGCTCTTGCCGCCTTTATTTCAACTTCACCATGCGCATACGGTGGAACGCATATGTATAGCGCATCCAATTTCTCCTTTGATAGCATCTCATCAAAGTCAAGGTATCCCTCCCCACCAAACTCAAACACGGCAGCATCAACCCTATCTGGTATAAGGTCGCAGTGCGCTGCTATTTCAACATCTTCCATTGCGCTTATATACCTTTGATGCCTCCTCGCTATCCCACCCACACCAACAAAGCCAACCCTTATAGGCATGATCGGTTCACCTCCAAGTTGAACAACCATTCAATTTGAAGCCTGTCCACCAAATCTGAACACCAGAACAGATCATCAGCAATGTTATTGTGACACTATGATGCTTAAATGGAGAAACGCAAACACTCACCATAGAAGGAGGCTTCGTATGATGGTTTACTCTGACATCTTGGATGAAGAGAGAGCCGTTAAGTTAATTGAGAAAGCCCTCTCATTCTCATCTGCCGATGAGACTGAGGTTGTCGTAAGAGCAGTATCAGGCGGGTTGACGCGCTTCGCATCAAACCAAATCCATCAAAACACTGCCGACATGGACATAAGCGTAAACGTGCGTGTGGTTATCGGAAAGAAAGTCGGTGGTGCTTCAACGAATCAACTTGATGATGACTCGCTCAAGAGAGTTGTTGAAAGGGCTGTCTCAATTGCATCAGTCCAAAAGGAGCTGCCACTCTTCCCGGGTTTGCCTAAGCCAAAGCCGATAACGAAAGTGAACGCCTATTCTGAGTTGACAGCCAAAGCCACTCCAAGCATACGCGCAGAACTTGCTTCAACCATCTTCAACATGGCAAGGTCAGCTGGCGCGAATGCATCTGGAGCTGTTAGCACATATACCTGTTTGCTTGCTGTCGGGAACTCAAACGGCGTGAAAGCAACTTTTAGTTCAACATACGCCCGTATCCACACAGTCATAAATGCTGAAGACGGGTATGGCTATGCATCGCAAACCGCATTTGATATATCACGGTTAGATGCAAAAGCAGTTGGAGAGAGAGCTCTCATGAAAGCGCAAATGAGTAGGAAGCCAATTGAGGTTGAGCCCAAAGAATACCCAGTGATACTTGAGGAGGAAGCAACTGCAGAACTTGTTGAGATGTTAGCATACTGCGGTTTAGGAGCGAAGGCTGTGCAAGAGGGATACAGCTTCATGTGCGAGAAGTTTGGTGAGCAGATAGCAAGCGAAGCTGTAACGATCTACGATGATGGCTTGAGTGAGGAGGGTTTACCACAGCCGTTTGATTTTGAAGGTGTGCCAAAGCAAAAGGTAGTCTGCATTGAAAGAGGCATCGCAAGAAATGTTGTCTACGACACCTACACTGCTGCGATTGAAGGAAAGGAATCAACTGGACATGCTTTACCCCAACCAAACCCTTTTGGACCTTTCCCAACAAACCTGTTCATGGAATGCGGTGCCTCAACAGTTGAGGAGATGATTGAATCAACAGAAAACGGACTGCTCATAACCCGCTTCCATTACACGAATGTCGTTCACCCAAAGTTAACGGTCATAACGGGTATGACGAGGGATGGGACTTTCATGATACGCAACGGGAAAGTTATAGGCGGCGTTCGCAACTTGCGTTTCACAGAGAGCATCCTCAAAGCGCTATCATGCATTGAGATGATTTCAAAGCATAGAAAACTTTGTGGTAGCACGTGCGCACCTGTGTTGAAGTTGAGTAGCTTTAAGTTCACAGGTGTTACGGAGTTTTAATTTGGGACACTATACGCGAGGTGATGAGGATGAAGGTCGGCATCATAGGCGCTGGTGGGATGGGGAGAGCACATGCTACTCAGTTGATTCAAATTGAGGGTGTCGAAGTTACAGCAGTCTGCGATACGGACGAAGGTAAAGCAAGAGCACTTGCAGATGAAGTCTCAGCGAGAGCGTTCGTTGACCATCGCAGGTTGATTGAAACAGATGTTGATGCAGTCTGGGTGTGCACACCAGACTTCGCCCACAAAGATATCGTGATTGATGCTGCTTCAGCCAAAAAGCATATCTTCTGTGAGAAGCCCATAGCATTAACTCTTGAGGACGCAGAAGAAATGGTTGAAGCAGTTGAGCGAGCTGGTGTGATAAACATGATTGGCTATGTCTTGCGCTTCTATCCCACATTCTCCGAAGTGAAAAGAAGGCTTGATAGCGGTGAGCTTGGTGAACTCGTGACAGCGTGGATAAGGAGGTTCATGCCTTGGACACCAAGGGACTGGTATGGTGATCCAAGTTTAAGTGGTGGAATAGCAGTTGACTTCAGCACACATGATGTGGATTGGCTTATGTGGATCGGGGGATATGTAGAGCGAGTTTACGCTCACACTGCCACCGTTGGAACGAAAGTTGAGAACGATGTTTGGGCAATACTCAAGTTTGAGAAAGGCGGGACAGGCGTTTTAGGCGATAGCTTTGTAGCTTCAATTGGAGGCAGTTGTTTTGGTATCATTGGGACAGAGGGCACAGCTATGGTTGAAGGCAGCGATACAGTCCTCGTCAAACTGCGTTCCGAGAGAGAGCCAAAGCGCTTAACACCGGTTAGCGAAAACCCAGTCAAACTTGAAGACGCATATTTTGTTGAGAGGGTGCGCAATGGAGAAAAGGCAACACCAGATCTCAAGTGGGGAATGGAAGTGCTCAAAGTTACGCTCGCTATAAGGAAGAGTGCATCCTGTGGAGAGGTTGTAAAGCTTTAGTGTTTTGGTCATTTGAGGATTTTACCGAGAGGATGTTTCTGTGGCACACCTGCTCTCCTTGGATAGCGCTGAGGAGTTTGCTCAACCTTCTCAACAACGATGAGTGCTCGTCTTATATCCGTTGTAGGTAAGATAAACTCAATCACATTTGTTATCCTTCCACCGAGCTCCCTTGCTGTCTTCTTACCAAACTCCATCTCCTCAACGAACTTTGGACCTTTGTATGCGATTGTGCATCCGCCAACCCTAACGAATGGCATACAGCATTCAAGCACAACATCAAGCCTCCCCAAAGCTCTCGCAACAGCAACATCATATGCCTCACGGTAACTTTCTTTGTGCGCCAATTCCTCTGAGCGTCCACAAAGTATCTCAATGTTCTCCAAGCCAAGATGCTCTTTGATTGAATTTAAGTATGCGCACTTTTTCCTTGAAGCATCCACAAGCGAAACAAGCGAACCGGGCAACAAAATAGCAAGCGGTATGCCGGGAAAGCCAGCTCCCGTCCCAACATCAACGACACATGCGCCCTCCTTAAGCAAGCCGAACGCTACAGGTGCTATTGAGTCAACAAAATGCTCAATCACGATTCTCATTGGCTCTAAGATACTGGTGAGGCTCATCCGCTCGCTCCACGAAAGTAGCGCCTCAAGGAAGGCACCGAACTGCTCAACTTGAGCTGCTGTTAAAGAGATGCCAAATGCCTCACATGCCCTTGAAAGAAGCGAGACAGCATTGCTAAATTCATCTTGCGCTTTGCCACTTTGCCACTTCATGATAGTTCACCCTGAGGAAAATTTTGTATCGCAATGCAGATCAAATAACCTTAGCGAGGGATAGCATGCGCGCTACAATTAAGTTACGAGACTTGGTGGCTAAGCCTAAGGAGAATAATATGGGGATGCAATCATGGGTGAGGAGCTCGGTAGAGAAGAAGTGGAGGTTGATCTGTTTACGATTGCCCTCATACTTTGGGGTGCACGCAAGTTTCTGGCAGCGCTCACTATTACTACGGCAGTATTGGTTGCTTTCATTACGCTTTGTTTCACGCCGCGCACATACTCAGCTACCGCCTCAGCGCTTATGCCAATCACTCCAACCTCACAGATCCAAAGCTTACTTGGGGCAATAGCTGCTCAAGCTGGTGCTGTCGGCATATTCCCGCAACCAAAAGCCGAGCTATACAAAGCCATACTTGAAAGCAGGCGAGTAAGGGAAGGCGTGATAAGGAAGCTTAACCTAATGAGTTACTTCCCAACAAAGACTATGGAGGAAGCGCTTGAGAGTTTGAGCAAAGCCACAAGGATAACTATCAAGGAACCTGTCATAAAGGTTTCAGTGAGGCTCTCTGGAACACCGAAGTTCCCACTCATCCGTCCAAAGAAGAATAGCTTTGACTATGGCATTGATGATTCTAATGTTAAGAGGTTGGCTGCCGATGTGGCAAACGCATATATCGAGGAGATGTGTAAATTCCTCAAGACAACGAGTGTTGAACGCTCAAGGATCTATCGTGAATTTATTGAGCGCCGTTTTAACGAAACTAAAAAGCTTTACGAGCAAATGCCACTTATACCAAATGCGCCAGCACCAATGGCTGCTGCTATGTTTGATGGCTCAGGATCAAAACTCTTTGAGCAATATGCACAGCTCACAGTTGAAGCAACGAAGGCTGATGCTGATGCCGATGCCGTCCTTGCACAAATGCAAAAGCTATCAAAACTGCTCAACTTGCAAATTGAACAAGGTTTAACACCTGCTTTGAATAAGCTTAAGGAGAGGTTACAGCAGGAGGAATTCACTTACGCAAGTTTGCGGCTTAAGTATGGTGAAGAACACCCACTCGTCAGGGAGCAACATGGAAGGTTGATTGAAGCACGCCAGCAACTTGAGAAGGAAATCAAACTCTGGAGCAGAGGGGCAAAGGAACAATTCATACCAGAGCTTGCACAATTGCAAGCACAGTATGTTGCAGCAAGCGCAAGAGCTCAAGCATTGCGCAAGATACTTAAACAGCGCGAGAATGAACTTGATAGGTTGACTTCATCAATGGAGAGCTGGAGGAGACAAAGGGTTGAGCTTGAAATAGCTGAAAACGCATATAAGCTTTTGGCAGAGCAACTTTTGCGGGCTCAAATGGCCGAAAAGTATGAAGGCATAGAAGTTGAGGTGCTTGACAAAGCTGTGCCACCAATAAAGAAAACCACGCCAAGCACTTTGTTAAATGTTACGCTGGGAAGTGTTTTAGCATTGATGCTTGGTTGCATGCTCGTTTTGGCAAGCCATTCAGTGAGGACAAGGACCGCGCTCCTGAACGCATCAGGGAATGTAAAGCAAAGCGCGACCTGAAGCGCGCATACTTACGAGGAGTGGTTTGGAAATGCGTTTATCAATAGTAATGACCGTTCTTTTAATCTTGGTGGCATCAACTACAATGCAAATTGCATTTGCTCAAAACACACCGGCGAATGTGACACAAACTCAGCAAACAGCCAGCACTTTAAATGCCATTGAACTCCCAAATCCATCCTTTGAAGATGTAGACACAACCGGTGCACCATTGGCGTGGAGGCTACTGGCGCCAACGAGCAATGTCAGTGGAGTAAGAATTGATGGTGACGCACGCTCTGGTAGGTTTGCAGTTCGCCTCTTCACTCAAGTTCCTGTGCCGATGGGAGGTGCACTCGTTGGGCTGTATCAAGAGGTAAATGTTAAGCCGCGTTCAACCTACATTATCTCGGCATTTGTCAAAGTGAACTCTCAAAGCGAGCCTGATGCACTGCAGTTCTTTGTTACTTTTCTTCCATCAGGCAAAGAGATAACGATGTCAGCCACTGAAACTCGCCAAAGCCTTGGCACATATGAAAATGTGATAAAGGTTGTTCAAGCACCAGAGGACGCTGTGACAATGCGAATCGGCTTTCGGATAAAGGCAAATACGACTGCCGATGCCCTTGTTGACGATGTGCGCATATTTGAGATACCATACCAAGAGCCGGTTGCCATAGTCCCAGCGACACAACCAACATTGCCTCCAACTATACCAACACCTGAAGGGACAATTGAGCCATTCGGCTTTTCATACTTTCAAGCCAACCCAAATCTCACATTGCCACCACTAACAACCGTCCCACCAAACTACAGGATTGGCGTTGGTGATACGATTGAACTACGCTACTGGAGTCCTGTGATGCTGCCTGAGGTGCTTAACCTTGATGTAGACCCAGAAGGAAGAGTGCAACTGCCAGCTGGAAAAACCTTGATGGCTGCAGGATTAACGATAAGGGAGTTTGAAACTGAGGCAAAACGCATACTTAGTAAGCTATTCGTTGGAGTTGAAGTTAGCGCTCGTCTGGCAAAACTGCGCTCAATTCAGATCAATGTCACCGGTGAGGTTGTGCGTCCGGGTCCATATCTCATGAGTCCCCTCTCAACCGTTTTCAACGCCCTTGCTATAGCTGGTGGAATATCAAAGCGAGGAAGCTTCAGGCGTATTCAACTAATACGCAACGGAGAAGTTATCAGGACGATTGATTTTTATGATTTCTTGCTTCATGGCGATAGGTCAGGCGACATACCACTTGAAGAAGGGGATGTCATCCATGTGCCTGTTGTTGGCGCTACGGTGACGATTAAGGGCGAGGTAAAACGCCCCGCAATTTACGAACTTAAAGGTGGTGAAAGACTAAAAGATGTGATTGAATTAGCTGGGGGAGTGCTCCCAAGTGCCTACCTTGGGAGGGTGAGAGTCCACAGGATTGTTAACAATCAGAAGAAACTCATCCATGATATCCTTGTGAGCGAGCTTTTCAAAAAACCTACGCCTGAACAAAATGTGCTTATGCAAGATGGAGATGAAGTCCTCGTCCTTCAAGTGCTCCCGGAGAAAAAGCGTATGGTCAGCATAAGTGGCATGGTAAATCGTCCTGGAGTTTACGAGTGGTATGAGGGGATGCGCGTTAAAGATTTGATTGAGAGGGCTGAGGGCTTACCGCCAGGGAAGGCATACAAGAAGAGGGCGGAAATTTACAGAGATAATGGCAATGGGCTAAGACAAGTTATTGCATTTGACCTTGAAGCTGCATTGAACGGCGATGGAAATGCCAACCATGAGCTAAAGGAAAGGGACGAAGTTGTAATCTATTCGTTTGAGCAGGCTGAGTTGCCACCACAGGTAGCGATCACAGGCGCAGTCAGGCGACCGGGTGTTTACGAATACACCGAGGGATTAACAATAAAAGACTTCATTTTCCGAGTTGGTGGCACATTGCCGAATGCATATAAAAAGCGTATAGAATTGAAGCGAGATAACGGTAACGGTGTCCGCCAGCTTATTCCAATTGACCTTGAAGCGCTTGAGCAAGGAGACGGTGCACAGAACCTGCCGTTAATCCCAAGAGACGAAATAGTTGTCTATTCACAAGACGAAGTTAGGCTTCCGCCCCAAGTCCAAATCAGGGGTGCTGTGCGAAGACCCGGGGTTTACGAATATACTCAAGGATTGACGGTAAAAGATCTCATATTTGCGGCAGGTTCAACCCTGCCAAATGCGTATACAAAGCGTGCAGAACTTATTCGTTATGTGAATAACGAACAAAGAATTTTATTGCCAATTAACATTGAACGAGCTATGGAAGGTGACCCCTCGCAAAATATCCCCCTTCAGGAGAGGGACGAGCTAATCCTATACACAACTGATGAAGTCCTTTTGCCAAGGCAAGTCATAGTTAGAGGAGCTGTGCGACGACCGGGCACTTACGAGCGCAGTGACGGAATGTGTGTCTATGACCTTGTTTTTCAGGCTGGGTTGATGCCACAGGCATATTTAAAGTGTGCATGGCTCATTCGTGAAGAAACTGAGGGAAGAAAAAGACTCATTTTAGTGGATTTGGAGAAGGCACAGCAAAAGGATCCAAATCACAATATACCGTTGCAAGATAGAGACGAACTTTTAATCTACTCAGTTGACGATATTTTCCTACCACGCACCGTAAAGGTAGAAGGGCAGGTTAGAAACCCTGGTGAATACGCACGCAAGGAAAATATGCGTGTCAGCGACCTAATAATTGAAGCAGGCGGTTTGACCTTTGATGCATATAGAAAGCGTGCACATTTGTTGCGATATCTTGAAGATGGACGTAAAAAGCTTATCGAAATCAACATTGATAAAGCATTGAGCGGAGATCCACAACATAATGTGCTATTGCAGGATAGAGATGAGCTTCGCATTTACAGCATAAGTGAACAAGAACCTATCAGACAAGATTGGTTTGTTACAATTGACGGTGCAGTTCAGCGCCCCGGTGTATACCCGTTGACAGAAGGGATGACTGTTAAAGACCTGATTTACATAGCAGGTGGTTTGCTACCGAACGCACATAAGGTCGCTGAAATAGGTCGCCCAATGGGTGAAAAAGGGACAGAAATCCTATATGTAGATCTTGAGAAACTTCTTGAAGAGGGGGACGAAAGCCAGAATTTGAAGTTACAAAATCGTGATAGAGTTAGTATAAAAATTGTGCAAGATTACGTGAGAACAGTGAAAACTGTCAAAATTACGGGCGAGGTGAAAAACCCCGGAGTTTACGCTATTCGGAAGGGAGAAACCCTTTACCAACTCATCCAAAGAGCAGGCGGATTAACTGAAAAAGCTTTCCCAGAGGGGATTGTTTTTCGCAGGGAAAGAGACATTCTAATTACACCATACCAAATGGAAGTGGCAAGGTCGCTGGTTGCAACCATAAATAGACATAATCTCCAAAAATTCTTGGCATTCCTCGCAGCACACGGTGTGAGTGCTGAAACATTCTTTGGTAAAGGGAAAATTCCGATGCCGACAACAACACAGGGAAATGAAGAGCAAATAGCTGCGCAAGTTGCAGCACAGGCTGTAGCACAGGCTGTAACAGAAGCAACCACGCCGACCGAAACAACTGCTGCACCGCCAATACCTATATCAGTTGCATTAACGGGGCGAGTAATTGTCAATTTACCTTTAATTTTAGCCACAAATGGAAAACAAGGGGATATAGTCCTTGAAGATGGCGATGAAATTTACATTCCTGCACGTCCTTCTGTAGTCTCTGTATCTGGCGCTGTCATTTCGCCTGGTTCGGTCAATTATTTGCCTGGTAAAACTGTCCGCTACTACATTGAACAGCTTGGTGGTTTAGCAAGAGATGCTGACCCAGACCGTATTTACATCGTCCGAGCTGATGGCTCTGTTGCAAAAGCAAAAATGTCTTCAACTGTCAAAGTTGGTGACCATATCATTGTCCCAACGAAGTTCGTTACCTACAGAGAAACTCGCCCAACGTCAGAAATATTTAGACAAACACTTGCTAACCTGCTTGGGATTGGTCTGATTTTACTTGTAAGGTGAGGAATAAATGAAGGAGATTGGGATCGCAGTTGTAGGTTGTGGGAGATGGGGAATGAACCATGTGCGTGTATGGTCAGAAC
>JBGOEV010000003.1:0-105233 GCA_041538025.1 Candidatus Thermosaccharophagus gerlachensis | reverse complement strand
GCGTATTGGTGCTGCTAAGAGTGCATCAAGCGAACGAAGGAAATCGTTCAATTTCGCCTTTGAGAGCGTGAGCTTGCTACCAACTTCAATATTGCCCATAAATCACGCCCCCTATGAGTGAGTTGCGTTTCGCTCATTTTGCACGCTCTAACCTCGCTACAACTGCGGGATAAACTGGTGCACCAGTTTGCTCATCCACACTCTCTTGCCCAACTACATGCCGAAGCTGTGGGAAGAACATCTCGGGCAAGATGGCAATGCCAGATGGTATCGCTTCCTTGAATATTGATGTGACACGAGCGTTCCCAAGCGATGTAGTAAGGATGGCTGGCATCCCATCCCTCAACCCAATGGAGCTACCTACAGCCGAGTTGACGAAAACATGAGGTGTAAAGCGAAGCTTAAACTCTCGCTGAAGTGTTGATGAGTGTAACGCAAGCAAATCTGCATGCCATGGCAAGTAATAACGCTCAGTGATGAGAAGGAAGGGAAATTCCTCAGAAGTGCTCGGGAGTGTAGGAGGTCTTATCTCGCCGTGTGCGTATGGTGGTATGGTTATGGATGTCTCACGGAGCAAGTATGTCTTAGCATTAGCCGTCTCCAATCTGATGTCGCTGTATTCTGGGACGAGGCGCTTGAGCTCATTATCAATTTCGGCACAGCTTGAATAGCGCATCGTGTATCCAAGTCCCGTTGCTATATCGCATAACACTTGCCACTCATCCTTCGCATCACCTTTTGGTTCACGGACGCTTGCCAGTCTGCACACCCTCCCTTCCATGTTCACATATGTGCCATTAACTTCGCCCCAAATAGCCCTTGGGAACACACAATGTGCAATGTCGGTTAACGGTGAGCGATATGCAGTTATCACGACAAACAGCTCAAGGTTACTCAAAGCATTTTTTAAGCGTTCATGGTCTGGATAATCGGTGAGCATGTCATCGCCTATGACGATGAGCGCGCTAATCTCCTTTCTCTCAGCCTTCATGAGCATCTGGTTGAAGTTCATACCCTTGTTTCGTGGAAGCTTATCAACGCCCCAAATTGAGCATGCCCTTTGAACTGCGTCTGCATCTGTTATCCACTTAAAACCGGGGAGCAAATCTGGTGCTACACCCATGCGCAAAGCACCAGCTGTGTTGCATCTTTCAAGCATTGGCAGGATGCGACACCATTCAGCACCTATGCCCTTAAGCACCCTTAAAAGTCTTAGGAGTTCGTTCATGCATTGAGGCGAACGCATGTGGATTAGTGATGCCGTGTCGTAAATTGCAACTACTCGTCTGCTACTGCTAAGCAAATCAGCAGCAGCCATTATTTGCTCATCGCTTAAGCCAGTTATGGAACGCACCTGTTCGTTGCTGAAAGGCATTGGTATGCTTCCATCAAGCGCTCTTGATAATGCCCTAAGGAGAAACTCCTCAGAAAAAGGCTTAGGTGAGAGATACAAAGAAGCATACGGGGCGAAATCCGATTGCCATGTATCAATTAGAAGCAGCTGTTTGTCGTCTTCCACGATTGCTTTGAATATGCGAGCTGTAACTTGAGGGTAGCGATCTGATTCTCCAATACCGATGCAGAGTAAAACATCAGCCTCTGCCAAATCTTCAAATGAACAAAGCACCGATGCACCCTCTTGAGATGAGAGCAATTGGAAAAGTGTTTGCGCAACCCTTGAGCGCCCCGGAAAGTCAACATTGTTAGTGCAAATGACTGCCCTCGCAAATTTCGTCACTACATAGGAACTCTCGTTCGTAGCTGTCGCAGAACCTATAATGCCAACCCTCTCTGGCGGACGTCCCCTTAATTTATCAACGACGAAAGAAACAGCATCCTCATAGCTTCCCTGCTCACCTTTAATCAGTGGGTGTAGTATTCTTTCGGTGTCGCGCAACGGCTGATAGATATGCCAACCGCGTATGCAAAGCCTGCCCTCGCTAACGACATCCTTATCACTTGGTATTGTCCCGATGACGTCACCGTTCTCGTGCAAGAGATACAAACCACACCCACAACCACAAAAACCACAAGTCGTCCTCCCACTGACCATCATGTCTTCCTCCTGAATCCGATATTATCATGGTGAGTGGATGCATTTTGCATACGGTGTGTGCAACGCTGTTGCCATAATAAACCATGTATAGCAGAATACGCTTGAAGAGGTGATATCAATGGAAAGGCAAAATGAGCAAGCAGGAAAGAACACAGGAATGCAACACACCCCACAAAAGGGTATAACACTGCAAGACGTAAAGCGGTGGACACTAATAGGACTGATTGTCCTGCTTGTTATTTTGGTGATGAGCTTTTTGATAACAAATTGGGAAGTCGCTGAGATAACACTTCTTCCTTTCACACAACCAATCCACACACCGATCGGCATCGCTCTCATCATCTCGTTTGCGTTGGGTTGGGTTATCGGTGCTGGGAGTATGCTTTTGCGTCACAGGCGAACTTAAAATGCCTCCGTTAGCCCTTCATAACTTTTGGTATTGTGAACCAAAATGTGCTCCCCTTCTGCGGTTCACTTTGGACACCCATCTCACCACCCATAGCCTCAACCAATTTCTTCATCAGGTAAAGCCCTATTCCAGTGCCTGTTATTTTACGCCTCGGATCTACAACACGCTCAAGGCGTTGGAAGATTCTTTCTTGCTGTTCCTTAGTCATTCCAATGCCCTGATCTATCACAGAGATGCGTAACAAATCTTCATCCTCCTCAACCTTTATAACCACATCGCCGCCGTTCGGTGAATACTTGATGGCATTGTCCACCAGATTTAAGACGACTTGGTAAACTTTGTCCGCATCAATTGTAAACTCCTCACGGCTTACATGCCATTGCAATTTGAGGTTGTGCTTATCCGTCAAGCGTTGCATTCTCTCAATGAGTTGTAACAGCATCGTCTTCAGGTTAATATCCTGCACCCTGAGTGTCACTGGCTTCCCAGCCTCAAGTTTAGCTATGTCAAGCATGTTGTTTATCATCCTCGTGAGCCTCTCTGCCTCATCAGCGATGGCACTTAGCGAATCCCGCAAGAATGAGCTGTCAACCTCCTCAGGAGGCATTTGCAAGATAGTGAGCGCATAGCCTTTAATGACCGTCAAGGGCGTCTTCATTTCATGTGCAACATCATCTGCAGCAGCTTCCCTTGCCCTCAGTAGTGTCGCAAGTTCGCGCACTTGCAACTCTGAAAGGATTGCCCTCCTGCCGACGGCAATGCCACCAAGCAACGATAGCAACAATATGCCCAACGGGTGAACACGAAACGGTTTGATAGAACTCGCCACAGCTACACCAAAGTCAAGCCAATAAAGTGCTACAACTGCTATTGAGCCTATAAGCATAAGCCTTAGCTCACCCTTCATCGTATCTTCAGTAACTTCAGGTGATATCCATGGCTGTGGGGTGACACCACCTGAACCTTCAACACTTATCGCTTTTTCCCTTCTCAACTTGCGCATGAGCATCCACGCAGGTGTAAGCCAAAGCATGAAGCTAAAAAGCATGGATGTGTATAGCGGTCCTGGACGAACCTGTAGTGCACCAATACCAGTTGGGCTCAGGAAAGCGGGCGTGAAAGTGAGCAAGGCAAATGTTGCACATGTTAAGTAAACAAGCCGAACGATAGACACAGAGTAAGGTTGATTGAGGAAGAGCACAACAAAGTGAGCAAACAGCCCTGCCGTTAAGAAATGAAGGGCATGCTCACATCTGAACCAAAACAGCATTTCGTATGTTTCTTTGCCAGCAGTTGACATGAATGAACAGAAGGCGGTCGCACCAAGCACCATGCAAAGAAGCGAAAATACAAGGTATATAACACGCCTCGTTACAGCAAGATGGAGCGAAAGCATGAATATACCAACTTGGATGCTGAAGATGGAGCTGATGATGGAAAGCAAATTTGCAAGCTGCATTTTCATGCTCGCCCCCAAAATTGAAATTTTGCGGTTCCGCTAACATTGTAGCGCCCTGCAAAAGCGAAAATAATCCTGCAAAAAGAATCCCACCTACGCAGGCTTAGGCTTTTAATCATGCATGCACGCGTGGTAAAATAAAAATTGCCGAAACTATCTAACACATCTTGAACGGTGTCGTAAGAGGTGAAACATGATGGCATCGTATCGTGTTGGTCTCCAGCTTAACAGTGGTCAACTCCTTCAAAAAACTCATGAGGAGGTGAAGTGTGAATGGTGGCAACGCTTCGCAAGGTTAAGGTTGTAGAGAATCACTGCAAGATCTGCGGGAAACCAATCTATGGTCTGCCAATCAAAATCCACAACCTGATATGCAAGGAATGCTACGGCATTGAACACTACCGCTACAACCGCCAGATAGAGAGCGAAGAGGAAATAACCATACCGCATGAACCATACTTCTCAATACCTGCAAAACGCGTAGCTTAATCCACCTCTTGTGCGCTATGTTGCTGTGCCTCCCTCAAAATATCAACTGCATGGCTTGTCCCAATTCTATCAGCACCAGCATCAAGCAATTCAAGTGTCTGATGCAGTGTCCTTATACCACCAGCTGCCTTTATCCTCATCTTGTTTCCCACAACCCTTCTCATCAGGCGCACATCATCAACGGTCGCTCCTTTCGGTCCAAAGCCTGTTGATGTTTTAACGAAGTCAGCACCAGAAGCCATCGCAAGTTCACATGCCCTTCTTATCTCGTCTTCACTCAAGTAGCCAGTTTCAAGTATCACCTTTATTAGCGGGGCTTTGGAACCTACGTTTTCGCTGGCTTCCCTCGCAGCCTCCACTACAGCCTTGATGTCATCAATCACAGCTTCATCATTACCAGACTTTAGCATTCCGATGTTAATGACCATATCAATCTCTGATGCACCATCGTGAATCGCTTTCTTTGTCTCAAACGCTTTAACGGAACTTTCGTTGCCACCGAGTGGGAAACCCACAACAGTCCCAACAGCCACACTTCCCTCATAGAGCAACTTGGATGCGAACTTGACCCAACACGGCAAAACAAAAACACAAGCAAAACCCCACCTCACAGCCTCCATGCAACCTCTTTCAATTTCTTCTTGCCTAAGCGTTGGATGAAGCATTGACATGTCTATAACGCTTGCCAACTGCTTGACCAAACTCATCTCACCTATGCCCTCCTTTGCCTTTTAGTTCCTCTCGCTGCTTCCTTCAGCGATGCGACAAACTGACGCAGCTTATGCCATGCCTTTTCATCATCGCTTGAATATAGCCATTCATGCATTCGCCTAACTACGGCGCTACCTATGACGACAGCATCAGCATCGGTCTGCGACAGCACAGCTCTAACATGCTCTGGCTTTGATATACCAAAACCGACTGCAATTGGTTTTTCAGTCTCCCGTCGTATGCGTTGGACAAGCTCTCTCAAATCTTTAGGTAACTCTTCCCTCTCGCCAGTTATGCCTGTGCGTGAGACGCAATAGATGAAGCCAGTTGAAACAGTTGCTACAGTTTTGATGCGCTCATCGGTGCTCGTTGGAGCAAGCAAGAAGATCGTCTCAATTGAATTTTTGTTAGCTGCGTGAAGCCAATCGGTTGCTTCTTCTGGTGGTAAGTCAGTGATGAGCACACCATCAACACCAGCTGAAGAACACTCGCGTGCGAAGCGCTCAAGCCCGTATTGAAGAACAGGGTTAAAGTAGGTCATGAAGATTAAAGGCACATCGGTATATGCTCGTATCTCGTTTACAGCTGAAAGAAGCGATTCAATTGTTGTCCCAGACTTGAGTGCCCTCTCAGAAGAAGCCTGTATAACAGGACCATCGGCGATTGGATCAGAAAACGGTATGCCAACCTCAATGGCATCAACGCCAGCTTCGGCAAGTTCAACAACGGCTCTTATCGTCACTTCAACAGTTGGGTCACCACCAGTGACGAAGACAACAACACCACCATCGCCATTTTCGCGCAAGCACTCAAAACAATGATGCAACCTCATTATCCTCACCTCAATGCCTCATGATTAATGAGGGGTGTAGTGCTTAATTATGACCTGCCCTTGTGTGGCAATCAAAGGAGTGTTTTTTAAGTGTAGCAACAAGGCGTGCAAGTTGCTCACCCGTGCTCGTTAGCAAAGCTTCTACCTCTTTCATTGCTTTCTCAAGTGGCATTGGGCGATTGACTATGCTGAACATAGCATCAATACCGTGAGAATGAACTGAATCAGCACCATCACCTATTGAACCAGTTATAGCTATCACTGGCTTGCCATACTGTTTGGCGAGCTTCGCCACACCGATCGGTGTTTTGCCGAACACCGTTTGAGCATCAATCTGCCCTTCGCCCGTGATGACTATATCGGCAGAGGCAATCTTTTCATCGAGCTTGACAAGCTCAAAGACTATCTCCGTCCCCTTCCTCAACTTCGCTTTGAGAAACGCCATCAAACCAGCCCCAAGACCACCAGCTGCACCAGAACCGGGAACATGCTCAACATCAATCCCAAGTTGCTGTCTAACTACTTCCGCGAAGTGACGCAAGTTGCTATCAAGCTTCGGGAGCATCTCTGGCGTTGCTCCTTTCTGTGGTGCGTAGACATACGATGCACCCCTTTCACCGGTCAGCGGGTTGTCAACATCACATGCGACGATGAACTCAGCCTCGGTTGCCCTTTTGTCAAGCCCGCTCATGTCAATGCGCCTAAGTCTTCCAAGCTCACCACCACCAAAGCCTATTTGCTTACCATGCTCATCAAGCAGTTTGACTCCAAGCGCTTGAGCCATCCCAGCACCTGCATCGTTAGTTGCGCTCCCGCCAATGCCGATGATTATTTTTCGGCAACCATGCTCAAGTGCTGCTTTTATGAGTTCACCAGTGCCATATGTAGTTGTCACCCAAGGGTTCCTCTTCTCTGGTGGTATGAGTGTTAAACCACTTGCTGCAGCCATCTCAATTACAGCAGTTTGACCATCGCCAAGTATGCCGAATGTTGCTTCAATCTTTTCACCAATGGGATTTGTAACTGTTGCTGTTACAAGCCTCCCACCGGTTGCATCCACAAGCGCTTGAACAGTCCCCTCACCACCATCAGCTACTGGCACAACCTCAACATGCGCATCTGGCACCGCCCGCAATATGCCTGATTTTATTGCCTCGCCAACTTGCTTTGATGAAGCGCTCCCCTTGAACGAATCACAGGCTATGAGGAAGCGTATCATCCTTCTCACTCCCCGTGCTCACTTTGATTCGTCTTAGCAACACAAGAGAAGAGCATAAAACAGCTACGGCAGCAATTACATTCAAAGTGCCGATGATGAAGCAAGTCCTTCTCAATCCGAATGAAGGGAGTAACACCACAGGTGTTATGAGCGCTCCAATGGATGCCCCCAAATGATCAGCTCTGTCAACCTTACCAGCTGAATGCGTCAAAGCTTGTTCATCATAAGTATGCATAGCCACATAGTATACACCGACAGCAGCCGGAAGAGCCATACCTGTTAGCAAACCTGAAATCGCAAGCAGAAGGAAAAAGGAGAGAAGCAACGGTATGTCATGCAATTTGGAAACGGATGCGAGTATGCTCGGTATCAAGAAAGAGAAGAGCGCAACCGATAGTGATATGATGCTCAATATGATGCTTGCATGCCATCCCTTGTTCATCCTTTTTTGAAGCTGCCCCATAAGCATGCTCCCTACAGCAAGCCCGAACATGAACGTCGCAACGAGTGCTCCAACCATCTGATATAGCGAACTGTGAAGGCTTTGGAACGCGACAAGCAACAGGAGCTCTAAACCCATTGCAGCCAGCCCAGCAAACGATGCAGCAAGCAATGACGAACGCTTTACAGTGCCTTCAAGATACCTACCAAACGAAAGAGCTACTTGCGCTATGAGCAAATCGCCAGCAAATAAAACAGCGATGAATAAAAGGAGGGCAAGGAGCAAGCGTCTACCATAATCTTTCAACCATGCATCAACTTTTGCCATCACCTGTGGATGCGACTTGTGAAGCCAAAGGCGCAAGTAGTAAAAGTAGCTTACTGGATGAAGGTCGCTATTCAGCAGTTTGCTCTTTGCGTCGAGCTTTTCGCTCAAGCGAACCATCTCAGCATGAAACCACTGTGAGCGAAGCGGTGGGAAATAGGTTAACAGGATTTGAGGCGGCATTGTAACAACGGAAATAGTGTGCCTTATCTTCTGTTGTGCAGGGTTTGCGATATGCATTACACGACTCATCAGTTCTTCTGGTGACTCAGTGACTACACCTTGCCTTGTTGCTGCAAACATGAATGTAGTCTCGCCAACCGACACTGCTATATGCCTGAACGATGCTTTAAGGGTATGGTAAATGCTCCCGACATAGCTTGCGAGCGCTTCACCAAAGTATGATTCAGAACCAGTTATGTGCAATGCGAATACTCCATCCTCTTTCAACTTCTTTTTCACAAGCTCAAAGAACTCAACCGTGTAGTAACGGTTAAGCTGGGCAGTTGATGGGTCGCCGAGGTGAAGGAATATGAGGTCGTAATGTTTCTTCGTCTCTCTAACAAAGCGCCTGCCATCTGCGTGCAAGAGCTTGATCCTGCCTGTGCGCAACGCCTCCTTATCAGGTGGTGATAGGAAAGGCATCATTGCATCAATCAGCAACGGATCTGTTTGAACATAGTCTACATGTTTGATGCCAGCCTTTAAAAGTTGCGAGAGAAGCCCTTCAAGACCGTTGCCGATCACGAGCACATTTGAGGGCTTTTTTGCTTCGGCTACAAGCAACATGGCTAACGATGCGTTTGTATACTCGTCTGGGAAACTCGTTACGAAATGTCCATCGCAAAAGAGGCTATATTGGTCAAGGCGTTTTCCAATGGCTATGTTCTGATATGGTGAATCAAAGTTAAGCAAAAGTTCATTTCCAGTTCCGAAGGAGTTCCAACGCAACGTAACAGTCGCTCGCTCAAACTTCGAAGCGAACACCAGTTGAAGCACAGCTGGCATCAGAGCGATAACACATAGCAGTGACCTGAAGGAGCTGTTTGCAAACGCACACCATAGCAAGCTCGCTGACGCCAAACAAAGCATAAGCGAAACCATAGATATCAAAAGGCAAGGGTGAAGCATACGCACAAGCAGGAATGTGAACATACATCCGCCAATGAAGCTTCCGACAGCTTCAACCATGTAGATTAAAGCGACGGGGCGTGGTGTAACCCTTTTAGCCTCGCGGTAGAGGCGAACTCCCAACGGAAATGTAAAACCAACAGCAGTGCTGAATGGGGAGAGCACAAATAGCATATGAAGAGCCATAGGCAAAGGCGGTGGAAATTCACCATGCGGTGTCCGTAAAAGAAAGTGGGTTGAGCGGATGAGCAAGACTTGTATCGGCAAAAGGCACGCCACAGCTATAAGCCATAAGGAGAAGGAGACAACGGCATTCCTTACCCGTGGGGCAATGTGTGCACCGATCTCCGCACCGATTGCTACCCAAAGCAACCATGAAGAAAAGAGCAAACCAAGCGATAGCTCAGTCCCATAAACAACAACGAGGAACTCACGCACAAGCAACGATTGAACAACCATTGAACAAAAGCCAAGTATCCCATAAAGCGAAAGGCAATGAATGTGTCCAACGCCTCTGGAACTGCCCATCAGTCCTCATCCTCAGTGTCAAGCTTTGAATGTGCAAGGTGCACTCCCGCAAGCAAAAGAGCCGTGATAAACTTACCAATGGTTTTGACCTGTGCAAATGTAACTGAAACAGCCATAGAAGCTAAACTGCCATATCACAAATGATGCCTTAATGGCGCCAAGTATGGTTCGGGAGGTGAGAGAAAATGGCGGAGCATCAAAAGCGTGCTCCAAGGGCTAAAAAGCCACCCATTGAGACGCTTGAAGAAAGGCTTGAAGTAACTCGTAACATTATCCTGAGGTGCATGGTCGGATTGCTCGGCAGAGAGGCAGTTGAGCATCTTGTAAACGCAAAGAAAGAGCTATTGCTCGCTGTTCGCTCCGTTATTGATGCACGCATCCAACACCTTGATGAAGCAACACAACGCCTTAAGAAGATTGAGGTTGAGGGCGAGGAGGCATGAGGCAATAACACAAATAAAACTGCTGTTGATACAAGGCACACCAAAAGTTAACAAATCACACTGCACCTCTTCGCGTAGCTCTCATAAGACGCTTATTGCATCGCAATGGACACAAAAGCATTTGATGGCATGGAGGTGGATGAACGATGCCAGCGAGACCGAGCAAACTCGTCTTAATCGGTTTGGATGCACCGATAGCTCCAAGGGTTTACAAGTTTGCGATAGATGGTGAGCTTCCGAACATAAAGCACTTGATTGAAAATGGAGTTTACTTCAACAATTGTCTCGTGCCGTTCCCAACCATAACACCACCTAATTGGACAACGATAGTTACTGGTGCAACAGTTGGGACACATGGGATAACTTGCTTCAACTTGCACAAACCCGGAGAACCACTTGATAAGATTGTGCAGGCATTTGACTCGCGTGATGTTAAAGCCGAGTTCATATGGAACGCTGCGGAGAGGGTTGGCAAGAGAACAATATTGCTCAACTACCCAACGACATGGCCTCCGACTTTCAAAGATGGCATACAACTTGGTGGTATGGGGCTATGCTTGAACGAATGGCTAATAGGTGTTCCACCTTGGGCAACTCCAATGACATTGTGCAACGAGCAAATTTTCTGCACTGAAGAACTTCCACAGGCAACTAATGTTACTGTGCGTAAGGCAAGTGGCTGGTCAAATGTTGACCTGCAAGGAAATGAACTTGAGGTTGAACTACCATTGCAATATCGTTCTGCAAAGCTCTCAGTCAAACCCAAAAGCTACTATGCTCTGGTGAGGAAAGGAAGAAGCGGTGGATATGAAACGGTCACCATCGCAAAGCGTAAGGATGGAAATTCAATCATGGCTGAGTTGAGGGTTGGGCAATGGAGCGATGTTTTAAGAGATGAATTTGAAACTGAGGAAGGAGTTATGGAAGCTGTCTTCAGGTGTAAACTTATCTCTCTATCACACGATGCTTCTGAGTTTGCTCTTTACTTCACCAGTTTATGTGCGCTTGATGGCTGGGACTACCCTCAAGGGATAGCGAGGAAAATAAAGTCAAGTAACGGTTTACCGCTGCCACGCAACGGGTTCAACGCCCTCATGCTTGGTTGGATAGACGCAACAACATTTGTTGAAATAGTGGATATGCAACACACATGGTATGCCGATGCTGCGGAACAGCTCTTCAAAGACGAGAAATGGGATTTGTTCTTCATGCAAGCCCACTGCCCTGACTTTGCATACCATGCTTTTGCCACTCAGCTTGATCCTTTAACATGCCCAGATGAAAATGTAAGAAAGGAATTTGAAGCATGTGAAATCGGCTTCTACAAGAGTATTGATGCGATGATAGGGCGCATTGTTAGTGCTGCTGGCGAAGATGTGCTCACGGTAATAGTTTCAGATCATGGTGCGAAGGCTACCACAAATCCATTTGATGTAGCCAGCGTCCTTGAAGCTGCTGGATTGCTCAAGTATGCTGATAAGGAAAGGAGGATTGTTGATTGGAGCGCTACAAAAGCGTTCCCGCAACGGGCAGCTTACATCTATGTGAACTTGAAAGGTAGAGATCCAAACGGCATAGTGGAACCAGAGGAGTATGAGGATGTTAGGGATAAAGTGATTGAGGCGCTGTATAACTACACGGACAAAAGGACTGGAAAGAAACCAGTGACGCTTGCACTCAAAAGAGAGGATGCACGCATAATCGGATTGCATGGTGAACTTGTTGGCGATGTGGTTTACGCTATAAGCCCGTTCTTTATGGGACAGCATGGACCACATCTGCCAACAGCTGAGTTTGGAATTGGCTCAATGAAAGGGTTGCTTATAATGAGCGGACCGGGGATAAGAAAGGGCATCACATTAGAACGAACAGTTTGGCTTATGGATATCGTTCCAACGGTGTGTTACCTGATGGAGCTGCCGATACCAGCACAATGTGAGGGCGCAATCATTTACCAAGCACTTGAAGACCCAGACATGCACATACACGAAAAACAGAAACTGCAACGCAACTATGAGCGCTTAAAAAAGGCTTTTGAAGCCAACATATCTTTGACTCACACCTATGCTCAAGAACCAGAGCTTTAGCTGGTTTAGCATTGACACGCGAGTCGTTGTGACAGCCTTTTCTTCACCGTTCTAAGCGATGCCTTTTCTTACCGTCCTCAACAAAATCGCAAAGTCAATTCACGCAAATCTTTAACCTGCCCACGCAACATAATTGCTTGGGCTATAATGTCGCCTATAGCAAGGAGGCGGTAGCGATGAAACTTGCGGCGATGGTTTTAGTGCTGTTGGGGGTGACAAAAATGTCCTTGGGACAAGAAGCTATGGTGCGAGAAAGACCTCAGCAAGGGCAGTTAAGTATGTCAAGCCCCTCAAGTCCATTTGCATTCGTTGAAGAGGTGGGTAAGTGGGTTCAATTGATTTTCAAGGGCAAACCTCTCTGGCAATACAACTATGGTGTCATTGCTCCTTCAGGCGCTGAATCTAAAGCAACAAGTGGTTTCCTTCACCCCATTTGGAGTCCCAATGGTGCCATCGTCACTGACTGGGGACCTAAAGATCACTACCATCACCGTGGCATCTTCTTCGCTTTCCCCAACACCAGATGGAGCAACTTAGCCCCTAATTTTTGGGACATCTCTATGGGGCGCATCCGATTTGAATCTTTCGAGCGATTGGAACTTAGCCCTAATAAGGCAGTTATGGTTGTCTACCACCTCTGGGATGCTAAAAAGGATGATGAATGGGTGTCCATCGTTAGGGAGCAGTGGACAATTACCACTTACGCTCCAAGAAACGATGAACCTGACCACTTGATTTTTGACCTAACGATGGAACTTGTTAATGTTACTGACGAACCGTTGAAGGTTGAGGAATCTCGCTACGGTGGTTTAGGCTACCGTGGTGCACGCTCTTGGCTTGATAGAAGTAAGCGCGAGGTTTTGACATCGGAAGGGAAAACACTCGTTGACGCAGACGCAACTGATGCTCGTTGGATCTTGCAGGGTGGTTTTGTAGATGGGCAATGGGCTGGCTTGACTATCATGGACCATCCAAGCAATTTCGCTTTCCCAAACAGATTGAGGGTTAACCCAGACTGCCCTTATGTCGGCTTCTGCCCGATGCGGAAGACGAGTTTTGTAATGCGCCCTAAGGAACCGATGCGCTTCTGCTACCGCATAATCGTCCATGCATCAAAGCCCACACAACAGCTGTTGGAACAGATGTGGCACGAGTTCCAAAAGCCAACGAACCAATAGCTTAAGCATTGACTTGCTTCGTTGGATAATGTGTGGAGGAATACAGCTCATCGCCCTTAGTCCTTAATCTATACAAAGCTTCAAGTTTGTTTCCACGGCGTAGCCAGCTATGCAACAATGTAATTGGCTCGCTAACAACCGAGCATTCAATCTTTGGTTGTGATTTTTAGCGAGGTGAATCAATATGATGTGGTTGTGTGCCCTTTCACTTCTGGCGATAGCGAACAACCTTACAAACATAGCTCTTAATCGCCCTTACACAATGCAGCCACAACCAAATTACAGGTATTGCACAGACCCAGATGACCGAACACAGCTGACCGATGGACAATATGCTAAGGGTGGACGCTTTTGGACACAAAAGGAAACCGTCGGATGGCAGAATGCCAGCCCAGTGATAATCACTGTTGACCTTGGCAGGGATGCACCAATAAAAGGAGTCTCATTCAACACTGCAGCAGGGACTGCTGGTGTCCAATTTCCGGCTGTCATATGGGTGCTCGTGAGCATTGATGGTAAACAATGGTATGAAGTGGGCGACCTTATAACGGTTAGCAATGCTCAAAACGGACCACCGCCAACTCAAGGGTATGCGGTGCACAAGTTTTGGACAGACAAGTTTAAGACTCACGGGCGGTATGTCTCATTCGTTGTGATACCGCAAGGTCCGTTCTGCTTCGTTGATGAAGTTGAAGTTTACGAGGGCAACAAAGATTGGCTGAAAGAACCAATGGTTGGAAATGCATACACAGACCCAAAAACTTTCGCACAGCATAAGGAGATTGAAAGGTGTGCGCTCAGGCGATTTCATTCAGACATAGAGAAGCTGAGGCAATTGATTGACCAAGCAAGTGTTAGCAATAAGGCAAACCTATTGGAGCAGTTGGAGAGGCTGAGAAAGGCAATCCCGACTTCCTTTTCGGTTGATGAGCCTAAGGCTTTCAAAGCCATACTCCCACTAAACGAATGGCACAAGGAGTTGTTTCGCATCCAAGCAAGGCTTTGGTCAAGTGTTGGTGTGCCAGAGTTCGTCGCATTTGTGGCACGCTCGCCATATGACCCACTACCTTACTTGACAGCCAACCCCGTCCAAAATGAGCTCCAAAAAGATGCGAAACTGATAATGTTGAAAGGTGAAGTGCGTCATGTTGCGATCAACATAGTGAATGCACGCCAACGCTCAATAAAGGTGATGGCGGAAGTTGAAGGGCTAAAAGGCATAGACACAAAAATACACCACACAGTTTGGACTGACACAAGGGAAGGTGTTCCGATAGCAGCAGCTCTGCCAGAAGGAAGCGAAACGAGTGTTGAGAGCGGGATGATTGGGCAGATATGGTTAACGCTCTCTCCAAGGAGGGACATACCAAGCGGTGATGTGAGAGGGCGCCTAAGGCTTAAAACAGACGCTGGTGATAGGTTGGATGTTGAGCTCACTGTAACCATACTACCGTTTAGTTTGCCTGAGCGCCAATCACTTCATGTTGGTGGCTGGGACTACACGGATGTGGAAGAACGCTATGGTGTCAACCCTAAAAACCGTGATGCATTCATTTCGCATATTCGTGAGCGCTTCGTTGACATACCATGGGCAAGCCGGTTCGTAATGCCTTCGGGCAAGTTCGACGAAACAGGACGCATGATTGAGCCACCTGAGGTGGCTAATTTTGACCGCTGGCTTGAGCGCTGGAAGGGCGCAAGTAGATTCTATGTGTTTCTTTCGGTTGGGAATTCATTTGAGGGCTCAAAGGTTGGCACAGAAGAGTTTGAGCGCAAGGTGGGTGAATGGATCAAGTTCTGGTGGGAGCACGCAAAGAAGCGTGGCTTGAAAGAAGGGCAGTTTGGTGTTTTGCTTGTTGACGAACCACATACTCCAGAGCAAGACGAGCTTACGATAGCGTGGGCTAAAGCGATTAAAAGAGCTGCGCCAGAGGTTGTCATTTGGGTTGATCCAACATGGCGAGAGCCGAGCAAGATGAACGAGCGTTTGCCAGAGGCTGTTGATGTGATGTGCCCAAACCGCATCATATGGATGCGCAATCAAAAGGAACATGATTTGTTCTATCTTGGGTGGCGTGATAAAGGGAAACGCCTCGCATCTTACTCATGCAGTGGTCCGAGTAAGTTGCTTGATCCGTATGCTTACTATCGCCTTCAGGCATGGCATTGCTTCCGCATAGGTGCTGATGAGATGTTCTTTTGGGCTTTTGGTGATAACGCATTTAACTCGTGTTGGAACGCATACCTTGACCAACGCAACTGCTATACGCCTCTCTTCCTTGCACCAGATTCAGTGACAGCAGCAAAACACATGGAAGCAATAAGGGATGGCGTGCAAGATTATGAGATCTTAAAGATGCTTAAAGAAGCGCTTGACAGATACAAAAGAAAATCTCGTGACGAAACGATAGCGATAGCTGAGGCTTTGCTAACCGATGGAGTAAACAAAGTCCTTGAGCCAATCGGTGAGAAGGAAATTTTCTGGGCGGTGGAAAAAGACAGGACAATCGCTGACAGGGTTAGAGAAACAGCGTTGATGTTGCTTGCAAAGCTTAGCAGTTTGTGAAAAGCTAATCTACCACCATGCATCATACATCGGCTTTTGAACGATGAGACCGTAAACACTCCACGCACACGCTACCAATCCCTCGCCGAGTATCAATCCAATGAAAAACGGCATCAGCGATAACGCTGTATACGAGCCAGCGTATTTCATCAAAAGCCATTTGACAGATGAGCCGATAAGCAAGCAAAGCCAGTAGAAGTCAATGGCATAGCTCATCCCGAGCAAATACCCAAGCGGGTGAAGAGCCCACCATGGCATCCTGTGGTAAAGCGAGTTGAGGAGCAATGTAAATGCAAAGCCAAAGAATGTAGCGTAGCGCGATGGTATGTTAGGTTGTGATGGTGTTCCAACCCAAGATGCGAGCCGAGTGAATGTATCCATCCCAACCCATACAACTTCGCCAACAACTTTCGTTGCACCGTGCCAGTAAAAAAGTTTTGGGTAAAGCAGAAAGCATACGACGACAGTTAAAAACGCCATCAGCACTATGAACGGACAAAGCTGTGAGAGTGGTAAGTAGATGAATTCGCTGATGCGCATTGCTTCAATGATGACGGGCATAGGATGGTTTCTGTTCAGGCGGTTGAACCAGAAAAAGAGAGCAAGCACGGTCAAGTGGCGTGGATGAAATGAACGACTGCCAAGCCAGAAGAGCATCAAGTCTTGAGGGTTCGCAAACAGAAGTGAGTGAGATGGTGGACCAGCTTCAGCGCGAAGCCTTGAAACAGCTACGGCAATTGTAAAGTGAAGTGCCCAAAAAGCAATGGCGACTGAGACTGAAAAACCTGCTAAGGTTGAGATGATGAGGCAGAGGAGAAACGAAACGATGAAGAGTAGTGCAGCGACGCGAGGGCTAAAACTACAGCGATGTGATTGATGCCTTTTATAAACAGCCCAAGATGGCATAAACGAAGCTTTAAGTGAATGCCGTGCACGCCAGAGAGCCATCACAGCGATTGCGAGAGCAGCGCCGGATGCTTGCTCATTCTCATACGGGAATCGAGGCAAGCGCATTAAGCCGACCATAGCCCCAAACAACCTCTGAAGCTTTCGGACAAGATAAAAGAACCACGCCGATGTGCACACATCAAGTGGCATCAGATAGGCATAGCCAATGATGAAAGGGTAAAGTGCAAGTGGTGTTGAGCCGAGTGCATTCCAAGGTGGTTCTGTGACGAAGTGCATTAAGTCTCTGTCCCTCGCCCTCACTTTTATGAATGGGATAGCTGGATAAAGGTGATGCAGGTGGTTTACCATGTCCACGAATGCCGCGATGGCGAATCCGAGGAAGAACGCGTTTGAGCGCCATTGCAATTGCCCAGTGGCTATTTCAATTGGCATTCTGATTATCGGGAATGAAAGCCTTTCACTGTGTGCCCAACGACAGTAAAGTAGGAGCGAGAGCGAAAGATAAGCTAAAAACATGCACACAAGTAATGCTGTCCAAGCTATTGCTGGCATCACCCAATAGCTTTCGTAACCCGACCCGTAAAACCTTCCACCACCGGTATAAAAGTGCCAGATAGCTCTTTTGTCCGTTATGGCAAGCCAGCTCGGTATGTATTGGAAGAACAATTCCTGCCATCTGTTTGCTGGGCTTTCAAACCAAGCTGGTGCAGGTATGACGCCCATCAAGCTAAGCATCTGATCATGCCCAATGAAAACACTTTGGACAGTCAAACCGATGTGAACAAGCAAAAGCTCGGATGCATTCATTGCGAGCCTCTTGTTAAGTGAGTGAAGGAGATGATTGAGCAACACCAAGGCGATGAGCAAGACGAGTGCGTTCATTGGTAACGATAGCGTTGTCATGTGCAGTGCATGCCACAAACCTTCTGTAACGCCAATCCAATATGCATTCAATGGGAGGAGTAAAATAGCCAATACTACCCCCCGAAGGAAGCGAGTAACGGTAAGGCGCTCTTCTGAAAGCTGTAATAGCACACCTTGCCAACCTGTTCCCTTTGGTAGTATGGACAGATAGGTAAACACCTCTCCCTCGTAAGAGATGGCGATACATCAAACTTAGTAGACAACCCACGAGAATGAGATCAAAACCAGTTGCAAAAGAACCTCACAAAGCACTCTCACAAACCTGCGTGAGGGAACACAAAAGCTTGACCAATTAAAATTTTGTGCCCAAAGCAATGTGAGTGTAATCCAGAAAGGGAAAAAGGAATTGCTTTTACTCAGCAGCGAATAGCGCTTGTAGAATTAACTTACGGTTTCGACTTCTCCTGGGGCTCTGTCTTAGAGGGTGTTTTTTGTTCCTCTTGCTGTTTGGGCTTCTCCTCGCTCGCCTTCGCTTCTTCTTCCTCCTTAACCATGATCAAAGCCCTTGCGCCGGGTGCAACGATTATTTCGTCTTCCTTTCTCTGATCGTTTGCGAGTAGTATCGTTACACTTGTGCACTCAAACACATGTCCCTCCTCCAAATCGTTCACCATGACTTTTCCTTCGGCTAAGAGCTTGTCCTCACGATGCCAATATGTGACCACAGAAGCACTGCCAGCATACTGCCCGTGCCTGAATTTCAAATTGCCTTTAGCTACAGCACGACGCTCACGATAAAAATACTCAAGCTGTTCGCAATCAATCACAGTCGGCTTTCGCCTTATCCTTTCTCTCAACGGGAGTTCTTCCTCACTGCCTTGCTGGCTCTTGGAGCCGTTTTTTGCGCTTGCGTTTTGTGAGTTTGCTTTCAGCTTTGATTCAAGGTGCACCTTGCCCACAAGTAGCAATCTGCGTTCTCTCCTAAACAACTCAGCCTTAGGTGCGGTGAGTATTATATCTGGGTCTTCATAGCGCACCATACCGTCAGCTATAAGGTATTCCTTGCTCTCATCGTATGTGAAACGCTTCACAGCAATTGTGTATTCCTCACCTTCCTCACGCACTGTCACATCTGCGCCATAAACTTTCCTACCAACACGTTTCAATGGCTGTGTCAGCGATTCAAAAATTATCCTTCGTTCCTCCTTCTCAACCTTTGCCTTCTTCTCCTTCTGCTCAGCTGGGGCTACGTTCCCAAGACCTATGAGCTGGGTGATCGCTTCAACAGTTATTGGCTTGACTTCCAACCCTTCTGCAAATGGATGAAAACATAAGACCAACCTCACAGGTGGGTGAGCGATATACTCACCACTCGTGATGCTAATATCAAGTTGGCGACAATAAAACTGTGCATAATCTGTGCATGCATAAACACCGTTAAGCAACTTTAGCAAAGAGCGCCTTGCCTCGTAGGTAACGCCCATAGCAACAAAGCGAAGCGCTTTTGACTCACCGATGACTTTGCTCGGTATCTTAAGGAGACCATCAAAATCGCGCCAATGCAGTCTCTCCATCCTCATTTGCAATCCAGTGTTCAAAAGCACACTGACATCGCCCCAAACTTCAATGTCGTTCGTAAGCATGTTCCAAACAGCCTTCTTAGCGCTTATGCTAAGGAGTTGCTTACCCAACAGGTAATAAACAGCTTCCTTCAGCCCATCAATTTCTGCAAGCGTCCTTTGCTTGTTAATTTGCACGCTGTCAATCACAAGGTGCCATACTGTCTTTCCCTTGCTTCGTATCTTCAAGCCTCGTATGCGCTCAAACTTGGCTGCCAAGTCTGGAGGGGGCTCTGGGGGCTTTCGGTTTTCGTGCGATTGCCTCAAAATATGCGCACGCCATACAACACCACAAATGGAGATGATACCAGCTAAACATAAGATGCCAAAAAAGCACCACCACAATTTTGAGCGCCAAAGATTCACGCACTACTCACCTCATTCTGAGAAGACAGGTGGAGGCGGTGGTGCCAAAGGACCAGCAGTCAGCGTTACATCAACTGGCGCGTTATAGCCCTCAACCGGTTTCACATATGCAACTGCTTCGTTATAGCCAGTAGCGGAAATCTTCAGCGTTATATCAACACCAACAGGCAAGTAAAGCTCCCACTCTCCGTCTTTATTGCTCCTTGTCCTCCCAAGCAAGTCGCCTTGCAAGTTATAAGCCTCAACTGTGGCACCGCTTACGGGTTGTCCAGCTTGATTGCGCACAGTGCCAGTCACCTTCACAGACTTCTGTCCCGGAACAATCGGTATCGTCTCCTTCCCACCACCTCCGCAAGATGTAAGGAGGGAAGAGACATACAAAGCGCAGATTACATAAGCGCAAACATATATGAGCGATGTGTGTTTGCGATGCCTCTTCATCTTCTCGCCCCCATTGCTTTGAGATTACAAGCGAAAAGGACATAACCTTACAACGGCTGTAGCTCAAAGTTCACATCCGCAATCACAACGCCCCCATATGGAAGCGTAACATCTCTTTCCTGTGTCCTATAGCCATTAAGTTTGACGCGCACTTTGTATTCCCCCGGCAGAACAAAGAAGCCATATCGTCCATTTGCATCTGTATAAGTTATAGCAACAATGGAGTTTGTCCCTGCATCAATAAGCTCAACAACCGCTTCTTTCGCAGGTTGACCACCAGCAACAGTGACTACTCCACCGATAGTGAACGGCAAAGATGGCAACGCCCCTTTAGGCATGATGTAAAAGACCAACTCTTCACCCCTTATCATCACCTTCCCTTCGTATGTTTCGTAGCTTGGATGTGAGATGGATACGCTTTGCTCACCAGACGGAACTTTGCTAAGCTCAAACTTGCCCTCCGAATCTGTCGTAGCTTCCTTTTTAGCGATGCTCACCTTAGCCCCACTTACAGGTGATGAATTTTCAGCGTCCAACACATAACCAACAACTGAGATTGGTTGACCAAGCCTCAAAAGCACAACTTCTATTTGCCTCACCTGATCAGTAACGATTGGGCTGCTTAATACCTGTTTGATGAAGTTCGGATGCTCAACCTCTATTTTGGCTTCCCCGGGGCTTATGCCACTTAGAATAAAACTGCCATCATTAGCTGTCCACCCGTAGATGGATGTGTAATTAGCAGTCACAGTCACTTTAGCGTTTCCAACACCTTCATTAGTATCGCTTGCGATTACCCTCCCCTCAATCGTTCCAGAGCCTTCATATGGCGACAGCTCAAACGGGCTCTTAAATTCGTAAGGGCTAATAAGCGGTTGTGGCACACGCCACTTTTGAGCCAATGTCTTAAAGCCATGCTTTGAGATTGTGATCGGCAATTCACCTGCACCAGCGGGGACAGCAATATCAAGCTTAAATTTACCGTCACTCCCGCTCTCTGTCTTAAAGCCATTGATTATGATGCATGCACCTTCAACTGGTCCATTTGTCTCCTCATTCACTACTTCACCAATGACGCGCAGATAGACCCGCCCTGAAATACCTCCACCACACCCAAATAGCACGCAAGAGAGCAGAGTAGCAACAGCGATAGGGATATGCTTTTTATAGTTTCGTCCATCAAGCAGGGCTTTTCACCCCTTGCTCATTTGATTGAGCCTCGTGTTTCATCTACCATTTGATTTTGCTCGCACTGGCGGTATGATTAGCCAAACACCAACTGGCTGTAACGAACGCACCCAGAAGCCACTCCAAGGCTCAATTGTTGTCGCCCTTTTGTATCCTTCCTCTTGTGTCCAAATCCAAACATTTGGATCAATGTAGCCCATCTGACTCGCTGTCTGCAAACTCAACGGTTCTCCATCTTTGTATACGACCATAAAATCATTGACGCTGATCGGGAACGGGAATGGATTTGCCAACTGGTTAAACCCACCGAGCAAGGGTATCTCAAAGGGCTCATCTGCCGGTGTTGGTGTTCCTTGAACGGTTACCTTGTAATCGCTATCAAGCAACAGCCAATACCCAACTCCCGGATGCATCGGTGTTGAGATGTTCGGATAAACTTCATACCTACTTACACCGACCAAGTTTGGTTGCCAGTGAGCCAAGAGTAGCTTCTCCTTAGGTATGCCGAGTATATCAGCTTCATCTGTCTTAATCGGAATGACCGGGACACCGAACAAGTGCCAGCCTCGCTTGAAAACTTTTTCAACAGTTACAACAGAAGCCCTACCATTAAGCATAAGCACATAGAACCCGAAACACATGTTCCTGTGTTCGGTCATTGTGATCCCACCAAGTGGCATATGCTCAATCGTGAACTTGCGCAACCCATTTAGGTCAACCCCACTTGTTATAGCGAAGACACCACGAGAGACATTCACGCTTTCACTAACGCCATCACCTTTGACGACGACCTGCCCGCTGTCTGCGCCTACGAGCCCACCGAATATCGGGTTCTCTTTGTTTATCTCTCCTCTCACATTGTATGGGAAGTAAACGACTGTGCGCATACCTTCAACTGCTATGTCTATCCTGATCAAGTTTGGACCACCTATGTTGAAGAACTGCGGTGCAATGAAGCCATCGCCAAAGAATATCTCAGCTTCATTGCCCTCCTCCGCATACAGGTCATCGCTCATATCATTGCTGTATATGAGCTGTGCGAGCGCATTAAGCGGTATCTCATTTCCATCTGGTGTTGTGCGGTAATAGCATATGGCAATGAGAACGCCTATCTCAAGTGGCACATTGAAGACATAAAGCTTGAAGCCACTGCGCACGCTCGTATCCAAAACCCATTGGCGACGATACCAATCGTAAAAATCCATGCCTTCAACCTGCTTGACTATTCGGCTTGCGATGTATTTCAAAGCTGGCACATTGCCAGAAAGTGGTGTGCTTGCCCGCTCGTTATATCTGCTGTAGTAGGTCTCATTGAACTTCCTGAAGAAACCTTCATCCTCAACAGCTACTTTGAGCCAAGCTGCAGCGCTCATACCATAGCGCCAAAAAGCCATCGTCTGGTAGCCTGATGGCGGAATGAATAACGGATTTCCAAGCGGTGGTTGATTAAGCAAATCATAAAGCGGCATGAGGAAAAGCGGATCGCCATCCATCGGGTCGCTTGGGTCAAACTTTGGCAAAAGCTTCTTTGTAGCTATTATGGCTGCTGCCCTCGCCATCCCTTCCTCCCACGCAGGGTAAGAAAGGACAAGCGGTCCGCGAAAGGCATGTAAAACATGATGGACGAGGTTGAAGTAGTCAAAGTTTCTACCCTCAAAATTGCTGATGCGTATTTCATCCGTTGATGGCGAATAAACACCACCATCAAGCGCATCAAGGGTCGTATCAAGGATGATTTTGACCTTCCTTGTTGAACCTGGTGGTGTTGAAACTGGATTTCCATAAACTTCAATCAAAGTTGGCATCGCAGAGTTGAGCCAGTTGCGAAGCGATTCAGCTACTTCCTTTCGGAAGCCTATAAATTCAAACTCAACCTTCCCAGTGCCAAAGACTCTTTTCGCTCGTGCTGGCGCACTCAGGGATGATGTGGTGAGGATGCGTTTACTCCTCGGTTCAACTGCAACAGCCAACATGTCAATGCCTATACGCTTACCACGCCAAAAGCCATATCTGCGAAGGAAATGAACAACCCGCGGGCGAGTCCTTCTCAAGCGCCATTCAGCATCTCTTATCGCATATTGAGTGCGCCACCGAAGTTGATTAGCGTTGCGCACACCACTGCTATCAACCGCTATAACCCCTGCTATGCCTCTTACACGAGTCTCAAAAGGTGTGTTGTCCAGAACTTCATATGTGCTTTGAGCAGACACGAGGCTACAAAGCAAAATATAGACCCCTATGACCACACCGCATAACCTTGATGACGTTGAACGCATGTCATTGCCTCTCCTTTCGTCACTGCACGACGAACTGCCTTAGCTCACTGTAGCTAAACGCCGTTGCTACCTTAGGGATGTCCGAGTTAGAAGCAATCACCATCCAGTAATAAGTTTTGCCACGCAGTAGCTGTGGACCATCGTAAGTAATTTTCGTCCCCTTAAGCGGGATTACCGTTTCCCACTGTGGGTCAACAGCACCCGTTGGGAACTCGCTAAATAGCTGCACCCAATACGCGGTAGCACCATCTACAGGATGCCACTCAAACGAGATTTGCTCCCCTTCACTCACCTTGATAATGGCTTGGTTGGGTGGTGATTTCAAGCGCGCTTCGCCAATTGGCTCAAGCGATACAGGATCACTCATGTCGCTCTCGCTATTCAGCGTTGATAACAAAGTGATAGCGTAGCGCACCGGCTTAGACGGCGTATGCTCATCGGAGACATCAACTAATATTGGGAGTGCCACCCCATAAATCGTTGCTATCCGTTTGAAACCACCAACTTCAGCGAAACTGCGATAAACAACATAACCTATCACATCTTCCCTGCTAACGGGCTTCCACCACAAGTCTGCCTCAATGATGAAACCTTTTCTTGGCATGCGTGTATGTTTGCCTTGTTGGCGCGATGCTGTTAAAACTTTGATCAACTCACCCAGACGGTGAAGCCTCAGGAAAGAGATGAAGGCATTTCTGCTCCCATCGTTTAAGCCTCTGCTAACGGTTGCTGGATATGTAAGCATTGTTCCAGAGGGTGGTTCTGGTTTGGGCAAAGGCGCAAGCTCTTTCGATGCTTCTTCAAGGATGAAGTCCAATTGAACTGTTTTTCCCTTCTCAACATAGACCTCTCGGCGTGAACACAAGTAACCCGGCGCCAATGCCTCAACAATCCTTGATCCCTCAAGGACATTGGTTAAACGATATCGCCCAGAAGAATCTGTTACATCGGATGAAGCTGAGAGCAAACCAACGAGTGTAAACACATGTGCACCTTCAATTGGCACCCCTGCTCTATTGGTCACTTTGCCTTGGATGCTACCTACAATGCCCTCTGGAAAGACTGTCACATCCGCATTGAATGTCCTTCTACCACTAACAACGACGATGTTGCTACGCTCGCCAACGAAAGTTCCAGAGGATGTCTCGGCAGTCGCACGAATGGTATACTTTCCCGGAGCGATGTTGCGAAAAAGAAATGTCCCAAATAGAGTCGTCCTTGCTGTAGCCACAACTTGCTCGCCAAGCATGAGCTTAACATCAGCATCAAGCATTGTGTCGCCGTTAACATTGTATACAACGCCAGATATTGATCCCTTCGTTGGCTCATCAAAAACAGCGTGTAACTCAACAACGCCGTCTGGCTTCACATCCACAAAGTCAAACAGCTCCAAAGTTCCATGTTGAAGCTTGATTGCATGTCTTGTTGGTGAAAGCCCGGTTAACTCCGCAGGAGTCCTCATGCCAGTTGGCTTGCCATCAAGAAATACTTCTGCCCCCTCTGGCTCGGATGTGATGATAAGTTTGCCAGTAGTTTGAGCTTGCAGGCAGCTTGTAAGCCTTGCATCAACGCGAACGATTGAATCTGGCATCAACATCACAAACATATTCCAATCATGATAACCCTCTAACTTGAGCGTTATCAAGTGGACGCTACCTTCTGTTGGCACATTTTCAATAGCTACCTTTGTTGGACCACTACCTGTGGCAGCTGAGTAAGCACCGCTATCTTTGCCGTCTATGAATATCTTTGCGCCAGGAGGGCTTGATGTAACTGCTATTGTTGGTGTTGGCTTGGTTATCGTATTGTTACCGAGTGTTGTCTTACCGCCACCGCACCCGTAGAGGAAAACCAGAGTGGATAAAACGAGGGCAATCACATTAGAAGTTGCCACGAAGTTGGAAACTAATGATCGTTGCCTTGTAATCGCTGTTAGTGCCAGCCAAATCTTTCCTGTCAATGCGCTCCATATTGATGTCAAGCCAGAGTTGCTCAAATATGCGATAGCCAACCGCGATGCGGAAAGAATTCTGCCCATAGCCGCCCATCCCTTTGTTTCGGGCATGCACAAATGTGCCCATCAAATCAAATCTTTCACTGAGCCTATAGCCAACATTAAGCGTTGCGCTTGAGAATTTGTTCTTGAACTTGCCCTCGCTTGAGAGCTGTTGCGATGTCACGCTACTCAATGTATCCAACGAAAGCGACATGTTGAGCTTTCTGCCTGCATATTGCATACCCAACCCATATATGCTCGTAAACGCATCGCTATTCGGGTTGAAGAACGAATTCTTCTGGCGCGATAAGTGCCCCATGAGCGTCACCTTAGAACTGAGTTGATATGCGAGCTGAGCACTGTAATCCGTGTTCTTGTAATCGGCGATGAAACTTGAGCCGTGAGTGAGCTGATATGACCATTGGCATGTGAGGCTCAATCGGCTGCTTGGCTGCCAATCAAGCAATGCGGTAGTTATGATAGATTTGTTGTTTGAGGTAGCATTACTTGTTGCGTTCGTCATGCCAGATTCAACTTGACGTAAGCGCCATCCAACATCGTCCCATGATGAACTCATTGTAGGTGCACTATAACCAATCGGTGCTACTCCACCAAGCCCAACTATAGGGCGCTGTGAAGCTCCAAGCGTCCCATAACCACCAAGGCTGATTGGAGCTGTGTAGCCACCATATCCAAATCCATATGGGTTGGTGATGTATGGCAAGCCACTGTATGTGCCTGAAGCACCACCTGTTATGAATGAACCAAAACCAGTGCTGCTTGAACCTACGAGTATGTTATGCGTGAGAGAAAACTGCATAGAACGCCACGGTTGAAAACGCATCCCGAACAGCAGGTTAGAGACGCTACTTGACTGGTTTACGCTTGACGACCTGTTTGATGAGTAATCTACGCTTAACGAAAGCTTCTCAGACGGCTCAAAAGCGCCCGTAAACCTTAAGGCTCTCGTCTTCACGCGAGCTGTATTAAGCAAGCTACCAATAGATTGCGAATTATCTTCGTAGGCTGCGTTAACGCTCCAGCGTTCCTTTCGGTATGATATGAGTGCGGAAACATTGGCGTAGCCACTTTTGCTGTCCCCACCAAAGCTGAAGCGCTGATACGCAAGGCGTATTGCGGGCGCATCCGGTTTCTCGTATGAGATAGCAGCGTAAAATCGGTTACTGCTGGTAGACGAATGCCCACTGCTGTAAGCGCCCCTCAGATACGAGCTACTTGCGTTCACCCATTGCGATGTCAAAGACAAGTGTTCAGTAAAACGGTGTGTCAGGTTTACTTCAATCCCAGATTCGTTCTGGTAAAAGTCAGCGTTTTCAATCCTTGAGAAGCCGGGTGTGACTTTAAGCAAACGCAACGAAAGCTGACTCCTTGCCACGCCACTTGGTGTGTAAATGCTCCCTCTATCAAACCCAATGCCAAATGGTGAAGGCTCATTCAGCGACCTCCTAAAAGAAGCCGATGGCATTCGTGGTGTAGTTAATTTCCCCGCCTCACCTTGCTGTATGTCTCTTCTCCATCGCTCACCTTGAGTTACTTTCGTTATGGTTTCTTTCAAGCCTTCATCTTCTGGAAGTTGCATTGGTGAGTCAGCTACATCCGCCACTTCATCGGCTTTGGGTTTATCTGCATCTCCTTTTGGTCTCGTCTTGCTCTGCCCAAGCCTTCCAAATGAAAGCTGTGATGATATTTCAATTGCAGTGCCATCCCTTGTCGGTCCATTGCTGAATGCCCATTGCAAATTCGCGCTCCCGATGCTTCCAAGCTTTATGTCAGCATCAATTCCGATAACGCTGTGTTGCCCGATGATAGCACCGTGTGATATGCGCTGTTCGTATTCAACAGCAATGATAGCCCCTGCTGGAACTGGTCTCACAAATGTTATCAAGCCGCTGATGTAGTTGATGATGTAGTCTTTGCCTTTCACCTGCAGTATGCCATTGACCGTTACTGTTTCGCTTCCTTCAACTATTGGGCGCTGGCTCAGTTGGAACGGTCCGACAGTGTTTGCACCAACAAACTCTTCCCTCAGTTTGCGAGATGTTTCACTAACCTGTCTTTGTGCAGCCCCTTGCGTCAGAAACGAGAACCCAATGCGCATACCGTTGCTATTGCGCCAGTTCAGCCTTGCACCCCAAAATCGCCCAATGCCTTCACCCGGCTGTGCAGCTTCGTATGTGACCACGATTGTTGAAGTTGATGGGATAATAGTTGCACCGAGAAATGTGATAGTCCCAACATCGTAATCAATCTGGTAATCTTCACCACGCCTCATAAGGCGCATATCTACGAACACTTGTTCACTGCCCTCAACTATCGGGCTACTGCTCAGGAAGAACGGTCCAGAAGTGTTGTTGCCCTGTATGACATCCCTTTTGACCTGTGATTTCCCCTCGGCAGTGACTATGACCAGCTCATTACCAGAAGTTGAGCCTTGTCCAATGCCATAAACTTTTTCGGCTTTGCCATCAAGCGAGTAGCGGAGCTCAATGCCTCTCGTCCATCGGCTCAGCGAAGCGAAGCGATTGCCTGAGAACGAGAGGCTCATGTCACCGTAGCGCAAAAGGAAGTTGCCCATCGGGTATTCAACAACGAATGTGTTTGACCTCGGATTATACGATGGCGTATTGAACTGTGCCCTAACACGCAACTTCCCGATAAGCTGTCCTTCGGCGATGACAGAAGTGTAGTGGTAAAGCGACTTCGCTACGCCGTAGTTCTCTTGAACGAAGGCAGCTCTTCCAGAACTGCTTTTGGCTTCAACATCTTGGATGTTGTATGAGAGGAAAGCTGTGCCACGAACTTGCAACTTCTGTAGCAAACCGAGTGTAGTCTTAGTTTGTTTGTTTTTACGCTCGCTTGCTTTATCGGTATCCAAACGGTTCGGTGGAACTACAATGCGACCACTTGCTAACTGTCCATCCTTTATCGTCGGCAACGGTTGTGATTTGATTATCCTACTTGGTTGGCTTTCAAAGTTTTCAATCCTTCTGAGCCTTACTGCTCCATCGTCCACTGGTGTGCTTTCAACCTGAGCCTCATCACCTAAACACAGAGCACCACTTGCACACCAAAACAATGCGATGAGAAGGAGTGTAACGGACCACCGAAACTTCTTTGTGAAAACATCCATCCCGTTTATACACCGCCATTGAAACAACAAATTTGCTCACCCAATAAACATAAGCCTATCCATTACCAAGCTCACTTCTTCCCCACCACTACAAGAAACCTTGGCGACCAAGATGCTGCTATTGTCTTTTTCCCCTCTTTCGTCATGAGCAAAGCCCGCGCTTTTATCGCTGGCATGTCAGCGGTCGGAATGCATTCAAGCTCAACTTCTATTTCCTGTGCTTTTTGTTTCCCATCCACCAACAGCATCTCCTTTTCAGCGAGCGTTAGGGTATATTTTCCGAGGCGTGTGCTACCCATCAATTCAACCTTAAGCAAAGCACTGTCAACCGACTCAATTGAGCAACGTAGCCTCAACTTAACTTTTGTCTTTTCGCCAGCGATGAGCTCAGCTCCAAATTGCGGTTCTGCACCAATAAACGTAACTTCGTCCCTGACGACACCCACCAAGTATACGACAGTGTCAGCAGCGGATGCCGAAGTCTCATGCCCAGCAAATAAAGCAGCCACAAGCCATACGCGCTCACCTACACCCTCTGGTATGACAACTTGTCTCCCAAACGGAACAACATGTTCACCAGCCATCGCCGATATCCTGCTGATAGTTCCTTCCACTAACCTTTTCCCAGCCTCGTCAACAAGGAAGATGTAGATTGTGCCCCACCTTGAATTTCGGAGTTCATACTCAATGCTTCCTCTTATGAAGATTGGCTTGCCATACTCAATCCTTGAGCCATCTGGTGGCGATACTTCAATGAAGCGGATTGTATCTGGCTCATACTTTGGGTCTCGCACGAGCGTCAAGTCAACACCGCTTGTGACCTTGCCATCGCTCACCGAGACATTCGTGCGCACAGCTTTCCGATAACCTTGTGATGATGCTACCACTGTGTAAACCCCGCTTGGTAGCTTTGAAAGCTCATAATACCCCTTCTCATTTGTCAACGCTGCACGCCATAACCCTTCAACATAAACCAAAGCCCCGCCAATGGGTGTTCCATCCTCGTCAACCACAGTGCCACATATTCGCCCTGTGCCGATGAGCAGAGCTGTTGGCTTTCGCTTTTTCTCCTTACACCCAAAGGTTGACAGCACAGCCATAATGAAAACGACTGTCAGAAGTAGCCTTAGCACGACAGCCCTCACCAAAGCACCCCCCATTAAACATCAAAAACGACTTGTGCTTTCCAACCCTCTCCACATTTCTCAACTTGGAGTCCGTGATATGTTACAGCTTTTATGTAGCCATGCAATTCGGCTTCCGTTTCGTGAAGCGGTTCACCGAAAGCCTTCGCCTTCAACCACACATTCTTTATGCCACGTTCGTCGGTTGACTCGCCTAACGCCTCAATTTCCAAGCCACTAAACACAATCCCTTGCGCATCGTGCTTAAACAGAAGTTCACGCAGTAAAGCTACGAGTAGCGTTTCATAATCATTTGCACTAACTTCAACCACCACCGATAGCTTCGGCTTAACCTTTTCAGTATCGGCTAAGATGCTGAACATACCGACAGCTGCGTTCTCAAACAACTCCTTTAGCGAATCACCATACGCAACTATGCCGCTATCAGCGGTATGCTCAAGTAATTCAAACCTTTTCTTCTGCGCCATCGCTACCGCCCTCATGTGAGCGTGAATTGTTACCGCCAACGACGAGAGCTGTATTAGCAACCTTATCATCGCTATCCAAGCGCATCAACCTTATGCCTTGAGCAGCTCTACCGCTGATCGGTATTGATTTCACCCGTTGCCTTATCAATATCCCCTTTGATGTGATGAGGAGCACCTCATCATCCTCACGCACTATGTGGAGCGATACAAGCCTGCCGTTCCTTTCGCTCACCTTTATGCCGATCACGCCTTTACCGCCCCTACCAATCCTTTTAACCTGTTGTAGTTTCGTTCGCTTTCCAAAACCGTTCTCAGTGACAAGCAACATCTCGTTTGCGTCCTTATCAATTATGTCCATCGCCACAACATAATCGTGTGGGCGCAGTTTAATACCTCTTACACCTCCAGCCTGCCTCCCCATCGGACGCACTTCTTCCTCGGAGAAGCGAATGATCATGCCACCTGCTGTTGCGAGTATGATCTCACGAGAACCGTCAGTCCAGCGCACCCAGCAGAGCTCATCACCCTTATCAAGTTTTATTGCTTGCACACCTCGTGATAGCCTCGTCTGGAATTGGTCAAGTGGAGTTTTCTTGACCAAGCCCATCTTCGTGCACATGAACAGGTAACCACCTACCTCAAACTTCGCTATAGGAACTGTTGCCACAACCCTCTCATCGTCATCAAGCTGTATCAAATTGACTATGGGCGTCCCGCGAGCCTGCCTTGAAGCTACCGGGACTTCGTGCGCCTTCAGCTGATAACACTTGCCTTTGTTCGTGAAAAAGAGGATTGTGTGATGAGTTGTCGCAACGAATATGTGGGAGACTGTGTCTTCCTCTTTCTTGGTCAATGCGAGCACGCCTTTACCGCCACGCCTTTGGACCCTGTATGTGCTTAGTGGCACTCGCTTTATGTATCCATCCCTTGTTATAGTGATGACAAGGTCTTGCAGGTCAATTAAGTCCTCAATTGAAGCCTTGCTTGGCTCCTCTGGGACGAGCACCGTCCTCCGTGGATCTTTGAATGTGTTCTTTACACTCTTAAGCTCTTCCTTTATGACCTCCATCAGCTGTCTTGGGTGACGAAGCAAACTGCGCAGGTATTCAATTTGCTTGATCAGTTCGCGATACTCATCCTTTAGTGCTTGCTGATCAAGCCTTGTCAAGCGCCCGAGTGGCATATCAAGGACTGCATTCGCCTGCTGCTCGCTCAGCCTGAACCGCTTCATTAACCTCTGGCGTGCGTCATCTCTATCCTCGGACTTTCGTATCAACCTTATAGCTTCATCAATGTTTTGTGCTACTGTCCTCAAGCCCTCAACTATGTGAGCTCTTGCCTCTGCCCTTCTCAGCTCAAATTCCGTGCGCCTCCTAACAACTTGTTTCCTGTGCTCAAGGAAGTGGAGAAGCATTTCCTTCAATGAGAGTATCTTCGGCTGGTTATCAACGAGGGCAAGCATTATGATCCCATAGCTTGTCCTCAGGCTTGTGTGCTTGTAAAGCTTGTTAAGTATGACTTTGGCATTGGCATCCCTGCGCAACTCAATGACTATACGCATTCCTGTTTTGTCGGTTTCGTCGTTCACATTCACTACACCTTCAAGTTTTTTGTCTCTGACAAGGTTCGCTATCTGGACGATCAACGCTTCTTTGCTCACCTGATACGGTAGCTCTGTTATGACTATGCCTGTTCTTCCCCCTTCAAGCGTTTCAATTGATGCTCGCCCTTGAATTGTGATCATCCCTTTGCCTGTGGCATAAGCTTCCTTTAAGCCTTTTGCACCAAGCACTATGCCCCCCGTAGGGAAGTCTGGACCCGGAAGAACATTCATTATCTCCTCAAGCGATGCATCTGGGTTGTCTATGAGCAAAATAAGCGCATCAATAACCTCTCCAAGGTTGTGAGGTGGGATGTTTGTAGCCATTGCGACAGCGATTCCAGTCGCACCGTTGATTAGCAAGTTGGGTATCTTTGACGGTAGCACCACTGGCTCAAGATACTTCTCATCGTAGTTTGGTCGTAAGTCAACCGTCTCCTTGTCTATGTCCTCAAGCATCGCCATTGCTATAGGCGAGAGCCTGCATTCTGTGTATCTCATCGCTGCAGGTGGGTCACCATCTATGCTCCCGAAGTTGCCATGCCCGTCAATTAGCGGGTAGCGCGTATTAAAGTCCTGCGCCATGCGAACAAGTGCATCGTAGATAGGAGCATCACCATGTGGGTGATATTTCTTCATCACCTCTCCAACAACGGCTGCACATTTCTCTCTCGGTCTATCTGGGAACATGCGCTGTTCATACATCGCATAAAGTATGCGCCTTTGGACTGGCTTTAAGCCGTCCCTAACGTCAGGCAGAGCACGGCTGACTATAACGCTCATCGCATAGCGAATGTAGGATGTGCGCATCTCGTCAATTATGCTTACTGGGATAATTTCACGAGCTATTGATACCGACAAAGGTATTCACCCCCTCAAAAAAGTGGCTGGCACAACAACCCTTTGAGGGTTGTGCTTTTTCACTTCATTGCCTTACAGCATTTTTCACTTGCGTTGCCCGAAAACCCCTTTAAGCTTCTCAAGGAAAGATTTATCTGCGCCTTTTGGGTGAACATTCATACTCGCAGCTAACTCAAGGAGCAATTTGCGTTGCTGCTGTGTCAAATGCTTCGGGACTTCAACCTTTACACTCACATAGAGGTCACCTTTACCCTTCCCGCTCAATGTTGGCATGCCTTTCTGCGGTATGCGAAACACTTCTCCCGGTTGCGTCCCGGGAGGTATGATCAGCTCAACATCGCCATCAAGTGTTTGTATGTTAATCACATCACCTAAAGCAGCTTGAGGGAATGTGATTTTTACATCCGTGTAAAGGTCTTTTCCTTTCCTCGTGAAGCGCTCATGTGGCAACAGGCGAATACGAATGTATAAATCACCGTGAGAACCTCCATGCTTCCCGGCATTGCCCCTCCCTGGTAGACGCAATTCGCTCCCTTCATCAACTCCGGGCGGTATCTCAACGGTAATTTTTTGGACTTCTTCCCTCCTCCCGGCACCACCACAGTGCTTGCAAATGTCCTCAATCGCTCTACCGGTGCCACCGCATGTTGGACATGGAATAGTCGTTATTGACCTGACGAAACCACCAAAGCTTGTTTGCGAATATGTGACCCTACCACTCCCACCACATTCTCTGCATGTGCGCATGCTTCCCCTCGTTGCGCCTGTGCCACCACAATAAGTGCATGTCACAAGCAAAGGCACTTCTATCTCCTTTGAAGCACCATGATAGGCTTCTTCAAGTGTCACTGGAAGCTCAATTGAGACATCCTCACCTCTTTCTGTCCTACGCTCATACCTCGTCCTTCTCGTCCCGACACCAAAGAAGGCATCAAATATATCAAACAACTCGCTAAATGGGTCATACGCACTAAAGTCGCTCCAAGATGGGACACCCGTCGTCTGCACATCCACTCGCCCATATAAGTCATATATCCGACGCTTCTCTGGGTCGCTTAACACTTGGTAAGCTTCGGCGATTTCTTTGAAGCGTTCCTCAGCCTCCTTACGCCTATGTGGGTTTAGGTCAGGGTGCCACTCCTTTGCTAAACGCTTGAAGGCACGCTTAATTTCCTCTTGAGTGGCATTGCGTGGAACGCCAAGTATCGCATAGTAGTCTTTGTAATCCGAGGACGGCATCTTTATTCAACCCCCGTAAAGGTTTTGTAAGCTCTTACTCAACCGCTCCCTCAGAATGCTCATTCTCACCCTTGTCCTTCTGCTCATCTGACCCTTGCTCAACACGGACTGGCGAAACTGCAACCTTCACCCTCGCCGGACGCAGCACAATATCATCCATCATATAGCCACGCTGAACCTCCTCAATGATTGTCCCATCCTCAAACTCCTCTGTCTCAATTCTCTCAACGGCTTCATGGAGGGTTGGATCAAACCGCTCATTCAAGCTCGGTATTGCTCTCACTCCCAACTTTTGAAGCGCGCTCACAAACCGCTTATGCACAAGCTCAACGCCTTCCTTAATCGCGTCCAAGTCCGAAGCTTTACCCTCTTTCATGGCTTCAATTGAACGCTCAAGGTCATCAAGCACGTATAAAAGCTCAACGAGCGTTTGCTTTTTCCCCTCACGGAAAGCGAAAGCCCTCTCTGACATCACTCTGCGACGCAGGTTTTGGTATTCAGCGACCACGCGCAACCACTTATCACGCAACTCCTCATTCTCACGCCTAAGTTCTTCAATATGCTTTTGCAATGTCTCAAGTTCTGCCTGCACCTCAGAAACTTCTACCTCGCTTAACTCAGCTCCTTCGCCACAAGCTTCCTCACCAACAACCTTGGTTGGCTCATCCGTATGTTGCTCAACTTCCTTCTCAGCTACTTCGCTATTAGATGCCTCCTCAAAGATCTCTCCTACACCGTTTTTCGTTCCATTATCACTCATCGCGATAACCCTCCCTGCTCAAATTATGCCATCATAGGGAAAGTGAGTGGGTAAGGAAGAGCGGTAAAGCCGTTACCAAATTACATTGTAGCAACGTTTCATGGGAGGGGAGATGAAAAATGAGCCATCAAACCGTTTTCAAAAGCCTGTCGGTTGCCTTAATGCTTTCCCTGCTCGGGCTTGCACAGGCATTGAAGGTGTGCGGGAGTGTTTATGAAGATGTTAACAGAAACGGCTTGAGAGATGATGGCGAGCCAGCTTTAACAGGAGTGCTCGTCTCGGATGGTAAGCAAGTTAGCACCACTAATGCTAATGGGATGTATGAGCTTATCATCTCGGAACAAAGGAAATTCGTCTACATCACACAACCAAGTGGCTATAAGGCAGTTGATGGTTGGTTCAAGAGGATTAAAGGGACGAAGAATGAAAAAGTCATCCAAGTTGACTTCCCGCTTGTAAAGGATGAACAAAAGCTCCCATTCCTGTTTGCACATATAACAGATGTGCACATTGCAAGCCCAGCAACTGCTGTAACGCTCTCCCAACTCATAAGGCGGCTTAGTGAAGCGAAACTCGAGCTTTCTTTCATTGCTGTAACAGGCGACCTTGTGGCTCTGGGAGATAATGTCGCACAAAGCGTAGCAAAGCAATGGTTTGAATTATACAAGGGCGCATGGGATGGCATAAAAGTGCCTGTTTACCACATCATTGGAAACCATGATGTGGTTTGCGTCAACTTCAAGGGCGATGTTGACACATTCTCGGAAGAATATGCAAAGGGCATGTTTGAAACTTTCCTCAATCCCACATACTTTGGCTTTGAGTATGCTGGAATCCATTTTATCGCTCTTGACCTCCACCCAGTCAGAGACAGAAGCTTAGCTATAGGGCTTGAACAGACGGAGATGGAATGGCTCAGGCAATATGCAGGGCACTTGAAGGCTGGAACAAAAGTCATCCTCTTAACGCATGCACCGTTAACTCAGCTGCCGACAATACAAGCGTTGTGGTTGCTCGGTGTATTTGGACACTGCCGATTGCTCGCTGTTCTATCTGGGCATGAGCATCGCAACTACTGCATCAACTTTGGGGCTTGGAAGCAGTTTATAAGCGGTGCCCTTTCAGGAAGTTGGTGGACAGGTCCAAACCCCGACGGGTATCCTCAAGGGTTTTCAATAGTCCGAGTTGATGAGAACAGTGTGAACTCATACTACACCCAAGCCCTGCTCAAACTTTCTCCAATGCCGATTGATCCGCCAGTGACCGTCTCTTATGGTGGTTTCTCTTTGATTCCGACATACTCTGGAATTCAGAAGCTGTCTGTCCAAACAGTCAGATTGCATGCTGACGCGAAAACTGTTTTAGCAAGGCTTGGAATAGGTAAATGGGTTGAGCTGAGAAAGGTAAGGGATGAAGACTGCGTATCGCTTTGGGAGGGTGAGATAGACACTACACAGCTTTCGGATGGAATGAAAGTGCTCTCACTCAAAGCAATCTGTGAAGGTTGGGGGGAACAAGCCAACTACCGCGTTTTTGTTTACAATCAAAAGACGCCATACAAGGCAACTGAAGATGCAGAGTTGCGACTTGAGCTTTCCGAACTGGATGCCCCTGTGAAGGTTTTCGTCAACGAGAAGGAAGTGTCACAGATTGCACCAGAACCTAATAAGAGGGCGATCGCCACATCGCTACGCATCCCAAAGGACATGTTAGTGTGGAAGGTCACCAAAGTGCGCATAGAGCCACAAAGCGTTGACAGAACTCAAGTTGATGACTTCGTCGTCCGTTCAGTATCACTTAACTACAAAGGCGCTAAACTGACTGATGAACGCATATATGGCACAGTCACTGCTGGAGACGATGTCGTAGGTAGGGAAAAAGAGGTAGTGCTCATGTTTGAATTACCATGAACACTGTGCCATGATTTTGGCAAACGAAAGGCAGTTTCAAAAATTGATTCACAGCTGGCAGTGATGGAAGATGGAATTGGTAGATAGATTGAGACTGCTTTCGGTTGAAGCATGTGTTGAAGTTGCTGACCCATTAGAAGAACCTCAAAAGCTGACCGAAGTTTCTCCTGCATCAAGCGAACTGATCATAAGGAGGCTCATTGAGTCAATTTATGTGGCGAGAGCACCATCAATGAAAGGGACTAAACAAGTTCCGTTGCTTAAAACATTGCTAACAAACGCTTGCAAAAACGACTGTCGCTACTGTGGCACAAGCTGTCTCGTTGATAAAAGGGTGGTCAGCCTTGAACCAGAAGAGCTTGCGTCGGCTTTCATTGAGATGGCGAAAAGAGGCATCGTCAAAGGTTTGTTCCTAAGTTCGGCTATCCGTGAGAACGCTGACGCAACGATGGAAAGGTTGATAGAGACAGCATACATACTGCGCAAGAGATTCGGCTACAAAGGCTACCTGCACCTCAAGGTGATGCCCGGGGCAAGCGAAGAAGCGATAAAGCAAGCTGCAAAACTCGCTGACAGGCTCTCATGCAACCTTGAAGCACCAAACGAAAACAGGCTTAAAGAAATAGCGCCAAGCAAAAACTTTAACGAGATCTGGGAAACAATAAAGCGCATAGGCGAATGCGCTAAAGAAGGGTTGCTCAAGTGCGGTTATACAACTCAACTTGTGGTAGGTGCAGCCGGGGAATCGGACAGGGAAATACTTAGCACAACTTGGGAGCTATACAAAAAACACAATTTGCATCGTGCTTACTACAGTGGCTTCGTGCCAATAGCTGGCACACCAATGGAAGCATGTAAGCCAACACCAAGCGAAAGGCAAATTCGGCTATACCAAGCTGATTGGCTGTTACGCTTCTACGGGTTTGAACTTGACGAACTCATCTTTGACAGCGCTGGCAACTTGCTATCTGGCATCAATCCAAAGATTGCATGGGCAATATCACACCCAGAATTCTTCCCAGTTGAGATAAACACAGCACCGATGGAAGTATTGCTCAGGGTTCCGGGCATAGGACCAATCACTGCTCAACGAATTATAAAAGTGCGCGCCACCTGCAAGATTGAATCAATTGAGCAACTCAAGAAAATCGGTGTGGCAGTGGGAAGCTGTGCGCCATTCATACTGCTCAACGGAAGACGCCCAAAACACTATGTGCCTTCACTACCATTTGAGCAGGGGCAGTGAAACTTGCTCAAAAACAGTTCCAAGTTGAGTTTGGAAAGCCCCTTTGATGCGTGCGCAAACTCCATTGCGTTATCTCTAAGCTCACGCCATCCGTCAATGCATTCTACCAGTCGTTCTTTTACTGCATCCGATGAGACTCCTTCCCAAGGGATGCAAAATCGGCTTGCCCAACCCTTCATGAACGCCTCAACCTTCGGATCATAACTTATGGCTATGGACGGTATACCTAACATGCACGCCAGTATGAGCGAATGCAACCTTGAGCCAATAAGCAAGTGGACACTCTTCATCGCTTCCCACAGTTCTTCAATTGATCTTGGTGCGACAACTTCCACCTTCATTTGCTTTAAGAGCAAAGATAGCTTTTCGCTAACCTCTATATCGTCCCTTGAAAAGCTTATACAACGCACGGCACTGATGCGATGCTTAAGCTGGAGTATTCCATCAGCTACGTGTGCCAAAACTTCATCCACGCCCCTCCATGGGCGCATTGCCACAGCAAGCCATAAATTTTCCTGCGGTGGTTTTGCCTCATACGGTGGTGTCAGAATGAAGGCAAGGTCAGCAGTCAAAAAAGCTTTATCGTGAACTGCACATAGTTTTTTAGCAAGCTCTAATGAGACTTCATCACGAAATGTGATAAGAAGACAACGGCGCAAAGCTAATGCTGCTAAATGCCTACTTATGCGCCTTCTAAGTGGACCGAGACCCTGAGCGAGCAATACAGGTGCAACACCAAGAGACCTTGAAAGCACAATCAACCCAACATAATATGCCAATGAGCGAAAACTCGTTGCATCTTGAAGCAAGCTCCCACCACACCCAACAACCACATCAGCTTTGCGCATAAACTCAACTATGCTTGCGATGTTGAACTTGTTGATGGCTGCAATTGAATGCATCTGTCTCGTCTCATCTGGCGAACCACTGATAGCACAAGCTGAGAACTTTACCCTATCACGCAATCCATACAAGAACGCATGAAGCATCATCTCATCGCCCAAGTTGCCGTGCCCAAAATAACCAATGAGCAATATGCGCAACTCCTTACTGGTGGCTTTCATGCTTAGCCTGTTTTCCACCCTGCTTTTGTCCTCGTTAGCATGAAGCTGATTAGCGAGAGCACAAAGATACCAATAAGCCACCCAAGCCAAAGACCATGCACAGTCCTAAGGAATGATACGTAAAGCGGTGTATGGATGTGCGTGAATGTGTTAAACATTGACAGCTGTCCTATGAAGCCAACGAGCACCAAAGGTAAACTGAAGCGCTTCTCTTTCATCGTCATCAACCAAAATCCGACCAGCAATGCTGGGTGACCTAAGAAGGCTTCTTTAAACCTTGGGCGAACTATCAAAAACTTTTCAAGCAACTCGCGTAACTTCAATTCCCACGCTGGAACAGCTTCTGGTGCGATGTTGCCAGTGCGTATTATCCAGTATGCACAGAAGATGAAAACGAGGAGCGTGACCATTGCATGCCACCAAAGGACAGGCGAAGAAAAGATATCGCAAATCTTCTTCACCGAGCATTTGAAGCGCTCATTAACCTTAGCACAACTTGAGCTATCCCATTCCATCCAACCACTGATGAGAAGCACCGCGAAAATCAACATTGGTAGAAGCTGAGAAATCTTTACACCACGAAACTGCATTGTGCCAACCATGAAACGCCTATCACAAAGGAAGCCGATCACAAGCATGGCACCAAGTAGTGTGATAGCGGAGCATATAGCAAACGATGCTGTGGCTGAAAAAGCACGATTTGCAAAGCCGTCGTCTCTTTTGTCTTCCGTATGAGCACGGTAAATATCCTGCACAACTGTGCATACTGCAAGCGTTGGGAAGGTTAATGCAGTTAGCAAGGAACAAATGGAAACCCCAAGCGCATCGCTGAGAACAATAATCGCACTTGAGCAGGTGGCAACCAGCAGGAAAACGAACACGCTTACTGAGAGGCTCACCTGCAAGATAGTGAGGAGAAACAAAGCAACTGCTGCAGCCATCGCGAGTGCCGAGGCAACTCGGACACAGTTGCGCATCAGCTTGCTTTCCAAAGGTTGCTCAAAATGCTGTGGGATGCCTACCTCAAAACCATACCTGCAAATAGCCTGCTTCATTTTGCTGATAAGTTTTTCCACGCCCTTCAACGGATTATCCGAGGCATATGTTGGGATGCGCAAGTAGCATATGCGCACATTCCTCTCTCTAATAGCCCTTGCGAACCTTGAAATGATCTCTTCAGGCGAGCGCGTAGCGAGCTCTTGCCTTGCTATGCTGTGCGTCCTTATAACAGCGCCGTCAAGCGCGTTTGCAAGCTCTTGTTCACCACGTTGCTTTGCAAACTCAATGACGCTCACAGTCAGACCAAGCCTTTTCATTGCTTTTGCAACATCGCGTATCCTTTCCCTATAGCCAAGCACTTCCTCACCATCAAACAGTAAAATTCGCGCCCCATATGAGAGCGACTGCTTTAGAGCGTAGTTAAGCCAAGAGTCACTCAACGATTGTGTGTTTGAAAGACGAGAGATTATGCTGAGACCAGCATTTTTTACAGCTGAAGCAAGCTTCGGATTAAGTCCGAAACCTTCACAGCCAGCATGAAGCAAACCGTCATCAACGAAGATGACAAACATCCCCTCCCATACGAACACTTTCGCTTCCTTACCCGTCTTAGCCTTAAGCGCGTTTTGGAAAGCTCTAAGGAACGCATAGTCACTTGAGGCAATTGCCAAGTCAGAACCAGATTTCAAATGTTTGCTCAAGTAAGCTTTTGGCAGGATAAAAAGGTCACCATTTGCGATTGCATCGCTAATCCGCATCTCCGAGAGAGCAACGGCGCTTGCACCAGCGCGCTTGAAAGAACGAAGCAACTCTTCAAACTTCACTCCAGATAGTGCTGAAAGATGCAACAGCTCCTCACAGTCAAGCACTATGGCAACATTTCGGTTAGACACTTCAACAGCATATCGCCTCACACAAGCAAACAGTGAAGCAACAACACCAAACACTATAACGAACCACAAGAAGACGCTTACAGCATTTCTCGCTTTGCTATCGTTCATTGCTCCCCACCACGATTTGATATTCACTCTTCGTTGCACACCTCAATGCTGATTACAGCGCCCTTCACTTCAAGCTCAAGCACTCCTTTAGAACTTGCTACAACAACGCCTTTGATCAACCTCTCCTTCCTTTCGAGCGATGCGCTCGGGTCAACAACTGCCAAAGCAACGATGTGGCGCGAATTCGGCTTTATTTCATATTTGCCAGAGAAGATTGAAAGGCGAAAGGAGTTCGCCTTCCTCGCACTCAGGACAAACCTACCACCTTCATAGCCTATGGTGGCATCACTTCCATAAAGCTTCATGGCAATGCCTTTTTCATCATACCTGCTGACGAGCACAACGAACCTTTCGTTACAACTTGCCAGTATGGGAAGGCTTTTCACGAAGGCTAACTCAAGCGGTTGTATGAACTTGTGGACGACAATGCTTTGTGACCGACTCCCATGAGGATACTCAACACAAGCGTTTAGGAATGAGCCACCATTAACAGCATCTGCTTTAACCTTGACAACAGCGAGTTTTGTTTCGTCCGAGAGGTTTAAGAGAGCGACACCTTTTTCAAAGAGAGCTACTTTCACCTCGTCATCAAGCAAGCTACGCGCCGAAAGCAGTTCAACTTCGGAGTGCGCCGAGAGCAAGTCGCTATGGAACATAGCGAAATCGTTTGAATGCGGTTGCCAGTTAGCCCAAAGGAGCGTTGGCGCATAAACCGCAAACCCTTTCCCGAAACTATTTATGCAAATTGCTACAGCTTCACTTGAGAGCCTTCTTGTGCGCCTTGGATGGCGCATCATCAACGCATACGGTTTTGCACCGATGAAGTGAAGAACAGCAGCTACGGTGCGAAACGGCAATTCGTCACCACCGAGCAGGTAGCCCTCATAAAGTGATGGGAAGAGCGGGTGGCGATATAGCACGCTCGCGCTTAAAGCAACCTCTGGAGCGACGATCAACGTTCTTGCTCCAGCAACACCGAAGAGCTTCGCAAGATCAGCTGGCATAAGCTTGAAAATGTGACCAGCTGGCGAAAGGCTTACACCGATGTCGGAGAGGAGCACACCACCATTTGCAACAAAACTCAAAAGCCATTGCGAGAAAAGAACAAATGCATCATCTTTTGAACCAAGTTGCGTGAGCGACGTTGGTTGCTTCGGCATACCAAAGCCATATAGCTCTTCGCCGAATTCACCGATGACATAAGGCGAGAACAATATGGGCGTTGGTAGGAATATGCATGAATAACTTTGCGGGGCGATTTGTGGGAGCGAATCCAATGTGAGGCAATCAATGAGACCGTAGCGCATTCCAAGTTTAAAGGCGTTCAAGAGAGAATTCGGCTCGCCAAGGATAAGGCGATAAGGCTTGCCGAAAGTTTCACCATTAGGCGTCGCAAAACCATAAAGTGGGACATCGTCACGGATATAACCTTCAGCAAACGGCATGTAAAGGATGGCTGAATGCGTTATTGGAGTTGCACACATTATGCCACAATCGTTTATCTGTTTGAGTAGCTCCGAAATAGAGCCTCGCAACTCAGGATCATTTTTAAATGGCTCCCACGCAGTAAACCCAATACCGCAAGCACCGTTGAAGACAGCTGCTTGAACCCAGTTTATGAGTTGCTTCAAGGAGACCTTCTTCTTACCAATGCTTGATGCAACAACTGACAGGACAAGTTTTGTATTTCCCATCCTGCCTATCGCAACTGCGTGGGCGTTGTGCAGTTCCAAATCTGGTTCGCACACAGATGGCAAGGGCGCAACCGTGACACCGTCATAAACTGCTGGGACGCTCGCTATACTGCGGTAGGTTGAAAGCAAGCCAGTGATTATCGGGCGAGCATCGTCGCTATTACGTATGACTTCACACCACAGCTGTAATAGCCAGCGAAGTGAACACCACCTGTAAATGGAAGCGGAGAGAGATGAGTGCCCATAAAGTGTCGGCGATTGAAGGTCGTCAATGTTCATCACAAGCTGTTGTGTCAATTGGTTTAAGTTGGTTATTGGGATACCAAAAGCACGAGAGAGTGTTTCAACATCCCCATAGGTATCCAACAAGTATGTTCTGAACCCTTCGTCGTCGTAGCCATTGTTTAATGCAGCCAACTCGTCTGGGAAGCTTGTTGTCGCCCACGCAATTATGTTGCGGTGTTTTCCGAGCCTTTCGATGACGAACGGAACCCAAGAACGGACAAATGAGATATAACGCTCATCGTATATTGACATGCGGATGCCCTTTGGTGGGATTGCATTGATGCAAACGATTGCGAAGAGCCCTTTACTGTGGGCAGCTTTAAGCAAGCTATCCGCCTTCTCTACCTGCTCACTTGCATTCTCGCCCCAATACACATCAACCCAAACTGTGTTAAAGCCAGCCTCAACATACTCTTCCAAATTCTCATCTGAACCAAGCCCGCACGCAAAGAAAAGAGGCGTTGGTTTACCGTCAATTGTTATCATCGGCTTGCCATTGCGCTCCAAGCCCACTTGCAAGCCAGATGCTACATCAGCATAAAGCACCGTAGCCACAACTACATACGCAAGGAGAAAACACACCGCACAACGGCAAATAAACACATTTAGCCTACCCATAAAAAGCTTTCCTCCGAGCATCGCTAATGTGGTATCGCTTTATCTCAAAAGTTTTCTGTCCGAGCAACCCTTCAAGGAGTGCAACTGCACCACGCTTGTCTAAAGGCTGGTTATTATTTGCACAGGATGGTGATTGAACACATGAAGGGCATCCATCCTTGCACTGACAGCTTTTAATCATCTCCGCTGTTCTTGCGATGAATTCCTCAAGCTGTTCAAATGCAGCCTCGCTAAACCCTGCGCCACCGGGATAGCCGTCGTAGATGAAGATGGTAGCCTGATGAGTTTGTGCATTATGCAAATACGAGACACCACCTATGTCTTTTCGGTCACAAGGTGTCACCAATGGCATAAGGGCTATTAAGGCATGCTCCGCTGCATGTAGTGACCCACCCATATCAAAGCCTCTTTCGTTAAGCTTCATAAGCAACCGTCCGTCTAATGTAATCCAGAGGGCTACCGTTTCATATCTGGTTTCTGGCAGGTTAAGTCTACTAACCTCAAGCACTTGCTCTGTGTGCATCTTTAAGCGCTTGTATCCTAAGACCCTCTGCGATATGGTGACCTCGCCAAGGTATGCCTTCATCAGCCCTCTCCTTATTTCCTTGGAGTGCTTAACTATGCTCACATCAGCTTGCTCCAAAGTGACTGTGTATTCATCACCATCAAACGGGACTGCGAGGGCAACACGGTTTTTTATATCAAGCGAGGTAATTCGGTAGGCTTCGCCAGCATGCAAATAAATTGCGCCTTCGTGGATCGTTGTGAACGCTCTAACTTCATCAACGATGCCTATGAGCGAGTAGCCCTTGGTCACATCTCGTATCTCGTAATTGCAACCTGTAATTGACCTTATGCTGATAGAGTCATGTGGGCGTTCCTTGCCAACCCAAAGATACCAAACCTTTGTTTCCCCTTCGGTCATGCTCTCGGTTTTCCGCAGATGCCTTTCACGCTCTAAGAGGGTTTCAAGGAGAGCATAACCTTTTAAGCCAAAATGCTTGTTATCGCTTTCACTCACTGGGTGCTCATACGCTGCACACAATAGATGCGAAGCAAGTATGTAAGGGTTGGTTGCGCTGATAAGCACATCCTCAGCGCCCTTGCTGAAGAGGTATTGCGGATGGTTGACGATGTATTGGTCAACTGGGTTTCCAGTTGCAACAAAGAATGCAATGCCTTCTTCCACTCTGCCTGCTCTACCCGCCTGCTGCATCGTGCTTGCTATGCTACCTGGGTAACCAACGATTATGGCAGCACTCAAGTGACCGATATCAATCCCCAGCTCAAGCGCTGTCGTAGCTATAACTGCCATTAGCTCACCATCAAACAGCTTCCGCTCAATCGCTCTCCTTTCATGTGGCAGGTAGCCAGCACGGTAGGAGATAACCTTATTGCATAAGCTCGGGTTATGCTTCGCCAACTCCTCCCTCACATAGCGCAGGAGTAGCTCAGCTGTAGCTCTTGATTGGACAAACACTATCGTTCTAATGCCTCTTTCCATCATGAAGATGAGGAGGCGAGCTGCCTCCACGCTTGCTCTAACCCTAACACCGTTTGCCAGCACTGGTGGTTCCCATAAGACGAATGTCTTTCCCGGAAACGGTGCTGTGTCATCTGAGATGACAGTGCACTCAACACCGAGCAAGTTGCGTGAAAACTCATGTGGGTTGCCTATAGTGGCTGATGTGCATATGAACTGGGGTTTAGAGCCATAAAGCTCACACAACCTCCTTAAGCGCCTTATAATTGATGCCATATGCATCCCAAAAATGCCACTGTAGACATGTAGCTCGTCAAGGACGACGAACTTGAGATTGCTTATGAATTTACGCCACAAGTGATGGTTCGGCAATATGGCACAGTGAAGCATATCAGGGTTCGTGAAAATGAGTCTGCAGTTTTCCCTTATGTGCCTTCGGTGGCTGAGCGGTGTGTCACCATCATAAGTTTGTGCTGTGATAAGAAAACCAAGCCCAAGCTCACATAGTTTCCTCAACTGATCTTGAGCGAGTGCCTTTGTAGGAAAGATGTAGAATGCAGTTGCATTCCTGTCTGAGAGGAGCTTGCTCAAGACAGGTATGTTGTAACAAAGCGTCTTCCCAGAAGCTGTCGTGGTCGCAACAATCACATGCTCACCCATGTTGATTGCATCAATAGCTTGAGCCTGATGGCGATATAGCTTCTCAATGCCTATACGCTTCAACGCTTCAATGACAGTCGGGTAAATAGGTGAGGAGGGCACAGCGTATTGTGCCTCCCTTCTGCCAAGCAATTCAACGTGCTTTATTTGGTTGCGATACCACCTTTGCTGGCGGATCTCTTTTAGCAGCTGTTCCCATGAAGACGCATTCATCAGCGCTCCACCCAGAAAACAAGGATGATGCTGAGGATGTAAAGGAACAAGATAGGCAACGCAAGTAGGAGCATGTTAAGGGGGTCTATTGTTGGTGTGACTATTGCGCTCACGCCCAAGATTGCGATGGTGGCATGACGCCATTTGCTTATCAATGTCTTTGATGTGACCAGACCCATCTTGGCGAGCATCATGAAGACAAGTGGCATTTGGAATATGAAGCCCATTGCAAGTGCTATCTTAGCAACGGACCAAACATAAAGCCTGACGAAGTTGAGCACCTGTGCATCCTTTGGGAGAAAACGGAGCATGAACAGGGCTGCAATTGGTATGAGGACATAAGCTGTCACTATGCCACCAATGAAGAGGACTATTGAGAACGGCATCAAGATCCTTGCGAAGCGTTTCTCATGTGGCAAGAGCCCGGGCCATATGAAAGCGACAACCTCATACAGTATCAATGGCGCCATTATGGCAACCCCAGCCACTACCGAAAGCTGAAGCCTAAAAAGCAATGGCTCAAAGATTGATGTGAAAACAAGTGGCATAGAATACTTCTCCATCGCTGGCTTTATCGGCTTGACTATTATCTCCCAGATGCGTTCATACTGATACCACCCTATAACGCACCCAATAGCTGCGTAGATGAAACAGCGTATGAGGCGCGCCCTCAGCTCCGCCAAATGCTCAATGAATGTCATCTCCTTCATCGGGTTGGGTGGTGGGCGACGCCTGCGACGCTTTTTGGTTTTCGTTTGCTTCAGCTGTGCTTCTTGGTCAGCAACATCAATAGATTCGTTAGATTCGTTATGCACTCCACTACCTGTCACTTCTGATGCAGTGTTGCTATCACCGCTTGAACTGTTTTGGCTATCAAACCTTTCTTCAAAAGCGTCCTTGCAATCCATCACCTAACACCCACATGGCAAAATGTGGACACAGCCACCAAGGTGTAACTAACCCCTATCAACCCTTTGGTGGGAAGAGTAGCTTCTGCACATCTGGTTTGTGGAAGTTTTCCATCGTCACAACAGTTGAACCAGTATCAATGCGCTTTGTTTCAATCTTCTCGCCTTTGATTGCCTTCACAGCCATCTTTACGCCCAAGTAACCCATCTTAAACGGGTTCTGGACGATGAGGGCTTGTATTGTCCCAGACTTCAATGCTTCAATTTCAGTTGGCGCTGCATCAAAGGCAACAAGCTTAACCTTGCCTTTAAGACCCCTTTGCTCAAGCACTCTCGCACAACCTATCGCACCAGGTTCGTTTGCAGCGAATATGCCTTTTATGTTCGGGTGGGCTGTGAGCATGTTCTCTGTAACTTGCATGCCTATTGTGGCATCGCTTTGAGAATAGAGGACGCTCACAAGCTTTATCTTCGGATACTTCTTCAATCCTTCCTTAAAGCCTTGCTCACGCTGATTTGATGTTGCAGCACCTTTTATGAACGGTATCAAGCCAACTTCACCCTCATAGCCTATAAGCTTTGCGAGAACATCGGCAGCTTTCCTTGCAGCTTTAATGTTATCAGTGGCTATGAAACAAAGCGATATATCTGGATTCAAACCCGAATCAATAGTGATCACAGGTATGCCAGCGTTAAGAGCCTTCTTGACTGTTGGCACCAAAGCCTTCTCATCACATGCAGCCATCACTATAGCATCAACACGCTGTGTTATCAGGTTCTCAATGATTGACTTTTGAACCTCAATCTGGGTCTCATCAGCAGGACCGCGCCATATCACCTTAGCACCCTCTTCCTTAGCTGCTGCCTCCGCACCAGCTTTTACAGCCAGCCAAAAATCAAACGCTACACCCTTTGGCACGACTGCTATCCTGTAACCTTCCACCTTCGCAGGTTTGCTTCCCAGACCTTGCTTCCCACCGCTTCTGCACCCAACTGCCAGCATTATCCCGAAGAGAACAACGCAAACAGGAAGCAGATGATACCACCGTATAAGCCTCGTTACATTGCGCATTGCAACCACCCCTTGGTTGCCAACCAAGATTTACAACGCCCTTTGTTTCCCTTTGCCGCTTAGGATTTATATCGCACAAGAGTAGGTTGTAAAGCATGCTGACACTTAAAGGCTTGCCTTATGTGAGGTTGTTTGGATCACGATTGCGATAGAGCTGTAATGCTCACTGACGCTGCCACTTGCTTCGCTACTTCATAGAGCGCGATAGCTACCTGTGAGTGTGGTTCTGCTACAACTATTGGTTTTCCAATGTCACTGCCAACTGAGAGTTCGGGTGAAAACGGTATTGAGCCAAGATAGCGTATCTTTCGCTTCGCACATTCATCCTCAACGCTCTTGCGTGGAAACATCTCGGTGCGATGACCGCAGTTTGGGCAGACAAAATAACTCATGTTCTCAACGATACCGAGGATGGGTGTCTTTGTCTTTTCAAACATAGAGATGCTCTTCAAAGCATCATAAAGCGCTACATCTTGAGGTGTTGTGACGATGACGGCGCCTGCAAGTTCAATAAGCTGCGTTAGGCTTATCTGCACATCGCCTGTCCCCGGCGGTAAGTCAACAAACAAGTAATCAAGTTCACCCCACTCAACTTCGCATAGCAATTGCTCAACCGCCTTGTGAAGCATCGGTCCACGCCATATCACTGGTGTATCTGGGTCTATGAAAAAGCCGATTGACATGACCCTTATCCCCCAACTGCTCAAAGGCATCAACTTACCACCAACTATTTTAGGTTGACCCTGAACACCGAGCATCCTTGGCACATTCGGTCCGTATATGTCACCATCAAGCAAACCAACTTTTGCGCCCATCTGTGACAAGGCTACAGCAATATTAACTGCTACAGTTGTCTTACCGACCCCTCCTTTACCGCTCCCGACGGCAATGATGTTTTTGACCAACGGCATGGATGCCTTTGAACGAACCTGCTGTGGGACTCTTGCAGTCACATCCACTTCAACTTTTTCTACCCATTCCAAAGACTCAACAGCTTGCCTTGCAGCAGTAACGAGATATTCGCGCAACGGGCATGCTGGCGTCGTTAACTCAAGTGTGAACTTAACGAAACCACCATCAATATGCACATCCTTAACCATGCCAGCACTAACGATATCGCGCCTCAACTCTGGGTCTACGACCTTACTGAGAGCTGTAAGAACTTGCTCACGAAGTGCTTCATACGACATAGAACTAAATCACCCATTCGCATCCCGATTGTGCGCTCAAAGCAAAACTCATCATAGCGCACGCAAAAGGAAATTGTGTTAACTTGGCTATTAGCAGCCAATGGTGGAAGCCGATGCTATGGCATCGGGAGTGATGTTGAATTGAATTCATCGCTTGCTACTGTTGACGCTGTTATACTCGCTGGCGGTGTTGGTGATAAGGTTGCGCAGTCGGAAAAACTCGTTTCAAAGGTTGTTGCGACAGTGTGCGGAAAGCCAATAATTATGAGGGTCATTAAAGCTTTGCTCAACGCTACATTAGTGCGCAACATCTTGATCGTGACACCGCATGAGCTACACCATCTTGTTCGCCAAGATGCTCAATGTGAGCGCCTTACGCTAATTGCTGATACTGGCTCGTTGTGGGGAAACATAAAAAGCGCCCTTTCACAATTGCACCACCCAACCGAGCATATCCTTTTCGTAGCTGGTGACATGCCCTTCATTCGTGGCGATTTGATTGACTTGTTCGTTAGGGAAGGACTATCAAGCGGTGCTGACATAGTCTATCCGATAGTCCCTATGGTTGCTTTTGAAGAAGCCTTCGGGAAGTGCAGGCGCACTATCGGCAGGTTGAGAGATGGCGCATACACAGGTGGCAATTGCATGCTTGTAAGGTGGCAAGTGCTTGATAGGGTTGAGAGGATGGCTCAGGAAGCAATAGCAGCAAGAAAGTCGTTATGGAGACTTGCTAAGATGCTCGGCTTGAAAATACTACTCAAGCTACCTTTCGGATTGCTCACCGTGGACGAGCTGAGGATGAAAGCTGAACAACTGCTTCAATGCAGTGTTTTTGTGTTTGTGACGGATGCTGCCGAATTAGCCTTTGATGTGGATGAGCCAGAGCAACTTGAACACGCAAGGAGAATCTGCTCCTCTGAACAAAGCTAAAAACTCACACATTAAACTTGCTCATTGCCTTCTCCAAACCCTCCACAAGACAAGCTAAAACAGCTTCTGTAGCCCTCGCGATTGCTTCCCTTATAAGTTCTTCCTCGTGAGCATCAAATGGCGATAAGACGAAGCTAACCATGTCAATGCCTTGCTTTGGTGCTCCAATACCCACGCGCAACCTTGAGATAGCCTCAGTTCCTAAAGCATCAATAACTGACTTAAGCCCTTTATGCCCACCATGACTGCCAGACGGACGTATCCGTATCTTCCCAAGCGGCAAGTTGGCATCATCAAGCACGATGAGGAGATGATCAAGGGGCAAGCTTAAGTGATGCACAATGCACTTAACAGCTTCGCCACTCAAGTTCATGAATGTGAGTGGCTTTGCGAGCATGAGATACCTATTGCAATGCTCTGCCATTGCTACGAGCGCACAACATAACTTCTTGCGGAAGCGCACTTTAAGCCTTTTCGCAATCTCATCAACCACCATGAAACCAACATTGTGCCTTGTGTTTTCGTATTCTCTTCCGGGGTTGCCAAGCCCGACCACAACAATATCAGGCATCCGCTTAGCACTCGCAGGAAAAAAGAACCTTATCCAACTACGCATCATGGCAACTCCTTAACAGCCAAATCGCTCAACTTTGATTAAAGGCTCAACTCTCATATGCGTGGAAGTCAACCGAGAGGAGTTGTAAGCTCAATGGGTCAACTTGAAACTCCTTCACGAGCGTCTTGAGGAGTAGCTCGCCATCTTTTGTTTTCAGCCTCAAGATTGCCTCAGCACCGATTTTCGGCAACCCGCCAAATGCCCGTTTGATGTCCACTGCCTTTATCTTTATCGGGATTGAATTGATTGAAGGACCGTAAACGACAGCCGTAACATAGCCTTGCTTCCTAAGCCTCCTTGCCCGCCTCTTTCCAATCTCCTCCTCGGAGCGTGGTTCTGCCACAAGTTCTATCTGCTTTGTTTGTTCAGCACTTCCTTTTTCTGTGCTACCCATAGTTTCAACCCCCTCAGAGGTTTTTCATATCAGCTCCCCTTCCAACCTTGCATGAGCAAGATCTCACTTAAGGAACGGTTTTCGTGTATCCTGATGATGGCTTCCGCTAACAGCTCCGCCACCGAGAGTATAGTTAGCTTCGCTATTTGCTTCTCCTTTGGAACTGGTATGGTGTCAGTTACGACGACCTCAACGATTGGAGATTCTAAGAGCCGTTGCACTGCTGACCCCGAAAGGAGAGCATGTGTGCAACATGCGTATATTTCTCTTGCCCCATGCTCAACAAGTGCATTAGCTGCAGCAGTAATTGACCCAGCCGTATCTATCATATCGTCAACGAGTATTGCCGTCTTGCCTTTGATATTGCCTATGACTGTGAGCACCTCACACTCCTGCGCCTCTGGGCGACGTTTTGCTACAATGGCTAACCCTGCATTTATAGCATGCGCAAAAATCGTAGCTCGCTCAACGCCACCAACATCAGGAGAAACAACTACAACATTGTTACCAGTCAACCCTTTCTCACGAACGTAGTTTGCAAGTATTGGACCTGCTGGCAAGTTGTCCACAGGTATGTTAAAGAAGCCCTGTATTTGACCTGCATGCAAGTCTATCGCGAAAGCCCTATCAGCACCTGCAGTTATAAGGAGGTCTGCAACCAACCTTGCTGATATAGGTTCTCTTGGGCGTGCCTTCCTGTCTTGGCGTGCATACCCATAGTATGGCATGACTGCGACTATGCGCCCTGCTGATGCGCGCTTAAACGCATCAATCATGATGAGTAACTCCATAAGGTTCTCGTTCACTGGTGGACATGTTGGCTGAATGACGAACACATCAGCACCTCTGACATTCTCCAGTATGCGAACTCTGACCTCTCCATCGGCAAACCTCCCAACGAGTATCTCACCAAGTTGCACACCAATGTTTTCAGCCACAGCTTCAGCAAGCTGTGGGTTAGCATTACCGGTAAAGATCTTCAATGGCATCTCAGGCATCCTGAGCCACCCCCATATGCAACACCACAGAGAATTAGCAGAGATAAAATGGCACTAAAAAGTTGTGACACGGTCAATAAAACAAAAATGGCTGGGGCGCCAGGACTCGAACCTGGAAACTCCGGATCCAAAGTCCGGCGTGTTGCCAGTTACACCACGCCCCAGCAAGTCCATAATCATAATTTTAACGCCACCCATGCGAAGTTTAAAAGCTACTCCAGAAAAAATTAAAAAAGCCCAAGCTGAGTGCCGCTATGACTACCCTCCTCAATCCCAAGAATGTAATATGCTTTCTTCGTTGCCACACGCCCTTGCGGAGTCCTCCTTACCAAACCGATCTTAAGCAAGTATGGCTCAACCATGTCTTCAAGTGTTGCTGCATCCTCTTGAAGCAGTGCGCTCAAAGCCTCAATACCAACAGGTCCACCGTTGTATTCGCGTATGAGGACTTCAAGATATCTCCTATCAAGCGAATCCAAACCATGCTCATCAATCCCTTCCATCCGTAACGCCTCATCAGCAACTCGTCTTGTTATCCTGCCGTCGCCTTTCACCTCGGCATAATCTCTGACACGCCTTAACAACCTGTTCGCTATCCTTGGTGTCCCGCGAGAGCGCTTTGCTATTTCTTCGGCACCGAAGTGGTCTATTGGGATTCCAAGGAGACGTGCTGAACGCTTAACTATTTCGGTTAGTTCCTCAACGCTATAGAAGTCAAGGCGAATGCATATCCCGAAGCGTTCCCTCAACGGTCTTGATATGCTTCCAGCTCTCGTTGTAGCGCCTATAAGTGTGAAAGCTTGAAGCTTAAACTCCGGTGGCTTAACTCCAACCCTCTTTGATATCGGAAAACTCACAATGAACCTATCCATGACGCTGTAAAGGAACTCTTCAACACCTCTTGGGAGCCGGTGTATCTCATCAATGAAGAGGACATCACCATAGCGCAAGTTCAATAGGTAGCCCATGATGTCGCCAGCCCTTTCAAGAGCAGAGCCAGAACAAACATGGATATCAACGCCAAGCTCATTTGCAACGATGTGCGCAAACGTTGTTTTACCGAGCCCCGGCGGTCCGTAGAGGAGTAAGTGCTCAAGTGGTTCTGAACGCATCTTCGCAGCTTCAATGCCTATCCTGAGCCTTTCAACAGCTTCCCTTTGACCAATGCATTCATCAAGTGTTTTCGGTCTGAGAGACCATATTATGCTCTCGTCTTCGTGATCCAGTTCTGCTGGCGTAAGCAACCTCTTCCTCGCCATACGCATTCATCCCATGCCGTTAATTTTACTGCCCCTTAAGTTCATATACAACTCTTATGAGTTCTTCGGCATTGCTTACATCTGGGCGATGCTCAAGTGCTTTCTTAAGCATCTGCTGTGCCTCTTTACGCTTGTAGCCAAGTTGTATCATCACTTCAAGCGCCTCATCAAGAATGGCTTTCACATCACGCTCCATAACTGCTTCGCCTTTATGCTCACCCTTCATGAAGAACTTAGCCATCCTACCTTGAAGCGTTGCGATGATGTCTCTTGCACGCCTTTTACCAACGCCGGGCAAACTGGCAAGGTAATTAACATTGCCCTGCTCAATGGCTGATGCGATGGTAGTCATCGGAACACAGTATAGGTTTAAAGCTGCCCTTGGTCCAAGCCGAGGCACAAGAAGCAAGCATTCAAAGAACTCGCGCTGCACCTCATCTTCAAAACCAATCAAAAATGGCACCACTCTTGATTGCTCAATTTGAAAGAAGCACAGTGTCACAAACTCCACAACCTCGCCCTTTCCCTTACCCTCAATTGACTTAGCCACAGCTGATGGCAAGAGCAACTCATACCCAACGCCGGAAACATCAAGTAAGACTTTGTTATCACGTTTCTCTAAGATGCGTCCCCTTAACTTACCTATCACAGCTTCTCATCCCTTCAACACATGGTTGTGATGAGCACTCAAACAGTTTGAAAGGACGTAGCACAGAGCCAAAGAAAGCGCATCCATAGCATGTTCATCGTGTTCGTATGTAGAGTCATCAGCATCGCGAGGAATACCAACTATCGCTTTTGATGCTATGTGCAGTTTCTCTTTTGATGCTTTACCATTGCCCAAGAGCGTGTGTTTTACCTGTGTGAAAGTGTATTCAACGATTGGCGTTTCAAACTCAGCTATTGCTGTAATTACGGCTCCCCTTGCTTGCCCAAGCATTATCGCTGAATGACCCCATCTGCAAAACAGCTTTTCAAGCACAACCACGTTTGGCTTTAACTCCTTGATCATCTCTCTAACATCGTTAAAGAGTTCTCTCAAGCGCTCTGGCAAAGGCTTCTTTGATGAACTTGTGATCACACCCGTTTCCAAAAGCCTCACCAACTTGCCGTCAGCTTCAATGACAGCATAGCCTGTTGCGCGCAGTCCCGGGTCAATGCCGACAACCTTGATTGTGTTATAAGACGACAGTCGTTTTTTATCCTTGCTACTTGCCTTCCGCATCATTTTGTGCCCCGCTAACCCTCAGCGTATAAAGCACCGCCTGCTATAGGTGGATAGATACTCACAACATCGTTATCATTCAACCTTCTTGAACGCTCAGCAAGCTCATCGTTTACCGCAACAATACATCTGATATCACTCATGCCGAGCACGGAAAGTAAATCGCTTACTGTCGCCCCGTCGTGTAACTCCAAATTAGCCCTCTGCCCAACAGCGCCATTTGGTAGATAACTCTTGAGAGCACCGTAGAGCCTTACTTCAATCCTCATTTTGACAGCTTCACCACTACGCCCTTGAGTATGTTCCAAAAGCCCCAATTGTTTCCTGGACAGACTTCAAAGAGAGTCAATGACGCAACCCATGCTATGGGTTTTAACCCGTAGTTGATGACGAAGCACCTGAGCGCCGACTTTAGTCGGCGTAAATCTAAAAAATGTTTGCCATCGCCACTGGCTAAAGCCAGTAGCATGCATAGCTTTAAAACGTTCTCCTACGTTCCATAAGCTTTTTAGCTGCTAATTGCACAGCTTCAATTATCTTCACATACCCAGTGCAACGGCACAAGTTGCCGCTAATACCTCTCCTTATCTCATCAACGCTTGGATTCTCATTCTCGTCAAGGAGCGATTTAACAGTCAGAATCATACCCGGAGCGCAAAAACCACACTGCACAGCACCACAATCAATGAAGGCTTGCTGTATCGGATGAAGCTCGTCTCCCTCCATCAAACCCTCAATCGTTGTTACTTCCCTCCCATCAACGCTTACAGCAAGGATAAGACAAGATGGGACAACCTTCCCATCAACTAAAACTGAACACACACCACAATCGCCGGTCCCACAGCCCTCCTTGACGCCTGTCAAGTGAAGACGATATCGTAACACATCAACGAGTCGTTCATATGGCTTGACGAATAATTCATGCTCCACACCATTAACTTTCAGCCTTATCTTCATCATCTCTACCTGCTCACTCTTTCTCTTCACAGCATGCTCTTTTCCATCGCCCTTTGCAGTGCTATCCTGAGAGCACGCTTCGTTAATACAGCAGCCATAAGCCGTCTGTATTGTGCTGAAGCCCTGTGATCAGTTATTGGCTTAACTTCATCCATCACCGAATCTGCTGCCTTCTCAATCAATCTTTCAATTGCTTCTTTTACACTCGCACCAACAAGATACCTCTCAACCGATTTTGAAAGTATCACAGTCGGTGCAACAGACCCAAGAGCTACTTTTACCTCCTCAACCCTTTGCAATGTTCCGTTCAATGTGACCCTTGCAGCCACATTCGCTATTGATATGTCCATAGCACCACGCACACCCAACTTTATAAACGCAGTTCCTGTATTCGGTTTTGGCAAAGGCAAATAAATGCCTACAAGCACATCGGTTTCTTCAAGTCTCGTCTCACCCGGACCTTTAAAGAATTCGGTAATAGGTATGATGCGCCTGCCTTTTACACCAGCGATGTGCAGTTGTGCATCTGAGACCATAAGCGCTGGTATCATATCACCAGCCGGTGATGCAGTGCATATGTTTCCGCCGATCGTCGCAAGGTTGCGTATCTGCATTGAACCAACATTACCCGCAGCCTCAGCTACATGAATGAACAATCTCCTTATGAGGCTGTTCCTCTCTATCTCGCCTAACCTAACACATGCGCCTACAAAGATACCCTCTTGCTTCTCTTCAATCGCAGTTAAATCCCTAATCTTGTTCAGCTCAATTATGCAGGTGGGAGTTATGCGTCTTTGCCTCATAAACACGAGCAAGTCAGTGCCACCAGCAAGCAATTTCGCAGCCCTGCCAAACTTTATCAGGAGCCTAATAACCTCTTCAAGCGTTGTCGGAACATAATACTCAAATTCCTCCATTCCTTCCCACCGCCCATCTTGGTGAGTTAGAATGCTTGGGTAAGTCCTTAATTCTCTTCCGTCCCCTTCATCCCTTCAAGGAACTCGGTTAGCGTATCTATTTTGCTGAGCAGCTCGCTCATGCGAGACAATTCCTCATCAGTGATCCCACCAAGCTTACCAGCTTGCTGGCTCGCTTCACCAATCACCTTCTCCTCAGCTCGGCTCTTGCTTTCCTCATGCACTTGTGGAGTTGCTTTCTCAATATGTTTCAACCTATGTTCAACTTCCCTTGACAGCTCCGGGGCTATCTCAAGTGCTTTCTTATACTCTTCCTTTGCTTCATCCAGCCTCCCAAGTGTCTCGTAAACTATCCCTATCCAAAAATGCAATTGCGCATCCATTGGTGTCATTCCAGTTTGAGATATGCCCGAACGGAATGCGCCAACAGCCCTTTCACACAGACTCTCAAACCTTGCTCTATCCGTTATCACTGCCCTTTGCATCCCCGGTTCTATCTCCACATACTCTTGCAACGCTTGTCTATAAATGTTGAAGCCAAGTGCGAAGTAAACGAGAGGGTGATCACAACCCGCTTCAATAGCCTTATCAAGCGCTTCAATCACACCCTCTGTATGCCCAAGTTGATAAAGGCATTCAGCCCTCATCAACTGCAGCACGATTGTCTCGGTGTTATCTTGCGGATACATTCTATCAAGCCTCTGAAGGAGCTTCGTCAAAGCGTTCCTCATCTCAACACCGAGCACCAAAAGAAGGTTCATGTTTGATGTTTCTCTCAAGTTGCGCATTGCTTTGTGGCGCCATGATTCATATTCAAGCATTGCTTGAAATGCCTTTAACCACTTAAGCCCATACGGGGCAAGCGCATCAATGTAACTCAGGATGAAATTGTAGTAGCTGTAAAGGAAATCGGAGATGGAAAAAACCTCTTTTAGCTCCTCAAGCTTCTTCCTCAGATGGTTCATTCTCTCATACCATTCATCGCTCATATTAAACCCCTCTTCTGCGCTCATCGCTGGCTCACCTGCCAGCCGAACAGCGATTAATTCTACCCATTATAAATTTTGTAGCCACTGGCACTGCACCTATACGAAAAAACTTCTTACCAAATCACGCACCCGTCACGACTTTGAAATAGTGCTCAAAGAAACGGTTGGCATCAACATCAACAGCTATCATGTGCCTTCCTTTCTCATCAGCATTGAAAAGCGTTTCGCCAAGGGAGGCTTCCTCCTTCAGATTAACTTCTATTCGTCCACGCTCGTATTTGCATATTTCTGGCTCAAATATTACTGAGGCTGCAAGTGGGTCATGGAACACAACCCTATCAGTGTGGCGGAACCATACCGATGCCATATCCGAAATCAAATCCATAAGAGGTGTCCCACGAAAACGCTCTTTGAATTCATGTGAGCTCATAGCACAACGCATCGTCACATCTAACCCGATGGCGAGAACATTTTTGACGGGTGAGTTGAAAACGATAGCGGTTGCATGCGGATCAACCATAGCATTCCATTCACGCTTCCCTTTGCCCATCCGATAGACACCGCACATCAGCACAAGCCGATCTAACAAAGTCGGTATCTCTGGATCAAGGGCGAAGAGCAAGCCTATATTTGTTAACGGTCCAACCGTTAACAGCGTTATCTCATTTGGGTGCGACCTTATCACCTCACGAAGGAACTGGACTGCACTGAACTTCTCAAACTCACTTTCGTGCTTCCACCTTTTTAAAACCTCAGCCTGCTGTGCTTTTTCTTGGCGCTGCTCAACAAGAAAAGGCTTTGGTGAACCGGGCTTAATTTGTATATCGCTTTTGCCTGCCGCAATGCATATAGCGCTTGCAAGCATAGCCCTTTTCTCTGCTTCACCAGTTACTGTTGTAATGCCGAGCAACTGGCACCTCGGTTGCATCAGCAAGTATGCCAAACATAACGCATCATCAATGTCAGAACCTATATCAGTGTCAAGCAAGACTTTAACCTTACCGGTGTTGTCCTCAGCCATAACAACTTCACCTCTTGCCCTCAACTTGTGACGCTCTCAATTCATGCCTGCTCAGGCGCTTCCTGAGCTTGCTCACGGAAAAGGAAAACGAAAGCGATAGCACAAAAAACGGTTATGATGCCCGGCACAAGGAACACTATGGTGTAGTTTGTGACATTGTCAAAGGTGCATATGTCTTTTAGCCAACCCGCAAACCAGCTTCCGATGAGCAAACCTATGCCGAGCACAGCCGTGTTGATTAGCGATTGAGCTGACGCCCTTATGTCTGAAGGTGCCACCATGTCAGTGTAGATGAAAGCGACCACAAAAAAGAAGACATAGCAAAACCCATGGAGCGCCAATGCAGCTATTGCGAGCCAAACCAACTGTGGCGCTGTCTCGTAAAATGCCCATGCAATGGAGAAGATGAAATAGCGTATAGGCCACGCAGTAAGCCCGATGAGAAACGAGTTTCTTATACCCCACCTTGGCAACCCATAAGGGAGCATGAAAACCATGACAAATATTTCAGCTATCTGAGCTATGGTCATGTAAGCCGGTAGCGTCTCACTTGTTATCCCGCCAACCTTCCCTTGCCATTGCGATAGGAATGGGAATGTGAGCACATAATAGAGCTGAAGTTCGGTTGCAACTATGAATGCTATGATGAAAAAAGTCAGGTAGCTTCTGTTGCGCAGGAGCACAAGTGCCCTCCTAAAGGCAAGTGGGTCAGGTGCTTCTTTTGCTGGCGGAGTATGTGGCAAGGTTAAAGATACAATGCACATGATGACCGATATAATCCCACCCAGTATGAACACATCTATAACTTCAACACCGCTTTGAAGCTTCCATCCTTCTGTCCCAAAGAAATTGCGCATCAGTGAGAGCACCCAGCCAGAAACTATCCATCCAATCGTTCCCCAAACTCGTATTGGACCAAATTCCCTTTGCGGGTCATCAAGGTTGCGCAGGGCGATTGCATTCGTGAGAGCAAGAGTTGGAGCATACACCATCGCACAGATGAACATGAGTGAAAGCAGCACATTGAAGCTACGCTGGAAAGCCATTATGAACATAAGGATGCCACCGAAGAGATGAAATATGCTTAGAGCAATTTGCGCTGGAAGCCACCTGTCTGCGACCTGTCCAGCCGTGAATGGCACAAGGAGGTTAGCGAGCGGAAGCATGCTGTAAATCATCCCTATCTGCCAACCCAAAAAACCAAAGTGCTTCTCAAGGTAACCAGAGAGAGCTGGGAACCACGCCCCCCAAACTGCATACTGGATAAACATCATGAGGCTCAACTTCGGTTTTGAGAAGGCAAGCTTTAATGCCGTCAGCAGCTCCTGAGCCAAGCCCTCACCACCATCGTTCTTTAGCACCATCCTCACCACCTCTTTTGAGATTTGTTTATGCAACGAAACCCGACAACTCATGCACCAAACGGATAAAATTGAGCATGATGCGTAAAAGTATATTACGCCAAAAATATGATGCATGCTATAGCGCATAGTGTCAAAAGGAGGCGAGTTGAATATGACACGCTACATATTCAGCTACGATGTTGAGCATCCAGAGCTTTGCATAAAAGCGCTGAGAGTGTTGGTTGAGATACATCGTCAATACGAAGTTCCAGCAACCTTTTTCATAGTTGGCAAGCTCATTGAGTCGCATGCCGAAGAGCTTACAAAGCTACTCCGCGACGATGAGCTGTTTGACATCCAGTCGCACACCTACTCACACAAACTTCTCAAGGATAACGAAATGCATGGCAAAGGCGTCGGGATTGAAGAGATGCGCTACGAGTTGGAGATGGGTAAGCGCTTGATTGAAGAAGCGTTTGGTGTTGAATGTATTGGTTTTAGGACGCCATGTGGGTTTTACAAAGGCTTTCAAGGCGATAGCGGGAGGTTAAGTGTTATATGGGAATGTGGTTTCAAATTCGTAAGCAGTGATGCACGCGGACCTGCAGATTCAATCCCTTCTGGCTTGCAACAGGCATACTGGTATGATGTTGAAGGCTTCCCGAATCTGCTTGAGCTTCCGGCACACGGTTGGCACGACAATGTTTTGAAGGATCCAGATGGCACCTTGCAACCTCGCCTTATGCTACCATATCCGATGCTCTTACCTTGGGGAATACCAACGCGCCCACCAAGAACGCCAGAAGAAGAATTTGAAGTGCAAAAGGTCTGGATTGAGAAGGCACTCGCTTATGAACTTGACTATATCTCGCTTGTTTATCATCCACACTCAATTTATCGTATGAGTGAGGATTGTCGCATAATTCGGCTTTTGATAGAGCATGTGCGCTCGCTCGGGATGCCAACAACAACCTATGCACAACTGTATCGTTACTATGCCGACAAAAGGGGATCTGTCCCCGGCAGGAAAAAATGGGATTGGGAATTGGAGATGAGCAAAGTAGTATTTTCTGTGAGCCACTAAATCACATAAGGGTGTGCTTTCAAGCATGAGCAGAAAAAGCAAACTGCTCTCTGTAATTGAGCTTGCAAGACCAAACCAGTGGGCGAAGAATGGGCTTCTGTTTGCTGGATACATCTTCGCAGGGAGATTGAAGATTAGCATGCCAGAAGCCCTAATTGAGCTGGCTGCAACGATTATAGCTTTTATCTGCTTCTGCTTCCTGTCATCGTTTGCATATGCAGTGAACGATATAAAAGATATGAAGCGGGATGCCAATCACCCTCTAAAGCGTGGGCGTCCTTTACCATCGGGGCGGATAAAACCAAGCGAGGCACTCTTTTTTTCATTGCTTTGCTTAACATGTGGGATCATCCTCGCCGTCATCGTCAGCGCTATGATGCATACACCTCTTTTCCTCACCGCAGCTATATCGTATCCTATCTGGGCGCTCGCCTATTCAATGCTACTTAAGGAGATAGTTATCATTGATGTGCTTGCGGTAGCTTTAGGGTTTGTGCTTCGCGTTGTTGCGGGCTGTCTCGCTATAGGCGTAAACATATCGCCTTGGCTACTACTATGCACGCTTTTGCTTGCTCTCTTCATAGCCCTATGCAAGAGAAGACATGAACTGCTACTCTTGGGGGAGACGGCACACAATTTCAGGAATGTGCTACCAAAGTATACACCCGCAATGCTTGACCAAATGATAGCTGCAACTGCTGCAGCGACCATCATGGCATATTCGCTCTATACATTTACAGCACCGCATATCCTGCTTGGGAACTCAGATTCACCGCTGCTTATGCTCACCATACCCTACGTTATCTACGGCACATTTAGATACATGCACCTTGCATACAGCAGTGATGTGGCTGGTGCACCAGAAAAGATGCTACAGGATATACCATTGATGCTGACAGTGCTGTTGTGGATGCTTACGATAATAGCTTTGAGCTTTCTTACAGGTAAGTAGTGGCTTCCGTCAAGCAAAACCTGCAAAGGGAGGGGAAAGGAGAATGCCTGAGGTTGGACATGAACTCTCAGAACAGCTCACCGTCATCGTCGTTCCACATACACATTGGGATAGGGCTTGGTATCTCACATTTGAGCAGTTTCGCATACGCTTGGTGAGGCTAATGAACAAGCTCATTGAGCTTCTCAAATCAAATGAGCGTTTCAAGTGCTTTGTTCTTGATGGGCAGACAGTCGTCATTGAAGACTACCTTGAAATATGCCCAGAGCGAGAGGCTGAAATAAAGGAACTGGTTAGCTCAGGAAGGCTTTTGATTGGTCCTTGGTATGTGTTACCTGATGAGTTTCTCGTAAGCGCCGAGGCGCTTGTGCGCAACTTAATGCTCGGGCACAAGATAGCAAGCAGGATGGGAGGAGTGATGAAAGTTGGCTACATACCAGACCCGTTTGGACACATAGCACAGCTTCCGCAGATACTTCGTGGCTTTGGGATTGACTCCGCAATATTTATGAGAGGAGTTGGAGATGAAGGTGAAGAATTAGGGAGCGAGTTTTTGTGGGAAGGTATGGACGGCAAATCGGAGGTGCTTGCTGTCCATCAGATTGGCGGATACTGCAACGCTGTTCACCTTGGTTACGTGCGCACCGAAGATGGCTTCCGTGTTGATTGCGAGGCTGGGTTGAGGCGAACGATTGAGCTCGTGGAACGATTGCGCAAATATGCAACTACAACTGTGCTGTTGTTCAACAACGGTTGCGACCATGTTGAACCACAACCTGAACTGCCTGACATAGTTGATTACATCAACCAACACTGGAATGAAGGGAAACTCATAATCGGTAGCTTCTACGATTACCTAAAACTTGTGCGTGAGCGCTGCACCCAATTGAAAAGATACAGGGGTGAGTTCAGAGGGAGCCGTTATCAATACTTGCTTTCTGGTGTGCTTTCTTCTCGCATGCCAATTAAGCAAGCAAATGAAAATGCACAGCTACTCCTTGAGAGATATGTTGAGCCAGTTTGTGCTATTTCGTGGCTCACATGTAAGCGACCTTATCCTTCGGGACATATTTGGTATGCGTGGCGCACTCTTATGAAGAACCATCCTCATGATGACATATGTGGCTGTAGCATTGACCAAGTCCACAGAGAGGATATGCACCGCTACTCACTTGTAGAGCAGGTCGGTAGAACTTTGTTGAACGATGCGCTCTTAGAATTGTGCTCGCATATTGATGCACGCTCAGTTATGCCACAAGGATGCGAAAAAGCCTTCGTCGTCTTCAACACACTCCCTTGGAAACGCACCGAGTTAATAAGTGTGAAGCTACCAAAGGATGCAAAGGGGGCTTTCGTAGATGCGAATGGGAAGGTGCTTGCTGCTTCACGCTTTAAAGTGGGCGATGAAGCTGAATGGTTAGTTAAAGTGGACGAGATACCACCGTTTGGATACACGACTGTTTACTTCGTGCGAGGTAGCACAGGGAAGAGAGCAATCAGCGACATCAACGTTGGTTCAAACTTTATTGAAAACGAATACTACCGCGTAAGTGTTAACAGGAATGGAACGCTTGAAATACTATCAAAGGCTGACGGTAAGGTATACAGCGGTCTTTTGCTTTTTGAGGATGCTGAGGATGCAGGCGATGAATACGACTATTCGCCAATTGAGGAGACGCATGTTGTAACAACGGAGAACGAGGTTGCGAAAGTTAGAGTAAGGTCCATCGGAGCTGTAGCTGCCGAGATGCTCATAAGAGTGGATTGGCGTCTGCCATGCCAGCTCCGAGAGGATAGGAAAGCTCGTTCAACAAGAACTTGCCTCCTTCCGATAACGACAACCGTCAGACTTCACTCTGGCTCTCCAAGGATTGACTTTACGACGCAGGTTGACAACAGGATAAAAGACCACAGGCTAAGGGTTGTCTTTCCAACGGGGATAAACTCTGACTATGTCACAGTTGAAGGTCACTTCTGCATTCTTAAGCGACCACTTAAGATGCCATCTGGTGAAGGGTGGGCACAAAAACCGTCGCCAACAAATCACCAAGGTAAGTTCATTGAGCTCACTGATGGAAAGAGTGCCTTTGCACTCATCAACCACGGGTTGCCGGAATACGAGGTAAGGAAGACGGAGAACGGTTGCGTGATCTACCTTACGCTACTTAGGTGCGTTGGCTGGCTCTCTCGTGGTGATCTACTCACTCGCCCCGGGCATGCAGGTCCAGCAATACAGACACCAGAGGCACAGTGCCTTGGGACTCACACATTCCGTTACGCTGTGATAACGCACTCGGGCAACTGGTTAGATTCGCTTGTTCAAAGGTATGCCCACGAGCACAGTGTATATGTGCTGGTGAGTGAATGGAAAGGGAGAGGAGAAACGAGGCTACCACATTCAATGAGTTTCTTATCAGTTGAACCACCATGCGGTTTTGTAACAGCCATGAAGAAGTGTGAATGGCGTGATTCATTCATTGTGCGCTTCTACAACTCGGATGAGAAACCACAGGTTATAACGATACGCCCATTCCAAAAGCCGAAAGAGGCATGGCTCACCAACCTGAATGAGGAAAGAGTTGAAGGTGGTAAGCTCAGCATAAACGAGGATGGCAGTATACCCATTGAGTGTGCTCCATACGAGATTAAAACGGTTGAGCTTGTCTTTTAATGACAGCACAAACTGAGCCTTCGCTCTAAAGGAAGCTTTCTTTGAAAGTGAGGTGTAATACCATCTTGCCCTGCAGTGTTGAGGATGATGATTTTCGTTGCAAGCCGAACATCTCACTGAAGCGCAATGAGAAAACAGGCGTTGTTAGGGCTGCCATTATAACGAGCTCTCTTGTTGGTCTTTCACGGATCACAGGTGTTATACGAGACATAGGCAGGACAACACTGTTTGGGCGTGATTGGCGCACAGATGCCTATGTTAGCGCCTTCAGCTTGCCAGATTTGGTTTATCTGCTTGCTTCTGGGGGAGCCCTGTTATCTGGCTTTATACCCGTCTTCTCGTCCTACCTCGCAAGGGGCGAAGACGAGAAAGCGATAAAGACATTCAATGTCCTGATGACATACATAGCCATGTTTTTGACCATCGTCATAATCGCTTGCGAGTTCCTTGCACCAACAATTGTTGTGCTACTTTTTCCGGGGATGGTTTCCGACGAGAAAAAGTTGACGCTGACCATAACGCTCGTGCGCATACTCCTTCCAGCCCAATTCTTCTTTGCGCTTGGGGCATTGTTCTCTGGTGCACTCATGTCACTCGGTTGTTTCGCTGAGCCACCAATTCAATCAATCCTCTACAACATCGGGATACTCCTTGGTGGCATAATCGGTGCTTCGGTTGGCTCAAACTGGCGTGGTGGTGGTGTTGAAGGCATGGCAATAGGAGCTTTGGTTGGTGCTGCAATCGGGACAACTGGCGTCCAATGGGTGAGGCTTTGGAGACTTGGGATGAACTTCATGCCGTGTTTTGATTGGCGTGACGAAGGCGCAAGGGAGGTTATAAGACTCATCCTGCCCGTCATGTTAAGCCTTTCGGTGACTTACATTAACTCAACGATTTTGCCGCGCAGTTTCAGCTCTGTCTTACCACACGGAGCTGCAACATCGGTTGAGATGGCAAACAGAGTCATGCAACTTCCAGTTGCGCTTTTTGGTGCAAGCATAGGTATCGCGCTCTTCCCAACGTTATCAACCCTTGCTGCAAAGGAAGATATTGAAAGACTGCGTGAGCAAGCCATCGCTGGCTTGAAAGCGATAATACTGCTTGCAACTCTTTCTGCAACTTTGATTGGCGTCCTGAGGAGTGAAATAATAACCCTTCTCTTCCAATACGGGCGTTGGACTGCGTTTGATACGCAAGCAACAGCGCTCGCCCTCCTCTTTTACAGCATCGGTGTTCCAGCGATGTCATGCCAGAATGTGTTAGCAAGGGTATTCTATGCGCTTCACGATACGAGGACACCAGTGCTTGTAGCGCTTTGTAGCTTTGCCATCGCGATAACTATAAGCAGGATACTCGTCCATTCACAGCTCCAACATGGAGGGTTAGCTTTGGCATCGTCAGTATCGGCTTGGTTTAACATGCTCATGTTGCTTTTGCTTATGAGCAGGCGCATTGGCTCAGTTAAATGGGATGAGCTGGGACGCTTTTGTTTATGGGTTGCAGTTAGCGCAATCGCTGCAGGATTTTGCGCACACATGTGCGCAATGCTTTTTCACAAGCAAATGGATTTAAGTTTATGGTGGCGCATGTTAGCTGTGTTCATACCGTCATTCCTTGGCACAGGCGCTTTTTTGCTCGTGGCATTCGTAGGGCGCTTGGAAGAGGTAGAGGTTATGAGAAGGAAATTGTATGAGCTGATACGAAGGAAGCAAAGATAGTTAAGTTCACTGCAAGCCCAATCCCTTGTAATAGCCTGTGTAAAAACTTATGACGATAGCTCCGATAATAACTGCAGCCACAAGGAGCATGAGCACACCGATGGCAATGGCACATTGGCGCAATCCAACAAAAGCCTCCTGCTCATATCTGTTTGCGAGGTTCTGTAGGAGTTCATCAAGCCTGCCAGTTGTTTCAGCGGTTGAGAGCATCTGCATTGTTGTTGGTTGGATTGCCACACTGCCTTTTAACGAAACCATGAGAGCCTCGCTCATCCTTTTACCTTCTCTTGCAAGCTTTGAGGCATGCATGCAGGACGCTTCAAGGAGTCTGCTTCCGGAAGCTTTGCCAGCAAGCTCAAGCGAACGCCCAGCATCAATGCCAGCAGATTGAAGCAAAGACAATGCCCTTAGGAACCTTGCCTCAACAATCCTTCTCCTTATGTTCCCAACCAGTGGGGAAAAGGAAAAGACAGCTTCAGCGAGCAAACGCACTTGTGGCAGAGATATTAAACCCCTTATGGCGAAATAGCACAAAGCGATGATAAGCGCATACCGTGAAATCCCTTTGATGAACTTCCACACGAATTCACCTGTGGAAACTTTTCCAGTCAACCATGATATGAGCAATGGCACCCCGCAAACGTATAGGAGCAAGAAAACAAAAAGAAGCTTCGGATAAAATGTCTCACGCTTCAACTCAAGCGAGTGTTCATGTTCACGCTCATAATAATCGGCGAGCAAAGCAAACACATGATCCAATCTACCGCTCTCTTCACCGGCTTCCGTTAAGCTCAAAACGAACTGTGGGAAGATGTGCCGATAGCGCCGAAACAAATCCGATAGCGAAATGCCACGGACCGCGATTTGCTTCCCTTCCATAGCTACCTTTTTCAACGAGCGATGTGGAGCTGAAGTTGAAAGCATATCCAAAGCCTCGTAAGATGTCATGCCAGCTGAGAGGGCTGTTGATAAGCTTCTGAAGAAAATAGCGTAATGATTTGCCTTCGGGCGAAATATATTGAACGCCTCGTTCGCCCAAGAGATAACCGAAGCCATTGGGTGTTCCTTTTGCTCGCTAAGCTCAATGATTAAAAGACCTTTCTCTTTGAGCATCTTTAAAGCTTCTTCGCGAGAAGACGCCAACTCAACACCAAACTGTATCTTCCCGTTTGCACCTCTTGCCTTGTATCTAAACACTGGCACAACCTGTTCACCTCACTGTAAGGCTCAAAAAACCATTTAAGTGCGATATTAAATTTCGGATGTCACCCACTCTGTTGGCTTGAAACGCAGCACGACCCTCTGGAGGTTTGATAACCTCTTTGCGACTTCACAGACATTCTCACCGCTTGGGAGCGTGAGTTTTGGTGCTATCTCACATAGCGGGATGACTACAAAAGCCCTCTCACAAAGCCTTGGATGAGGTAACTCAAGCTGTTGGGTCTTAAGCCTCAACTCATCATAGATGAGCAAGTCAAGATCAATCGTTCTTGGAGCCTTTAACCCTTTCCCCTCCCTACCAAGCCTTGCCTCAATATTTTGCATCAACCTGAACAGTTCAAAGGGCGAGAGGTGCGTTTCAACCTCAACGACTGCATTCAAGAACCACATTTGAGGCGTTGACACTTCAACTGGCTCAGTCTCATAAACCGATGACACTGCTGTTATACGCAACCCCTCGCAATCTGAAAGCATCTTGACAGCCCTTTTAAGGTAATGCAACCTCGGTTCTATGTTGCTTCCAAGAGATATGAACGCCTTCACTACATCGCGGTTTGATCCTTTAAAGCCAACACAAAAAGGATTGCACATCATTTTTCTCTTCTCCTTAACACGCTCACCTCAACATAATCAGCAACACCACCTATTGGTGGGCTATGTTTCCTAACGCTCACCTCAACTTCTTGCACCATGTTGAAGGAAGCCATAATTTTCTCGGCTATTTTCGTTGCGAGTGTCTCAAGGAGCTTACACTTCTCGTTCACAACAACATCGCGCACAACTTTGTATACCGACACGTAATTAACCGTGTGACGCAAATTATCACTGCACCCAGCGTTCCTAAGGTCAAGAGCAAGCGATACATCCACACTCATGTGCCGTCCTTCCTTCCTCTCATGGGCAGTGAAGCCATGATACCCATAAAATTGCATCCCTTTGATAAGGATGCGATCTGCGAAACTGCGCTCCTCTACCCCTTGAGGTTTGGGCGCACAATCAATAGATGCGTTCGTCGGCTTCCTCCTCACTTCTGCCTTTTGCCTCTTCTTCCAGTGCTGCTTCAAGCTCATCTGTCAAATCCTCCCCCAGTTCAGAGCCAAGCTCCTTACCCATTCGCTTAATGAACTTTCGTATTGCTCTTGTATCCGTCTCATCTATGTCGCCCAATGATTCAGCCATGCCCTCAATTATTTCGTCCTCGCCCCTTAACCGTCTTGTCCTTGAGATGAGCTTCTTCAAGCTGGTGCCACCACATCTTGGGCACTTAGGGCTCACATTGTCAGCTACAACCCCATAAAGAAAGGTAAAACGCTTCCCACAACCTTCGCATTTATACTCGTAAAGTGGCATCAGTTACATCACCCCTCTACTCCTTGTGCTGCACCAGAAATAAATCATAGCAACCATGGATGGGTGATAAAATCTCTTCGCGCATCGGCGGGCTAAGTGTTATACTTTTTAATGCAAACGAATACAGCGATCAAAATGTGAACCATCCACACTGGTCTTTGAAGTGGAGGTATAGATAGATTGGAAGACGGTCCTCCCATTGTGGTTCTTATTAAACTCCTGTTGGGGTTGGTTGCGCTCAGCATTGGTGCTTTCTTTTCAGCTGCTGAGGTTGGACTGCTTGGTGTAGGCAGGATTCAGATTCGGAAGCTGGCGAGCGCTGGCAACAAGAGGGCACTGCTCATACAAAGATTGTTTTTAGACCCGCTAAAGCTCATAGCAACATTGATCATCGCTATAACTACTCACCTTTATATCGCTGAAGCCTTTGCAACACATGCAGCACTTGATTTGGCTGGCGAAAGAAAAGAACTCATCCAGCCGATTATAGTCGTAGGCTTTGCCCTGTTTGCGCTTCTTGTAGCCGACCTTGCTCCAGCTATTTATGGAGTTTCAAACCCACAAAGGATAGCTCTACTTGCAGCGATCCCGGTTAAGGTAGCTCATTTGATCTTGTCACCACTTATCGCAGTCGTCACGAGCATCTCGCGCATACTTTTGCGTATTTTGAGGAGCGACCCACACGCGCATTACCCACTCATAACAGAGCCAGAGCTCTTAGCGTTGATAAAGATGGCTGAAGAACAAGGGACGATAACAGGCGAAGAAAGAAGAATGCTCTGGAGCGCAATTGAATTTTCTGATGTGACAGTGAGCGAGATCATGGTTAGAAGGCGAGATATGGTTTGTGTGCCAGCTGATATGAGGCTTGAAGATGCTGTTAGGAAGATGGTTGAGTGTGGGCATAGCCGATTACCAGTGTATAGTGGAGAGCTTGATAACATCATAGGGATACTGCACGCAAAGGATGCACTCTTAGCATGGCATTCTGGCAAACTTGACATGCCAATTGAATCAATCTGCAGAGAAGCTCTCTTCGTCGCAGAAACACAACGAGCTTATACTGTCCTTGAAACAATGCAGAGGACAAGAAAGAGCATGGCTATAGCCCTTGATGAGGAAGGAAATGTGGCTGGCTTGGTGACGGTTGAAGACTTGATTGAGGTTATATTCGGCGAGATACACGATGAATGGGATGTGGTTCAAAAGTTTGTTCAAAGGTTAGACGATGGTAGCTACCTCGTTGAAGCAAGGCTTAGCTTGAGGGAAATTGAGAAGCTACTTGACGTTGAGCTTCCAGAAGAGGAATACGATACACTCGCAGAGCTTGTCTATGAACTGCTTGAACGCATACCAAAGGTTGGCGATAGCCTGACTGTGGGAGATGTAAAACTTGAAGTCGTTGAGATGGAAGGAAAACGAATAAAGTGGTTGAAGCTCAAGCGCTTGAATGAACTTAGAGACGAAAACTGAACAAGAAAAATTGAACAGTAGGGGACGGATATGAAAAGCATTTTGATTGCTGGCGAAATCATCATCCTGATCGGTGGGCTAAGCTTAATTTTCCTCTTCTCACTCTTTGAGGCAGCTTTAATCGCATCAAGCAGGACAAGACTACAAGCGTTGCTAAGCCAGCGCACAGGCGCTGACCAAGTGGCTTACTTTGATTGGGCGCAGTCAAGACAGTATATTGCGTCATTCGTCATCGGATGCAATGTCTCAATCCTTTTGACCTCGGCACTAACTACACACCTGCTCGTAGTGCTGGCGTATAAAAAACCACTGATACAAATGATAGGGACACTCGCAATGATAACTTTTATCCTCAGCGTTTGCGAGATAACACCAAAGACATACAGCATGCAGCATGCTGAGAGCGTTATTATCCGTTGGCATCGTTTGATAAAATTACTTGGCGATATACTTGTGCCGCTGACATCAGCCCTAAGCTCAACAGCGAAGGCACTACTACACCTCTTGGGATACAAAGAACCTCACGAACGCTTAAAGCTTACCGACGAGGAAATAATGACGTTGCTTGAAATAAGCGTTGAGGAGGACGTCCTACAAGAACGTGAGTATAACATAGCCTCTGGGATAATGCGCTTAGATAGGATACTCGTGAAAGAAGTCATGGTGCCACGACCAGATATAGTCGCATTAAGCTCGGACTGCCAGATAGAAGAGGTTGTGAATTTGATAATCAAAACAGGACACTCACGCATCCCTATATACGAAACAAGCATAGACAACGTAATCGGCATCGTATATGCATACGACATCTTGAAGTGCTGGAGCGAGAAAGGCAGATGCGCTGAACTGAAGGAAATAATGCGCACACCTTTGTTCGTCCCAGAAACGAAAAACCTGAAAGAGCTGCTGAACGAGATGCGTTCAGCACAAGTCCATATAGCGATTGTCATTGACGAGTATGGAAGCACTGCAGGTTTGATCACACTTGAGGATATAGCTGAGCAGGTTGTAGGTGAGTTGGTTGATGAGCATGATAAAGAAACGCCTCACATACAGCAGCTTGATGATGGAAGCTACATTGTGGACGCAACGCTGAACAGATATGAACTCAAAGAGAAACTCAAAATAGAGTTGCCAGATGGCAAGTTTGACACTCTTGGCGGATTCATCTTTTATGTGCTCGGACGCATACCGAAGGTGGGCGAAAGCATCAAAATTGAAGGTGCAAAACTTATAGTTGAAGAAGTGAAACACCGCAGGGTCACGAAAGTGCGCTTGGTAGTGGATAAAACTAAAGGTGGTGAAAAGGCTTGAGGGTTTTGAGGCGTTACTTTTTAACCGGTCTCGCAATATTGCTTCCGATGGTGATAACCATTTTTGTATTGGCTTACATCACCCAGCTCATCTACAAGCCACTTGCACCAATAGTGGACAAATGGGTTGGGGATATCTTCCATGCGCCAATACCTGGTGTTGGTCTTTTCTTCTCCCTCCTCTTAGTCATTGGGATAGTAATTGCGATTGGATTTGTTGGCTCAACCATAGTTGGACGGAGGTTCATAAAGTGGTGGGATTTGCTGTTAGCTCAGTTGCCAATAGTTCGTGTGGTCTATTCCCCAGCTCGTCAAGTAGTTCACCTCCTCACACAACCGAAGATGAAACAACCCGGAAAACCAGTGCTTGTCTTCTTACCAAATGCAGGCATCTACATGGTTGGCTTCTTAACGGGCTCAGTTGGCAATAAGATCAAGGAAGCGCTCGGGAGAGATGCAGTTACTGTCTTCTTACCGAGCACACCAACACCTTTAACTGGCTTTACACTCATAGTCCCAGAGGAAAACATAGTGCAAATTGATATCTCGCTTGAAGAAGCACTCAAATTCATTGTCTCAGGAGGGGTCTTAAAGCCTGATATGGAGGCAGAGGAAGAGATATTGATGCTCCCTAAGGAAGAACATGCAGAAGAGAGGTTATCACGCCACAGTGGTGGAGGTGTGGATGATGATAGCTTCAAACATTGAGAGGGCGCTTGAAAGGCTCATTGAAAGAACAGGAGGTATATTGCCACTGCGACCAACATTCGTGCGTCGGTTCTACATGGATGGTGGGAGATTAGGGCTCGGTAAAAAACCGGGCGAAACATTTCAACCTCAATCTGGGCTTTGGATGCCAGAACGTTGGATCGCCTCAACAGTTGAAGCAACTAACCCACACCCAATCAAAGGCGAAGGGCTGAGCATCATAGCTGTAAAGGATGTCAATATCACACTAAGGGAAGCACTCAAAATGTATGGTCAGCTTTTGCTTGGTAGCGAGCGCAACCATGCACACAATAGCGATTTCCTCGTGCTGGTGAAAATCCTTGATCCATATCAACCGATTGTCTTCCATTTCCACGCCGATGATGATGCTGTGAGAGGTCATCCGGAATATTTTCCTGGGCATCGTTTCGGCAAAGACGAGGCTTATTATTTCCCAGAAGCACCAAAAGGCAATGTCCCATACACACACGTTGGGCTCCGCAAAGGCGTTGGAATTGAGGAATTAAAGCGGGCAATTAAAAAGGGAAGAGATTATTTGCTTGAACTATCGCCATACTTCTACCAACGCTATGGTGAAGGATTTTTTGTGCCAGCTGGCGTGCCACACCGACCCGGAACTGCGCTCACAATTGAAGTCCAACAGCCTTCCGATGTTTACACTTTGCTTGAGACAAAAAGCAATGGCAAAAAGTTGAGCAAAGAGCAAGTCCATCCGGGCTTCCCAGACTTGGAGAGTGCGCTTCAATTCATTAACATGGAACTTGCAACCCAAGAAGACCTGATTGAAAGATGTCGCCTAATACCAACACCTTGTGAGGGTGGTAAGAGGAGCGGTGGTGAGGAGAGCTGGATTGTGCCACCAACATTGACAAAGAAGTTCAGCGCCAAAAGGCTCATCATCACCTCAAAGTTTGAAAGCATAGAGGAATCACCATACGCTTTGCTAATATGGCGAGGTGTAGGGAAACTTAACGGCAGAAGGATAAAGCGCGGAGACGAGTTTTTCGTCTCATATCTCGCAGCTACAAAGCCTCACATCTTTGAAAACACAGCAACAGAACCACTTGAAGTGTTTAAGTTCTTCCCTCCACAGTTGTAACCTTAACGCCTCATTGGTAAGCCGTCAGGCGTCGTTTTTCGTGTCGCTTGTAATGTTGATGAGGCTCGCCCAGTAGCTCAAGTCGATGAGGATGCACTCCAACTTTTTCCCCGCAATGCTACACTTTGTGATGCCTGTTATACCCTTCATATTGACTAACTGGTGGACATGTTTAAGCTCTACTGCGACCACATCAACAAGCCTATCAACAGCGAATGCAAAGTGTTTCCCATCAGCGTTAGCCACGATGAGCTTCTCTTTAGCATCAAACGGTTTCCGTTCAAACCCGAGAAGCCTACGCAGGTCAACGACTGGTATTTGTCCACCATGCCATTCAATCATTCCCTCAATTGGATATGGCATGTTTGGCAGGCGCAAGAGCTCGCATTGTGATATAACCTCAGCAACTTGTTCAACAGGTGCTGCGAAAAATTTCCCAGAGAGCTCAAAGACGAGTAAGTGTATGAGCGCCTCATGTGTTGGCTCATAACGCTTGATGCCAACTTCCCTTCGCATGCTTGATGGCACATGCTTGAAAGATGTTGCCAACAGCCTATGCACATCAATGACGGTTGCCAAACTACCATCGCCAAGCTCAGCTACACCCATTAGCACCTCAATCCTATTGAGTGGTTCGGGCAACGGCTTTATAACCACATCATGAAAACCTAATGGCTCGTTTGTGACGAGGCAGGCGCTAATGCCATGTGCTTCGATAAGCATTAAGAACTCCTTTTGCTCTTGCTCGTCGTTCACACCCACAAACAAATCACTCAAGCGTATCATTGGAAGCAACCTTCCATCATCAAACTGGTAGGCTTTAACACCGCTAACTTGCCTAACACATTCTTTCCGCATCTTCATAACCATCCTTACCATCTCCATCGGGATTGCGCAAATAGCCTTCCCAACTTTCGTGAGGAACACACTGAGTATTGAGACGGTGACTGGCAAACGCATTCTGAATACAGTCCCAACACCCTCTTCAGTTTCCATTTCAAGTGCGCCACCTATCTTCTCAATCAAGCTCTTAACAACATCTAACCCGATTCCCCTTCCTGAGACACGCGTAACATGAGCCGATGTTGAGAAGCCCGGCTGACAAATGAGCTCAAGAAGCTCTGTGTGCGATAGCCCTTCTATGTTGTGAGCCAACCCAAGCTCTGCAGCCCTTTTAGCCACTTTCGCAAGGTCAATCCCTCTACCGTCATCTCCCACTTCAACAACTATCTTCCCTCCTTCACGCCATGCCTTTAACCAAACACTGCCAACCCTTTCCTTTCCAACCCTTTCCCTCTCCTCAGGCAACTCAATACCATGATCAATAGCGTTCCTGAGCAAATGCATCAAAGGTTCGGCAATAGCTTCAACGACACTCCTATCAGCCTCAATATCACCGCCATCAATCGTGAGCCTCACAAGCTTTCCCGTTTCTTTCGCTAAGTCTCTCACCAACCTTGGTGCCCTCATGAAAACAACATTAAGTGGCACCATACGAGCCTCAAATACGCTCTCGCGCAGCTCATCAAGGCGACGGCAGAAGAAACGGTTTGTCCTTTCAAGCTCTTCCAGCACCTTATCGCCCTTCAAAACTTCTTTCAGCAACTTCTCAATAGTGCTGTAGCGCGAGCGTATTACAATCAGCTCGCCAACCAAGCTAAGTAACTTATCAAGCTTGTGCACATCAACTCGCATTGTGCCCATTACTGTTTCTCTTCTTACATGAAGCGGTGGTATTACTGCCAGTTCGCCAGCTTTGGTTTGGTCAGTGGCAAGCACTACACTTTCCTCTACAGGCTTCAGTTGCGTAACTGATGGCTTGAAAAGGCACTTCACATCAGCGTTTATCCCTTCCACGGCTTTAACGATTTCATCTTCGCTGAGCGAGCTGGCAAGCAAGAATGAGCATGTTATGTCATGCCCTCCAATAACGGGTGGTGTGTGAATGACAGAGATGATCTCCCCAACTTTTGCTAATACTTGCTTGCATGTCTCAACAACTGATTCAACATTCCGAACCATCGCTGGGACGCTCACTTCATAAATTCCAATCCCTTCTCTAACGCACTTTGCTAAGGTGGCTTCCTCGCCTTCCGTCAGGACAGCCTTTATGCGCTGTGGAAGCTCAATGCAAGGTTGGGCTTCCGATTCACCAAGTGGATGACAAAAGATGCCTCGCAACCTCTCTGAGACTTCCCGTGCGAGCGCTTCATCCAACTCTTCGCCATTCTTAACTTGCAAGAGCAAAAGTTCAATGGTATCAATGCACTGAAGCAGGAGGTCAAGCGTTTCCTGCGATAACGTTACTTCGCCACTGCGTAGGGCATCAAAGATGCTCTCCATCTCATGTGCTAACTCCTCAATCGCACCCAAGCCCACAAGCCCAGAAGAACCCTTCAGCGTATGAGCACACCTGAAGAGCTCATTCAAAGTATCTGTTTTCACGGTGCCAGAAACCCTTTCCCTCTCAACCTCCATGATTAGCTGTTCCATCCTCACTAAAAGTCCCTCAGCCTCATCAATGTAGTCACCAAGCAATTGAGTGAGGTCAAGTTCATCCATTCACTTTCACCTGCCCAAAACTACGGACGCCCACCTAAGTTCCTTCTAACAACGCTTCATAATCCACTTCATACTTCTCGCAAAGTGATTTCATCACCTTCAAAACCTGTTCTTTCATGTTTGAGAGCAACTCTTTCCTTTTGTTCTCGTCAACCTCACCTTCCGCGAGCATATCAATGAAGTCGCTGACAAATGTGAGCGGTTGGATAAGTTCATCAACTGTCTCCCTGTAGTGCCCCATTGGTGCGCCCATTAGGACTCCAGTCAAGCCCGTAAACTTCGTTCCAACTTTGAGTCCCCTCTCAGTGACGATGAGACGACGTAAATCGGTTTGATGAATACCACCGCGAAGTTTCAACACGCTTATAACTTTTGCCACCTCACTTTCAACTTCCGTAAACCCGATGTAAATAACGGTATCGGCAATGAATGAGAAGCCTATCTCCGAAATGCTTGTTATCCCTGTGACCTGCTTCAGCTCATAAGTCATGAGTGTTGTGACGCCCCTCTCCTCCATCAACTTAACGATGGAGTATGCAAGGTCGTGAGCTACCTCCTCACTTTCAACGAGGCTTAAGAGGTCAGAGATGCTGTCTATGACGAGCCTCTTTATGCGGAGTTCCTCACACCACTTGACTAAATTGAAGATAACTTCCTCTGGGCTGAAGTTCATCGGGAGCAAGTGCTCAACCCTTAAAAGCCTCTGCTTGATGTATTTTGGAGTGTTTGGGTCAATCGTATTCATAGTCTGAATTACTCTCCAAGGGCTTTCTTGGAATGTGAGCAACAGACCCCTTTCCCTCATACAAGCGCCACTAAGCAAAAAGTGCAACGAGAGCATGGTTTTCCCAGCACCAGATGGTCCAGCTATGAGCGTCGTAGTGTTCCTAACATATCCACCCATTAAGATTTCGTCCAACCCTGCAACGCCACTTGGAACCCGTTCAACTGCATTTCGTAGCCCTCTGACCGTGAGTTCTCTTTGTTTTGGGCGAGGGCATGGGAAGACACGCAAGCCAGATTCGGTTATCCTGTATGGGTGGCGACCATCAATGTAGCTTTGTCCCCTCGCCTTCCTCACCTCAAGCCATCTTCTGGCACCAGCTGTGCCTGGTAGCGATACGTAGTTCAACCTGATAACAGTGTCAACTACATACTCCTCAAAGTCAATCACTGTTGGCTCATGTGTTGTAACTTCCTTCGTTAAGAGCGCTGTGAAGCCAAGGAGCTTAAGCCCATTAACGAGGGTGTGCACAAGCTCACGCAGCAAAATCAAATTATCTGTGATGCGGTGCAAATGCGTCACGCTATCAACGACAATGCGCTTTGCACCAATTTCATCGCGTATCTTCTCGAGCATGCCATCAGTTGAACGAAGCATTCGCTCAAGGACAGGTGGCGATGTGCAAACAACACGCAATTTCCCATCCTCCTCAAGTCGCTTCAAATCCCATCCGAAAGAAAGGGCATCACGATATAGCTGATCTGGGAATTGCTCAAATGTTATGACTATACCGCCTTCATCAAACTGGGTAATGCCATTGACAACGAATTGTAGCCCAAGCGTTGTTTTACCGCTTCCCGGTGGTCCTTCAACGAGCACCGAACTGCCTTTCAACACTCCACCTTGAAATATCTCATCCAAGCCGGGTATCCCAGTAGCTACTTTCTCGCTCATACTGAACAACCCTCGCTGTGCAGTGGGTTGAAAGAAGCGTTGCGCAAAACAACCATTTAGCGAAACATCCCAATTGGCAATTTTAACAACTGCGCCCCAATGTGATAGCAGAAACAAGATGGAGATCCCTCATTAAAATTATCACTAAGTGGAGCTGTAGCGCTTGCCTCTTCATGCAAGCTAAAAACCTTACCAACGATTCAGAGGTGAAGGAGATGGAAAACAAAGTCGTGTATGAACATGCTCTCCCATCAGGGCACCTTCTGCAACTTGTGCATGGTGACATAACGGAAGAGCGCGTGGATGCCATAGTGAACGCTGCGAACTGTTATTTGAAGCATGGTGGAGGTGTCGCTGGGGCAATAGTTAGGAAAGGTGGAAAGATCATCCAAGAGGAGAGCGATAAGATAGGCTACGTGCCTGTCGGTGAAGTGGCGATGACAACGGCTGGCGCTCTCAACGCGAAAGCTATCATACACGCAGTTGGTCCTCAATGGGGCGAAGGCGATGAGGATGAAAAACTGAGAAGGGCAGTCTACAACAGCTTGAAGCTCGCCAACGAGAAGGGCTTCGTTAGCATAGCTATCCCTGCAATAAGCGCTGGCATATTCGGTTTCCCAAAGGATAGGTGTGCAATGGTCATGCTTCAAACAATACTTGACTTTTGCTCTGAACATCCGCACGGCAACCCTCAAACAATTCGCATAACCATAATTGATGAGCAAACATTGAAGCCCTTTATGAACGAATTCATCAAGCGGTTTGGCGAGGAAGGAAAGAGGGTTTAGTGTTAGGATGGTTAATGGCAAGTGTGAAAGCGCTTAACTTATCTTCTCCTTCACGAGCTTGAGCGCTCCTTCAGCAGCAGCGTTCATGAGGCGTAATTCGGAGCTGATAGCCACAAACTTAAACCCCTGAGATATTCGTTCTATCGCTTCGCTCACATCAACACAATGTATGCCAGCTGGTTTACCAAGAGCAGTTGCTGTGTGCAAAACATGCTCAACAGCTTCAACCCAACGGCTCTCCTGACGGAAATTTGTATGTAACAGCCCAAGCGATGCAGCCAAGTCATTGGGACCGATGAAACAGCCATCAACTCCATCTACGCTCAGTATTTCCCTTGCCCTCTCAACAGCGATGAAATGCTCAATCTGGACTATGAGGCATATTTCCTCGTTGGCTTTCTTGAAGTAGTCGTGACCATGAAGGCTTTGTGCGAGGGCACCACCAGCAGACCTCACCCCCTTCGGTGGAAAGAAAGTGGCTCTAACTGCAGAAGCTGCCTCATCAGCACTGCACACCATCGGCACAACTATACCAAGCGCACCCGCATCCAAAGCCCTCTTTATCAAAGCTGGATCGTTCCACGCTACTCGCACGAAAGGTATGCACTCTGTTAAGCATATAGCCTGTATACAGTTGAGCATGGCTTCGTATCCAATCTGCCCGTGCTCTGTGTCTATGACCAACCAATCAAAACCACAACGAGCCATCATAAGTGAAGCAGTCGGTGAGCCAAGCGAAATCCACGAACCGATTGTCACTTCCCCGCGCTTAAGCTTTTCCTTGACGATGTTGTGCCTCACAGCAAAATCATCCTCCACGCTCACCCTACGATCGTGTTCACGCAGTGCCGAAGGAAAAACGACAGCTTCACTGCTTCATGCTTGAGCGCAATTCCATGAGTATTTTGATACGCTCACGCAGCTTCTTGATTTGTTCCTCAAGCCTATCCCTTCTCTCCCTCTCCGATTCAATCAAATCACGGGGAGCATTCTTAATGAACTGCTCGTTCAAAAGGCGCTTCCTTACCCTCTCAAGCTCCGCTTCGGTTTTTTCAATCTCTTTGTTCAACCTCTCAAGCTCCCTTTCAGCATCTACAAGCCCGCTCAACGGTATGCAGACTTCAATGCCTTCCTTGCTAACCGAAGCAGCAAGCCTTGGGCGTTCCTCCGAGAAACTGCACACCTTGCTTTCCTTCAACCTCGCAAGCGAGCTTATCCACCACATGTTCTGCTCTATAGCCTGACGTAACCCATCATGCGAGACAAAGATAAATGCATCACAAAGCACATTTAGAAAGCCCATCTCGGATTTAATGCTCCTTGTAGCAGAAACGAGCCACATCAGCTCGCTCATGAGGCTTTCAGCTTCTTCATCAATCGCTTCCAAATCCGGCTTCGGGAAAGATGCCACCATTATGCTTTCACCATCGTGTGGCAAATGTTGCCATAACTCTTCAGTGATGAACGGCATGAACGGATGAAGCAACCTGAGCGATGACTCAAGCACATAGCACAACACAATTTGCGTTATTCTCCTACGCTCACCACCAGAGGAGAGGGAGCACTTGCTCGCTTCAACATACCAATCACAAAACTCATCCCAGAAGAAGTCGTAAACTGCTTTAGCAGCTTTATCGAATTCGCACTGCTCAAGCGAATCATTAACAGCAATTATTGTGCGCTGAAGCCTGCTGATTATCCACCTATCTGGCAATGTGAGAAGATGACGGACATCGCTGAACTCAAAGCGAGTTGGAAGCTCATTAAACTCATCTTCATCAATGTTCATCAAGACAAAGCGTGCAGCGTTCCACACCTTGTTTGCGAAATCTTTAGCCATGTCTAAGCGCTCTTCACTGAACCTTATGTCCTGACCGAGCTCGCATTGTATTATCAACCCGAAGCGCAAAGCATCCGCACCGTAACGCTCAATCAGGTCAATCGGGTCTATTCCAGTGCCGAGCGATTTGCTCATGCGCTTCCCTTCGCTTGTGAGTATTGTCGGGTGAACATAAACGGTTCTAAAAGGTATGTCGCCAACGAACTTTAGCCCTGTCATTATCATCCTTGCGACCCAAAGGTAAAGGATGTCCCTTGCTGTTATCATTAAATCCGTCGGATAAAACACTTCAAGCTCCTTCGTCCTTTCAGGCCAACCCAATGTAGCATGAGGCCATATTGCTGAGCTAAACCATGTATCAAGCACATCGGTTTCCTGAAGGATGTCCTTGCTACCACACCTTGGGCATGCTTCTGGTTGTTCAAGTGAGGCAAACCAAACAGCATCTGCATCGGCTTTAACCCGTATTTCACCAGTTGGCAAGCGCACTTCACGCACTTTTTGACCGTTACAGTTAATGCAATACCAAGCTGGTATACGATGTCCCCACCATATCTGCCTTGAGATGCACCAATCCTTAATCCCTTCAAGCCATTCAATGCTCATCCTTGCAAAGCGCTCTGGCACATACTTTATCCTACCACTGCGTATCACCTCTATAGCGAGCTCGGCAAGCGGTTTCATGCGCACAAACCATTGCACCGAAAGCAACGGCTCTATGGCAGTCCCACAACGATAGCATAAGGCAAGTGGCACTTCGTATTCCTCTGTTTTGACGAGCAAGCCAAGCTTGTCAAGCTCGTTTACGACAGCATCCCTGCATTCGTATCTATCCATTGAAGCGAACTTGCCTGCGCTTTGTGTCATCCTCCCATACTCATCAATGACGATGACCTTCTCCAAGCCATGCCTCTCACCTATCTCAAAGTCAGTCATATCGTGAGCTGGTGTCACCTTTACAACTCCAGTCCCAAATTCGGGATCAACAGCTTCATCGGCTACTATTGGGATTATGCGGTCCATCAATGGCAGGACAACCATTGAGCCAATAAGGTGCTTGTAGCGTTCATCGTTTGGGTGAACGGCAACGGCAGTATCACCAAGCATTGTTTCAGGGCGAGTTGTTGCCACAACGACACCATAGCTGCCGTCAACAGCTGGATAGCGTATGAACCAAAGCTTTGAAAGCCTGCTTTGATGCTCAACCTCAAGGTCGCTTAATGCTGTTAAGCATCTCGGACACCAGTTGATCACCCTGTGCCCACGATAAATCAACCCTTCATTTGCTAACTGAACAAATGTTACCAAGACTGCCCTCGCGTAGCCCTCATCCATGGTGAAGCGTTCCCTGCGCCAATCATATGAGCAACCGAGCATCCTTAACTGGCGTAATATCAACCCGCCATATTGCTCTTTCCACTCCCAAACACGCTCAAGGAACTTATCACGCCCAAGCTCATGCCTCGTTTTGCCTTCCTTGGCAAGTTCCTTCTCAACAACAACTTGTGTTGCTATCCCTGCATGGTCTGTTCCCGGCAGACAAAGAACGTTTTTCCCGAGCATCCGCTGCCACCTGACCACAATGTCATGAATCGTATGGTTAAGAGCGTGACCCATATGCAACGAGCCAGTAACATTTGGTGGAGGTATCGTGATGCAATATGAGGGACGTTCATCGTTTGCGTCAGCATAAAAGTATCCTTGGCTCTCCCAATACCTATACCACTTCTCTTCAATCCCCTTAGGGCTGTATGCCTTTGGTAAAACCAACTTTGGCATCGTAGAAGGTCGCACCTCCATAAAGCCTCAGGACATATCGTTTAGGACATGCTGTCTTCAAAAGTTCATTGCTAACATTATGCTACACTATCAAGCTCAACAGTGAGCACACCTTGCTTTGGGAATGAAAGGTTCTTAACCACATTCGTGGCTCTGTGTTGTATGCTTCTCTTTATCATTGTCGGTGCAAAATAAGCCACCATGCTATAGGCTTTAGCTCATAGCTGCTGGCGCACCTGAAAAACAAACTACGCTACAGACTTCGCTCCATAGTTGATGGCGTAATCGCAAACAATCTGTGCTACAGGATTAACTATTGGCTGAAGCCAGTAGCATGAAGAATTTTAAAAAGCGCTCCTTGGAGATTAGATCTGCGAACAAGATTGAATGCATAATGAAAGGAGGCTCCAAATAGGTTACCGATGAGAGGTGTTAGCCATGACTGCGAAGGCACAACGCCCTGATGCAAAGTTAAAGAAGCAAGAACCTTTGAAGGTTGTTGAAAAGGAAGAAGCTGTCTCATCAATAACTCATTCACTGCTCAGGGCTGCAAAAGCTGCAGCTAAGGATGCAAACGTATCGTTTATGCTTGTTTGTGCTGGCTCGCCAGAACTCATATCAATTGTTGAAGGAGCTATAGATGTAAGCAATTGCATACTCGCAGCAGATGAGGATTTGCTCACCGATGATATAAGGAGCAAGTTTGCAAAATTTGTAGACCTCCCCAGCATTAACCTAACGAGGCTTGGACAAATTAAAGTTGCGGTGCTTCTTGCTCTGGCTAAAGGCTTGATTGATGCTGATGATACGCTCATTTGCTTGACTGGGCAACCAAAATCACTGCACTTAGACACGCTCATGCTTATCTCGGTCAAAGATGAGTTTGAGCTGTTCACACCAGGGATTGAGCTCCTTGGTGAAGATATCAAGCCAGAGGTATTTGAACAGCTCGTTGAAATAGCGATACAGCTTGCAGTTGAAGGGCGCGAGGGAAGACCTGTTGGGACTATGTTCGTCATCGGAGATTACGAGAATGTGAAAGGATATGTGACACAGCTTGTGCTTAACCCATTTGCTGGGTATGATGAAAGCATTAGGAATGTGCTCAACCCACAGCTTACGGAGACGATAAAGGAGTTCAGTTCAATTGATGGTGCGTTCATTGTGAGAGGCGACGGCGTGATTGAGTCTGCCGGCGCTTACATCCAACCTGGTGTGCTAAAGGTAGAAGTCCCGATGGGGTTGGGAGCAAGACATGTAGCAGCTGCGAGCATAACGGCTGTAACAAAAGCTACCGCAATAACTGTCTCTGCATCAACTGGGACGGTGCGAATATTCAAAGGTGGGAGGATAGTGATGGAGATTGAACGCCCAAGGGTGTAAGCCTCCAACATGAAAACAGGGCGCCAAAACACTCAGTGGCTCGGAGAGGGTTGGCAGGTAGCTTTGATGATTACTTGCGCCTTAATTCTTGTAACCGTTTCAGTCACATCACCCATTGATAGGGATTCGCAGTTTGACATTTATGTGGCTTTCAACACGCTTCTATGTTTGGTGTTGCCATTAGCTTTCGCTAAAGCGTGTGGGTGGAATTGGAGTGATGTCGGATTCCAAGTAGGGAATGGAAGATGCGCCCTTGTATGGATAGCTATTGCAACAATCTTCATGCTCCCACTACTCATAGCATGTGCCCACATGGAACAGTTCCAAGCATATTACCCATTCTACACCCCTGCTAAGGAGAGCTTGCCAGCATTCATAAAGTTTGCTCTCGGTATGACGATTTACTTCTTTGGGTGGGAGTTCTTGTTTCGTGGCTTCATGCTTTTCGTGATGAAACGCAGATTCGGTGCTTTGGCGATACTGATCCAAGCAATCCCATTTTGGTTAGCCCATGTTGGCAAACCGCAAATTGAATTCATATCGGCATTGCCCGGGGGCGTGATGGCAGGCGTTATAGCATGGCAATGCAATTCATTCATACCTGTGTTTGCGATCCATGCCATAATGAATGTTCTTCTGAACGCCTTCGTCATCGCCTTCGGGAGGTGAAATGTATTTGGCAAGTGAAGGTTTTTCCAAAGCGCCCCAATTGCGCTAACATACACTTTGGCTAAGCTGTTGCTATGATCGGAGGTGCAGAAGCATGATTTATGAATACCAGTGTCTTGATTGCCGTGCTGTTACAGAACTTGAATGTAGCATCTCGGAGAGAGATAAGTATGAGAAGGAGTTAGTGTGTGCTTCCTGTGGTGGCAGAAACTTGAAGCGCATATTCAACGCCTTCATACCGCGCAAGGGTAGCTCAAGCGCATGTTCATCTTGCACGATGACCTCACCAAGCGCATGTAGTTCATGCCCTGCCTCAAAGTGAACTGCAAAATATGCTGTGTAGCATCCTGCGAGCTGGACGAATGGAAACTGCGTTCCTCAAATCCAATCGCGTCTCTGTAAATGCATTTGCGCTTTTGGATGAACCGCATAACCCGAGTTTAAGCAATGCTGTTGCACTGTAAATCCAAAATGGGATTGGCACTTGATACATACTTTCAACAGGGTGGTCATGGTGAGAAGATACTCAAACCTTTGCGAGCGCGTAGGTGAAACGCTTATTGCTGTCATCTCACTCATGAGCATATTGTTCATGGTGCTCATAGTGCTATTTATTCTGAAGGAAGGTCTTGCTGTGCTTTTCAATCCTGCTGTGAAGTCTGAGGCGAGTTTGAGAGAACTGTTCCTCAAAACAGTCTGGCAACCAATATCAGAGCCTCCAAAATACTCGCTGTTACCACTCATCGTCGGGACGCTCAAAATAAACTTTGTGAGCCTGCTCATAGCATTGCCACTCGGCATGCTCTCTGCTCTCTTCGTTTCCGAGAAGGCATCAGATAAACTTCGCGAGTTCATCAAGCCTACCATAGAACTGCTTGCTGGCATACCATCCGTTGTGATAGGCTTCTTTTGCCTCACAAAAGTGGCATCGTGGTTGGCACACGCCTACCAGTATACATGGCTTCAAGAGATGTTTACGCCAACAAGGTTAAATGCCTTAGTTGGTGGCATAGGGATATCAATAGCAGTGGTGCCAATAACATTCACACTCTGCGAGGAAGCCATACACAATGTTCCAGAGAGCTATCGCATAGCGAGCATGGCGCTTGGAGCTACAAGGTGGCAAACAGCACTGCACGTAGTTATTCCAACTGCAGCACCAGGGTTGCTTGCTGCTACACTCCTAAGCTTTGGTAGGGCATGGGGAGAAACAATGATAGCACTCATGGCAACAGGCAATGCGCCCATCCTCGATTGGAACATCTTTCATTCGGTAAGAACGCTATCAGCCACAGTCGCTGCAGAAATACCAGAGACAGTCGTCGGAAGCTCACATTATCATGTGCTCTTCTTCATCGGCTCTATTTTGCTAATTGTCAGCTTCGTGGTTAACTGGCTTTCGCAGTTGGCTATCTCAAGCCTGCAAAGAAAGTTTGCTGGTGAATGAGATGAAGCTGTCCAGAAGAGCCAACGGATTAAAGCATGTTGAAATATGTGATTTGATGCTTACATGTCTAAGCCTTGCTTCCACTTTGATCATCCTAATGATGCTGTTCGTGATCTTCGCTGATCTTTTCATCGGTGGCTACAAGAAGATCACATGGGAGTTTTTGACACAGCCACCAAAGCAGGGCGCGATGGGTGGCGGAATCTTCCCAGCTATATTTGGGACTTTTGTTTTGGTCATCCTTATGACACTCATGGTTATGCCTACTGGCGTTTTAACCGCCATTTACCTCCACGAGTATGCACCAAGAGAGGCGATGTTAACAAAGCTAATAAGAGCTTCAATTTCAAACCTTGCTGGCATCCCGTCAATCATCTATGGTATGTTTGGGCTTGCATTCTTTGTGCTGTTTGTCGGTAAGAAGATTGATGCGCTTATTGGCGCTGAACTTCTTTTTGGTCAGCCTTGCCTACTTTGGGCTGCTGCCACTCTTTCCATCTTGACACTGCCAGTAGTTATCACAGTGACTGAGGAAGCTTTGTCTTCAATACCTGAGGAAGCGCGCCTCGCAAGTTATGCACTTGGTGCAACGAAGTGGCAAACTGTCTGGCGTGTTGTTGTCCCAAAGGCTATGGGTGGGATACTCACGGGAGCCATTTTGGCTATAAGCAGGGGAGCTGGTGAGGTAGCGCCTTTGCTTTTCACCGGTGTAGCTTACTATCTGCCTCGCTTGTCAATCTCACCTTCAAGCCAGTTCATGCACCTTGGCTATCACATCTATGTCATGGCAACACAATCGCCAGATGTGGAAGCAACGCTCCCATTGCAATATGCAACAGCGCTTATCCTTTTGTTCTTAACATTCGTTCTAAATTTGCTTGCCATCCTGATAAGGGCGAGGCTCAAGATTAGCAGACCGAAGGTTGTTTGATAGATTTGTTAGTGAGGTGAAGCAGTAGGATGAAAAGACGCGTTGTCTTCATATGTGAAAGGAATTCATGTAGGAGCCAAATGGCTGAAGCGTTCTTTAGGGAAGCATGTGGTGACATGTTTGAAGTGGCAAGTGCTGGGTTAAACCCTTCAAGTCAGCTTGACCAGAACGCTGTCCAAGTCATGAAGGAAAAAGGCATTGACATAAGCAAGCAATGCCCCAAAGGGTTAAGCGATGTGAACATAACAGGAAGCGATGTAGTTGTAACGGTCGGGCTTGATATGGACACCGATTCGCTCACCAACATCCCATACAGAGTTGAATGGGATATACCAGACCCAACTGGCTCTCCAATCGAAGTTTACAGAAGGACAAGGGATTTAATTGAGGCACGCGTTGAGGAACTGCTAAGGCAGTTAAGCAAAGAGGCAAAAGCCAAATTCAGGATAAGGAATCTATGGCTTTACTATGGTGAGCGCCCGGCTCTTAAGAACATCAACCTTGACATACCAGAAAAATGCATCTTCGCATTCATAGGACCTTCTGGATGTGGCAAGAGCTCGTTTCTACGCTGCCTTAACAGGATGAACGATTTCATCCCAAACGCTGTTGTTAAAGGTGAGGTGTTCCTTGACGATGTCAACATCTATGACAGAGCCATGAATGTGGTTGAGTTGAGAAGGAAGGTCGGGATGGTTTTCCAGAAGCCAAACCCTTTCCCTATGTCCATCTTTGACAATGTAGCATATGGTCCGAGAATACATGGCGTAAAGGAAAAGAGACAGTTAACGGAAATAGTTGAGAGAGCACTTAGGGAAGCTGCACTCTGGGAGGAAGTAAAGGATAAGTTGCACCAATCAGCATTTACGCTTTCTGGTGGGCAACAGCAGCGTCTATGCATTGCGAGGGCATTGGCAGTTGAGCCAGAAGTGCTGCTTCTTGATGAGCCTTGTTCAGCGCTTGATCCAGCCTCAACACTCCGTATTGAGGAGCTAATGCTTGAGCTGAAGAAAAAACTGACCATCGTCCTTGTGACACACAACATGTTTCAAGCCTCAAGGGTGGCAGACCTAACAGGCTTCATACTTGATGGCGAACTGATCGAGGTTGGTCCAACAAGCCAAGTGTTTGAAAACCCCAAAGACGAAAGAACTGACTCATTCATACGAGGGCGCTTCGGGTAAGCAAGGATCTGCGCATTCACCTATGAAGCTCCTTCTAAATTTGTCAGCTGTGAATCTGCGCGGTGCTAACTCGCTATCCCCGTAGACTTGGAAAACGACTGGATCTCACAACTGCATTGTGTCCATCGCTGACAGTGTTGATGCTTTGGCAATGGGTGATCATTCTAAAATCGTAACTGTTGCCTCCTCAGAGACAACCCTATGTATCACCCCCGTTTTGCCACCACCCTAAATCTCGTAAATCGCATTTTGTATCAACTGCAGTTGCTCATGCGTTCCGAGTTCGTATACGTAACCTTTAGCTGGAAGCGCAATAACTACTTCGCCAGCATCAATCATCATCTTGACAGCGTCGGTGAACTCATACTCACCACGCGCTGATCGCTTAACCTTCCTCAGATACTTGAAGATACCGCTGTAAATCACGAACAAGCCAGATTGGTTCCACCCTGCTTTCTTCACAGGTGGCTTTTCGACTATCCCAACCACCCTTTCACCATCAATTGTTACATCTGCGCCCGAGGAAACATCGTCGAGCCAATTCACGAGCATGCACATTTGACAGCCACCAGCTTCAAACCTCTCCCATAGAGCGTTATAGTTCTCAGGAGCTGTGAGCACATCGCCCCAAGAGAGCATAAATGGTTCTTCACCAACGAAGTCCTCAGCAAGCTGAAGAGCCTTTGCAGTTCCCTCGGGACGCCATTGAAACGCGTAGAATATGCGCATACCGAACGCTTCTTCACCGTAGCGCTCAACGATCATTTCACCAAGGTGCCCAACAACGATCAAGACCTGACGACACCCACACTCGCTAAACCTTAAAAGCAACCTTGATAGCCAAGGTAAGCCACCAACTTCTATGAGAACTTTGGGCACTTTCTCAGTTATGGGTAAAAGCCTCTTACCCTTCCCAGCTGCGAGTATTACTCCTTTGCGACTCATGTTGCATCATCGCCAAAGCTTTCCTTGCAACCTTGAGAGCAACTTCAAGCTGTCTCCTTCTGTCCGCACCTTCGTCAAGTTTAACCTTCAAAGCCTCAGCCAATGCTGTGCCAATCCAAGGTCCTGCTGGTATTCCAGCACCGATTATATCGCTCCCAGATATATCTGGACGCTCATGTCTGTATCTTTCAAGGTAGGCAAACAATTGTTCTTTTGCCATCTCGTAAGAGGCGCCAAACGAGACAGCCTTAGCAAGCGCATAAATGATTGCCTCCGTGCCGAAGTGATCCAAGATCTCCTTTAGAGTGCTTGGTGGAAGTTTTACTCTCGTCCTCTCCAAAACATCGCCAAGCGAAGAGAGCTGAAGAAAAACTTGAAGGTGCTTTGAGCTAATAGAATATCGCTTGCACACCCTTTCAATATCCTCGTTTGTTGCGCCGTCAAGTAAAGGCATGAAATAGAGCAACCAACGCTCATAACTAACATTTGAGTTCTCTAAACGCTTTTCAACAGACATGATGGAGCTAAGAGCTGAACGCTGTTCATGGGAACGGAAGCCAAACGAGCTATCAATCCAACGCAACATGCCCAATTCTTCCATCCTCAGTATGTGAGGCTCTGGGTTCTCCTCAGAGCAAATTCTTATCCACTCGTGTTTTATCCTGTCTGGCGTCAAGAGTGAGAGCATGCCACTTTCAATTGCTTCTTTCAAGAGGCGCATTGTATTGCTCTCAATGGAAAATGAGAAGCGTTGCTCAAACCTAACTGCCCTGAATGCTCTTGTTGGGTCGTCTATGAAACTGCGTTCGTGCAAAACGCGTATAAGCCCATTTTCAAGGTCAGCCATGCCTCCACAAACATCAAGCAGTTCGCCAAAGCGCCTCTTTGAGATGTCAATCGCCATCGCATTGATTGAGAAGTCACGCCTGTGAAGGTCTTCCTCAGCCGTTGCTGGCTCAACTTCTGGCAACGCTGCAGGGTGCTTATATCGCTCTTTACGGCATGTAGCTATGTCAATGCGAGTCCCATCAGGCATATAAAGCACAGCAGTCATAAACTGCTCATGTGAAATCAGCTTTGCACCAAAGAGCTCTGATAACGCCTTTGCTAAATAAATCCCTTCCCCCTCAACCATTACGTCAAGCTCATAATTGCGCCTTCCAAGCAATAGGTCTCGCACAAACCCACCAACAACGAAGATCCTCCACCCTTTTCTCTCAACCACATCGCCTATCGTGATAATGCGCTCAACAAGCCAACTTGGGAGACGCTCATAGATCAGCTTGCTTAAGTTCAAATCTGTTTCACCTTTTAATGCGACCTCAGGCATAGCATGAAGTAATCGCTCATGAGCTGTTAAATCAATTCCGAGGCTAAAGCCCTCTCTTGAGTCTGCTTACAGGCAATTCAAAGTGTTGGTCGACGATAGATGGAACGCTTCCCACTCCTCAACTCCTCAATGAGAGCATCGTATCCTTCCCTATCAATTGGCAACTCAACTGGCTGGCGAAGCACCGTTGACATTATGATTGCGTTGACAAGCTCAACTGACTTTACTCCCTCTTCACCACTTACAAGAGGTTTCCTCCCTTCAACTATTGAGCTTATGAAGTCTTTGACCAGCTCTGCATGTCCCCAGCTTTCCTGTGCTGGTTGAACATCTTGCCATTTAACCTCTGGTGGCTTGCCCCATGCTTCCTCGCAAGAGCTTATGAAATCAAGTATAGAGGCTTCGGTTTTAGCAAACCTTATGTTGCCATCGTAGATGATGCAACCTCTTTCGCCACTGACTTCAAACCTTGTTAGGCTCGGGTGATTAACGAGCGATGCTTGGAAGAGCATCTGCGCACCATTCTCGTAGACAAAAATGGCGCTCACCAGATCTTCCGTTTCTATCTTGTGAGCAAATGTTTCAGCCCACCCCATAACGTATTTCGGCATTCCAATCCACCATTGGCAAACATCAAGATCATGCACCGCTTGATTTATCAACACCCCTCCTCCCTCACCCCACCAAGTCCCCCTCCACGCTCCAGAATCGTAATAGGCTTGCGTGCGCAAACCGCATGTCTCGTAAAGAGCACGAGATATTTCGCCCAGCTCAGGAATGAGTTCCTTGACGAGCTTGTCCTTTGGATTTGTTCGTCTTTGGAAGCCAACGGCTATCTCCTTCCCAACTTCGTTTGCAACTGAAACCATCTCCTCGGCTTCCCTCACGGTTATAGCGAGTGGCTTCTCACAGAAGACATGCTTGTTGGAACGCAACGCAGCTATCACTTGCTCGTGATGCAGGAAATGCGGTGTGCATATAAAAACGGCATCCATATCTTCGGTGATGAACTTCTCAAAGTCTGTGAAGAGCTTCTTGACCTGAAACTCCTCGCCAACCTTCTTTAGCACTTCCTCATTTATGTCACATATGGCTACAACTTCAACCTCTTCCATAGCTTTCAAGTTTCCAAGATGAACCCTTCCCATCCCCAATCCGACCACGCCAACTCGCACCTTCTCTGGTTGCATTTCCTCTACCCCCTTTAGGTTCTATGTTTTGTCTTACGATGCTGTATAGCTCTCTGCGATTTTCTTCCACCTTTCGATGAATGGTTTGAGGTGATGTGGGAACTCACCCTGCCTTATGATGACTTTACACGGTTGCCTCTCTCTCGCCACTTTCTCCATAACCTCAACCCAATCTCTCGGTATAAGTTCTAACACCTCTTGGACGAGCTGCGGTATGCGTTCTGGGAACTGAAGCATTGCTTGGTATATTTGGTTCAACCTTGAGCTTTCCCAACGCCTCAGCAATTTGAAGCCACGTGCCCTCAAAGCTAATGTGTAAATGCTGTCCAAGCATGCAGCCTTTATGCTTCTCAGCACACCACTGCCTCGTCTCAACTCATATATGAGCGTGTTCCAATTTGGTAGTGCTGAGCGCACTATATGCCCGATTGAATAGAAACGCTTCATCGCTTCTATAGCGCACCTTTGCACTTCATATAGGTTCATTTTACTTGTAGCGATACGAGCATAGTGCCCGTTCGTGAACAGCCAGTTAAGCAATTCATACGGTGGCTTAAATGGTCTGAAAGCGTTTTCCCATTGTCTCTTCGTCTCGTAGTCCTGAGAGCCCGGAAGCTCAACGAGACATGTGATCTGTATAGTTTCAATGCCCATCCGCTTAGCCCACTCAACAGTCCTCATGATGCTTTCTCTTGAGTCCCCGGGCAATCCGCAAATGAACATGCCGTGAATCTTTATCCCGTGAGCATGCAAGGTTCTTATTGCTTCTTCCATATCCTTGAGTGACTGAGCTTTTTCAGATGCTCTAAGCGATTCCTCACTTAGGCTTTCAAATCCTATACACCACCACTCACAGCCAGACTCCTTCATCAGCTTGACTAACTGCAACCTCTTTGCTGCAGCAACCTCAGCTTGGCATGTCCATTTGATTGGTAGCTTGCGCCTTTTTATCTCTTCGCACACGCCTTCAGCCCATGCCCTCACCGCTGGGAAGTTATCGGCTGAGAAGAAAATCCAAGTGGTTCGTCCTTTGTCTCTACCTTGAACTTTCAATGCATTCTCAATTGCATCAACTACTTTGTTTGGCTCAATGTATCTGTTGCCACGTCCATCCCTTGGCCAAACAGCGCACCATGTGCATTTCCTTGGGCAACCATACATCCCGTGGATTGATATCACATGCCCCTTCTTGACACCCAAAACCTTTTCCCACTTCGGCAACGGCAGGTTGTTCAACTCTTCCTTCGTCATCAGCTTCTGTGGAGGGTTGTGAATCTTCTCGCTACCAGAGCGATATGAGAGCCCAAGGATCCCTTCGGGACTCCTTTTCCCTTCAAACATTTCAAGCAACTCAACGAGGGTTTTATAACCCTCACCACGCACAACATATGGGACATAATCAAGCGCCTCAGTTGTTGGTGCGAGCGTCTCTTCCGTCATAAGGGCATGCGCAAAATGAAAACCACCAGCAACGACTGGCATGCCTAAGTCCGAAAGCTGTTTCCCAAGTATCAAGCCATGAGTGGCAGTGCAACTCAACACAGATATGCATGCAAGGTCAAACTTGCTCGCTATGTCATGGACATCAATTGGCACTCCCTCACCACAGTAAACGACTGTGTCATAGCCGAGCGAATCAAGCAGTCCAGCCATTTGAGGTCCAGCGCGAGGTATAACCCAACCTTTGAACACATGTTGGTCATCGTAACCGTAAGGAAAGCGGGCTGGCTCAATCCACGCTATCCGTTTGATACGCCTACCCATTGCCAATCACTCCAACCAAGTTTAGCTATCCCATCCCTTCAGGTCAAATGTAGCAATTAAGGTTGAAGATGTAAAATGTGAGTTTGGCTTTTGTAACCTTTACAAGCGAAGCTACTTAAATGGAGGACTTGCACACCATGAGTGTTTTCGGCGTGAGGTTGGAAAAGCATATTGATGAGGAGATTGAGGTAAGGAAGTTCTCAATGCTTCTTTCATGGCTTCTCATACCGCCAATTGTGATGTGGATACACCATGCTGAGATAAGGCTTGGTGGACTAAGAGGGCACACTGCACTTGCGAACACAGCTTTACCAGTAGGTCCTTTCTTTGCGCTGTGCCTCTTGGTAATGGTGAGCTGGATCTTTGGGCGCATAAAGCAACTTCGCTTAAGGCAAGGTGAGCTTATACTCATTTACACAACGCTAACATCAACCACAGTTATAGCTTCCTCGGGTGGAATGCATTTTCTTGTTCCAGCTCTAACAGCCCCAATTTACTACGCATCGCCAATGAACAACTGGGAAGAACTTTTCTTTGGATTCATACCTAAATGGTTTGCGCCTCAGGACAAGGAGGTCATAAGGCTCTTTTATGTTGGCAATGCACCTGTGCCGATTGGGCAATGGTTGTTGCCGCTGCTTTTATGGAGTGCCTTCACAATCGCGATAATGCTTTTCACACTCTCGCTTTGCATGCTCCTTAAGAAGCAGTGGGTGGAGCGTGAGAGGCTAACATTCCCAACTGTTGTTTTGCCTGTTGAGATGACAAAGAGAGGTTTTGAGTTATTGCGCAATCGCCTTTTATGGCTTGGCTTTATCATTGCTTTCTCACTTGGCACATGGAACACGCTTAGCATGAACTTCCCATCATTGCCGATGATTGATGTTAGGGGCACAACACTTGACATAGGCAGGTATCTAACTGACAGACCTTGGAACGCGATTGGCTCAATGCCCATGACCTTCTACCCGTTCATCATCGGTGTAGGTTACTTGCTTAGCTTGGAAGTGACGTTCAGTTGTTTCTTCTTCTACTTCGTCACGAAGCTTGAGCAAGTCTTCTGCGAAGCTATCGGCATATCACAGCTCGGGCGCGGTGGTATAAGCCGATACCCATACATAGCTCATCAAGGCGCAGGTGCATTCTTGGCGATAGCCTTCCTGAACTTCTGGGTTGGTAGGGCTCATCTCATGCAAATCATAAGGATGATTAAAGGTGGTGTAAAGGGTGACGAGGTGGCAGAACGCAAAAACTACATCATCGCTTTGATCATGCTCTTATGTTCCTTTGCCTACCTTATCGCCTTTGCAGGTGCAGCTGGAATGAGGATCCCGTTTGCTGCCCTCCTCTTTGCCCTCTCGTTCACATACATGCTTTCAGCAACTCGCCTAAGAGCCGAGGCTGGCAATGCATGGCTCTTTGGTCCTTATGCCGACCCATATACCCTTGTGACGACAACACTCGGAAGCGCTGTCCTAACACCGCGTGAGCTCACGGTCATGGCGTATTTCCGCAACATAGCAAGCTTTGACCTCCGTTGCTTACCGATGCCACACCAAATGGATGCATTGAAGATGGCTGACATGATTGGGTTGCCAACCAAAAAGCTACTTAAGAGCATAATCACTGGGACTGTTCTGTGTGTCCCGATAGCTTTCTATGGTGCGCTTTCCGTCTGGTATAAACTTGGCGCTGCTTCAAAGGCTGATGTGTGGCGAGTTTATATGGGGCGAGAGCCCTTTATAATGCTTGAGAGTTTCTTGAGGCAGCCAGTCTTGCCAGACATAAGAGAAACCATAGCTGTAGCTATAGGCTTTGCTGTAACATGCATTTTAACCTTTCTCAGAGCACACATGATAACCTTACCGCTTCACCCGTTTGGGTATGCTGTCGCTAACACTGCAACAATGCATAAGGTGTGGTTACCATTCATGATAGCGTGGGCATTTAAGGGGTTGCTCCTAAGGTATGTAGGTGCTGGTGTTTACAGGCAGTTGATGCCTTTCTTTTTGGGTTTGATACTCGGTGACTTTATACACGGTGGTTTGTGGACACTCGTTGGTTGCTTTGTGCCTAACATGCGTGTTTACCCAATGAACTGGTGATCAATTGACGGGGCACATAAAAACAGCATTGACGCTACACTTTTAGTTGATGCTGAGTCGCTCAAAACCAAGTGAGAGGTGATAGCCTGTGAGACACTTTGACCGTGTAGCTTTGTTTTTATCACTCATCGGTTTCATAGCGATAGCGCTCCAACTTACGGGGTGCGGTGAAAGCCTTGAGGAGAAAAGGCAAAAAGTCGCTTTGGCAATTGAGGAGCTGAAAGCGAACCCTGAAAACTTCAACCAAATTTATGAGACCAAGTTGAAAGACTATGCTGATGTGGCAGTTGAACCTGTAGGGAAGCTTCTTAAAGACAAAGATGCAAGGGTTAGGTATGCAGCTGCTGTAATGCTTGGTAACTTTGCCAAGTCTGGAGGTGTTGTTTACCTACGCGAAGCGAGGAAGGATGAAGATCCAAAGGTAAGGGCAGCTGTAGCTGAGGCTTTGGGGAAGATAAAAGGTGGTGAAGCAACAAGAACACTCATTGAGATGGTTAAGGATGAAAACACAGAGGTGCAAATTGCAGCAATAAAGGCAATGGGTGGTTTGGACGACGAAGATGCGGTGCCAGTGTTAGTTGAGTTCCTTGGGGATAAGAGGAAAGAGGTAAGGGATAGCGCGGTTGAAGCATTAAAAGGGCTTGGTGCAAAGGCGCTTAGGGCAGTCCTTGAGAAGGTTGAAAGAGCTGAAGGGGTAGCTAAGGATGAAGCAAAGCGCGCTCTAAAACTTATCTGCGAGCGCTTCAGAGCAGCGTTAGACCCACAAAGCGCAGAAGGGAAGGACAGGCTTGTCAGGAGAGACATGTGCCGCTACCTGGGACAGCTCAAGTATAAGCCTGCTACACTCGCTTTGATTGACCGTCTTTCGGATACAGACCCAGAGGTTAGAGCTGCAGCTGCTGAAGCACTCGGGAAAATAGGTGCAAAGGCTGCAATACAAGCCCTTGAGAACCGCATGAATGATAGCGCAGAGGAAAGCAAAGTGAGAGTTAGCGCAGCTGTAGCACTCGGAAAGATGGGAAACAAAAAAGCAATTGAGTTTCTCATCAACATGCTAACAGATCAAGACGAGGTCGTTAGGGTTAGAGCTGCACGCGCTCTCTCAGAGGTTGGAATGCCATCTGTTAATTTGCTTCTTGAGGCACTCAAATCAAAAGAGGCGCAAAAGAGGTGGGGTGCTGCAAAAGCTCTTGGGGAAATAGGTTGCAAAGAAGCAGTAGATGAATTGGCTAAGGCAACGAAGGATGATAACGAGGATGTGCGTATAGCTGCCGTAGTCTCGCTCGGAAGGATCAAGGACAAGAGAGCAATCCGAACACTCATAGAAGCACTTGACGATAAGTCGGAAAGGGTTAGGTGGCATGCTTTCAATGCACTGCAGATGTTTGGTGAGAGTGCCTCGCATGTGGCTGTGGAGGCTTTGGCTCGCGTTGGAACACCCACTGCAAAGGAATACCTAATAAGGCTCATTGGGACTTGGAAGACAAAGTGGGCTGTTGGAAAGCTATTGCCATACCTCAAAGAGCGTTCGGAAAATGTCCGCAAGGCTGCTATATGGGCAATCGGTGAAATGGGAGCACAAGGAGTTGCGGGCGCCTTACTAAAGTGCCTTGAGACGGAAAAAAGTGTGGATGTAAAGTGCGAAGCTGTAATGGCTCTCGCAAAGTTGCGTTACAAACCAGCAAGAAAAACATTGTTGAAAACATTCGTGATTACAGATGATCCATCGCTTAAAGCTGTATGCTCAGACGCTATAGCAGCAATTGATGAACGCTCATACTCGGATGCGGAGTTGCTGAGGGAAGCAATAAAAAGCATTGATGAAAAGGATGTGCAAGAGAAGGCAGCTGCACAGTTGAAGCGTGTTGAGCGTGTCTCAGTTAGCAGGTTACAAGGTGGCACATAGCAATGAATAATTGGCTTGAGCTTTATGTGCGCAATTTCATCTTGCTCCTCTTCATCGCTGTTGCGTGTTATACGGATTGCCGATATAGCAAGGTGCCAAACTGGCTTACATTCCCTTCCATGTTGATAGGCATTCTTACAAACTTTGCTCTTGAAGGCACTAAAGGTTTGGTGAGTTCTCTCATCGGGGTTGCTGTTGGTTTTGGTATTTTCTTTTTGCCATTTGCCATAGGGTGGTTCAAAGGTGGTGATGTAAAGTTTTGCATGGCAGTTGGAGCAATCAAAGGTAGCAGTGCCATGTTTTGGCAATCATATCCGTTTTGGGCTTTCCTGTATGGTGCTGCAATTGGTGGTATCGTGGCAATAGTTACTTTGATTTGGCGGAGGCTCGGTCTAAAGCCATTCAAACGCTTGTTGTTATACTTACACTTGCGCTACATCATGGGCGCACAAGTTGAATATGAACCAGAAAGCGATACGCGCTTTCCGTATGTGGTAAACTTATCAATGGGTTGCATCATTGCTCTAATTTTTGAATTCTGTTTTGGAACTCCCAACCCGTTGCTTTAAACTGGGGAGTGATTTTGCATGCCGAGAATGCTGCGGATCTCAATTCTGCTTGGGATTGTGTTCGTGATCTTTTTTGTTGGGCGCTTCGTCTTGGGCAAGCGCAGGACACCACCTCAAAAGCCAAAGGTTGAGTTTGCAAAAGTTGTAGTAGCCTCAGTTGATATACCTGCGCACACAGTTATAACTGGTGCAATGCTTCGGGAGGAGAGAAGACCCCCAAACGATGTTCCGTATGGCGCCTTCAGCAGGATTGATGATGTTATAAACCGCGTGGCGAAAGTGGACATATTTGCTGGCACACCCGTTCTTAGGACGGATGTTACACAGCCTATCTCACAAGAAGGTTTAGGCGCGCTTATACCTGAAGGTTATGTGGCAATCGCTCTTCCAATAGACAATGAGGCACTTTACAGGATGCTGAGGACAGGTGACCATGTTAAGATCATCGCTTCCTTTGGTGGTTTACTGTCGCAGACAATCGTTGAGGATGCAGTTGTTTTAGGTGTTGACACGCAAGTGGCAAATGTTGAGCTTGCTGTGCGCGGTCAACAAGCACAACAAGCTGGAGGGCAAGCCGGAGGGCAGGCTGGACAGCAAGGAACACAACCAACACCTGTTAGAACGCTTATCCTTCTCGTTAGCCCAGAGGAGGCTGAAAAGATAGCACTTGTCAGCGCGCAAACAGGTGTCAATATTGAGTTCTCACTTCTATCAGCTCGCCCACCAATACCAGCTCCAAAACCACAACAGCCACCTAAGCGCCCAACAATGGCAAGGGAAATACACCCAGCAGTTGAAAGGATTGCAGCAAAAGGTGCTGGCATACCGATTGAGGAAATTGACAAGGTGCTTGGAATAAGACCACCCACAACACAGCTACCACCTCCGCAATTACCACCGGTTGACCCTGCGCAAGTTGCAGCAACAGTTCACAGCAAATTGCTTGCCGAACTTGCGCCACAAGTCCAAAGCACAAGGGAAGAACAAGAAAGATTGCGACATGAAATACAGTTGATACGTAGGGCGCTCTCAAAGCCTGCCGTGGATGCGCACCTCAAACAAATGATGAGCGAAATCAGCGAACAGTTAAAGGAGTTGGAGAAACGCATTGAGGAGGTAAAGAGCACACAACAAGCGCAAGCAACACAGCAACAAGTTGCAACAGAGAGGGTGACTTTCTTCCTCGGTGACCAAATGATGCAAATACCTGTTGGGCAATCAACGGAGGTGCTTCAAAAGCGCCCATAGGGAGAGTGAGCGAATTATCGGGGGTAGGTAGACATGCACAGACATAGTTGCGGTGGGAAGAGTTATTGGCTTCTGTCTATTCTGCTGTTCATGTTGATGTCAAAAGCCTATTGCAATGATGCTGTTATTGAGATACCGCTACAAATGAGCGTTGGCGAACTCATCAAGCTATCGCTTGGTAGCGATTTTGAATTCTCCGTCACCGATCCATCCATTGTGCTTGTAAGGAAGGTTGAGAACTCCATTTTGATTGAGGCGAAGCGTCCCGGTCAAGCGAAAGTGTTTGTGGAGACAAAAGGGAAACGCTATTGCTTTACCACAACAGTATCAGCGAAGACTGAAGAGAGAACTGCAAGAGGCGAAGAGAAACCAGTCATCACAGCCATTGCGCCAATCGCTGAACATGTCCAGAAGGCGATAGGTTTGCCCACAGTTCAAGTGCGTATGGAAGCTGGCAGGCTCATACTTGAGGGAACGGTTTCAAGCGAGGTTGAAAAGGAACGCGCCGAAAGAATAGCACTTCAGTTCTCACCAAAGGGTGTAGTAAACAACTTGGTCGTAACACCAGCAAAGGAAACATTGCCACCACAAGAATACATTAGTGTAAGTGCACTCGCAAACCCAATAGTGATGACGGCACCAGGCGAAGGGAAAAAGATTGAGGTTGAATTGTCAATAGGCATGAGCATGGTCATTGAGGCATCAAAGGGGACAATTGAGCAAGTTGCTGTTGGGAACCCAGAGTTAGTAGGTATCATGGCACCATCCAAGCTTGAGTTGCTCGTTGTCGGCAAGAAGGAAGGGCAAACGAACATCATCGTTTGGGAGAAAGTGAAAGTGGATGAGAAGGAGAGAACACTTTGGACGAACTTCTGGTTGCGGATTGTTGCACCACCAGAAAAGAAGCCACCAGAAGTTGTCAAGCCAAAACCTACAGTTGAAGAGATAAGGCACAGGATTGAAGAAGCAATCGGCATACCGACTATCATTGTCTCCGTGTATCCGCATGACGATGGTTTCATAGCTGTGTTGCGTGGCGAAGTTGATACTGATGTTGAAGCGACCTTTGCTGAGCAAGTGGCATCACTATGGGCAACAAAAGTGATAAAGCATATCAAAGTGAAGCGTGTCCCAGAACCAATCCCTCCGGAAGTTGAGAAAGCAAAGCGCATTCAGAGCATGATAGGTGTGCCAAATGTTGAGGTGAGAATCGTTGATGACAAGATAATGCTCACTGGGAAAGTCAAACGAAAGGAAGACAAGGAAAAGGCTGAGGAGGTCGCAAAGCTTTTCGGGACAGTGATCAACCAGATTGAGGTTGAGAAGCCAAAGACTGTTCAGCAAGTATTCGTTGAGGTGAAGGTTCTTGAAGTCTCAAAGACAGCGCTTGACAAACTTGGTGTGCAAACTGGTGAGCAAATAACGGTTGGTGTTGCAGGTGGAGCTGTTGGAATAGGTGGGATTCAATTTGAGGCTGGTCAAATCACATTTGGTGAAGTGCCCGAAACAGTTGTTGGGGCAACTGGCGTTGCTGTGCCAGGTCCTTTCACAAGATTATCACCGATTGCCATACGCTTGAACATGCTCATTGAGAAAGGTCTTGCAAGATTGCTTGCACGCCCTCAACAGTTTGTCCTTGAAGGAACTGATGCCACATTCCTTGTTGGTGGCATGGTCCCAATACCCATAGCAGCACTCGTTACAGGTGCTGCAGCAGGTGCACTTGGTGGCGTTCAATTTGCACCTTTTGGAATAACTCTTACACTGCACCCGAAGGCAACTGATGCAGGAGAGATATTTGTGCACTACCGTGTTGAATCATCTGCTCCAGATTACTCATTAGCCACAACGATTTATGGTGCAAGAGTGCCCGGCTTTAGGGTGAGGCGCCACGAGGATAGAGTCCTCTTAAGGGATGGTGACACACTCGTCATATCTGGTCTCATACAGGAGGAGGATAGACAGCTTTGGAGGCGCTTCCCACTCCTCTCATCAATACCAGTGATAGGCGAACTGTTTAAGAGCCGTGAGTTCCAGCGCTCTCAATCGGAACTGGTTATAACGATGACCGTGCGCTTGTTTGACGAGCTGGTTAGTGAAGAAGCTTTGCAAATGTATGAAGAGGTTTTGAAGCTACCACCGCTTCCTACCCCTGCTATGCCAACATTTGGAATAGGTGGAATGGGAGTTGGTGGCGTATTTGGGGCTGGCAGGTAAATGAAACTCCGCTCATAATATCATAGTGGATTGAGCCGCCAGAAGTAGTGAGAGCAGGAGGGTGACCACAGTATGCCATCTGTTATTGTTGCTGATAGTGTAACCGAATCGCGTGAGAATATAAAAGCTCTTTTGAGGACAGATCCAACGATTGAAATTGTGGGTGAGGCAAGGGATGGTGAGGAAGCAATCCAACTTGCACGCGCACTTTCACCAGATGTGCTGATAGTTGATGCAAACATAACTGGCATAGACGTGATTGAGATCACGGAAAGGCTTTCACCAAACATTGGCATCGTCGTTATATCGCTACACGATGACAAGCTACTCATGAGGCAGTTGATGCGTTCTGGTGCGAGTGACTTTTTGCTCAAGCCCGTCTCGAGAGATGAATTGCTTGACTCAGTGAGGGCAGCTGCACTACGAGTTCAGCGCTACAGAGCCACAATATCAGGCGGTGAGACACACCTTGGTCAAATTGTTGCTATCTATAGCCCGAAAGGTGGCTGCGGTAAAACTGTCATAGCTTGCAACTTGGCAGTTGCTCTCGCAAAACATCACATTGGTCCAGTTTGCCTCGTGGACTTAAACCTGCAGTATGGCAATGTTGACATGGTTTTGAACCTGACGCCACAACACACCATTGCGAGCCTCGCACAAAGACAAAGCGAACTTGAGCTTGAAGTGCTTGAAAGACACTTAACACCTCATGAGGAATCAGGCTTAAAGGTTCTTGTTGCGCCTTCTACACCGCAATATGCTGAGACTGTCACTGTCTACCTTGTTGAGCAAGTTTTATCACTATTGCGCAAGGGCTTTGATTACATAATAGTTGATTTGCCGACCGTCCTTGAAGACTATTCAATGGTAGCACTTGACAGTGCTGAATACATTATCCTCATCACTGAACCCGATGTGCTCGCAATACACAACACAAGGGTAGCTCTTGAGATATTGCGCCAGCTTTATTCTCCAGAGCGTGTAAAGGTTGTTCTGAACCGCTCAAACAGCAGTATGCAAATAACACCAGAGAGAGTTGAAGAAGTTTTAGGGTGCTCGTTGCTTGCACGGATACCAAGCGATGGGCGCACTGTTGTAAGCTCGGTTAACAACGGGATACCGTTTGTGCTTAGCCACCCTCAAACTGAAATATCGCGCTCAATAATACAGCTCGCTTACACAATAATGGGCAAGGAAAGACCATTCGGTGAGCCAATACAAGTGGCACAAGAACAAAAGCGCATCCCAATAATTGGTCCTATAATTGATTTCATCCTTGGACCACGCTGATAAAGCTCGGTGTTAAACTTCAATGCAGTGTAAGCGCTTCACAGATTGAGAGGAGTGGTCTTGCAAGTATGCTCCAATGACGGTAATGCATAGCAGTTGCCTCAGGGGCAGACTTAACGCACCTAAATCCGATCAAAGGTGAGCGTCCCCATGGGTAATGAGTGCCCCTAAATGTGCAACGCAACGAAGATGGGTAGTTAGCCCAAGAGCCACCTCTGTGCACCTTCAACTTCTCGCCATAGAAGGGATCGTAGACAGTTCCAGTTTTAGCACCCGGATACGGCTTATACCAATCTGATGTCCACTCAGCCACATTCCCAACCATGTCATAGCACCCGTAAGGGCTCACACCTTGAGGGTAGCTCCCTACAGGCTTCAACCCCCTATGACCACCGTTGCAAAACTTGTATGGGTTATTTTTGTCATCAGTGAATTCGTTCCCCCAAGGATACATCCTGCCGTCCGTGCCCCTTGCTGCCTTCTCCCATTCAGCCTCGGTTGGCAATCTTTTTCCTGCCCACTTGCAATATGCGACAGCATCATACCAATTCACATTATTGACTGGGAATTTGTCCTGTCCTTCTGGATACCGCCCATTCTGCCAATGAGGAGGTGGCGGATAACCAGTGGCATCACAAAAACGCTTATACTCTTCATTCGTGACTTCGTAGATGTCAATGTAGAATGCTGGCACATAAACCTTATGAGCTGGGAATTCATCAGCATAAGGACCAGCCTGACCACCGATGTAGTTTACGCCCATTATGAACTCGCCAGCTGGCACAAGAACCATATTCTGTGGCGCGCCTTCACCTGTCTTTGATTGCGATTGCAAAATAAACACTGCAACAAAACATGCTACATGAAGTAGGATGAAAGTGCCTCCCACCACTAATGTTAGTGGACGCCTCATCTGCTTCACACCCTCCTACCGATGATGCTGATTAGGCATCTTGAAGTAGCTGTTGGTCTTGGAGGCTTCGTTAAAGTTAGAAACAAAGAGACAACACAGAAGTTGCGCTATGGAGCTGGAGCGGGGATTCGAACCCCGGACCTGAGCATTACGAATGCCCCGCTCTGCCGCTGAGCTACTCCAGCTCCAAAATTTGAATTTTAGCATCAACCAATGTGGCTTTGTAGTGTTTGAATGGCGTTGTAATTTCTTTGTTGCTATTTGTCCTGCTTTGAATCAACTGCAGTCCCTATCTCAACAGTTCCATCCTGTGGATTCCATGTGACGGGGAGCTCAAAAATGTGCTCAAACAGGCGCACAGGAACCATCGTGCGATTCAGCAATAGAAACGGTGCAGGCTTCACTTCTATAGGCTCTTCGTTTACAACAACAAATGGGTTCTCTATTGTTAGGTGCACTCGCTTATCATTCCACCTTGCGATAACTCTCTTTTCACTGCCAATCCAATTAACGAAGCCTCCAGCAAACTCCATTATTGAGCGAAACGGTGTTATAGCCCTATTAAGCAAGAGGAACGGCTGAACATCAGCATTAACAACTTTCCCACCATACCTAACGGATATCGGCAAACGCGGTATCACAAGCCTTTGACCCACGCACAGCTTTATTGGCTTATCAAGCTTGTTTGCTTTCATGAGCTCTTGAAGTGACAAACCAAACTTTCGTGCTAACCCACAAAGCGTATCACCCCGCTGGACAGTATATGTGAAGCTCGTCTTCCTCCTAACAATCACAACCGCGGGGCGACGCCCCATAGCATACCTTGGAACACTTGGAAGCACAACCGATGAAGTGAACTGCGATGGCGCACGAACATTAACAGACCTTGAGCGCTTCGTCGAAGCTAAGACAACAGAGACAGCCCTAACTCGCCCAACTTGCCCCCACATGCCAGCTGGAAGAACAATGGATGGCTTTTGCTCAACGAATCTTTCACTGACCTTGACTGCCTTAGGAATGGCACTTGTTGTAATCATGGAAATGCTACTTTTGCTTACCAATGCCATAGCACTCGCAACTGGCATAACTGCCTTTGGTGCTTCATATGAGTGCTTCTGTGGGCTTATCCTCGTTATCCTGCTTTGCACAGCAGGCTGAGCAGAGGCGGTTTCAAACCTGCCCACATATGCTACCTCGTCAGCTCTTGGCAATGTTGGTCTTGGCTCAACAGATGGATGTGGAAGGACAACTTCGGGCTTCAATAATGTTGGCAAAGGAACCACAGCAGTTGAAGTGCGCTTGACTTCGGATTGCGTTACTTCTTGCCACCTAACAGTGTAAGCACCAATTGGTAGCTCAACTGGAGCAAGTTGAATAACCGTTGGTGTTATCTCCTTAACCATCCTCAATGGAACGCTCCCACGCCCACTGATTGAACTCTCTACGTGCACAACCCTCTCTTGGGAAACAATCGGACGCTGAACATGCGTTGGTGTAACTACGCTTGGTTGCACACCCGCGATAGCTCTCTCAATCTCTTCACCCTTGCCAACCTCTGCCTTCAATGGAAGGCTCTTTACAAGGGCTTTTGAAACAGTCGCTAATTCACGCTCAACAGCTTTCGGTAAGGCTATACGAGCTTGAACTTCAAGCGGTGTTGATAAATGTAGATGCTTTGCCAACTTGGCACGCACCATCGTTAACTCAACTTCATGCTCTAAAATTGGTGTTTCAACCTCAGGTCCACCTCTAACGCGTGGCGCAATCAATGCAACTGCCGGCTCAACTCGCCTCGGAAAAACACCAACCCCTCCCCTCACAACATCGCTTGATGCCACACCTCCCTTCACACCATAAACACCAACTTCAGGTCCACCTCTAACGCGTGGCGCAATCAACGCAACTGCCGGCTCAACTCGCCTCGGAAAAACGCCAACCCCTCCCCTCACAACACCGCTTGATGCCACACCTCCCTTCACACCATAAACACCAACTTCAGGTCCACCTCTAACGCGTGGCGCAATCAACGCAACTGCCGGCTCAACTCGCCTCGGAAAAACGCCAGAACTTACTCTCATGCGTTCAACCATGCTTGAAATCATCTCTCTCAAGCCTTCACTGAGTGCGATTCTTGGTG
>JBGOEV010000002.1:0-113932 GCA_041538025.1 Candidatus Thermosaccharophagus gerlachensis | reverse complement strand
AAGGGAGTGAGTGGCATGCTTGCTCAAATCATTTCCGTTGGCTCAGAGCTTGTGGAAGGCAAACTGATAGACACAAACTCACCATACATTGCTTCAATGCTCCACGAGATTGGAATTGATGTTGCACGCATAACCGCAGTCGGAGATGACATTGAAGCACTGTCAAAGACGCTAAAGGAGGCGCTTGAAAGCTCTGACATTGTCATTTTAACTGGTGGGCTTGGTCAACTAATAATATCACAAGCGAAGCCATCCTACTCAGTGTAAAGCCACCACCATGACTCCTGTCCTTCCCTCAGCTTTGCTTGCTCCTAACTACTCATAACCACAACCACTGGCAGTTGGACCAATAACACCATCTAAGTCCCAATCCAAACCACTCATCGGTAAGTTAAACTGCAACTCCATCGGGTTAACTGGCGATGGCTGCACACAATTGTTTGCCCGCACAGGCGACGCTTTAAGCCATTTAGCATGCCCATCAGCAAACGCATAGTTAGCACCCTCATTGTGAATATATGCGCACACCCGTCCATTAGCATGGTCATTCCAAGACCCAGCAGGTGGATTTGCTGGATTTGCCAAACGCCTCCCCAAATGCGTGTGAGTCCCTCCTGTCATACTATTGGGGATAAAAATCAAAGCCTGCCTTGGGTCAGGATCACCAATGGCATCGGCAAAAGCTGGTGAAATGGTTGGAAGTGGAATCGTCGCCATGAGCTTCCCACCACCAGCACCAAAGTGGAAATTGTAGGTGTAGGAGATAACATTCCGGTTGCTGGGACAACGGAAAATTTGTTCGTTCTTGACATACGGTTGCAAAATGGTAATCCAGTTAAACGCAGGGCTACCCCAACCACCTGTTCTATGTGGGAGCCACATCTCATCATAGTCTTGAGCGTATTGGAGAGCAGCTGTGATAATCTGTCGCAAGTTAGAGAGGCATGCAGATTGTCGTGCCTTCTCTCTTGCCTTCGCAAAAACTGGGAACAATATCGCTGCCAAGATGGCGATTATAGCAATCACCACCAGCAGCTCAATGAGTGTGAAGCCTCTACACTTTGGAGCAAAGCATGTCCCTCTTTGAAGCATCTTTGATCCCCTCCTTTTGCCCCAAGTTAAGGGTTGGTTTGTTTTGTCACTTTCAAATTTAGCCCATCACCTCCCTTTGTCAATGGGTTTAATCTCGTTCCCCGTGCTACCACCAATATAGCCACAGAGGGCATCAGTGTAAAGAGCTAAAATGATGCAGATGGCGATACCTTAACCAAAGGGAGTGAGTGGCATGCTTGCTCAAATCATTTCCGTTGGCTCAGAGCTTGTGGAAGGCAAACTGATAGACACAAACTCACCATACATTGCTTCAATGCTCCACGAGATTGGAATTGATGTTGCACGCATAACCGCAGTCGGAGATGACATTGAAGCACTGTCAAAGACGCTAAAGGAGGCGCTTGAAAGCTCTGACATTGTCATTTTAACTGGTGGGCTTGGTCCAACTCATGACGATATCACAAGGGAAGCCATCGCAATTACACTCGGCGTAAAACTCGTTGAACACGAGGAGACAAAAGAAAGGTTGCTCAAACGCGTAGCGATGAGCATGGGACATGTAGGCATGAGTTCACTCAAGCAAGCTCTTATACCAGAGAATGCAAAACCAATACCAAACCCTGTTGGGAGTGCCCCGGGCATATTGGTTGAGCATATGGGTAAGTTGCTCATCGCCATGCCGGGTGTGCCAGCAGAAATGAAAGCGATGTTTGAAGCATACGTGCTCAAGGAGCTTGAGAACAGACTTGGTGAAAAGAGAACTGTGGTAGTCTCAAGGACGCTGAAGTGTGTTGGCGTTGGTGAATCAGCGTTGGGCGAGCGCATAAGTGACCTTCTAACACATCTTGAAGGTGTAAGCATATCATCGCTCGTCACCACAGGTGAGGTGTGGCTACGCATAACTGCGAAAGCAGAAACGAAGGAGCAAGCACTCCATCTGGTTGGATCACTTGAGCAACGCATCCGTGAGAGAGCAAGCGAGTTCATCTATGGTGTTGATGATGAAACGCTTGAGGGCGTAGTTGGACGCATGATGAGGGAGAGAGGCTGGACAATGTCGGTTGCGGAATCATGCACTGGTGGGCTTGTAACAGATACACTGACGAACATTCCGGGTAGCTCAACCTACGTCAAGGGAGCTGTTGTAGCATACACCGAGGAAGTGAAGCGCAATTTGCTTGGTGTTCGCGATGAAACACTTTTGAGCGACGGTGCTGTGAGCGAACGCTGTGCGATTGAGATGGCGCAAGGTGTGAGAAAATTGCTTCACACCAACATTGGTGCATCAGTTACAGGCATAGCTGGACCGACTGGCGGAACTCCAGATAAGCCGGTTGGGACAGTGTTCATTGCTGTCGCCGACGAAAACGGATGCATATGCGAGCACTATGTTTTTGGTGGCGATAGGCGCACCGTAAAGGAGAGGGCGTGCAAGGCGTTGCTAAACCTCGTGAGGAAAAGGCTCTTGCAAACACCATGATAACCTTCACTCACTCTGTTGCTTTATCTCTTGGTAAACGGCATGGAGCATTGAGATAAGCGCCACAACCAGAGGACCAGTCCCACGCACAAGCAAATTCGTAAAAACGCTTGAGACAGCAAATGCTGTAATGCAACCAAGCATACCGCATCCGAATGCTTTTGAAAAATCACTGCTTGCGTATCTGTAGAGTTCAAAAGCTAATGCACCGTTGTGAAGTATCAGGAAAATAAGCACAGCCAAACCTATAAAGCCAAGAGTTGTTCCGATGACAAGGTAAAGGCTGTTTGAATCGAGTGGCATCTTCTCCTTGTTCGGAAAGCTACCATAGTAGGCGTTTATGTTCAGCTGATACCCACCGATCCCGACTCCGAGAAGGAAGTTTGAGCGTGGCGGGGGCGTATCCTGAGACATGCAATTGAGTGCTGCTTGCCACTCAATGTATTCTTTGCGCACATCTCCTTCCTCATCATAAAGGTTAAGGAGGTGCGGTATAGCATCAGCGTAAAAGCGGGTCTTGAAGATGTAACTGAACGCTAAGAAGAGAAAAAGGCAAGCAACACAAACGGCGAAGCTAAGCCTTGAATGCAGAAACAATGTCACGCAAATGCCGATGGCAAGCGCTAACCACACCCACCCAGAAAGAGATGTGAACAGACCGATGGCTACCGCAAATAATGCTAATGCAACCTTAAGCTTACTGTGCCCAAAGAGAGCATGAGAAAGGATAAGTGGCAAAGTGAGCGCAAGAAAACCAGTGTAGATGTTTCTACTCCCAAATAAGCCAGCAACACTGCTTGGGTCTTGGCGCACTGCATAATCGTAAACGGCAAAGAGCTCGTTTAGAAGCACAAGGGCAAACAGTAGGTCAAACAAGAGCGTTCGTAGCCCTTCATTGAGCCTCTTAAAGAGAGACGAAAAGACGACTGGCAGGATGAACAAGTAAAGCGTCCATTGGACAAACTCTGTTGCAGCTTCCCTGAAGTGCTCAGCGAAGAGAAAAGCTTTCGGGCTTAACCCAAATTGCGATAACCCATCCAGAAGGGCTCGCCAAACCCAAACGCTGTTTATGGCTGAAGCGAACCCGATGACGAGGAGCGACAGCAGGCAATACGGTAAACCACGCACTTCAACTTTTCTTCGTTTACCCGAGGCAAGCATGCTCACAAGCCAGACGATGAAGACGAAGGCAATCAGCAAGTCGCAAATGGCAATGTATTTCCCACGAACACCGTATCCAAGGGGCAGTGGTCGGAAGGCGAAGCGTGTGCCAAGCCCTTCTTCGGAAATGGTTAGCAGTAAAGCGAACTGGTTAGCAAAACTTACCAACAGCAAAGCGAGAAGCGAAAACCAAAAGATGCTTCTCTTATCTTCAGCTTCATGTTCGCCCATCTCATTGCCACCTCTTTATCACCCTCAAATGCTTTCATTCCCGAGGTCGTCAAATCGAAGCGTTATAAGCCTCCTCTTTAGGAGGTGTTGTATGAAGGTCAGGAGCGAAGTTTCAGCCTCTCGCCTTTCAAGCTTATAACGCTTCATCAGCTCCTGTGATATTTGAGCGACTGTATGTTCGCCATCACACATCTTCCAGACGATTGAACCGATCTCGTCAAGCTGTATGTATCTCCTTGGTGTGATGCGCAAGATCAAACCCATGATGCGGGCAAGTAAACCGACACGCTCACTTTTAATCCTGACAACGCCTTCTTCGTCCTCTTCCCAAAAGATATGCTCCTTGCGGAGTGGCTTAAGGCGCAACAGTTCCGAGCGCTTCAAAGAACGCACCTCAATGCTTTTCCCTTCTCTGTTTCCCTTCATGCTCTTATCACCTCATGTGTGCAATTCAACTATGTCTCCCTCTTGCAACACATAGTCTTTTTCAACTGGCTGTCCCGGGAACCTCGCAGAGCCCCACACCCTCGCATACTTTAGCCTCTCTGCGAAATCGTTATGTATTGCTTCAGCGAGGTCAAGGACTGTGCTCCCGCGCTTCAAGATGAACGGTGCTGACATGTCTGGCTTCTCTCCTGGGCGTTTCGTGTAAACCCTTATCGCATCAAGCATCTGCCAGATCGTCTTGCGTAGCTCCTCAAGCCCAAAGCCAGTTATAGCCGATGTCGGCAGTATGGGCAGCTGGTCACTATAAAACTCACGCAATATCTCTAAGCGTTCGTTTGCTCCATCAGCATCAAATTTGTTTGCCACTATGACTGCCCTTCTATATGCTACCTTTATGTCATCCTTCACATCGTGAGCATCGCTGATCAACTCTACCTTAACCTGCCTGAGACAATCTCGCACAACATCAACTTGATCAAGCAATTCATCACTGCTAAGGTCAACAACTAAAAGAGCTGCATCACTCCTCCTTACGATGTCTCCGATCCATGGCTCAAAGTATTCGGAAGATATTGGTGGGGTGTCTATGAGCTGAATTTGAACATTCTCAAACTGCATCATCGCTGGCACAGGGAGTTGCGTAGTATACGGGAACTCGGCTACTTTTGATTGAGCTCCAGTTAGAGCGTTTAGGAGGCTTGACTTACCAACATTTGGGTAGCCAACTAAAGCGACTTGCCCAGCACCTTGCCTGACTATGTGAGCTGTTGGATTGAATGTGCTTTTTCCCTTCCGTGCTTGTTGTTCCATTTGTCTCAGCTTTGAGAGCCTGCGCCTAAGGTCAGCATAAAGCTTCTCAGTGCCCTTATGCTTCGGTAAGATAGCGAGCATCTCCTGAAGCGCTTCAATCTTCTCCGAGATTGTCTCAGCGCGCTGGAAGCGCTCGCGAGCTTCAATAAATTCAGGGGGCAAGTTCGCAGGCACAGCTCCATCACCCCCAAAAATGCTTTTCTCCAATGGCATTAAGTTGCGCACGAGCTTATAATAAAACCCACCTTGGTAAGGTGACAGGAACAAGCATCGCTCAAGTTGTTCAGCTTATGTCACCTTACCATCTTATTCATTATGGCAATTTGAGCGATGCAGTTGCAAAATGATTTGATGGCTGTAAATGAAACCATGCCAAGGAGGGCAGGGAGAAGCATGGCAGCAGCTAAAGAGCGCATATTCGGATTGACGAGGGAAGAGATAAAGCGAAGGATCAAACTACCGTGGCGTGACGCTTTCAGGATCTGCGCCAGAAACATACTTATAAGGTTTGGTAGAGCCCTCATTAATGCTTCAACAACATTCCTTAGCGTTGCATTTCTGATGTTCGTAGCCACGATGATCACGATAGCTCGTTCTGTAGCCAAGACTCAAGTTGGCTTCCAGCTAACACCTGAAGATATCGCAAGATACAATTGGCTTGTCAGCATGGCTATGCTGATTTGCTTTGTTGGTATAGTCAACTCAATGCTGATGGGAGTTATGGAACGCTACCGTGAGATAGGCACGATGAAATGTCTTGGGGCACTTGATGAGTTTATCATTCGCCTCTTCTTGATCGAAGCGGGCTTGATGGGATTTATCGGGTCAGCTATCGGCGCCGTCATCGGGCTACTCGTTGCGATGCTAAGAGCAAGCTTTGGCATAGGGTGGCATGTTTGGGTAAACACGCAATGGGCAATCTATGGCGAACATGGTATCGGGTTGATAGGCTGGCTGATTATTTCGGTCGCTGCTGGAACCATATTATCAATACTTGCTGGTGTTCCACCAGCAAGATACGCTGCTAAGTTGCCAGCTGCAGCTGCATTAAGGACCGAGATTTAAATTTCAATTTGCAGGCATCGTGGCTCTGGATTTAAAACTTAAACGGGAGGGATAAATGATGGCAATGCAAAACAAACGCACAAATGAGAGCATAGCTCAAGAGAAGAGCAATGAGCAAGTTGTTGAATACACGGTTCGCTGCCGTAACTTGCACAAGGTCTATGTGATGGGCAAGGTGAAGGTGTGGGCGCTAAGAGGGATTGACCTTGACATAAAGAGGGGAGAGTATGTGTCAATCATGGGACCTTCAGGGTCAGGGAAGTCAACACTATTCAACATGATTGGCGGACTTGATAAGCCATCTGAGGGAACTGTCTTCATAGATGAGGTTGACTTAGCTCAACTTGATGCATATGAGCTTGCGTGGCTTCGCTGCCGAAAGATTGGTTACATCTTTCAGACATTTAACCTCATACCAGTGATGACAGCACTTGAGAATGTGACCCTCCCGATGACATTCGCTGGCATACCTGAAGATGAAAAGCTTGATAGAGGTATGGAACTGCTTAAACGAGTTGGGCTTGCAGATAGGTGGAATCACAAACCAGCTGAGCTTTCTGGTGGACAGCAACAGCGTGTGGCTATAGCAAGGGCATTGGCAAACGACCCAGCAATCATACTTGCGGATGAGCCGACTGGAAACCTTGACTTGCGCACCGGAAGGGAGATAATTGACCTGCTGAAGGAGCTGAATGAGGAGAAGGGCGTAACAGTCATCTCAGCAACTCACGACCTAAAGATGATTGATGTTTCGGACAGAGTTGTTTGGATACGCGATGGCAAGATAGCGAGGATTGAAGACCGCTCCAAACTGCAGTTGCAAGTTGGAATGGTTGAAGGTGAGGAGCTACTTGAGGAAGAGGAGAAGCCAGAAGAGGAAGGCGAGATGCCTGAGGTTTCGGATGTAGCTTAGATGCGGATCTTACACAAATCCGTTGTCGTCTTTTCCCTTCCAGAATGAACTCCAAGAGGGCGAAGGGAAACGAACCACACGAGAATGTATCTATCTTAAGCTACATCGGCGTTACACTTTGGTGGCTCCCCTTTAACATTTTTTGGAGCATAATGCTTGTGCACGGTCTGCAGATACGCGTTGAAGCATTTTTTGAGCCCGCTTACATTGGCAGGGCACTCGCATGGCTAAACGCAATCGGGGCTACAGTATCAACTTTAACGCAACTGCTTGTGGCTCCGTTGAGCGATTCATTGTCACTTTACGGCTTCAGGCGAAGGGCATTCTTAGTGTTTGGGACATTGTTGGCTACACCACCATTGTTCATTTTCTTGCGGTGTAGCGAGTTCCATTTGCTCTGCTTAAGTTTCTCGTTACTGCAATTCGCACACAACTGTGCTGCTGCACCGTTTCAGGCGCTTATACCAGATGTGTTACCACCAGACAAACATGGTGTAGCATCGGCGTATATGGCTATGTGGGCGTTGATAGGAAACACCGTTGGAATGGTTGCCTCATGGCTCATCTTGGGCAGAGCATACAGACTGCTTGATTTGAGCGATGCTCAAGCCCTCTCCATCTTGCTCCTACTGGCGCACGCTCTTTTGCTCGTTGTGTCATTCCTCACACTCTTTATGGTGAACGAGCCAATTTCAAAAACCGAGTTCGTCACCGTTCGCAAATTGGTGAAGAACATCAGGAAGATAATGAGCTTCAGCGATGTCATAGAGCATCGTAGTTTCATGTGGCTGTTTATCTCTCGCCTTTTCATCCAGATGGGTGTTTATGGCTCAATACCGTTTTTGAGGTGGTATGTGCGTGATACATTGAAGTGCGATGACATTGTCCTAAACACAACATTCATAAGCATATGTGCGCTCATTGGGAGCGCAATCGCTATCCCACCGGCTGGGAAGCTCGCCGACATTTTTAGCAAGCGCTTGCTCATCTTCATAGCATGCTCAATAGCCATATGTGGTGGTATAGCATTTGTCTGCGCAAAATCTGTTGCCACTGCCATGTTCGCAGCGCTGATGCTTGGCATCGGCTTTGGAGCATTCAGCGCTGTTGATTGGGCTTTGGCATGCAACTTAGTGCCACTCAACCTGGCTGCCAAGTTCATGGCAGTCTTCCATATCGCTTTCACATTGCCACAAGCAGTGGCTGGTTTGGTTGGAGGATACATTGGCGATATAGGCAACTCCGTCTTTGGGAGGGGTGCAGGCTGGAGGCTTACATTCCTTGCCTGCATGGTTTACTTCTTCATCGGCGCTGTGCTCATAAGGAATGTCAAAGAAAGACCCGTCACTGTAGCGTTGCGAAAGTGTCACTGAAAGCCAAACTGTCTTAAAGTTTTGATGAGGGGCAAAAAGAAACAGAGGTGATCGGAACGATGTGGAAACATGCTACATGGGCAACGGACTTCTCCGAACTTTCAGAGGCTGCGCTTGAGTTTCTTCTCCCGCTCCTAAAGCGTTTCGGGACAAGGCTCGCACTTGTGCACTGCGTCCCAAACATCGCTACGGCATACACCGCAGGTGAATTGCTTGAACCACTCCCTGCCGACATACCTGTGCTGATGAACACCGTGATGACTCGGATGAAAGAGGAGGCTTTGAATAAGCTGAGGGCGAAGGCAGATGAGCTAAAGCTGGCTGGCATTGATGCAGAACCGTTCGTCCTTGAGGGCGATGCTCACCATGCGATAATTGAGTTTTCGCGTTCTCATGACACAGACCTCATTGTGATGGGCACAAAGGGTGAGAGTGGCATTAGCGGTTGGTTTGTTGGTTCAACAGCTGCAAGGATTGTTCAAGCTTCGGATAGACCGGTCCTCTCAATAAGTAAGCCAAGCAAGCCATCATACGAACGCATACTCGTCCCAACAGATTTGTCCGAGGCAAGCTCATCGGCTCTCTCATACGCTGTGTTGTTGGCTAAGGAGATAGGCGCAAGCGTGTTTGTCCTGCATGTCATGGAATTGCTTGAGGCTATAAGCGAGCGTGAGACATTGGGCAAGCTTGAAGCAATGGTTAAAGCGAAGCTACAAGCGATGGCTGAAGCAGCAAACGGTCTCAGAGATAAGATGCATTGCCATGCATTGAAACGCCACCATGCAGCTGAAGGCATAATTGAGTTCACCGAAGAGAATGAAATAAGCCTGATTGTGATGACGACACATGGGCGAACAGGTCTTTCACGCTTCCTTTGGGGAAGCGTTGCTGAAAGGATAATTAGGGAGTGTAGCGCACCTGCCATAGTTGGGAGAGCAAAGGCTTTTGAGTTGGCTTTGAGCAAGGCGAAAACACAACGGGGGTGATGCTCAGTGGTAACAATGTGCTTTGCTCCGTTACTTTACATGCTCTTTGGATACCACGGTGAAAGCGACATCGCAAAAAGATATGCTGGTGCACAGCAAGTGCAAATCACAATTGAGGTTCACAACGAGCGCTTGTTTGAGCTTATCCCGAAAGATGCAGTAGCACTCAAGCTCGCAACTGGCTTTGTCTTCACCGAAGGACCTGTATGGCATCGTGATGGTTATTTGCTCTTCAGCGATATACCTGCAGATACGATCTACAAGTGGTCTCCCAACGGTAAGGTCGAGATATTCAGGAAACCGAGTGGGCAGAGTAACGGTTTGACCTTTGATTCATCGTGGCGATTGATAGCATGTGAGCACTTCAACAGGCGTGTCACGAGAACTGAGAAGGACGGGAGCATAACTGTTCTTGCGGATCGTTATCTTGGCAAACGCCTTAACAGCCCAAACGATGTCGTTGTAAGGTCAGATGGGTTTATCTACTTCACCGATCCGCCATATGGCGTTAAACAAAGTGAGCGTGAACTTGATTTCCAAGGTTTGTATTGCATCTCGCCAGATGGAAAGCTAATGCTCGTTGCGAAGGACTTTGATCGTCCAAACGGGCTTGCCCTCTCGCCAGATGAAAAACGACTCTATGTTGATGATTCGGCAAGGAAGCATGTCCGACTCTTCAATGTGATGGAAGACGGAAGGCTCACTGGAGGGGATGTGTTTGCTGACATGAGTAGCAATGAGCCCGGTGCGCCAGATGGTATGAAGGTAGATGTGTTGGGGAACTTGTATGTTACAGGACCCGGTGGGTTGTGGGTGTTTGACAGCAACGGCAAACTGCTTGGTAAGATAAAGCTGCCCGAGATACCAGCGAATTGTGCTTTCGGCGATAGCGATATGATGACGCTCTTCTTGACGGCTCGCACCTCATTATATGCCATAAGGTTGAAGGTTCGTGGCATAGGACCGAAGTAAAGAGGAAGCATGAAACGAAAAGCTTGCTTCATACTCAAACAGCTACGCGCTCTGTGGCGTTCCTTCAAAGTTTGGTGGATAGCAATATTGCTTCAGTCTGGCTGCTCCAAGTGGCGAGCTGGTGACATCGCTGTAAAGCAAATTGATGAAGCGCATAAAAAACCAACATATGTAGCTATTGGTGCGAGCGATACGCAGGCTGCGGGCGCAAGCTCGCTTGAAAAAGGATACGTCACTTTGCTACATAGCTATCTTGAGCGGAGCACCAATCGCAAATGGAGATTGATCAATGTCGGAAGGAGTGGTGCAAGGATAACAGATGCAGCGCAAAGACAGCTTCCGCTTGCTCTCGCCTCAAATCCGACGGTGGTCTCCATTTGGGTTGGCGGTAACGATGTTAGGCATCGCGTCCACCCGAAAGCGTTTGAGAGGCTACTTAAGTGGATGCTCTTGATGCTACATAGCAAAAGTGGTGCGCTCATCCTCATAGCTAATTTGCCAGAGATGGAGAGACAGCCTTTCGCAAAGCTCCTTCCAGAGCCGGAGCGACGCTTCCTCGCCACACAGTCAAGGACATACAACGCTATAATTGAGCGCCTTGCAAGCGAAAGTGGTGCGGTGCTCGTTGACCTCAAGTCGGTGAAGGAGATGTATGATGAGCGCTTCTTTTGCGAGGATGGGCTTCATCCCAACGATTTGGGTTATGAACGAATAGCACAGCGCTTCATCGAAGCGTTAGCACCCCATCTGCACAAGATCATGCTCCCTGAAGGTGCTTCAAAACGACACACATCAAGCTGTGCAAAGTAATGGTCGCAACGAATGCGAGATTTTGCGCTCCATTGGCGCTTGACTAAGATGGCTCAATTAGGAATTGGAATTTACTTGGCTCCCTTAAGCATGCTACGTAGATTGGTGAATCAGTTGGGACTCCGAAAGTCTCAAGTGATGCTGAGTTGATAACCTCAGGAGATGGTAGGCGTGGATAATTTGGGTTTGGCTCATACGCCCACCCATTACCTTTCTTGACGATGTAATAGGCTGCGCCTCGCATCAAAGCGAATGGAGCATACTGCGAGTCAAAGTTCCTTGCGACCCAGTTTGATGTGACAACGGGTTCATCCCCAACTACTATTGCTACATGCCCAAAGTTCGGCGGTATGACAACGAGTTTTCGTTCATCCATCGCGTCCACTTCAACAATGATTACCCTCCTTATGCCTTCTTTGGGTTGAAAGACATCCTCCGGTTGCTGAAGCAGAAAGAGCACACGCCCATAGGCAACTTCATAAACTTCTGGGAATGTTAGATCCTTCCCGCGAAGGTATGGATGGTAATGTCCGAACGCCTTGACGAATTCATCTCCCTCCTTCTCGCACCCATCAACTGACATGACACCGGGCACGAAGAGAGATATGTCATAGCGCAATAACGGCACACGGGAACGAAGCGTGCTTTCATCCTCTTTCACCCTGACATCGCGAAACATCCAATACAGGATATGCGGTGTGTTTGCATCTTGATTGCGCAGCACAGGTTTCAACTCGGATATGTATCTTGGTTGTGGCTTTGAGCTCACCACATCTTCACCAAGCTCAATCATCCATCCTTCTTCACTCCTGACGAGCCTCACATTTACACCCAACCTCTCGCTTAAATCAATCATCGTTCATCTCACCTCCAACTATGGCGAGTGCTGCTGCTCCAAGCACACCTGCATCATAACGCAATTTGGCATTCACGACCTTAAGCCCTTCAAGCGCTACATCAAACGCATAGTTTTTGAGCCTCTCATTCAATGGGTTGAGGAGCAGCTCCTCAGGTGCTTCCGAGAGCCCACCACCGATTATGAGCATGCTCGGATTTAGCAATGTGATTGCTATTCCAAGCCCATGCGCCAGATGCTCTACTGTCTCATCAACGACCTTCATCGCCAATTCATCACCATCCATAGCTGCCTCAAAGACATCTTTTGATGTGACACTATCCATCGGCAGCTTTGTTTTTAGCTCACCTTGCCGTATCAATTCCATCGCCCTTTTTGCAATACCAGTCCCACTTGCAACAGCTTCAAGGCAACCATACTTCCCACAACCGCATTTTGGACCTCCACGAACCACTGTGATGTGCCCTATCTCCCCTGCAAGGTTTCTTTCTCCTCTGATCAGCTTTCCGTCAGATATGATTGCGCCACCGATACCAGTGCCTATATTCACGTAGAGCACATTCTTGTGTCCCTTTGCAGCTCCAAAGAGCAACTCGCCGAGCGCACCAGCATTTGCGTCGTTATCAAGGAAGACAGGCATACCAAAGCGGTTTGAGAGCACTTGGCGCATCGGGAAGCTACTCCACCCAAAGACATGGTGTGAGCGGATTATTGTCCCAGTTCTGTAATCAACAGGTCCACCAAAGCCAACGCCGATGCCGAGTATGGTGATTGATTGCTTTTCAGCCTCACCCAAAAGCGAAAGGAGCATTCCTTCAATCTGCCTATAACATGCATCAGCGCCCTCTGAAGCTTTCGTCGGATACCTTAGCATCGCCCTAATATCGCCATCAGGCGTGACAATGGCTGCAGTTAAACGGGTGTTGCCGACATCAACACCTATAACAGCTCTGCAATATGCATCGTTGCCCTTGACCATGATTTCATCACCTCAAAAACACCTTGACGGCTTCAGTAAACATTATGCGTGAGGCAATATAGAGGCGTGAGGCAAATAGAGGCAATACAATTGAGTGATGTTGGTTGCATAGTTTGGCTGTGTTAGTTATAATGTAAATGCGAAGCTGGTGTAGCTCAGCGGAAGAGCGGGGGATTTGTAATCCCCAGGTCGCGGGTTCGAATCCCGCCGCCAGCTCCAAATGTCATTGTAAAGAACAATCAAGGTGGTGTAAGGGGTGCATAGCTTTAAAAGGCTAAGGCTCCCCGAAGATGGAGAGGCAATAAAAGTTGAGGACGGTAAATTGTATGTCCCCGATAATCCGATCATACCCTTCATTGAAGGTGATGGCATAGGTTCCGACATTTGGAAGGCAACGCGAGCTGTTGTTGATGCAGCAGTCAGCAAAGCATATGATGGGCAGAGACGCATTTCGTGGCTTGAGGTGTTTGCTGGCGAAAAGGCGCTTCAAACTTATGGCGAGCTCCTACCAGAGGATACACTGCGTGCTATTGAGCAATTCATTGTAGCTATAAAAGGTCCCCTCACAACACCATCGTTTAGTGGATACCGCTCACTCAATGTTACATTGAGGCGGGAGCTTGACCTATATGCGTGTGTTCGCCCGATAAGATGGATTGAAGGTGTTCCATCACCAGTCAAGCACCCAGAGAAGGTTGATCTTGTTATCTTTCGTGAGACAACGGAAGATGTTTATGCAGGTATTGAGTGGGAGATGGGGAGCGATGGCGCAAAGCGCCTCATACAACTGCTAAAGGAGGAGTTTGGCATAAGGTTGCCAGAGGACTCGGGCATCGGGATCAAACCAATAAGCGAGAGGGCAACGAAGCGCCTGATGCGTAAAGCCATCGCTTACGCACTTGAGAACAAAAGAAGAAGCATAACCATCGTCCACAAAGGTAATATCATGAAGTTCACTGAAGGAGCGTTCGCAAAGTGGGCATACGAAGTAGCCGTAAGCGAGTTCAGGGAACATGTAGTGACGCAACAGGAACTTGAGCAAGGTGAAGAAACGCTAAAGGATGGTAAGCTCCTAATCAAGGATGTGCTTGCTGATAACATGTTCCAACAGGTGTTGACTCGCCCCGAAGATTACGATGTCTTAGTTCTCCCAAATCTAAACGGTGACTATCTCAGCGATGCATGTGCAGCACAGGTTGGCGGGCTGGGTATGGCTCCGGGGGCTAACTTCGGCGATTACCATGCCCTGTTTGAGCCAACACATGGTAGCGCACCAAAGTATGCGCATAAAGATGTGGCTAATCCAAGTTCAATGATTCTCTCGGCAGCTATGATGCTACAATACATTGGTTGGAAAGAGGCTGCATTGTTGATATGGAAGGCGCTTGGTATTACAATTAAGACAGGTAAAGTAACGCAGGATCTGGCGAGGCAAATGGGTGACGGTGTGCGGGCTTTGCGTTGCTCAGAGTTCGCTGAGGAATTAGTTAAATGCATTGACAGCTTACAGATAGCTTAAATATGCGGCGGCATCCTTGAGGGGTTGGGATGGCGGTGAGGATGGCGAAGTAAGGTGGTATCAAGGATGCCGCCGTTCCATTTAGATGCTTATGAGTGCCATTGAGTTTATACCACATAGCATGGCGCTAAAAACATTCGCTCATCAAAGGTAGACTGGCAGGGTTCAAGAAGAACAAAACACCCAAAACAAAAGCTTGTGCTGCGACGCTTAAAGCTACAATTAATCATTGGTGACCTTTTGGATAGAATCGGTGGAGGTGTGCAGTATGAAGATAGGACTTGTGGCTGATACTCACGACAATATGACGAAGATAGTGGCAGCTGTTTCCCTCTTCAAGGAAAACGGTATTGAGCTTGTGATACATGCAGGAGATTTTATCGCTCCCTTCTCAGTAAAACCCTTTTCCGAACTTGGGAGTAAGCTGATAGGCGTGTTCGGAAACAATGACGGTGAGCGTATCGGGTTATTGAAAGCGCTTGAAGGCTTCGGCGAATTACACGCGAAGATAGCCTTGATTGAAGTTGATGGGAGAAGAATAGCTGTCATGCATGAGCCAGAAGCTATTGAGGCACTTAAAGCAAGTCGCATGTTTGATGTCATTGTTTACGGGCACACGCACAAACTTTCTGTGGAGCAATCCAACGAATGCATCATTATCAATCCGGGCGAAGCATGTGGGTGGCTGACTGGGAAAGCGACTGTGGCTGTGCTTGATACGAAAACACTTGAGGTAAACATACACGAGATTTAGGAGGTGAAGAAAAGGCATGGTTATAAGGCGCTTAAGGTTCACCGAAGTGTTTGCGTGCATTGTGTTTTGTGTATTCGTAGCTATTGTTATTGCCTCATCAGTGTTCATGTATCGCCATGAACAAGAGTTGAAGAGCCTGCCACCAAAGCTGACTACAACGGGTCAAACACAGACGCTCATACCAAACCCCTACATTAAAGGACAGAAAGATGCCAAAGTGCTCATAAAGGCTTTCTTACCTTTTGAAGTTGATTGCCACATGATCAACATCGGTTTTTTGATTGATGTAGCGAATGCCGAGCAGAAGCGCATACGCCTTGAGCTATATAACATGCATTCACCAGAAGGTAGCAAGGAGATGGAAAAGCATCATGCCCATTGCGCTACAATACTCGTTAACGACAAAGTAGCATCCGAAGGACCTATGGCAAATGTGATAGGGATGATTCAGCTCTTGGACCAAGAGCTGAAGAAAGCTTACGGAAGTGGATTAAGTCAAAGCACGATCAAGCACCTGCAAGAGCGTTGGAGGAATATAACAACAAAAGATGCTACAAGGCTTGTTGCAGAAATGCTTGGTAAAAAGAGGGAGCTGACGGAAACAAGCGGTGTAGCGGTGGCAAAACAAACCGAGAAGGTTGAAGTTGTTTTCTTCATGCCCCTAAAGGACACACCTGCAATAAAGAATTTCCCCGAGGCTGTTGAGCGAGTTCGGAAACTACAAGAACAACACGCAAAAAGACTCTCCATAAGAATCGTTGAAATGACGAGCGACGAGGCGCGCAAAGCATTAAGCGAAGGACAAATTGAAGGTCCTTGTGTCATCGTCAACGGGAGCCGAAAGCATCTTGTTAAGGTTGGTGAGGAGAGCAAGCTCATAAGTCTTGAGGTAGACCCATTGAAGGGGAAGTTCATCAACCCAGACGATGTTGAAACAGTTGTGAAAGCGTATCTCGGCATGTTGCAATCAACACAGTAGCAAGCGGTATGAGGGAGTAGGAGCGTTAAAGCTCGTTTAACTTGGTGAGGTAGCCACACTGCGACCAAATTGAGCACGATAAGCGTGGAGGCAATTAGCGCATAGCCTCTTTGATTTATAATCGGTGTCAGCAATTGAGTTGCTGAAGCGCATCACGCATCTGCTATCTTCGCAATGGTGCAAGCCAAATGTATGTCCAAGTTCGTGAACTATCTCTTTTATCAGACGCTCAATGAAAACTTCTCTTGGCACGCCACCAGCCAAGAGTCTATATGTTGAGACCAAAGCTCTCTTCCCGGGGAGTTCAGCGATGCCGAAGACAAAATTTAGCCTACCACTGTAAATATCAACTCCAACAACGCCAACAACTCGCTCATTGGCTGAAGGCGTTGGGAGCTTCCTCAATATAGTATCTGCCAGATACTGTCGCCTCATTTTGTTAAACGCATCCGAGAAGTCAAAGCTGTTCATTTCGCAAGCCTTACATACAGTGCACTTCACTCCCGGTAGCGAAAGCTCAACTTCCGCAATCACTTCTCTAAGGAGTGCTTCATCAACGCCAATAGGTATCAATTTGACCATTACACCTTCGCCCATCTTCCTTCTCACCACACTTTTTAGGGGATGCATATCGGGCTATTTTAAGCTTATCGCGAGGGTTTGCCACCTACCTGCCTTCAATAGCAAAATCTCATTTGAGTTACAATTGTTAAAAGTGTCCTTACAGAGTCAAATACCACAACAAGCCCTTGGGAGGAATAACAATGGTTGTGCGTCGTCTTGTGCGAGGCAATACGATTTGTTTTGCCTTCACACTTCTCATCGCTGTATCAACATCTGCATGGCAGGAGAGCCTTCTTTCTCCGGGTGAATACATCCCAGTTGAGCAAATACGCCCTGGCATGCGTGGTTACTGTAAAAGCACATTCAATGGCACTTCAATCAGCACATTCCCAGTAACCGTAATAGGTATCCTTAAAGGTGTTGACTTTGGCATGGATTTGATACTTGTGCGCATTGATGGTGGTCCGATAGTGACGAAAGGATGGGGTATAGTCTCTGGCATGAGTGGTTCGCCAGTCTACATCTCTGGAAAGCTCATCGGTGCTATTGCATACGGATGGGCTTTCTCACGCCTCCCAGTGGCTGGAGTGACACCTATAAAATGCATGGTTGATTCTGTAGCCTCACCAAAAAAGGAACACTCCGTCAGCCTCCCGAGCACACCTGAAACGATAAGGCTAAAACCAGTTTGCGGGGATTTACATCTATTTGGCAAACGCATAAGCTCCGTCAGGTTGAGCATGTTCATGCCAGTTAAAGAAGCTTTAAGAGGCAACCATGAAGAGCCACTGCTTGTGCCGATTGCAACACCGCTTGTTGTGCATGGCATGACGAAGTTCTCGCTTGAGCGTTTACGAAAACTCCTTCAGCCATTCGCTGTTGAGCCAATCCTCTCACCCGGCAGACCTGCAAACATACAGCAAATTAGAGCATCGCTTGAGCCGGGGGCTGCAGTTGGTGCTCAATTAACATGCGGTGATGTTGAGCTTACAGCAATAGGCACCGTCACATACCGCAAAGGCAATCTGCTCATAGCGTTCGGTCACCCATTCTTGTTTGCAGGCGAAACAAGCATGCCACTTACCACAGCTTACGTTCACGGGATATTACCAAGCCAACTTATGTCAATCAAGCTTGCATCACCAATTAAGGTGGTTGGGGCTTTCACTCAGGATAGAGCTTTCGCTCTCGGTGGGATGATCGGCTTAAACCCGAACATGCTTGATATGCGCATATCTGTGAAGGACATTGACAGGGAGCTCGAAAGAAAATTCACCCTCTCCGTTTTCAGGCATCGCAGGCTCACCGTCCCTTTGGTCAACTTGCTTGTAACGCTTGCCTTCACAAGCGTCACGAGTGAAAACGAAGGCGGAACAACATTTGTTGATTACGAGGTGAAGGCTGACGGGCTACCACCAATAAGACGCCAAAACATGTTCGTTGAAGATGGCGCTGGGTTGCTACAGATACTGCTCGGAGGTTCACCAAGATGGGCTGACGAAATCACTCAAACGCTTCTTTTGCTTCAGGAGAACAGATTTGAGAGAGCAAATGTGAAAAGCGTTTTTGTAAAGCTTGAGAGCATGGCTAAGAAGCGTGAAGCACTGATTGAGCACATAATGTGCGACAAAAGGGTAGCGCGCCCCGGCGAGGAAGTTAAGCTCAAAATAAGGTTGAGGGAAGTCCAAGGTGGATGGATAGAGAAGGAGATAAACCTTCGCCTCCCGAAGGTGGCATACCCTTGCACCCTCAAGGTCGGTGTTGCTGGTGGTGTTAATGCGCAACGCCTCAAAAACCGCTTTGAGATACTACAGCCTCGCCCAAACTCGCTCAAGCAACTCGTTGAAGAAATGACATTGAAGGAAAGGAATGACCAAATACTTCTCTGCGTTCAACTGCCGACGATGGGCGCATGGGTGAACGGAAAGCTCGCAAACCATTTACCTTTCTGCGTCCTTGAGGAGATGAACATTCTGCGTGATGCCTCTTTCTATGTTGGTTATGAGGCGCTATTTGAACGCATTGATGTAGGCTATGTTGTGCGCGGTATCAAGACCACAACCATAAAGGTGGAACCTGAGTATGCTAAAGAGGTTCCACAACCTTCACCTGAGCTTGAAAAAGCACGCATGCGCGCTCCTGAGGAAACAATTGAGCTAATTGAGCAACTTGGGCAATTGCTTGGCATACAAAGCGAAGGATACATTTGGAATCATTTGAAAGCAAGGAAGATGAAAAGCTTGCTTCGCTTACAAGATGAGCAGGATGACTTTTCAAACGATGAACAGCAAAAGGCACTTCCCGAAGAGAACCACGATGCACAGGGGGACCAAAGTCAGGCAGAAGCAGAAAGCAGTAAGCAAGAGCAACCTTGCACAAGCCATGCGCAGGAAAAGGCGATGAGAGCTCGCATCGTTGAACTAAAGTCGCAGAAAGAGCTATCAAAGGGCAAATGCAACGGGACATTTGTGGCAAGTGACGGAACAATACGCCTCGGTATTGAGAGGATGGATTTGGTGCAGATAGATGACCCAGGTATATGGCGTGGCGTAGCTTTAAAAGATGGCACCATCTACGCTTGTTCTTGGCTGACTGGCACAATCTACGCGCTTAGCAAGGACAGCATTAAAGTCGTTTGCAAGTTTACCGATAGGGATGGATTGCAACGGATACCGACTACGTTGGCTGTGAGTAATGGAAAACTGCTTATCGGAACTTCACCAGAGGGCGAAATCTACGCTGTTAACCTCGGTGAGAATGGCTCGGAAAAGAATCCAACGCTTTGGCTCAAGCTTAACTGCAAGCATATATGGGCTATGAGCGAGCTACCATCTGGTGATTTGGTCATCGCCACAGGTTCTCCGGGACGCCTCTATCGCGTTTCAAAAGATGGTAAGGTAAAGCTCTTCCTTGAAAGTGACGACGAGCATGTGCTGTCGCTCGCTGTCGGGAACGATGGGACAGTGTATGCGGGCACGTATCCACTTGGTAAGCTTTGGCGTGTTAGTGATGATGGTTCATCAAAGCTTATTTACGAGACGAAGCGCGGAGCGATTCGTTCGCTTCATATTGATGCACATGGAAACATCTACATTGGCACAACACCTCATGGTGAGCTCCTGCGTATCTCACGAGATGGCGATGTGAAACTGCTCTACGATACGCCATCAAGGCACATCGTTGCGATATGCTCGCTTGAAGAGTCGAGCATCATCGCAGGCGGTGCAATGCCGAGTGCACTCTACTTGGTTGACTACGATGGTGCGAGTGGTGAAGCACTCAAGCTCCAAAATGAAAGCGTCTCAGAGTTGTTCTATGACGCTGACGGCATAAAGGCTTTGATGTCGATAAGTGGGAAACTCGTTAGCTTGCGCAGGACAGCGTTTGGCGAATACATCTCGCCAGTTCTTACGCTTCCAGTGCCAGCAAGTTGGAAACTGGCGAAGTGCTTCAACGATAACGATATGAAGCTTTCAATAGAGGCACGCACAGGTGATGGGGAAATACCTGATGAAACATGGAGCGAATGGAGAAGCGCAACCAAATCGGAAGACGGTTACATCATCAATTCGCTGTTTGCGAGAGCGCTTCAACTGCGCTTAAAGGTTGAAGGTAACGCAAGAGCAAAGCTATACGGCATTTCGGTCTCATTCTCACCTGTCAATGTTCCACCGAGTGTAAGAATCACATCACCAACTGGTGGCGTTGTATGGTCAAAAGTGAAGACGATTGAATGGGAAGCGTTTGATGCCAATGGTGATGAACTTGAGTTTGAACTTTACTGTTCAAGCGACGGTGGAAAGACATGGAAACGGATTGTAGCCAAGCAAATGAAACCAAAGGAGGAAAAGAGCGCACCGCAGAAGGAAGCAAAGGGTGAGGAAGCAACACCACAGAAAGGCGAGACAGGGATAACTGTTGAGATGCCACCTGCACCTGAGATATCTGAGGAGCTTCTTGAAGAAGGTGGAACATCAACTAAACCGCCTTCTCAAGCCTGGCGAGCGCAGAAGCTTGAATGGGATACAAGGGATGTGCCTGATGGTGTGTATATGCTGAAGGTCATCGCCTCGGATGCCTTGGGAAACCCGCTCAACCCAAAGACTGCCGAAGCAATCTCGCAAAGTTTCGTCGTTGATAACACACCACCAAAAGTTGTCTCGCCAGCACCAAACAAGATTATTGCAGAACAGCAAAAACAAAAGCCCGATTCTCAAACAACTGCTAATGCTTACAAAGAGCCACCACAGCGTATAATGGTGAGCGATGAAATGACATGGGTTGCGAGGGCTGAATTTAGAGTTGATGATGGGGAATGGCGTCCGCTTATGTGCAGTGATGGAAGCTTTGATTCACGCTATGAGGAGCTAATTGTGCCCATTGAGAAATTGCCGTCTGGAAAACATGTGCTTGAGATAAAGGTTTTTGATGCTGGTGGGAATTACATCGTGTTCCAATACCTGTATGTCAAAAACGCTTCGGGAAGGTGACGCAAAGATGAACGACATCCTTGAAGGTAAACGGATACTTGTTGGTGTTACTGGGAGCATAGCTGCCTTCAAAGCTGCTCAACTTGTTTCGCAACTACGTCAAAGGGGCGCATCGGTTCATGTAATCATGACAAAGCACGCTACAGCTCTTGTCACGCCACTTACATTTGCAACCCTCTCCAATAACCCAGTTTTTACCGACCCATTTGAGAACCCGAATGAGCCACCGCTCGCCCACTTGCAACTCGCGAAGAGCGCAGATGTGGTTGTGATTGCGCCAGCAACTGCAAACATCATAGCAAAGATGGCTCACGGTATAGCGGATGACCTGCTCAGCACAACGATGCTCGCAGTTCGTTGCCCGATAGTGGTTGCTCCAGCAATGGATGCCGATATGTATGAACACCCAACAACTCAAGCTAACTTGGAATTGCTTAGAAGCAGGGGAGTGTTTATCGTTGAGCCAGAAGCTGGATGGCTCGCATCTGGCAGGCTTGGTAAAGGTAGGCTTGCTTCTGTTGAGCAAATCATTGAGGCAATTGAGAATGCACTAAGAGGGATCAAGCGAGACCTTGAAGGCGTGCGAATGCTCATCACAGCAGGTGCAACAAGGGAGCCGATTGATGCTGTCAGGTTCATTTCAAACCCATCAACTGGCAAGATGGGATGCGCTATCGCTAAGGCAGCCTCAGAAAGGGGTGCAAATGTAACACTCGTTTGCGGTCATATTGATGTTAGCCCACCAAAGGGCATTCAAATCGTAACCGTGGGCACCGCCGAACAGATGCTTAACGCTGTCTTGGACGAACTCTCAAAAGAGCACTTTGATGTGGTTATAGGTGCTGGGGCACCGTGTGACTTTCGTCCAGTTAGCGTTTTTGAAGGGAAGCTGAGGCGTGGAGAAAATGAGAAGCTGGTAATTGAGCTTGAGCCAACGCATGACATTTTGGCTACCGTGAGAGAAAACTACAAGGACATTTTGATCGTGGGCTTCGCAGCTGAGTATGGTGAGCCAACGAAAGGCGCTGTTGAGAAGATGAGGAGAAAAGGCTTAGACATGGTTGTCGCAAACGACATAACACAACCTGGTGCTGGCTTTGCCTCCGACACGAACATAGTAACGATAGTTAGGCGCGATGGCGTCACAGAGGAGCTACCTCAAATGAGCAAGCTTGAAGTGGCGCATCGTGTCCTTGACCATGTAAAAGAATTGCTTGAAGCCAAAAAGGGAAGGTGAGCGGGCAATGGCTAACGATAACAAAGCGCAGGCGAAGGTTGCAGTGGTTGGTTGCGGTAACTTCTCAACACGCTCCATACTGCCGAATTTCGCCTTCATACCATCTGCTGACTTAGTCGCTGTGTGCGACATCGTTGAGGAAAAAGCCAAACAGTGTGCGAGAAGGTTTGGTGCAAGACGCTTCTACACCGACATTGATAGGATGCTTGAGAATGAAGAGCTTGATGGGGTGTTCATAATCGGACCTGCACCAATGCATTATGAGCTTGCTCCAAAAGTGCTGAGCAGAGGCATACCCGTGTATGTTGAGAAGCCACCAGCTATCACATCACAGCAGGCTAAGGAGCTCGCAGAGCTTGCTGATTCAAAAGGTGTGTTTGGGCAAGTTGGTTTCATGAAGCGCTTTTGCAATGTCTACAGGATGGCGAAGGAGATAGTTAGCAGTGATGAATTTGGTCGCCTTTATTTCGTCAGGTGCAAGTTCGCTCAAGGACCTTATCCGAGCATCTGGGGTATAGAACAACCTTGCAAGGCAATGCTCATAGGACAGCTTTGCCACATCTTTGACTTGGTGCGCTTCTTCTGTGGCGATGTGAGAAGGCTTCATGCGCTATATCGAGAGGTGACGAGCACTCAGTTCTTCTTCATCGTCAACATTGAATTTGAAACTGGCATCCTTGGACAGCTTTACTTGAGCAGTTTGGATTGCAAGCAAGGGTTTAGGGACATATGCGAGGTGCTGGAACTGGTTGGCTATGAGAACTATGTCGTTTGTGAGGATATGCTGAGGCTTTACTGGCAGGGGAAAGAGGATTTTGTAACTGCAGCTCCACATGCGGGGAGATACCTTAAGGTTTTCTCGCCCACATGGACTGGCATCATAGACAGCAGGAGGGCTTTCGGATACTTTAACGAAGTTGAACATTTCGTCAAGCGTTGCCTCGGTGAAGCCTCAGGTGGTCCAGACCTTTGGGACGGCTACTGGTCATTGCGAATAGCAGAAGCAGTTTACGAAAGTGCTATGAGTGGTAAAGCAATTGAAATGCAAAGCTGTTAAGGCTATGAGAAACGGCGGGTGATCCATAAGGGCATGTGCGATGCCCAAACCCAGCACAACATAGGTGCAGGAGAAACACTGCTCTCGCTTAGACGGATAAGAAAGACATTCCCTGGTGTTGTGGCTCTTGATGGTGTTGATTTTGATATACGCCGAGGAGAGGTGCATGCTATCGTTGGTGAGAACGGAGCAGGTAAGAGCACACTGATAAAGATAATCGCAGGTGCCTACCAACCAGACGAAGGGGAGATCATTTGGGAAGGCAACGAGGTGAAATTGCGCACCCCTAATGAAGCCCTATCACTTGGCATAGCCACAATCTATCAAGAACCAATGCTATGCCCTGACTTGAGCGTTGCTGAAAACATTTTCCTGAGCATGCTTTCAAAATCTTTTCGCATCATCTCTTGGAGGGAGATCAATAGGCGTGTTAATTCGCTTCTTGAGCAAGTTGGGATATCGCTCCCGCTTAACTCCCCTGTCTCACAGCTATCGCAGGCACAACGCCAGATGGTTGAGATAGCCAAAGCGCTTCTAAGAGATGCTAAGTTGCTGATCATGGACGAGCCAACATCATCACTCTCAGAAGCTGAGATAGAACGCCTCTTTGATGTCGTCATCAAGCTCAAAAGAAGAGGTGTGGGTATAATTTACATCTCGCATCGTATTGAGGAAGTGTTCAGGCTCGCTGATAGAGTTACGGTTCTTAGGGATGGCAAACACGTCGGCACATTTGATGTTAGAGATGTAGATGAAGAAAGCCTGATACAGCTCATGGTTGGACGCCCAATTGACCAATACTATTGGAGAGCACCAGCAAAGCATGGCGAAGTTTTGCTTCAAGTGACAGGTTTGAGAATGCGCAACAGGTTCAGCGACATCTCATTTACTGTTCATTCAGGTGAAGTTGTCGGCATAGCTGGCTTGGTTGGCTCTGGGAGAAGCTCTATTGCTCAAGCCATATTTGGTATATTGCAACCAGATAGCGGTGAAGTGTTTTTCTGCGGGGAGAGGGTGCAGATAAAAAGCCCAGCTGATGCTATACGCCTTGGGATAGTTTATGTTCCTGAAGATAGGCTGAAGCAAGGCATCATAGGACAAATGAATGTGCGTGAGAACCTCACACTTGCTGTATTGCGTCAACTGTCAAAGGCATACATTACGAGCATACGGCGAGAGGAAGATGCATCAAAGGCAATTGTTGAAAGCCTGAGGATTCATCCGCCAGATTTGAAGAGGATGGTTAGGTTCCTCTCTGGAGGTAACCAGCAAAAGGTTGTTTTAGGGAAGTGGCTTCTATGTCGTCCCAAGTTGCTCATACTTGATGAGCCCACAAGAGGCATTGATGTCGGTGCAAAGGCTGAGGTGCACAGGCTCATCGGTGAGCTTGCCAAGTCAGGCGTTGGTATATTGCTCATCTCCTCAGAACTGCCAGAGTTACTGGCGATGAGCGATAGGGTGCTCATCATGCGCGACGGAAGGATAGTTGGTGAGATGAGCCGTAGCGAAGCAACGCAGGAGAAAGTTATATCGCTTGCTATAGGGGTTGATGGAAAGGGTTTGGTTAAAACAGTATCGGATAAACAGAGCGCAGAAAAACAGCCCACTCAAAGAAGCAAATTCACAATGCTCGTAAAAGGCATGCTCAATTTGCTTCTATCTGGCAGGAGGGAACAAGCACTGCTCATCTCGCTAATAGTTATTTCACTGTTGACAGCCTTAAAGCGCCCCGATTTCCTCTCACTTTCAAACATCAGCGATATACTGACCAACTACGCATATAGCATGCTTGTGGCAATCGGGATGACATGCGTGATCATCTCCGGTGGCATTGATCTTTCAGTTGGTGCTCTACTTGCGCTGTGCTCAATCGTTTGTGGCGTGTTAGCTAAGTCGGGATTGATGTTGGGCTTAATAGCGCTTGTGTCCCTCTTGCTTGGTGCACTCTGTGGGTTGGTGAACGGTGCTTTAAGTGTCTACCTCTCAATACCTCCCGTAATAGTGACACTTGGCATGATGAGTATAATTCGCGGTGGTGTGCTTTGGGCAACCGGTGGGTATTGGGTTCTTGACCTACCACAATGGTTCAATAGCCCATATCAACTTAAGTTCCTTCAACTTCCATTGCCTGTCTATGTGGCTTTGGTTATCGTCATACTCTCTTCGCTCGCTCTTCGCTATACTGTTTTCGGAAGGTCAATTTACGCTGTCGGGAGCAATCCAGAAGCTGCACGGCTAAGCGGAATAAATGTTGCGCTAACAAGGTGTATGAGTTTTGTTATCTGCGGCGCGTTGACAGGGGTAGGTGCTTGGCTATACGCCACAAGGTTTACAGCTATACAATCAAATGCAGGTATCGGGCTTGAACTCTTCGTCATAGCGAGCACCGTCATAGGGGGCACGAACATATTCGGAGGTAGCGGGAACGTTATTGGTAGCTCTCTTGCCATCGTGTTGCTCGGAACAATAGCTAATGCTCTCGTTTTCCTTCATGTCTCATCCTACTGGGAAAACGCTATAGAGGGACTCCTCATACTCCTTGCAGTTGGTTTAGATGTTATGAGGTGGCGTATGAAGCAAAGAGGGGTCGTATAAAACCATCGGGGGGATTGATCAACATGATGGATACCCTCAAACCAAGGAAAGATTTGACACCTGTTTTTTGTCCACGCTCAATCGCTGTTATAGGTGCTTCGAGAGACCCAAACAGTGTTGGGCAATCGATATTCCGAAACATTTTGATGGGTGGCTATAAGGGTGTGCTTTATCCAGTCAATCCGAAAGCTCAATTCATATTGAGTGTGAAAGCATACCCAAGCATAACAGAAGTGCCAGACGAGGTTGACTTAGCCGTAATAGTTGTGCCAGCTCCTATTGTCCTTCAAGTGCTTGAGGAGTGTGGCGAGAAAGGTGTCAAGGGCGCTATCGTCATATCCGCAGGTTTCAAGGAAATAGGTGGCGAAGGTATTGAGAGGGAAAGACGCCTTAAAGAGATAGCCGATAAGTATGGCATCGCGTTGATAGGTCCAAACTGCCTTGGGGTCATAAATACAGACCCAGCCATTTCAATGAATGCAAGCTTTGCTGGCAACATGCCACAGCAAGGGCGCATAGCTTTCATATCGCAAAGTGGTGCTCTTTGCACAGCTGTCCTTGACTATGCTCGCGGACAAGGAATAGGTTTCTCAAAGGTTGTGAGCATGGGGAATAAAGCTGACATTGACGAAGCTGACATACTTATGGCACTCGCTGAAGACCCTCAGACATCCGTCATCCTGATGTATCTTGAAGAGCTAACGAGTGGGAGAAGGTTCATTGATGTGGCAAGAGTTATAACTGGTGAGTTGCCACAACCAAAACCAATACTTGCCATTAAGGCTGGCAGAACCGCAGCTGGTGCAAGGGCTGCTTCATCACACACTGGTGCTCTATCAGGTAGCGATGAAGTCTATGAGGCAATACTCGCTCAAGCAGGCGTTTTAAGGGTTGAATCAGTTGAGGAGCTCTTTGATTACGCTGAAGCTTTCGTTAACCAGCCACTGCCAAACGGTCCAAGAATCGCAATCATAACCAATGCTGGTGGTCCAGCAATAATGGCTGCAGACGCATGCGCTCGCTACGGGCTTGAACTCTCCAACTTAACTGAGGAGACAAGGAAGAAGCTAAAGGCTTCATTGCCACCCGCAGCATCAATCCAAAACCCGATTGACCTTATCGGTGATGCACAACACGACCGATATGAGATCGCACTTGAAGCAGTCATGAAAGACCCAAATGTGGATATGATAGCTGTTCTCCTAACACCTCAAGCGATGACGGATGTTGAGGAAGTTGCAAGGACAATAGTGCGCATATCTAAGTCGGATGGGAAACCGATAGTGGCTACGTTCATGGGTTGGTATGATGTTTCGCCCGGGATAAAAGTGCTCATAGAAAACGGCATCCCGCATTACAGCTTCCCAGAGCAAGCGATAAGAGCATTAGCTGCAATGTATCGTTTTGTCAAATGGCTCACACGCCCAAGAACGGACATCAAGTTCTTCGCCGATGTTGATAAAAACACGGCAAGAGAAATAATACTTAAGGCAAGGTCGGAAGGTAGAAGGCTGTTGCGTGAGGATGAAGCATTGAAAGTCCTTGAGGCATACAAGTTTCCGGTGATGCTCTGGGGCATAGCGTCATCACCAGAGGAAGCTGTTAAAGTGGCTAACGAGATTGGCTACCCAGTGGTCATGAAAATACTCTCACCAGACATCATCCACAAGTTTGATGTTGGCGGAGTTATTTTGAACTTGGACAGTGAAGGTGCCGTTATTGATGCTTTTGAAAAGATGATGAAGCAAGTGAGCGAGAAGTGTCCAGATGCGCGCATTGATGGTGTCCTCATTCAGAAGATGGCTAAGAAGGGTGTTGAAACAATCCTCGGGATGACGAGGGACCCAATATTTGGTCCCATGCTCATGTTCGGGCTTGGTGGCATCTATGTTGAGGTGTTAAAGGATGTGACATTCAGAGTTGCTCCAGTTAGGGAGCTTGGAGCATTGAGGATGGTTAAAAGTATTCGCTCGTCGGCGATGCTTTCAGGCTATAGAGGACAACCGCCATCCGATATTGATGCGATTGTTGAATGCATATGTAGGCTCTCACAGCTCGTCATTGATTTTGATGAAATTGAGGAGCTTGACATAAACCCGCTTATGGTCTTCCCTAAAGGTGAAGGGGCATCAGTGCTTGATGCACGCATACTGCTCCGTGAGGAATGATACACGAAAAATCAAAACGAGGCGCTTGAAAGGACATGAACGAGGAAATTGGGTTTGCTGATCTCCATGTGCATTCGTCCTGCTCTGATGGTCTATATAGCGTTGAGGAATTGATGTGCATGGCTGCTAAGAAGGGCTTGAAGGCAATAGCAATAACAGATCACGACTCACTTGCGGGAACTGCATTGGCTTTGCAGATCATGCGCGAAGGAAGAAACGATGTTGAGCTCATACCTGGCATTGAGCTTACATCCGAGCATAAAGGTGTAGAAGTGCATATTCTTGGCTACTTCATTGATCACACATCAAAAGACCTCTATGAAGCGCTTGAGGAGATGCGCCAACAGCGTTTGAAGCGCTTGAACAAAATAATAGCCAAATTGAATGAGCATGGCATACCGATAACAATTGAGGATGTGTTGTCATATGTATCTGGTGAGTCAATTGGCAGACCACATATTGCAAGGGCTCTCGTGTCAAAGGGGTTTGCATCAAGCTACATTGATGCTTTTCAACGCTATCTCAGAAACGGTGCTCCTGCGTATGTCCCAAGGAAACGCATACCTGTGTCGGAAGCTATAAGGCTTATACATAGTGCTCGTGGGTTAGCAGTTGTGGCTCACCCATGCGATTACGGTGGTTTTGAGCTTGTCCATGAAGTGATAAAGCTTGGTGCTGACGGAATAGAAGTTTTACACCCACGCCTGTCAAAGGAATGCAGTATGCGCTTAATGGAGATAGCGAAAAGCCTGAACCTGCTCACAACTGGCGGAAGTGACTTCCACGGTGATGAAGCTAAGTTAGCTGAGTTGGGCAATGTAGCTGTGCCATATCTATGGGTGGAGAAGTTGAAGGAATACCACAAGCGTTTCATTGCTTGAAGCTGCGCTATGCCTTTGTGATTTCTGGCAGGTGATAGGATATGGATGACCTGAACAGCCAAAGCGATTATCTCATGCTATGGCAGATGCCGAATGCTGCAATTGATGGACTCAACGAGTGGGATTATATACCAGCTCCTATGGCTATCGTTGTGAAAGCGGAGATGGCTATAAAGCGCTTTCAAATGCTAAAAGAAGGGGAAGGGGTTGTGCTTGCGGTCTCTGGTGGTGCTGACTCGGTGGCAATGATGCATGTCATGCTTACGCTGTCACAGAAATACGGCTACAAGCTTCATGTGGCTCACATAAATCATATGCTCCGAGGCAAAGATGCAGAAGAGGATGCACGCTTTGTTGAAGCGCTTTCATCCTCTTTCTCCTTGCCATGCACTGTCCATACAGTTGATGTGCGCTCCGTCGCTAAAAGTAGGAAGATGTCAATTGAGCAAGCTGGCAGGGCTGTTAGGTATGAATTCTTGCGTTCCCTGTGTAACGAGCTTGGCTATAGCAAGGTTGCACTCGGTCATACTGCTGACGATTTGGTAGAAACTGTCTTACTCAACATTTTCCGAGGGAGTGGATTAAACGGCTTGCTTGGAATACCACCCGTAAGTGATGGCATGTTTATCCGCCCGATGCTATATTGCAGGCGCTACGAAACGCAAGTATACTGTAAGGCACACAGGCTTAAAACGAGGGTTGATGTTACAAACTTTGACCCAACGATAAGGCGCAACTTCATCCGCTTAAAACTCCTTAAGCTCGTGAAAGAAAATCTCTATTCGGACGCTGATGTTGCAGTGCTGAGGATGATTGAACTTCTGCGTGCCGATAACGAATTTCTTGAGGCTGCAACCCAACAAGCTATGCAAGAAGCATTGGTTGAAGAAGGTGATGGATACTTGTGCATCTCAAGGGATGCATTCCTAAGGCAACCACTCGCAATACAAAGGCGCATCATTAGAGCGCTTTGGCAAAGAATCCAAGGCGAGAACTTCACCTTAACAATGGAGCACATTGATAAAGCCGTTGATTTGATAAGGCGAAGGAGCGACAAAGCTATGCTAACGATGCCCTCAAAATGCGTATTGCTGACCGAGGGGCACTTTGTAACGCTATGTAAACTGAGAGGCTAAAGAAGCATCTAAAAAGATAGTGCCTTGGCTGGTGGTATACTTGGATAATGGGATGAGACCTTGCAGGGTGGTTGTAAGTGCCACCGAAAAATTATTCTGTAGGTGAGAAAAAGATATGGGACGCATGGTTAGAATTCTTTTGCTAATGGTCTTAATAGCGGTTGGTCTGAGCTTCCTTGCACAAGTCGGTCGTTTGCCTGGCTTCCAAACGATTGAGCTATCTTATAGCGATTTCCGAAACGAAGTGGCAGCAGGGAATGTCGCAGAAGTAACGATAACAGGTGATAGGGCGATTGGGACTTTCAAGAAGGTGAATAAAAACTTTAAGGTCCAGCTCCCTCCCGAACAAGCGCTCAATGAACTTTTGAGCTTCCTTAATGAACACAAAGTGAACGTGCGCTTTAAGCCACGCCCTTCTTGGGAGAGCGCTGGCAACATCCTGATGTTTATCGTATTAATGCTCTTCATGTTTGGCATCATTAGCTTCCTACTGCGCCAGATGACATATTCAAGCAGTCAAGCACTTTCGTTTGCACGTAGCAGGGCAAAGAGGTATGTCAAGGGTCAGAAGAGGGTCACATTTGAAGATGTTGCAGGATGCGATGAAGCTAAAGAGGAACTGCGTGAGGTAATAGAGTTCCTCAAGAACCCGCAAAGGTTTCAAGCCTTGGGCGCAAACATGCCTAAGGGAATATTGCTCCTTGGACCACCTGGGTGTGGTAAGACACTCCTTGCAAGGGCTGTAGCTGGTGAAGCTGATGTGCCGTTCATACATGCCAGTGGCTCTGAGTTCGTTGAGATGTTTGTCGGAGTAGGTGCAGCAAGGGTTAGAGACCTCTTTGAGCAGGCGAAAGCACTAAAGCCATGCATCATCTTCATTGATGAACTTGATGCTGTTGGTAGACTCAGGTTCGCTGGATTAGGCGGGGGACATGATGAGAGGGAACAAACACTCAACCAACTGCTCGTAGAGATGGATGGTTTTGATCCTAACACTGGTATTGTGCTGATGGCTGCAACTAACAGACCAGATGTGCTTGACCCTGCGCTCTTACGCCCGGGGAGGTTTGACAGGCGCATAGTCGTTGACTACCCAGACGCTGAAGCAAGGAAGCAAATCCTAAAGGTCCATGTGAGGGGTAAACCACTTGACAGTGATGTTGACCTTGATGTTCTGGCAAAGATGACGCCCGGCTTCTCTGGTGCTGATTTGGCGAACATGGTTAATGAGGCAGCTATATTGGCTGCAAGGAGAAACAAAGAGAAGATTAGCATGGCTGAATTTGAAGAAGCGCTCGAGAAAGTGGCAGCAGGTCCAGAGAGAAAAAGCAAACGCCTCAGCGATAACGAAAAGCGCATACTTGCGTATCATGAAGCTGGGCATGCTCTCGTATCAAAGTTGCTACCACATGGTCAGCAGGTGCGCAAAGTGACAGTGATACCGCGTGGTATGGCGCTCGGATACACATTGCAATTCCCATGGGAGGATAAACACCTTTGGACAAAGAGCGAACTGCTTGACCAGATAACTGGGCTACTTGCTGGGAGGGTCGTAGAGGAAATCATATTTGGTGAAGTAACAACAGGTGCTCAAAGCGACCTTGAACAAGCTTCCGAAATGGCGCGAAGGATGGTTTGCGAGTTTGGCATGTCAAGTCTCGGACCAATGACACTGGGAAGGAGAACAGGTCCAATATTTTTGGGCAGGGACTTGGTTGAGGACAGGAACTATAGCGAGGCAATGGCTAACGAGATAGACAGGGAAGTGAAAGCCATCATAACTGAGTGTTACGAGAGAGCCAAAAGGTTGGTTGAGCAAAACAAAGACATACTTGAACGCATAGTAGAGCGCTTGATGGAAAAGGAAAGCCTTTCGGGAGACGAGATTGATCAAATCATCGCTGAAATGAGAGGGAAGACAACAAGCGAGGTTCAAACAGCGAGTGTGACAACCGATGCTACAATAGATGGGAAAGGTGATGGAGCCGAAAACAACATTAGTTAAAGAGCACAATCTAAATGAACTCTGGGAACCGAGGTGAAATATCTCTAAGCCATGAGCGGAGAAGCAGTCAAGATAGTTGAAGAGAAACTTAAAAGGGCTGCCGAGCTCATTTCAAAAGGTGAGCATGAAAGCGCTCTCGAAGAGCTTATCAATGCCCGTGAGGTGATAAAGCATTGCCTATGCACTGCGAGGGAAAAGAAGGAGCTTAAGAAACTACAGTTTAGCTTGCTCATGAACATTGCCTATGCATTAAACGCCCTCCAGCGTTACGAGGAAGCACTCACCTACACTAATGACGCCTGCAAGAACTTCCCACGAAACCCGATGTGCAGTTATTTAAGAGCACAGGCTTTGATCGGTCTGAAGCGTTATGATGAGGCTGTCAAGGAGATAAAGCGAGCAAAAAATGGCTATAAGGATAATGCTGCAATGCTACTTCAGCTCGCCAAGATGGCATTTGAAATAGGTGCATATAAGCTGGCGAAGGATTGTTCCTTGAGAGCGATCTCGCTTGATAGCAAACTCATTGATGCTCACGTGCTTCTTGCGGAGAGCTTGAAAGAGATGGGTGATATAAACGGTGCCCTCAATGCACTCCTGACAGCGTTATCAAGCGCTGTGCAAGACTTACAGCTCAAGGTGAAAGCTTCCGAGCTATTCCGCATCCTTGGTGAAACAAAGAAAGCCATCAGTTTAATGGAGGAGGTTCTAAAAGAATCAGACGACCCAAACATAAGGATTGCCCTCGCTGAACTTTACATGGATATCGGAAACTACGCTAAGGTCGTGGAGCACTGTAAGGAGGCTTTGAAGAAAAATAAAAACGACCCATTGCTTCTCGACATACTCGCCTTCGCATACCTTCAGCTTGGCGAATTGGATGAGGCAATACAGGTGCTCGTGCGATTAGCTCATATAGCTCCAACTGATGTGTTTACAAGGTTTAAGTTAGCCACACTGTATCATCAAAAGGGAGCATACGCAAAAGCGATGCACGAGTATCAACGCGTCATAGCATTAGAGCCAAACGGGATTCTTTCAGAGCCTGCGAGGGCTGCTATACAACAGCTTGATGAAATTCAGCTACAACAGGTCTTCATGTTGAGCGCTGAAGACCCCGTCTTCAGGACAAAGCTCCTCAGGGACCCAATAAAGGCGCTCAGCGAAAGAGGTTTTTACCTCAGTGAAGCATCTTTAGAGATGCTCAAAAACCTTGACCCAACCATGATACCAAAGGAAAAAGGCATCACACCAGCTTGAGCTCCGTTGATAAATTAGCTCATTCACTCCCGTCATCGTTTTGATGCTCGGAGGTTAAAGAGCAAAACAGCGTTTCGTGCGGTTACATCAGCGATATCTTTTGTCGGCATTCCCAACGCAGTTGCAATGGATTCAACTACATGCATCAAATATGCTGGCTCATTCCTCTTACCCCTATGAGGAACCGGCGCAAGGTAGGGTGAATCAGTTTCTGCGAGTAATCTATCAAGCGGTATGGAGCGAATTACCTTTTGTAGCTCGCCTGAACTCTTAAAAGTTATATTGCCTGCCACACCAATGTGAAAACCAAGCTCAACAAACTCTGTTGCTATAGCCTCATCACCGCTGAAGCAGTGAGCAACAAGCCCTTTGAGCAAACCTTTGTAATTGCTCACTACATTGAGCACTTCTGATGCAGAGTTGCGCATATGTATTATCACTGGTTTTTTCACTTCACATGCGAGCTCAAGTTGTGCTTCAAATGCTTTGAATTGCTCATGCTTGGGTGAGAGGTTGCGGTAGAAATCAAGACCCGTTTCGCCCACTGCTACTACAACATCATTTAATGCAAGTTCTTTTAATCTTGCCAGCGCCTCCTTTGTAAGCGAGGTTGCATTGTGCGGGTGTATACCAACGGATGCCCAAACAAAGCCCTTAAATCTCACAGCTTGCTCAACCGCAACTTCGCTTGAGCTCAAATCATAACCAACATTTATGATCGCTTGCACTCCACGTTCTGTTGCCCTTTCCAAGACTGCTTCAAGGTCACCGCGAATTGCCGGATGATTCAAGTGGGCATGGCTGTCAACCATTTAATAACAACACCTTTGTTTTGCTATTCAATTGCATCAGCATCAACAACGCTGTTTGAAGGTATCACAACATTAGCCCACACTTTGACACCCGCCATTAACTTGCATCCATCTTCGATTACCGCGTCATCGCCAATGAAGGCGCCAAGCTCATCAAACCCAGTATCAATCCACTCGCCCCTCACGAATGAAAGCACATTCCCACTACGGCATTGGCGAGTATGCGTCAGGACACCATCACCAATAACTGCTCTATCACCGACGACGGATCTTTTCATTCTGACATTGTTTCCTATTCTTACACCGTCGCCTATGACACATTCTTCAAGCTCGCAATTTTGCCCTATGCTAACATTGTCACCTACAGCACAGCGCATTAGCTTTGAGCGCTCGCCTACAGTCACATAGCTACCGAGCACAGAAGGTCCAACGATGATCACCCCATCACCAATAATGCAATCACAACCACTTTCTACAGCACCAAAAACCTTCACACCTTTGCCAAGCCAACCACTTATGCATTGCTCCCTCAATTCATCCATTAGCCACTTAGCACAGCGCAGGATATCCCAAGGGTATGTTATCGGCATCCATCCATCTTCTGTTACTTCGTATCGCAGACCAAGCGAGGAAAGCTTTGGAACAACTTGGGTAAACATAAGCTCTTGCGTCTCGCTTGCCTCTATCTCCCTGAGCAATTCAAAGACGATTCGTGTTAAGGCATATGCACCCGTGCTGACGAGGCTTTTTGGAGGCGCGTCCTTCGGCTTCTCTATTATCGCATTAACGAATTCGCCATCAACGGACAGCACACCAAACCGCCACGGTTGCTCATGCGGTGCTGCAAGCACGCATATCTCATGTCCCTTAAGCGCTCTTATAGCATGACGCTTAAGCAGGTCATCCCCGTTGAGTAAGATGAATCGTTCCCCAACATGTTTTTCGGCACATAGGAGAGCATCACCAGTTCCCTTCTGTTCCGCTTGTTCAACATATGTTAGCTCCACATCAAAAAACCGTTTACCGAGCGCCTCCACAATTTGCCGTCCCTCGAACCCGATCACTATCACTGCCCTACTTACAAGACCTCTCAATTGGCTCAACAAATACTCAATTACTCTTTTCCCAGCCACTTTAAGCATCGGCTTCGGCTTGCGCAGCGTTAACGGGTATGTGCGAGTTGATTTACCAGCACACAATATGACTGCTTCATTTGCCTCCTTCAAAAAGCTCATCCTCAGAAAAGTTCACCTGCCCTTGCGCCAATGCCTGAGCGCCTTAAGCTGTTCTCTGATCAACACCTCGCTTGCGTTTTTCTTTGCCTTCTTCTTTATGGCGTTTGCCCAATCTTTGTATTCATCAAGCGTTACCTTCCTCATACCCTCAAGCTGTGAAAGGTATGCTGCCCCGGTAATAGCCTGCGTTTCCGCGCCCACAATGTGGTCGCATATCGGTTTTCGGTTTTGGAGCACACACTCAATCATCGTCCTTATCTCACCATAGAAACTTGATGGCCAATGAGTCCAATTAGGACCGCTCACATCAACACCCGTTGAATAGCCAAACGGGTCCGTGATCTCTATTTGCATTTTCCCATCCGTGAACTTAGGACGAGCTATTGCCTGTGTCCCGACAAACAATCCATCAATAGCGTCCTTCCCGCTCCAAGAACCTTCAACATGAGCGTCAGTCCACCTTCCTAAGTTCACATCCTCAAAATGCACAAGCAAATGTGCATCGTCTTCAACTTCAATCTCGCTTGGCATATTGGCAATGATGCGTTCCTTCACCTTTATGCATATGCCGTATGGTTCTGCAGCTTTCACCCATGTTGGCTTCATATCAAACCCAGCCAAGAACCATGCTGTCGTAATAGCATGCACAGCCATATCAACAAGCGAGCCACCCCCACTTACCATCGGATCCCAAAATGAAGACCTATTCTCTGGACCTTGGTGTGAGCAACTCAAAGAGATGAATTGCAGTTCACCAAATACACCACGTTGGATTAGCCTGCGCAATGTGTGATATAGAGGGTCGTAAATCCAGTTTTCATTGTGCTGGTAGAAACGCCCAGTCTCTTCAACTGCTTCAACAACATCCATGCATTCAAGCCATGTCCTGCACATCGGCTTCTCACACATAACATGTGCCCCAGACCTCAGCGATGCAATGGCAGCTGGCGCATGCGCATTTGGCATCGTGCAAATATCAACTACATCTGGCTTGACCTCTTTCAACATCTGCTCGTAATCACGATACAACTTCAATTCTTCAACATCCTTGAGGAGCTCCTCGGCTAACTCACCCCTACCAGATTCCCTAAGGTGGCTCGCTTGTTTCTCATACACATGCTTAACTGCCTTGAGCGACTCCATCAAACTTGCTTCGCTGATATCGCAGAGCGCTACCAACTTCGCTTCCGGTATTTGCGGATACGCTGGAAGATGTGCGCCACGAAATATTCCACCTGCACCTATAACGGCTACCCTAACACGCTCCATACCTCTTCACCTCCACTTAGCTTGGTATCAAGGATGCATCATTGCACTACCTTTGCCGTATCAGCCCAATCCTTAGGAACGACGACATTCAACGAATGCGGTATCACACGAGCACTTACAGGGGTTAAACATATCGGTTCACCATCAACGTGCGCAAGGACTCTCGGAGAGCTCACCAATTCCAACCACTTTGCGCGCCTGTAAAGGACACTGTTCAGATGCACATGATAGCCCAAAAGTGAAAGGGCAGCTTGCTTCAACCTTTCAATGCGACTCCGCGCAAAGAAGATGCATACATCAATGTAACCATCGCATGGGCTCGCTTTCGGTGTGAACTTGAAGTTCAAAGCATATGTTGGGACATTGCTTATGACGGTAAGCCATGCATCGGTTTTAAAACGCTCCCAACCGTCTATCCTGACTTCAACCAATGAAGGTCTGTAACGAAGCAGATGCCTTAACGAGGCTATAGCATACGCCCATTTCCCAAACCTGCGTTTGAAAGTTGGTTGTAGTTGATGAAGCACATGTGCATCAAACCCAATACCTGCCACACAGGCAAAATAACGATGATTTAGCAACCCCACATCTATGGAGATGATGTTACTACCAACTGCCACCTCGCAAGCTTCGTGGAGAGACAATGGGATATGAAAGTTAGTGGCAAAAGTGTTTCCGGTGCCAAGCGGTATGACAGCTATCGGTATTTTTGAGCCAACAAGCCCGTTCACAACTTCGTTTATTGTCCCATCGCCACCTATGACGACCACACGGTCAATATCATCATACCTCGCTCTAAGCGCTATCTTTGTAGCTTCTACAGGCTTACCAGTTTCAGTTACGCGGGACTCCACGCAAGAGTTACGAAGTAACCTTATCGCCTTTTCAACTTGCTCTGGATGAGTTTGAGCTACGATTGAATTGACAATGATAAGGAGGCGCATCTTTGGGAAGCGCTTTGCAAGCAAGATTTAATCTCGCCCAAAAGTGAGCTACAGCACAAAGTATACCCCTTCTTACTGCAAGCCCATGCTTTGTTCTCGGGATCAACAGGCTATGTGCGTGCTTCAACTACAAGCCTAATAGCAGTCCTTTCTTGTCCATCTATTACTACATCGCAAAATGACGGTATGCAGACTATATCAATGCCAGATGGCGCTAAGAAGCCTCTTGCTATCGCGATTGCTTTTATTGCTTGGTTGAGTGCGCCAGCGCCTATGATTTGTATTTCCACTCTACCCTTCTCACGGATGACGCCAGCGACAGCACCAGCAACGGCGTTTGGTTTTGACTTTGATGAAACCCTTAAAACTTCTGTGCGGTCTTGCTTATGGTGTTCCCGTTGAGCCATATCCGATCCGCCCCTGTGCTTTGTTATTCTTTGCTGTCGTGAATTATTCTTTCTATGCCACCTTCCTTGTTGTGCCTTTTCCATCTAACTCCCCCTTGCTATAGCAGCTGAAGAGACAACGACACTTAGCGTCGCTCAAATACACAATTTAGCTTCTTTGAGCAAACAATGCAAGGATGACATACCACCCTAAACTTGCTCACCTTCCGGTTCCATGACAACCAAACGCTGTATTGATTTTGCCTTACCAGTTACATCATCCACATCAACGAGCACAGAAGACAAAACCCCGTTACCAGTTGCCACCTCAAATTTTACTGGCAACTTCGTCACAAACCTTTGTATGATTAGCTCTGGCTTGACACCGATAACGCTCTCTAAAGGTCCAGTCATACCCACATCGGTTATGTAAGCAGTGCCCTTTGGGAGTATGCGTTCATCGGCTGTCATCACGTGTGTATGCGTCCCAAAGACAATACTCACCCTCCCATCAACATATCTTGCAAAAGCTTGTTTCTCAGAGGTTGCTTCAGCATGGAAATCAACGACAATTATGTTCGTCTTGGCGCTCACTTCGTCCAATATCCTGTCAATCGTCCTAAATGGGCACTCAAGTGCCTCCATGAACACGAGCCCGACAATGCACACAACGCATATAGCCTTGTCAGCAACACGAAACATTGCCCAACCATACCCCGGCGCTTCCTTAGGGTAGTTAGCTGGTCTCAGGACTCTCTCGTCCTTAGTTAGCCGTTCAATAATCTCTTTGTAGCGCCAAATGTGATTCCCAGTTGTGATGCAATCGGCACCAGCATTGAGCATTTCATCAACAGCCTGTGGTGTTATACCAAGCCCGCCAGAAGCGTTCTCACCGTTGGCGATAACAAAGTCAATAGCGTATTCCTCCCTCAGCCTCGGCAAAAGCTTATGAAGGGTTCTTCTACCAACCCTGCCAACAACATCCCCTACGCAAAGTATACGCATGCCTCTCCCCACCAAGCCTTTCAGTTTAACGAGCATACTCAACATGCCTTCTTTCCCTTATGACGACAACCTTCACTTGCCCTGGGTATTCGCACTGCTCTTCGATCGCCTTCGCTACATCTCGTGCAAGCTTTATAAGGCGAATGTCATCAACCCTGTCTGGGTTAACGATGACGCGTATTTCTCTTCCAGCCCTTATCGCATAAGCTTTTTGGACACCATCAAATGATAGCGCTATCTCCTCCATCTTTTGCAGCCTGCGTATGTAAGCCTCAAAGCTTTCCCTCCTTGCGCCCGGTCGTGATGCTGATATAGCATCAGCTAAGGCAATGAGGACTGCCTCAACACTCTCTGGCTCAACATCCTCATGGTGAGCGAGCATCGCCTTTATAACCTTCCCACTCTCTCCATATCTTCTCAGTATCTCAGCACCAATTTGAACATGTCCTCCATCAACCTGATGGTCAACTGCTTTTCCGATATCATGAAACAGACCTGCTCTTTTTGCAACCTCAACATCAGCGCCTATCTCACCAGCCATAGCCCCAGCAAGTATAGCTACTTCAACAGAGTGCCAAAGAACGCTTTGCCCAAAGCTCGCTCTAAACGCCAGCCTGCCAAGCAACTTCATAAGACCTTGTGGTACCCCACTCACCCCTGTTTCCATTAAAGCCGATTCTGCAGCTTTCATCATCCGAGCCTCAACATCTTGGCGTGCCTTCTCAACTGCCTCTTCAATGCTCGCTGGGTGGATTCTGCCATCAGCAATCAGCATCTCCATAGCTACTTTTGCTATTTCACGCCTAATAGGGTCAAAGGACGAAAGGACAATCGTTTCTGGAGTATCATCAATCACTACATCCACCCCTGTCAGCATCTCAAAGGTTCTAATGTTGCGTCCCTCTCGCCCGATTATCCTTCCTTTCATCTCCTCATTTGGGAGCGGGATAACGGTTACAGTTGAAGTTGTCGCAACTTGGACAGCACACCTTTGCATGGCTGTTACGAGTATCTCCTGCGCCCTCCTCTCAGCCTCTTCCTTCGCTTTCTCTTCGGCTTCCGCAATACGCCTCATAACTTCATCAGCCAGCTCTTCCTCAAGGACCGCAAGCAGTAACTTCTTAGCCTCAACAGTTGAAAGACCTGCAACCTCTTCAAGCTTGCGCTTATACTCGGCTTCCAATCCCTCAAGCTCCTTCTTGTGTTCGGCAAGCGCTTGCTCATACTTTTTTAGTTCCGCCTCACGGCTCTCAAGCGCTCTTTCCTTCTGTGTGAGCAAATCCTCCTTATCCCTCAAGCGTTCCTCAAGGCGCTGCAGTTCTTTGCGTCTCTCCCTCTGCTCTTGTTCAAACTCAACTCTAAGATGCTGCAACTCCTCCTGCGCACGAAGGATTTCTTGGATGCTCCTCTGTTCGGCTTCTCTCAAGTCTTTCTCCCTCTGTTGCAATTCCATCTCGCTTTTGCGTTTGTGCACTAACAAAGCTAAGTAACCAAGCGCTGCACCAAAGAGGAAACCAACGAGCAGGCTTAATGAGAGCAGGACAGCAAATGATTGTGCGTTCACTTTCTTCACCCCCTTTGGTCTTTGGGGGTAGCCGAGGGTAGGCTTTGGGGCTTAGCAGAGTCTGTTCAACTGCCCAATCATTTGACGAACTTATGTAGGTTCATCGCGAGTGAAGGCTTGACTTGGTGAACGTTCATGTATCCACTCACTGCTTTCAAAGAATCTCCACCCGATGTGATTGAACGCAAGCGCTATAGCTTTCACACTAAACCCACGCATTAACAACCGCTCCATCATACGCCTCTTTAGCTTCTTGATCTCTTCATTCGTTGCCCCATCAGTCTCGCTTGGCAAGTTCCTTTTACCCAGCCATTTGCGTAAAAGCTCAGTCGCTATCTTGGCTTCTTCAAACTCGTCAAAAGCCGAAATAGCGCCTTGTATGCACTCCTCTGGAAGCATCAGCCTTTTCATCTCGGCTATGAGTGCATACCTGCCCTTATTGCGACGCTCAATAGCAGACCGAACAATATCGGCAGCAAGACTATAATCGTTAACCAAGCCAATTTCCTTCAACCTCGCGATTGTTCTGGCTATAGTCTGCTCACTATAGCCACGCTTTTGCAACTTCACCTCAAGCTCACGGCTACTGTATTGCCTGCGAGAAAGCAAACGCATGCAATAATCAATTGCACTTTTACGTCTTACTCCCCTTGACCTACCCATCGGCTACTCACCCTTCTTTGAAGCAAGGAAGGGTAAACCAGCCAAACGCTCACTTAGCATTGCTACTCGCTAACCCCGACTGCAGCCTTTGAACGCTTTGCAGCGAGCTCCTCAAGCCAAGATGGTATTGGTATCCTTGCCATCTTGCGTATTTGAACCTCAATTTCGGCTGCCAGCTCGGGGTGTTGCTCAAGGTAGCGCCATGCGTTTTCCCTTCCTTGCCCAAGACGCTCATCTTTGTAGCTATACCAAGCCCCCACCTTGTTCACAATTTCATATTGCACTGCCACATCCAAAATGTTGCTGTATCTGCATATGCCTTTACCGAAGAGTATCTCAAAAGTTGCCTCCCTAAAGGGTGGTGCAACTTTATTCTTCACCACCTTCACATTGCATACAAGCCCAATCACATCATTCCCAGAGCGAATTGAATCCTCCTTGCTTATCCTGAGCCTCAGGGAAGCCCAAAACTTTAGCGCCCTACCACCCGGCGTCACTTCTGGGCTCCCAAAGATTATCCCGACTTTCTCCCTGACTTGGTTCACAAGCACTGCTGCAGTGCGTGAACGGTTTATTGAGCCCGCGAGTTTCCTCAAAGCTTGAGACATAAGCCTTGCCTGCAAACCCATGTGTTGGTCTCCCATTTCCCCTTCAAGTTCAGCCCTCGGGACAAGCGCAGCAACAGAATCAATCACCAGCACATCTACCGCACCACTGCGCACAAGCTCGTCTGCGATCTCAAGCGCTTGCTCGCCTGAGTCAGGTTGGGAGATGTAAAGCCTATCAAGGTCAATGCCTAATGCTGTGACATAGTTCCTGTCCATAGCATGTTCTGCATCAATGAACGCAGCTATACCTCCCATCTTCTGAGCCTCGGCGATTATGTGATACGCAAGAGTTGTCTTCCCAGAGCCTTCTGGTCCAAATATCTCTGTTATGCGTCCTCTCGGTATACCACCAACACCCACAGCAATATCAAGCCATATTGAGCCTGTCGGTATCACATCAACTGTAAGCTTTGTCGGTTGGTCGCTGAGGCGCATTATGCTCCCTTTACCGAACTTCTTCTCAATGTGGCTTATTGCGCTTTCAAGCGCTTTCAGCCTTTCACTGCTGATAGTCACTTGTGGTGTTGAAGGGGCTTCAGATACCTCGGCGACTTCCTCTTGCAAGGGCAGTGACTGCTCATCTTCCTTTGAGCGTTTTGGCATAAACAATTTCACCTCCCATCGTTTAAACGCATGCAAAATAACACGCCAAAAAGAAAGCTTAGCAAAACAGCGCCACAAGTCATTGTAGCACATCTTGGGTGGTGCTGTAGTCAGATGTGCAATGATATATAATAGCCATCAGAGAAAGCGTTGCGCTTTGTAGCACTGTTATGTTTTAGCACCATCCTCAAGGGGTGACAAAAGATGGATGAGGGAAAGAGGGGCATGTCGTTAAAAGAGTGGATGCGTTATTTGGAGGAGCAGGAGAAGGTAGCGAAAGGGGAAGCCAAGGACAAGGAGAGTAAGGAAGCAGAGCCACAACAGCAACCACGCCAAAGCTTCGTTCGCCCAAGACCTTCCTCTTGGGGTCGCCCTGCTCAACTTGGTGTCCATCGGTGGGAAACGACGACTCAACGCCCATATGTAATCCAAGAGCAAACGCAACCAGCGCAACAAATGACAACAGAGGATTTGAGCATGCGTGAGGAAACCAAGAAGCAGTTGGAGCGAAGGCGTTCACTTTGGGCAAGCATAAAGAGCCCAAGAAGCCAAAACAGGCTTGATGAGCTGTTTAAGCAAACACTGCTCCAAATAGCGAAGCTTCAAACGGATATCAATAGGCATGCTCACGAAAGCCCAAAATGGAAATTGCTAAGCAAGTTGCTTGACCCAGATATGTCAATAAGGGATGTAGCATTCCTGCTTGATGTATGTCAAACAACAGTCAGGCGATATACGAACTCAGGTTTGCTTGAACACTACAGAACTTCCGGAAATCAAAGGCGCTTCAAACTTAGCCATGTGCTCAACTTCTTGATGCGCTTTTTGAATGAAGGGCAAGAGCTAAAGGAGTAGGATCCCACGATAGCACTTGAAGATTGGGGTGGAGGTATTCTGGAAGAGAGGGAATATTGGGAACAGTATCGCCTTGAGCGCTCATATTGGTGGTTCGTCGGACGAAGGAAAATAGTGGCAATGCTCCTCAACAGCGTTGAAAAGCACCGATGCAGGATCATATTGGATGTTGGATGTGGGACAGGTGGCAACTTAGAGTTGCTATCGTCGTATGGCGTATGCATCGGTATTGATATCTCGCCGTTAGCGCTCTCAATCTGCAAGAAGCATTGGGATGGTAATCTCATATGCGCTGATGCATCTTCGCTTCCCTTCCGCAACTGTAGCGTTGATCTTGTTGCAGCGCTTGATGTCCTTGAACATTTGCAAGATGATGTCGCTGCACTCAGCGAGTTCTGGCGAATACTGAAACCTAACGGTCTCTTGATTATGACCGTTCCAGCTTTCATGTTCCTTTGGAGTGGGCACGATGTGGCTCTAAGACATTTCAGGAGATACACGATGAGCGAGCTCAAGATGAAGCTTAGGAAAGCTGGCTTTGTTACCCAAAAGCTTTCCTACGCCATATGCCCATTGCTCCCATTCGTGTTCATATTCCGAAAGTTGCAACTCATTGCACAACACAACATGAAGAAGCACACTGCTTTGATTGAGCTTCCAAAGCCACTCAATGAAGCACTGATAGCAATGCTGCAACTTGAGGCAACGTTGCTAAAATACATTGACTTGCCTTTCGGTGTCTCGCTCATCTGCAAAGCTATTAAGCCAAGCGTATAAAACCAAAAAATGAAACGAGGAGGTGCAAAGGGTGCGGTTAAGATTTATGCTGGCACTACTGGCGTTTATAGCGCATAGCTGTTGCTTGGCTATAACAAGGGTCAGCTCAACAAAAGTTATAGCAAGCTCACCGGCGATTGACGCTCAGCCGTGTTTCTCTGGCGATGGTAGCAAGCTTGTTTTTGTCTCCGGGAGGGATGGCAAAAACGAGATATGGATGGTTGATCTTTCAAGTGGCGATTTGAAGAAACTCGTGCATTGTGAATCTGTAGGTGAGTTCGCTGCCAAACCATCGTTAGCACGAGATGTGGACCTGCTTTCCTTTGTGAGCAACCGCTCAGGCAATATTGATGTTTGGCTGCTTGAACTAACAACCTGCAAGTTATATCAACTTACGGATTCACCCGGCATTGACTGGATGCCCGCTATATCACCGGACGGCAAGAGGGTGGCTTTTGTCTCCGACAGGGATGGAGTGGACGCCATATGGATACTTGAACTTGGCGATGAGAAGAAGTTTTTTAAGCTACGAAACAACGCTTGGGATCCAGCGTGGTCTCCGGATGGGAAGCGTTTGGCATTTGTCTCTGGCGATGATGAGGGAAGAGGCATATATGTTATGGACATATCCGAACGAACCGAGAAATTGATATTGCAGGGTGGTAGCTCGCCGTATTGGTCACCAGATGGAGAATGGCTTTGCGCCGTCAGGAGAAAGGGCAAGGCTTACGAATTGGTTATAGTCAGTGCAGATGGAAGCGTATGCAAAACACTTGCCCTTCCTTTTGATGAACCATCATCACCGTGCTGGTCACCGAAGGGAGACTTGATAGCATGTGATGCTCTCGTTGGTGGCAACAGGGAGATAATCCTCATACAGCTTGAAAGGCTTTTGCCATACGCAAAGATAACATCACCAAAGAATGGTGAGCGTGTTGAAGGCGTTATCAATGTGAGGGTAACTTTTAAAGTCCCTCACGGGAACGTAAAACGCATATCACTTGAGTATGGACTTGGTTTAAAACCGAGCGATTGGACAAGGTTAGATGTTAAAGCGCCAGTGGGGGTTAGTGAGCTAAACGATGAACCGATAGCTTCTTTGGATACAAGCCAAATAAGCGGTGCGTTCACCTTACGCTTACGTGTATACGATGAAGAGGATGATGTTGGTGAAGACAGGGTAACGGTATTTTCGGAGAGAGTTTATGGTGTCCAGTATGTTGAGCACACAGTCCCAGAGGAAATGATCACCTCAGATTCAGTCCAAGTCATAGTGAAGCTACGCAACATCGGGAAGCTCACCTGGCAACCATCTGGAAGGTATGCAGTGACACTCTCCTACCGTTGGAGAGATGCGGAAGGTAATGTTGTGCTTCGCGGTGGTCATTTCAACATCCCGAAAGTCGTGAACGAGTCTGAAGAAGTTCAAGTTGTAGCTACAGTTGTTGCGCCTGCTGACGCAGGTAGCTACACGCTTGAATGGGACTTATGTCACGGTGGCGCCATATGGTTTTCAGAGGAGGGTTGCCAATCGCTCACGATACCAGTGCGCGTTGTGAGACGCTACGCTGCACAAATCATATGGCACAACACACCACGAGATATGGTTCCAAGCCAAATATACACCATCAGAGTGAGGCTACGCAACACTGGCGCAATGCCATGGAACGCAAAGGATACAAAGGAGAAAGTCTACCTTTCATATCACTGGCTTGACCATCAAGGCGCAAAGCTTGATGAACAACCGATAATGAACTTGATTGAGGAACAGGTGAAGGCAGGCGATACAGTTGAGGTCATAGCGAGGGTGCGTTCACCATCAATTGTGGGTGAGTATAAGCTTGTGTGGGATATGTTCGTTCAAGGTCAAGGGAATATGCAGCATTGGTTCTCCGATATGGGAAGTAAATTTGAAGCCTATCCAGTGAGTGTTAAGGCGCCTTATTCAGTGGTATACCTTTGGCACAACACCCCAACAACAATGCTACCTGGTCAAATTTATCTCGTAAACTTGCGCCTCAAGAATGAAGGGGCACTCGCGTGGGAAAGCAAAGGGATTAGAGGAGTTTGCGTGGTGTATCGGTGGGTCGATGAAAGTGGGAAAAGCGTTTTTGCACCAACAATAGAGACACCAATGCCTTACGATGTCATGCCAGGGGAAACAGTTGAAGTTGCTGCGAAGATACAAGCTCCACCTGTTGCTGGGAACTATACATTGCACTGGGATTTGTTGAAGGGTGGGAATGTGCTTTTCTCTCACATGGGTTCGCCAACGCTCAAAGTTGATGTAATGGTTCAGCGCCAAGTATGTGCTGCTGAGTTCCAAGTGCTTTCACATCCCACAACGATGGTGGCAGGACATGAGTATGAGGTTGAAATCACGATTGTAAATCGTGGTGCAATGACTTGGCTGGCTGGCGGTGAGCGACCAGTAACGATAAGCTATTGCTGGCTTGACGAGAATGGAAATGAACTTAAAGATGTTGTGCAGCTTAGGACACCTCTGCCAAAGGATGTGAAGTTTGGTGAACTGGTAAAAGTTAAAGCGAGAGTTTGCGCTCCAAGGTTAACTGGTAAATGGACATTGCGTTGGGATTTGTATATGGAAGGGATAGGCTGGTTTGGTAAGGTTGGTTCACCTACGCTGAATGTCCCTGTCACTGTCACTGCTGAATACGATTACGAGGTTGCATCACATGATATTCCAAGCGAGCTCGTCAGTGGACAAGCTTATACCGTTAGGATACGGCTGTGCAACAAAAGCGCATTCACATGGCGTGCAACTGGTGACGAAGTAACACAACTTGGATGTAAGTGGCTTGATGAAAAGGGGTTCGTTGTTGAGAGCTCCATTGTCGCCAACATGCCAAAAGACATACAGCCAAATGAAATAGTTGAGTTTGAAGTTACGTTGCGCTCGCCTAAGAAGGCTGGAACATATACGCTAAAGTTGGACATGGTGTATATGCGCAAAATATGGTTTGAGGAAAAGGGTGCTCAACCGCTCTCCTTACAAGTCAGCGTCAGATAAAAGACTGCATGAGTGAGGTGAGGGAACATGAAGCGAATGCTCACAATATTTGCGGTGTTTTCCCTCGCACTCATGTGTGGCTATAAGCTTGGCAAGGAGAGCGCCCATAAGAGCGTTAAGAGTAACCCACCAACACCCTCGTTATTTTCTGACAGCGTGGTTGCACGCACAGAAACTCCTTCATGGCAGAAGGCGTTTGCGAATATAGCTAAGAGAGCCGAACCTGCCGTTGTGCACATAAGAGCTGTCAGGGTTGTGGCTGACCCTTTTGAGCAGTTGCTACATGAGTTCTTTGGGGAACCACTGCCACGAAGGGAAGGTATAGGTTCTGGCTTCATATTCAGAAGCGATGGCTACATACTCACAAACTTTCATGTGATTGAAGGAGCGAGAAACATACGCATCGGATTGCACGACAAAACAGAGCTAACAGCAACCACTGTAGGTGCTGACCCATGGCTTGACCTTGCTGTTTTGAAAGTGAACACAAACAAGCTTCTACCAACACTTGAGTTTGGTGACTCTGACGCAGTTGAAGTTGGTGATTGGGCGATAGCTATAGGCAACCCATTTGGGCTTGGACAAACGGTTACAATCGGCTTCATCAACGCAAAGGAAAGGGAGTTTGAATCTGTTGAAGGCAGGAGAAGCGTCCACTCATACATTCAGACGAGCGCCCTCATCAACCCCGGTAACAGCGGAGGACCACTGCTTGACCTAAACGGTAGGGTCATTGGCATCAACACATTTATCTACAACCCTGCAGGAGAGAGATTTGGAATAGGTATTGGTTTTGCGATCCCAATCAACACTGTGAAAGCATTGCTTGATAGGTTAATGAGAGGCGGAATAGTTGAACACGCCTACCTTGGTGTAGTCGTTGAAAGTGCAGACAAGCCAGAAGTAGCACGCTATGGCATAAAGCCGAGGGAAGGTGCACTCATACTGAAGGTCCATCCGCAAAGCCCAGCTGCAAACGCAGGAATACAAGCAGGCGATATAATCATCCGCTTCAATGGCAAGCCAATACACTCGGGGATAAATCTGATAAGAGAAGTTTGGATTGCCGAGCCATACTCAGAAGCAGTAATTGAACTTTTGCGCAATGAGCAACTACTCAAAATAAAGGTGCGATTAGGCAGGGCGCAAATGTGATGAGCTACAGGTTTGGTGAGCCGAAGCTAAATGTGGTTAAGAAGATAGCTTTAGCAGCGTTCCTTGTTCTGCTGTGCTTCCCACAGGCTATCTATAGTGACCAGAAGCGAGCGCTTGCTAAGAGGGCGATCATAATCACCATTGATGGGCTTGCCTCGTGGGTGCTCAAAGAAGCAAATGCGCCAAACATCCGTTGGCTCATGGAAAATGGTTGCTACTCACTCAACGCTGTAACTGTTGACCCACCCGCAACATTGCCCGCGCATGTCTCGCTCTTCACAGCCGTCCCACCATCCGTTCACGGCTTTGACTTTGATACCTACATCCCAGAGAGGGGATATGTGCAACGCCGAACGCTCTTTGCATATGCGAAAGCTGCGGGGATGAAAACAGCAATCGTGGTGGGCAAAAAGAAACTCCTGCACCTTGCTAATCCGAAGTGGGTTGACTATGCACCGCAGATTAAAAAAGCCAATGCAGTAAAAGTAACATCGGTCGCACTTGATTATCTAAAGCGCATTCAACCGCAATTGTTATTCATTCACATGCCAGATCCAGATTGGCTCGGACATAAATATGGTTGGGGAAGCAAAGCACAACTTGCTTCCATCACAGAATGCGATAAGCATATTGGCGCTATCGTAAAGGCGTTGAACGAAATGAAGATGTGGGAAGATTTGTTGCTTGTGGTGACAGCAGATCATGGTGGTGAAGGCAGAGGACATTATGGCAATAGCGACAAAGTCAAGTTGATACCGTTCATTGCATCTGGTGGTGCAATGAAATTGCGTGGGGAGCTAAGCCATCCAATTTCAATTTGCGATATCGCTCCTGTAGTTGCTTTCCTCCTTTCCTTGCCCATCCCAAAGGAATGGGAAGAAAGGGCAATGAGGGTAATACCTATGCATCGTGGTGTTAGAATTTCAAGCCTGCAACATAAGCTTCATAAAACATCGCTTCAAATGCCCAAACGGGCAACCACTCCTTTCCTAACGCTATCAAAATGATGTGACTATTGTGGTTGCCATGTTCACCAAGTTCTCACGCCCACAGAGCCTTTAGAAGGGTGTGATTCATATGATTCGCATGATGATGGGTGTTCTCTTTCTCTCTGCTGTGATTGGAAGCTTCGGTGTATGCGCAGCTTCTTTAGCACGCCAAGGCGTTTTACAACGCAGCGAGGTTTGGGAAAGCAAGGACAGCCCTATACGAATTGATGGCGAGTTGCGCATACCAAAGGGTGTAACGCTAACGATAGAACCAGAGGTTACTGTTGAGTTTGGTGAGAAAGGTAGCATAGTCGTCATGGGTGAGCTGAGAGCCATAGGAACTGCTACAAAGCCAATCCTGTTCAGAGGTGCAAACGAAGACTTGTGGAGGAAGGGCTCTGCTACAGGCATAATCGTTTCTGGCACAGCAAGACCCGCTGATGAGCTTGGAAATAAAGGGACTTCCTTCAAATACTGTGTGTTCAAGCATTTGAGACAGCCTCTAAACGCTGAGGCGAAAGTCTATGTTGGCTATTGCTGGTTTGAGGATGTTGGCTCACTTAACAAGCTTGAGTTTGCTGTCACATTGCGCTGTGGCGTAATTGAATTCTCGCGCATAAGGAGATGTGGGATGGGTGCTCTTATGCTTGGCGAAGATGCTGTTGGACGCTACTGCCTTATTGAAGATGGGCTTGCTGATGCCGTTGGTGGCGATGCATATCTTGAGCACTGCACGATACGCAACTTCAAGCGATTTGCGCTATCTGAAGTTGGCAGGTCGTTTGAGCTTTTTTGGTGCCATGTAAGCAGGTGTGGGACATTCGCGGCGTTGCCGAACGCTGATGGGCGGTTCCCAAAGATCGTGATTGAAGATGTGACAATAACAGACATGGGTGAAGAACAGGGTTGGGGTGCATTGCATATCCGTAAAAGCCCAATGTCTCGCGAAAGGCTTCTCAAGATAACTACACGGGGCAACTGCAATAGAGTTATTTCAAAGGTTTTGATAAGCGACGCTGTTGGCGGACATGAAATAGTTGCCCAACGCATATGGTGGGGGAAGAGCAACCCCGATACAAGTGATGAAAGTTTGTTCCAAGGTGTGGGAAGCAAATTCAACATCTTCCCAGTCATACCTTCTGACCCATATTTGCAGCGCATGTCACATGAAGGTGCTGTAGTTGATGCTGATGGTAACCTTGTGGCTGATGCGATGGTGTGGGTTCTTGATTCACGCACATCACCATCATCAACAAATGAACATGGTGTCTTTAGAATAGACGGTTCTGTGCCTGGCGTTTACACGCTCTATGCGTATCGTCCTTGGATTGGTGAAGGGTGCGCAACAGCAGATTGGGCGTTTGCTGGCGAAGTATGTCGCACAATGGGATTTGTAAAGGGAAAGCAAGAAGCCTTGGTCATAAGGCTTTCGGGTAAATCGCAACAATGATAGCAGATGAAGACGCAACTTCGGCTTTAAAAGGGCTGTCAGTTTAGGTTGAACAAAAACACAAGATGGAGGGGAGAACCAAGAGCAATGAGGTTCCGTTGCGCAAGCAACAAAGGCATTACACTGGTCGTTGCCATCTTCTTCGGTTTCAACATAGCGCTGCTTCACAGCCTCACAACAATGGCTGGGACTGCTGACGAGGATTTCGCATTTGCGGTTCGGTTGTATCAGAAGGAGGAGTTAGAGCTCGCCATTGAGGAGTTTGAAAAGTTCGTGAAGCAGCATAAAAACGATGAGCGTATCCCAGAAGCTCTTATTGTTCTTGGGGATTGCTACTTCAGGCTAAAACGGTATGAGCAAGCTGTAAAAGCGTTTCAGAGCGCTGCAAAGGAAGCTGCGGTTAGAGGCAGAGCTGATGTTGAGGCAAGGGCAACATATTGGGTTGGAGAATCTTACTATCAGATGCGGAAGTATGACGAAGCAATAAGTTGGTATGAGACAGTGCTAAAGAAGTTCCCGAAGGGTGTTGAAGCACCGTATGCACTTTATTCGCTCGGTTTAGCTATGCGTGAGCTCGGGAAGAAAGAGGAAGCACTGTCATACTTTAAGCGTTGCGTAGATACTTTCCCAGAGAGCGAAGTTGCACCGCAATGTCAATGGCTCATCGGTGAATGCCTCCTTGACCTGAAGCGCTACGAAGAAGCTAAGAGCGCCTATGAGGAAGTGCTAAAACGATACCCAAAGTCAAAAGAGGTCGCAGACGCCCTTCTAGGGCTTGGGTGGGTCAACTTTGAGCAAGGAAATTACGAGGAGGCAGCAAAGCTTTTTAACAATGTCGCAAAACACCACCCTGATACACATGCTGGCAAAGAAGCTGTTGTTAGGGAAGCCGATTGCTATTTCAACCTTAAACACTATGAGCAGGCTCTCGAGCTCTATAGGAAGGTAGCCGAGAATAGGGAAAGCCCGTTTGCAGACCATGCCATTTACTGGAGTGGGCAATGTTTGCTGCGCATCAAGCAACCGCAAGCTGCAGCAACCCAATTCTTGCTCCTCATAAGAGCTATGCCTAATTCACCGTATGTTGCAAGGGCATACTCTGCCCTCGGAGAAGCATACATGGTAATGGAGAGGTTTCAAGAAGCTGAGGAAGCATTCAGGATGGCGCTTAAGCATGTTAAGGAGCAAAAGGAAGCTTCCCTCGTAAGTGCCACCCTCGCCGACTGCTTGCTGAAACAAGGAAAGTTTGACGAAGCCTCAAAACTTGTTGCTGAACTGCTCAAACGGATGCCCGAGGATAAAAACATGAAAGCGCTGGTCGCTAACTTAGTGAGGCAGTTGGCTCAAGTTGGGGACATCAACATGGTCACAAAGCTGATTGAAGGTATAAAGCCTCCCGAGGAAGTGTTGGAAGAAATGGCATTAGCACTGTTTGAGAGAGGCAAGAAGGCTTACGAGAACAAGGACTATGAGACTGCTGAAAGCGTTTACAAGCTTTTGCTTGAGCGCTTCCAGAAGACGAGCGTCACTTCGGCTGTTCTTTTTGCGCTTGGTGCTGTGCATTACGTTCGTGAGCGTTATGGCGAAGCTGAAGCTGTCTATGCTGAACTCTTAAAGCGCTTCCCGGGCGATAAGTTTGCAGCCGAGGCACGCTACTGGCGTGCAAATTCGCTTTGGATGCTTAAGCGCTTCGCTGAAGCCCATGAGGAATTCTCAGCGTTCATAAAATCTGGCTTAAAGGACGAGGCTAAAGTTGCAACAGCACTTTACAGGGATGGGCTTTGCCTTTATGAGTTGAAGCGATTTGAGGAGGCTGCTTCAAATTTTGAACTCCTGTTGAGGGAGTATCCGAACTCAGAACTTTGCGACGATGCGCTCTACCAGCTGAGCTGGGTCTACATAGACGCAGATAAACGAGATAACGCAATGAAAGCACTTAGGAGGCTAATAGAACAGCACAAGCAAAGCCAATATGTCCCAGAGGCTCATTTCCTTATTGGGGAGCTATTGCTGATGCAAAAGCAGCCTGATGAAGCCATTACGCATTACGAGGAGTGCATCAAACTCTCGTCAGGCAAGGATGAAGAGCTATGCGGTAAAGCATATTACAGGTATGGATGGGCACTTTTGACACTGAAGCGAAGGGCTGAAGCGCTTAGAGCGTTTGAGGAGGCGCTAAAGAGACAGCTACCTGATGACATAAAGGCTGACGCCATCTTACAGCTTGGTTACCTACAATTCAATGAGCGCAAGTTTAGTGAGGCTTTGTCTTCTTTTGAGCGCTTGCTCAAAGAGCATCAACAATCCCCTCTTTCCAAGTTCGCTCTCTTATACAAAGGCAAATGCTTGAATGAGCTTAACAAGTTCACCGAAGCCGAAGTTGTGCTACAGCAATTGATTGAGAAGTATCCGAACGAAGCATTTATAGCGAGCGCAAAGTTTGAACTTGCATGGGCTAAGCAGAACAGAAAACAGTTTGATACAGCTATTGAGCTATACAAAAGTGTTGCATCGTCTGAAGGGGCTGGCGAGTTAGCTGTTGAAGCACAGTTTAGGGTAGGCGAATGTATGTTATCAAAGGGTGACCCAAAAGAAGCGCTGAGGGAGTTTTTGAGGGTCGCCTTACTTTACGAAGATGTGCCAGAGTGGGCTGCTGCTGCACATTTCTATGCGGGGCTATGCTATGAGCAACTCGGTGAGAGTGAGAAAGCCGAAAAAGCTTACAAGACGGTGCTTGAGAAGTATCCGCAAACGAAGTGGGCGGAGAAGGCAAAGGAGAGCTTAAAGAAATTGAGCAAGTGATGTTTGCACATCTCTTTGACAAGGGGGCGAGAGGATGAGCAGTGTAATTGAATTCATCATGAGGGGCGGACCGTTTGAGCTTGTGCTCTTAGTTTGCTCAATAGTTATGGTCGCTCTGTTTCTTGAGCGCCTTTGGACATACCATATCATCACGCGCAAAAACCGCATCGTCAAAAAAGAAGTTGAAGAAGCACTGAAGCGTGGCATGACAAGCGATGCACTGAGGGCTTGCGAAGCCAATGTCAGCACCATAGGGGCAGTGGTAGCAGCTGGGTTGCGTAGGATGCACATGGGCGTTGATGTCATGCAAGATGCTATGAGTTTTGCTATTGCTTCAATGCAGTCATTCCTTGAGAAGTATCTTGTCTGGCTGTCAACGATTGCGACCATTGCGCCACTGCTTGGTTTCCTTGGGACTGTCTCGGGGCTATACAAGGCTTTCGTCCAAGTCACTGTCTATGGGCTTGGAGACCCAACAAAGTTTGCAGCTGGTGTCGCTGAGGCTTTAATAACAACTGTCACAGGGCTTGTGATAGCTATACCTGCAAACCTCGCTTACAATTATTTCATCAACAAGGTTGATGCCTTCACAATTGAAATGGAAGCTGTAGCAAGGGAATTGATAGAACTGCAACAAACTACAGCATGCCAAGGGGCAGGTGACAAGAGTGCGGTTGCAGCGAAGTAGGAGAAGAATTGTGCCAACAATACCAATGGTGACGATGGCTGATATAGCTTTCCTGCTCATCATCTTCTTCATATTGACAACAACATTCTCGCGAGATACAGGCTTGAAGCTGAAGCTTCCGGGCGCACTATCACCACAGCCAATAAAGCCACAGGAAATAACAATCCGTATAACTGCAGACAGGCAAATATATGTGGATGACCAACCTGTCCTCCCTTCGCAACTTGAAGGCGTGCTAAGGAAAAGAATAAATGAAACCGGCTTGAGGGAAGTGACAATCCGCGGTGATGCTGAAATACCATACTGGGTAGCCGTTGCTGTCATGGATACAGTGAAGAGAGTCGGGGCAAGAGCAGCAGCAATTGCTGCAGAGCCAGTCCCGAGGATTGAATGGGAACGGTGGGAGAAAAAGAAATAGCGCTTCAAACATGTTGCAACAGCCAATCACACTCGTTGAAAAACACGCAACCACAAAGACAGCAAAAGCCTCTTAATGGGTGAAGAGTAAAGCACCAACAAGAGGGTGATGAATTAGCCATGAGCAAATTGCAACTCATAAACGGTTTTATAGGTTACACATCAATGCTTTCTCGGCAGGCAGATATACGCCTGCTTAAATGCGTCTTGCTTTCTACTCTCTTACACACGATGCTTTTGCCACTTGGCGCAATTCAGTTTGGCGGTGTGCAGTTCCAGCAAAGGGAATCCGTCATAAGAGTTGAAATTGAGCAATTAGAAAGCGAGCCGATGCGTGAGCAACCAGTGGTGAGCAAGCGGGAAGTTGAAAGGAAGATAACTTTTCAAAAGCCGGTTAAAACGCCTCAAGTGGCTTCAAGAAAAGTCACGCAACCAAGACATGCAATCGCACCAGTTGGCAGTAGGAAACCACCGGTCGTTCAGCAAGTGCCTGAAGAAGCTATGCCACATCGCCTTAAACAGCCCGTTCAACAACCAGAGGAAAGTATCTTTGAGCATGAGCCTAAACGCGTTGCGGTTCGCCCAAGACTTGAACCAGCTTTGCACGAACAGCCAAGCTTCGAAATGCCAACTCAAAAAACTGAGACCACAAGAGAACAATTGGTGGCGCAAAGACTACGTGAGCAACCAACAAGCAAGCTTATGCCAAAGTTTGGGCGAGAGCATTTAACGATGCGCCAAGACATTATACCAACGCAGGCTGAGTTACCATCGTCGGAACGGACTACATCAAGAGTTGTTGAAGTTGTCCGTTCACTGACGAAGATGACTGCCAAGCCAGAAGCAACCACTTCATCACCGATGACGCTGCCGAATGTTTCGGGCATAGGTGCTGAAAGGAGTCCGGGGGTAGCAACACCAGCACCACAAGAGGATGAGCTTGTGCGCATCGCGGAGGCTCCATCAGGGAAGCTTGGCTATCCAACACGGAAAGAACTACCAAAGCCAATGAAGGCACCAATTGCGGTAAATGTAGTCCCACCAGGCAAAGGGGGAGCAAAGCAAATAGGAGAAATTGATGTTGGTGGTGGTTCTGGTGCTCATGGTCCTCAAAGGGTGATGATAGGTAGACCGCCAGAAAGCGGAGTGGGGTTGTCACAGCCGCGTCCAATGGCATTTGGCTCTGGAACTGCAATGGAGGGTGGTGGGCGTATCGGGAGCACATTACTTGACCAATTGATTGGTGCTCTACGTCCCACGGAAAGCGTCTCTGGCGTGGGTGAGGGCTACGGTGGTAGGGGTGGTGATAAACTTCGTCCGGGTAGGGTTGTTGGCGCAGGAGAGCTACTCCAAGGGCGTGGGAAGCCAACAGTTGGTGGCTTTGGTGGCATAGGCGGTGGTGGTGCAGGAATAGGTGAAGGCGCAGGGGCAGGCACTGGTGCTGGGGCTGGTCCGGGCGCATTTGGTATGCCTCGTTCACCATCGCGAGGTAGTGGCACTGGAGTTGGTGGCGAAGGCATTGGTGCACCACAACTTCTTGGTCAGCCAGAGAAAGGTGGCGGTGGAAGCGGCACTGGCACATCAGGTAGAGGCTATGGGAGTGGCAGTGGCTATGTTTCTGGCACAGGTCCATTTGCAGGTGGAAGCGGTGTTGGTTCAGTCGGGCGCGGTGGTGGCGGTGGCATGAAAGCCACTCCCGGCGCACCAGCAATAGGTTTTGGCAGTGATGTATCTGGCTATCGCAAAGGTGTTAAGGCAGGAGGTGGAAGTGGGCTTGGTGAACCACCACAAGGGACTTCACCAAAAGGTCTCTTAGGGCGCCCCGGAGGTAAAGGCACTCAGACAACGCCCTCTACAGGTGAGCGCCCTCAACCAATTTCGGGTGGAGGTGGCGCTTCTGGCACAGGCAAGACTGGCATTGCCACACATGGGATGCCTGTAAAGCGTGAAGATGTGGGACGGCGAATCAGGTTTACCACTATACCAGAGTCAACTGAGGGTGGCTTGTTTACGAACATAGGCGGCGAGTTCATGCGCCACCCAGTCATCGCCATCGTTGATAAGTCAAACTGGGATGTCCACATCAACAGGGTGCATAATGTTCTGCGAGAGCTTAACAGGCGCACAAAGATACGCACCCTTGAAGTAGAAAGGAAAATCCCACTGAAGCTTGAAGCAATTAAAGATGTGCCAATACTCTTCATCTACGGTGAAGAGGCATTTGAGCTAACAGAGGAAGAAGCACAAGCGTTGCGTGAGTATGTCCGTCTCGGCGGAACAATTTATGGTGATAGTTCACATGGTCCGTTTGATGTATCTTTCATGCGCCAGATGTGCAAAGTGTTTGGGAAACGAATGTCCGACTGGGAAGAACTTCCAATATCACATCCTGTCTTCAACGCCTTCTACAAGATAAACGCTGTCCCGCCGGGAGACCTCGGTGAAGATTACCCCATACTGGCTCTTAACATTGATGGCAGACATGCGGTCATCTACTCACGCAATGACTACAGCGATGTGATATGCGACCATCACCCTGGTAAGGTTGCCCCACCAATACCGCCACAAGTTAAAGAGCTCGCCATCCGTCTCAACATCAATATCGTTGTTTACGCACTCAAGCACTGGCAAGAAAGACAAGCAAAGTGAGGAATAGCATACCCATACTGCAAGTAACGCCTCTAATTGCACTTCCATGCTACAGGCTTCATTCAGTAGTTGATAATGCACACGAGGCAAATCATGTCAAAGCAGTTTGACACCGAATGAATTTGGCACTTTGTAATTCATCATCAACTCCATGTCCCCTATCCTGTCGCTTATCCCTCATTGGCTAAAGGCACTGGCAACGTAGTTTTAGAACATGCTCACCTTCCCTTAAAGATGAACTCGTGATCTCGTCATCAAATGCGTAAAAGCTTGCGGGCGTTTTCTCCGAGTATTAGCGCTTCATCCTGTGGTGGTAACGACAGCAGCTTTATTTTCTGGAGCTCAAGTGCTGGGTGAAGCAAAGGACCGTCAGAGCCAAAAAGAAGTTTTGATGGACCAGCGCGCATAACAGCCTCATAGAGGTAGTCAAAGAAACGGACACCTGATGTGTCAGCATAGATGTTTCCGTATCGTGAGAGCAAATACGGCATGAATTGGAACACGCGCCAGTCATCAGAGAAGCTCCCAAGATGGGCTACAACGAATGCCACATCGCTAAACTCAGATGCAAGCAGTGATAGCACTTCAACTTTACCAGCTACATCCACAAGTATTGGTAAACCCATCTCGGAAGCAACCTCGCACAACTCCCTCGTTGGCAAAGCCTCGGAAGCATGAACCTTAATCCCTTTAAAGCCGTATTCCTCAACAGCCTTCCTGAGCATGCGCTCAATCATGCCGGCGTCCCTCTTTGGGTGTATCCGCGCAAAACCGATGAGCTTATCTTCATGCTCTGAAACTATTTGTGCAACTTCAGCATTTGCGCGCTCGTAATTTTCGCTTGTGATCGCAAAAACGACAGTCTTATCAATTCCAGCTTGTTCAGCCCTCTCAAGGTATAGCTCTATGTTCGCTCTTGTTGTCCAAGGGGCTTGCAACTCTTCACCTGTCCCAACATGGCAATGAAAGTCAATGACCATAGATTCTCACCTCCGGAGTTTTTCATTGCATTTCAAACTCGCGTTCAACCCACTTGAAAATGGCTTCATAAAGTGAAAGGACGCAAAAGACAATACCAACTGCTATGGCAATGTGCGCTATGGCGAGTTGAAGCACAATTGATAGCCAAAGGATGCTTTGCATTCGCTTCCTCCTCTCGTTTGCTATGCGCATTAGCTCATCGGATATCGTTCCTGTTTTCTCGCCCGTGTGGAGCAATGACCTTTCTGACTGATTGAAAAAGGCTGAGAGCACTTCCGATAAGCTTTTGCCAGATTGGACAGCTTTGGCTACAGCTATCGCCCTTGCCTTCAGCATCGGCACATCTATGGTTTCAGAACTTACCTCCAACGCTTTATGAGCACTCATACCCGCATCAATTGCTTGTGCAAGCGCGAGTGAAAAGTTAGCAATCGTTCTGTGCACTATAGCACCGCCAAAGATTGGTATAAGTGAGATGAATTGCCTGATGATGGGGCTAACTTTTGGCGCATGTGAAAGTGAGCGCAGAAAGCGCATCAGCAACCAGATTAAGAGTAAAGCTGGTAGAATGCGCTTTAGCGTCAGGAAGAGATACCACTGAAAACCTTTAAGCAATGCACTTGGCAGTGGTAGGACAAAAATCAGCGCCAATATGCACACGCTTAAATAAAGCTTGCTCCACTTCCATCGGCGTTGCCATGTGGCTTCAAACTCATATTGCTCGGCAGCAAATGAGAGCATCCTCGCAAGTCCACCTGTAAGCTCCCCAACCCTCACTACACCGATAAGCCAATCATCAACGAAGAAGCGTGAATTTAACATCGCCTCTGAGAGCCCTTTGCCCGATGCACATTCGCTTGCAAGCAATCCATAGATGTTGCGCATCTTTTTGCTTGCTGATGCCTCTTGAAGCATCTTCAGCGCCTCATATGGCGTCATGCCAGAATGCAACGCTGTGCTTAACTGGCGAAGCATCATGGCTATGTCATCTTTGCGAAGATGCCTTTGTAGCAGTAGCATCATACTTCTTACCTCACTTTGTGTTGGCTCGTATCAATGCAATCAACGGACATTGAACTCGTGCGTGAAGGCTTGCAAAATGTTAGTGTGCTTCATCGTGTGCTTGTAAACTATCTTGTGGCAATCCTTCTTGAACTTCACTGTTTGTGAGGTGAGGATGAGATGCTCGGTTTGCGATACCTTGGGCGTGGTAAGGTAGCTGTGCATGAATATCCAGACCCAAAGCCAAAAGAAGGCGAAGTCATCGTTAAGGTTGAGGTAGCTGCCATATGTGGCAGTGACTTGCACTCCCTCTTATCCGATGCTCCCTTGGAGTCAAACACGGGGCACGAAGCCGTAGGAATCATCGTTGATGCTTCAAAGTCCGCGCTTTGGAAAGAGGGTGATAGGGTGGGAATTTACGCTGTGTGGGGATGCGGTAAGTGCTCTTGGTGCAACTATGGCGTCTATACATTTTGTGACGACCGAAGAGGCTGCAGTGGATTGCAAACTCAACTTGTATCAGTCCCAGAGCATATACCGTTGCCATTGCCCGATGATGTTGACTTCAAAGCTGGTGTGCTCTTAACAGGCGACGGGTTTGGCACTCCATACCACGCATGTAAACGCATGAACATAAAAGCTGGCGATTTCGTTTCTGTTATAGGTTGTGGACCAATCGGGCTTGGGTGCACACTATACCTTGCATATGCTGGTGCACGCGTCATAGCGATTGATGTGCGGGATGAGAGGTTGAGATACGCAAAGGAGCTTGGAGCTGAATTCACCATCAACGTAGTATCACAGGATGCCATTAGCATCGTGAGAGATATAACTTCTGGCGCTATGTCAGATGGCGTAGTGGAAGCATCAGGGCGTCCCGAAGGCTTTAACTTAGCCATGCAGCTTGTAGGGAAAGGAGGTAAGGTAGCCTGTATAGGCGAGAACAGGGAAGTCACAGTGAACATAGGTCAGCTCATCCGAGGCGACATAACGGTCTTCGGAAGCTGGTATTACCACAGATACGAATACTGGGAGATGCTCAGGCTATACAGAAGGGGCTTAGATGTGCGTAAACTCATATCACACGAATTCAAGCTCCAAGAGGCGCAAAAGGCTTTTGATGAGTTCGTGGAAGGCAAGACTGCAAAGGTCATACTGAAGCTGTGGGAGTAGAGTTGCCTCTTCAACGACCTAAAACGATATTCCATCCTTCAAGCAATTCCTTGTGGCTTATGCTTACCTGAGGCTTACCTTCCGAAAGACGCATCTCAATTGAAGGTATCCTCTTTGAAGCCCAATCGGAAAGCCACGGCAAAGGTATAACTACATTCTCACGCAAAGGCTGGACAACGATTTTCTTTTCCAAAGCATTGAACGAGACACCACCAAGAGCGAGGATGTAACAAATGGCAGCCATCCCTCTTGGGTAATAACGCAAACTGCTGTAGCCAGTGTCGTAATTGTATGAATCCACGAAAGCGCCTCCTGTCGTCCTATTGAGCGTCCATTGCAAGCCCCAATATGAGCGTGCGTTCTTGATCATATCCACACCAAGGTATGCAGCAATGCAATCACGCCATATGTTCTGGCTTATAAATGTCGTCACATCAACACTTGTGTGAGTTGAGCTATAGCCCCTCCATGTCACTTTGGTTGAGTTGATGATGTCAATGCGGATGCGCTGTATATCTACTTGAGGGCTAACGCCGACGATGAAGTGCAGTAGCCAACCATTTGCTGTGTAGATTGAATAAGCGTCCCAACCAGGGATTGTTTTATCAATGCTTACTGGGTAATGGTCTCCAAGCCATGCTTTCTTCATCGTCGCTGTTATCTTCTCCAAGGCGCTTTGGCATTCTTTCGCTATACCAAAGTCACCAACGAAGCGAGCCATCTGCCAGACTGCTTGATATGCTGCAGCCATCTTCATAGCGAGATATGTCTGCTCAGGGGCGTGTTGCGTCACATAGACAGCTTGGTCAATAGTGTTGCTTGTGCCAAAGTTTGGAAAACCGTTGCCATCGGTATCGGTTGACATGAGGTATTTGATAAGTTCTACGACAATGCTCCATTTCCCCTTCACCAAGCTATGCTTTGCAGTGCTCGCCCAAAGCGAAAAAAGCATGAGTAAGAAATTTGTGTTCTCTTCAACTGGCATATCGTGGTAGTAGCTCATCCCATTTGCTACAAATCCCATACCCATGTCATGCCTTATGATGCCACCTTTGCGGTAGGCACTCCACTCATCAAGCAACATCTCAAGCAGTTCGTTCCAATAGAGCAAGTAAAATGGCGAGATGTTGTATTCAACATCAACCGTTGAGTTAAACAAACCACCACCGCCCTCAAGCACGGAGAACCACTGCTTAAACGGCGGTTCCCTCTTCAAGCCAATTGAAGCGGCAACATCCTCAGCAGGTATAAGCCAAAGCGCATTTGAAGCGTAGCTTTGAAAGGCAAGCGAGATAAGCATCTTAAGTGCATCATCTTCAGTTGCGTCAAGTATTGTCTTTTCAAACAATTCTGTGCGTGAGCATAGCTCCTCAGCGTTTGCAAGCGCATAGTTCATCACTTCATTAACATCGCCAAACAAACGAGCATACTTAAACCTGTATGGATAGCCTCTGGCTGTAAAGAAGGCATCTCTTGAATAACATGCGAGCACCAATATGCCTCTATCATTAGCATTTGGTGGTAGCTTAAAGCCTCGTGTGAATGTGAGTATAGTTTTACTGCCAAGGCGCATGAGCTCAGCATCCCAATCCTCACCTTTTACTCCTTCAAGTGCTTTGAACACGCCCTGTGTCTCAAACACTGCCATACCATCACTCATGCGAAGCGTTGCAAGCTGTCTCGCATTCAACTCCCTGCCATATATGAGTTCGCCATGCAAAGGCGCATCTGAACAGTTCTCAACAACGAACTCAACTATGAATGCAGGGAGTAATGTTGTCCTTTCATCCTTCGGGTAGAATGGCGATGTGAATTTTAGGTAAAGCCTCATATGAGGCGATTTCAAGCTTGCCCTCCAAATCAATTTGCATGGTGTGAGAATCTGGTTGACTGCATCAAAGTTGGCGAACTCAAGACGAGAGAATGGGAGCGAATATAGCTTCCCAGCTAACCTCACACCGATGATGACATCAATGCGCTCATCGTAGAAGCGTCCACATGGTGATTGATACCAACTTTTTTCCTGTGGGCGCACATTTATGCAGTAGCGCGAGCCAAAGCGAGAGAGGAGCGTCTCAAATGTGTTCCCGATGGGCTGAGATAACTCAACACAAAATGCAACCTGCTTTTGGCAAGCAAAGAACACCAATAAGAGGTGCACAAGAAATTTAACGGACAAAAACCAAAGTGCTCTTTTCACCAGTTTGGTAGCCTCGTTATGCCAGCAGATGGTCATGACAGGAAAAGTTGTGCTCACCTAAAGCTTCACCTTCCTGATGCCGAATGAACTCGGCACTCAAAAAAACTCCTCACCAACTACTGGCTAAAGGCAGTAGCATGTTTGGTTTTGGAACAAACGCGTTCCAAACATAAAATAACTCACCAACATGTTGCATGGAAGCTGGCTTGCGCCACAATTTCAATCAGGTTAACTTAAGTAAGACATGTAACCTACGGTGATGCCAATGGGAGGCGCATACAAACTTCCGTTTGAGGTTGAGCTTGATGCAATTGAGGAAGAATTGAACAGGCTGATGTCTGAGCAAAGCCCGCCAGACGAAAGAGCAGTTGAAGAGCTTAAGAGTAGGATGCATAAGCTCATCTCAAATTTAAGCCCTTACGACAGGGTTCTCCTTGCACGTCACCCAGATAGACCATACGCACTTGATTACATCAACGAAATCTTTGACGACTTCATTGAGCTCCACGGCGATAGATGTTACGGAGACGATAAAGCAATAGTAGCTGGTTTGGCATGGCTTGATGGTCAACCTGTAGCCGTCATAGGACAGCAGAAAGGGAGGGATGCAAAGGAAAGGCAAGAGCGCAACTTCGGGATGGCTCATCCAGAGGGTTATAGAAAGGCAATAAGGGTTATGAAGCTCGCTGATAAACTTAATCGTCCCGTCATTACGCTCATTGATACATCTGGTGCAGCGTGCCTTGATGAAGCTGAAGCTCGCGGTATATGCTGGGCAATAGCTGAATCACAAATGGTCATGTCAATGCTTAGCGTGCCCACAATAGCTGTCATAATCGGCGAAGGGGGAAGCGGTGGGGCGATAGCTATAGGTGTTGGCAACAAGGTGCTTATGATGGAATATGCGATGTATTCAGTCATACAACCTGAGAGCTGTGCTGCAATCATATGGCGCGATGAAAGCAGAGCTCCAGAGGCTGCAGAGGCACTTTGGCTTACAGCGCCAGAAGCACTTAAACTGGGCGTGATAGATGAGATAGTCAAAGAACCACTTGGTGGTGCACACCGCAACTTAAGGGAGGCTGCTCAAAACCTCAAGGAAGCGCTCATAAGAGCTTTGAACGAATTCTCAAACATGTCGCCAGATGAACTGCGCAATCACCGCTATAAGAAGTTCCGCTCAATGGGTGTTTATTGGGATGGTGAGAGGTTCGTAAGCTGCATGAGCAATGATTGAGACGCTTTGTGTGGTTAGCTGAGCTGTCTCAATCCCCCGCAAATACGGTCTCGCTTGAACAGGCAAAGGTGGCAAAGTGGCTTTATGGCTCTGCATACTCTTCGTCCATGTTCTATCAAGTTAAGGTGAAGTTGATATTTGAGCTTGTTCGGTATGACATCGTTGAGGTAAGCTTGAGCCTTCGTGGCATCATCTTTCTCGCCCACTATGCCGAGGCGCTTCATTATCCTCAAGATGTGCGTGTCTACAGGGAACACGGGTTTGCCGAAGGCAAACAACAGAACGCATGCTGCAGTCTTAACACCGACTCCGGGTAGCGATGTGAGGTATGACATGGCGCTTTCAACATCCATACCTTCAAGCTGATCAAGCGATAGCTTTCCAAAGTCATTCACGATGCGCCTGAGGCACGCTTTTATGCATCGTGCTTTCTGCCTACTAAGCCCAGCAGGGCGTATTGTCGCCTCAATTTCGTCATCTGAAGCTACCATTACATTTTCAAAGCTCCCAAATCGCTCAAGCAACCTTCTATAGGCTACCTCTGATGCTTTATCGTTCGTCTGTTGAGAGAGGACTGTGCGAATGAGTATCTCAACTGCTCCTTCATATTTGTGCCATCTCTTTTGACCGTAACTTGCGGAAAGTAGCCTGTCCAACTTTCTCATTAGCGTCTTCATCTTGCCATTGTGCTTTTTAAGTCTTGCCATCCTAAAGCGCTCCTCCCTGAGCTATCGGGACATAACGGCTATCGCTATGATAGTATCATGAGGGCTTGCCAAAATGCAAGTTTCATCCACCCAATAGGGCAGGGATAAACATGGGCAACAAAACAGCTATGGATTATTCGCGAATGCCTGTTGTGATACTATGCGGTGGCAAGGGGATGCGCCTTCAAGAGAGAACCTCGTCCATCCCGAAGGCTTTGATTGAGATAGGTGGTCGCCCAATACTTTGGCATGTTATGAAGATATTTGCGCACCATGGGTTCAACCGCTTCATCCTTTGTCTTGGGCACCTTGGACACAAGATAAAGGAATTCTTCGCCGAGGGTTACCTATGGCAGGTTAGCGATGTTAGGCTTATGCTCCGTCCACCTCAAGCAAAGCTTGAATGGTTAAGTCAAAGCGAAGCGTGGGATATAACACTTGCACACACTGGTGAAGAAACGAACACTGGTGGACGCATAAAGAGGATTGAGAAGTATGTTGACACAGAGCACTTCTTCGCAACGTATGCTGACGGGCTTTCTGATATCAACTTGCATGAACTTTTGCATTTCCATATTTCGCATGGGCGCATAGCCACAGTTACGACTGTCCGCCCAATATCACCGTTTGGGATACTAACACTCACCGAAGATGGGAAGGTGATTGAGTTTAGGGAAAAACCAAGGCTTGATCTATGGATAAACGCTGGCTTCTTTGTTTTCAAAAGGGAGGTCTTTGAATACTTGGGCGAGAACGACGACCTTGAAAGAGAGACGCTTGTAAAGCTCGCTGAGATTGGTGAACTGATGGCATACAAACACGAAGGCTTTTGGGCTTGCATGGACACATACAAGGACACGCTCATTTTGAATCAACTCTGGGAAGATGGGAATGCACCTTGGAAGGTTTGGGAGGACTGAGAAAAGTGAACGAGATGGAAAGCTATAAAAGCTTCTGGCATGGAAGGTGTGTGCTTGTAACTGGTGCCTCTGGCTTCATAGGCTCTTGGCTTGTAAAGAAGCTTGTGGAACTTGAAACGCTTGTTATAGCCCTCGTTAGAGAGATCAATCCGTTTTCACTTTTCAAGAGGTGGCGCCTTGATGAGCGCACGATGCTTGTCATCGGAGATGTTCGTGACGGTGATCTGCTTGAGCGAATCATCACATCCTACGATGTAAGCATCTGCTTCCACTTGGCTGCTCAATCACTCGTTGGCGCTGCCAAGACTACACCATTAGTGGCATTTGATGTAAATGTGCGTGGCACTTGGACACTCCTTGAAGCATGTAGGAAGGCAAGATGCGTTGATGGCATAGTCGTTGCTTCAAGCGATAAAGCTTATGGTGAGCAGGAAACACTACCATACACAGAGGACATGCCATTACGCCCGACATTCCCATATGAAACTTCAAAGGCATGTGCTGACCTCATTTCCCAGTGCTTCGCTATGACATATGAGATGCCCATCTCAATCATAAGGTGCTCAAATGTTTACGGTGGTGGTGACCTCAATTTCTCGCGCATCATCCCTGGGACGGTGAAGGCTGCATTGCATGGGCAGCGTCCTGTCATAAGAAGCGATGGAACTCCAGTGCGAGATTACATCTACATTGAGGATGTTGTGAGCGCCTACATCTCCTTGGCTCAAACGACTTGCACAGAAAGGCTATGTGGCGAAGCATTCAACATAGGTCTTGGAAACCCAATAAGCGTCCTTGAGCTTACAAAGTTGATACTTGAGCTATGCGGGGTAAGCGAACTTGAACCAATAATTGAAGGCGTTGGAAAACCAATAAAGGAAATACGATGCCAGTATGTCTCAGTTGAGAAGGCGAAGAGGATCTTAGGGTGGTGTCCAAAACACGACTTGAGGAACGGCTTGCTCAAGACAATTGATTGGTATCGTTCCTTCTTCGGCATTCAGAGGGGCACGGAAACATGGGTATAACGCACGAACGCTTCAGTGAACATAAACAGTGCTCTCCAAAGCTAACAATCGTTGTCCCAGTTTACAATGAACGCAAAACGGTCTTAAGCGTCCTTGAAGAACTGATGCGCCTGCCGGTGCTCAAAGAGATTATCGTCATAGACAATTGCTCAACCGATGGGACAAGGGAACTGCTCGAAAAGTATGTTGAGGGTTGGCGTCCAGATAACCTGACAGTTCGCCTTGAGGTTGTCTTTCAACCGATGAACATGCTCAAGGGAACGTCAGTTAAGCTTGGGATAAAGAAAGCAATGGGTGAGTATGTGATTGTTCAAGATGCTGATTTGGAATACGACCCGAGGGATATAATTCGCTTGCTTGAGCATGCCGAGAGAACAAAATCGGTTGCTGTCTTTGGATCACGAATCCTTGGGCGCAGGTTGGAGGGCAGTTACAGGTGGCTGAACATTTATGAGGTGGGGAGAAGGTTGCTAACATTGTTTTTCTGCCTCCTGTATGGAGCTAAGATTACGGATGTCGCAACATGCTATAAGCTGATGAGGAGCGATGTAGCTAAGCGCCTGAGGCTTCGCTCCAAAGGCTTTGAACTTGACTTTGAGATACCAGCTCAACTCAGGCTTCTTGGCGTTGAAATAGTTGAACTGCCGATCTCATATAACCCGAGGGGTATCCTTGAAGGTAAGAAGCTACGCCCTTGGGATGGGATAAAGGCACTCTACATTATGCTCTCGTGTCGCTTTAGAGATAGTCAGAGTTTGAGGTGAAGTTTCTCGTGAGGCACTACATAAGTTTTGTAGCATCGTTTTTTGGTTTGGCGTTGCTTATCTCTGTCATAGTTGTTGGGCTGTTCGCAAAACGGTTTGGTCAGGAAGAGAAGGAACATGGCACAACGAGCGAAGTGAAAAGCATACCATCAATCTCGTGGGAACAGCTCCTCTCGCAGATTGGGGAGCTGAGGCTATCTGGCGATAAAATCACAGGTGTGGAGATACCCACTGGAAGGAAGTTTGAAATCGGATTTGAAGAGCTCCTGCATCGCAATGGCATTGTCATGCTCATAAAACCAAAGTGCAGTGTCTTGGGCAAACGCGGGATTGACGCGACACTTGAGAGCGGACAAGCATTGCTTTTCCCTCAGCAACGGATGCTTGAGTTCGTTGGTGATGTGACCTTAAAGTCACTTGCACATGCTGTAACACTCAAATCGGAAAAGGTAAAGTGGTGGTGGGAAAAGGGCAAAGTGATCGCAACTGGCAATGTCTTCGTTTCAGCATCTGAGGGGTTAAGCGGCGGTGGTGAGACGGCAATTGCGGATATAGTGCTCGGTGAGATTGAGCTTGCAAACAAACCATACCTGCAACTGAGTATATGCAGGTTGATTGCACGATGAGGATAGGTGAAGCGAGATGAGACATATCCATCGTAAACTTCATGCTACAGGTTTTGTGATGTCATGTTTACTTGTTGCCCTGACAATGGGAGCTGTTGAGCTACAAGGTGGCAAAGGAACTAAGCTTGAGCTAATCAAAATTTACTGTCAAGCGAAACAAGCTTCGTCAATCAAGCTGATGCTCCGCAAAGAGCCGATTGAAGTCATAGCAAAGGGACAGGCAGTCCTTGAATGGTCTCAGGGCAAGATATGGAGCGAGATGATAACCGCAAGGCTCGCGAGAAAGAACACAAAGGTGAAGGACACAATTGGGGCAATAATTGACGCTGAAGCAGTCGGCAATGTGAAACTTGAAATGGATTTGGAGACCGAAGATGGACAGAAGGCTCATGTCACTGGCTCTTGTAAAAGATTGCAAATTGACCCAAAGGAGTCATTGCTCATCATGACTGGCTCACCACAAATAACGGTGCGTGGCGTATCGCCAGAAATATCACAGGCACTTGGGAAAGCCGGGAAAATAGTGATGTGGCTTGAGACTGGTGAGCTATTGTTTGAGCCGGGTGAGGAAGATGTCCTTCCCGAAGTCAATGTGCAAGTTGAGCGCAAGCCTGCTACAAAGGAGGGAACTGAGAAAAAGTAACGGTTGAAACAGTGAGATTGAGTGACAGGTATTCTAATTGGCTGGTGAAAGTCTATGCTGATCTTTTCAGCGCATAATCATCTTACGAAATCAAATCACGATGGCACTGACAAGAAATGGCTTGAAGGGCATGGGTTGGTTAAGCGCTATGGCAAACGCACAGTTGTTGATGGCGTTGATATTCGTGTTGCGCTTGGCGAGATAGTTGGATTGCTCGGACCAAACGGTGCTGGCAAGACAACAACATTCTACATGCTTGTTGGTTTCATCAAACCAAACGGTGGCAAGGTCTTTCTAAACGGGCGTGACATAACCAACATGCCAATGTATATGCGGGCACGCCTCGGCATAGGCTACCTGCCACAGGAGCCTTCAATATTTCGCAGGTTGACTGTTGAGCAAAACCTTCATGCGGTCCTTGAGCTTCGTGGCTATAGTAGGCGTGAGAGGAAGGAAATAGTTGAGCAACTGCTTGAGGAGTTCAACTTGAAAGAACTGCGCCATCAAAATGGGCAAGACCTCTCAGGTGGCGAACAGAGAAGAGTTGAAGTTGCAAGGGCATTGGCGCTCTCGCCATCATTCCTTCTCCTTGATGAACCGTTCACTGGCGTTGACCCGATAGCCGTTGAGGAACTGCAGGGGATAATCTTAAAGCTGCGCGAGAAAGGCATTGGCATACTTGTAACAGACCACAATGTCTATCAAACGCTTCGCATCATTGATAGGGGCTACATAATCCACAAGGGCAAAATACTGACATCGGGGAGCGCAAAGCAACTCTATGAAGACCCGATAGCAAGGCAATTCTACTTGGGTGAGAGCTTCAAGATGTGAAGGCGCGAGGTGCTCAGCAAATTGACCACATGGGATAGATATATCCTGCGGTTAGGCACATTCTCTTTCCTCGTTGGCGTGGGCATCTTCTCTGCTTTCCTCATAGCTGGTGAATTGCTACGCCGCTCACTTGAACTGATCATGGAACAGGGAGCACCAGTTGAAGATGCACTCCAATTCTTCGTCTTGCGCCTGCCAAACATTGTGACTATGAGCCTTCCAATGGCTATGTTGCTCGCATCTGTCATAGTCATTGGACAGCTTAGCCACGATAACGAGATACTCGCCCTTTTCAGCAGTGGCGTAAGCTTCGCACGCATATGCGCTGCATTGTTGTTCATTGGCATCATGGCGTCGCTTTTGGCTTTCGTCCTGCGCAACTATTTAATGCCACAAAGCGATAGGGCTGCGGAAAGAGTGATAAGGCGCATCTTGAGAAAACCAGCTCCTGCATCAACCATTGTCCTTCGCCAACCACCATATGGAAAGCTCAGGCAGCTCACAATCGTTGAGAGGTTTGAGCCATCAAAAGGTGTCATGCTTGGAGTCCAAATCATCTTTTACGATAGCGGTCAGCCGATAGGCATTCTCTCAGCAAAGCAAGCGAAGTGGGAAGGGAATGGATGGGTGTTCATGGATGGATTCTGGCATGTTCTTTACCCAGGGAAAATAGCGATAGCCAACAGGTTCAAAGAGATGCACTCCCAAGATTGGCATGGCTTGCCAGAACCACCTCTGCAAAAAACCCTTGAAGATGTAAGAGTTGAGGCAATGCAACTTGAGCCAGATAAGATGACCATAGGCGAGTTGAAAGAAAAGATTAAGCACATGCAACGTTATAAAGCAGACAAGCTTCATCAGCTCCTTTACCTGACAGAACTGCATAACAGGTTTGCTTTTGCGTGGGCATGCTTCCTGATGGCATTGCTTGGTGCACCACTCGGATTGCGCACAAGGCAGGCTGGCTTGGGCTTGGCACTCGGCTTGAGCATCCTCATTGTGCTCATTTACTACTTCGCATGGTATTATGGGACGATACTCGCAAGGCAAGCCAAAATACCAATCCTGATTGGGTGTTGGCTCCCAAACGCATTCTCATTCGTCATTGGTATAACTATGCTCTACCGCAGCGTAAGATAACAGCATCGGCGAGTGAATTTTACAAACAGCTTTTTTTTGTGATAACCTATAATGTTGAGAACGAAGTCAGGTGGAAGATGCACGAGAAGGAGGTGATAGGTAGGGAGTGCCTAAAAGGAGCGCCAGACGAGAATTGAAGGAAGTGCTGTTCAAATGAACCTTACTAAAGGGGTGATGCGAGATGAAAGGCGAGAAGAAAAGAAACGGTGGTTTTACACTGATTGAGCTGCTGGTGGTGATTGCTATAATCGCCATCTTGGCAGCGATACTGTTCCCGGTGTTTGCAAAGGCAAGGGAGAAAGCGAGGACTGCAAGTTGCCAGAGCAACCTGAAGCAAATTGGGTTGGCTATCTTGCAGTATACTCAGGACTATGACGAACTCTTTCCCGTTGTGCGCGGCTACGACCCAACAATAGGTAAGCTTTGGACATGGAAGTCAGAGATCATGCCCTATGTGAAAAATGACAAGGTGTTCACATGCCCATCAAGCCCATATATCAACAATCCATATTGTGGTGATTGCATAAATTGTGCTGCACAGAGTATTGAATCGCCCTACCTTGACCGTTCATACGCTTGGGCTACTGCAGGTGGTGGTAGCCCTGCAACAGATCACTTCTCATATGGTTGGGGTGCTCGCCCACCATCGCAAGCTACGATAAAAGCCCCAGCAATGACTTTGATGATCGTTGAGACGCATACAACATGCATAGACCATTGCGCTTGGTGCAGTGGTAACGCAAGGTGTGACCATAATGCTTATGCTAACTTTCTCTTTGTTGATGGGCATGTGAAGATAATGAAGTGGACGCACACATACCAACCAGTTTGCATGTGGGAGTTTAGCAGAGCAGCAGCAGGAACAATTTGCAGAGACCCAAACTGGGTGAACAATGTGAGAGCTGAATGCCGTTGATGCACCATCGTTAATTCCTCTTGAGGCTAAACCATAGGGCAAGGGGCATGGGACAAGGTTTGCCCTCCAAATGAAGTTTGATGCCGAGTGAATTTGGTGCTTTGTAATCCATCTTCAAATCCTGTGTTACTTGTCTCATGTCCCTTGTTCCTCACCAAGTGGAGTGCGCCATACTTCTGCATTGGGTATTCCCTTGAAGAGATCATTACCTCGTCATCATCCACTGCTCGTCGTGCCGAAGGGGTGAGAGAGCTTGATTGAGGACGGATATGTTGTTAACAGTTTTTGCCGGTTCATTGAAAGTGGTGCTTGCATAGGTGCAAGGATGCACGCCGATGTGCTTACGACTCGCCTTGAGCTGTTCAAGGAGTGGCTTGAGGATGTCTTGAATAGCATTGGCGTCACAAAGGTTTTGAATGTAGCTCGCAAGAACTCGCTTTGGTATATGACATTCGGTCTTGCATGTTGTGCCATTGAGATGATGCACACAATCGGACCAAGGTATGACTTTGACAGGTATGGTATCATTCCGAGGGCAACACCGAGGCAAGCCGACTTGATGATTGTTGCAGGGACTGTAACTTACAAGATGGCTCCGAGGATAAAACTGCTCTACGAACAAATGGCTGAGCCAAAGTATGTAATTGCCATGGGTGCATGCGCAACAAGTGGTGGTCCGTTTTACGATTCGTATAGCGTGCTGAATGGCGTGGATAAGGTCATACCTGTTGATGTCTATGTTCCGGGTTGCCCACCAACACCTGAACAGCTTCTCTGGGGTGTTAAGATGCTTCAGGAGAAAATACTTCGTCACGAGGTAAGGCGCATGCCAAGAGATGAAAGGGAAGCATTAATTTCATTCGCTGAGAAGCATTCAAATGGAAGGTGATTTGGAGTGCCTTTAAGCAGGCTAATTGAAGTTACCAATGGGTTGGTGAAGGGCTTATGTGTCACAGGAAAAAACTTCTACCGAACAGTCATCTTAAGGCAGGCTATGACGATAACGGAGAAGTGGGGTTCAAGGAAGATAGCCGACAGATACCGTGGCATAATCTCGCTAACAACAGATATGAAGGTTGGGAGGGAAAATTGCATTGGTTGTATGGCTTGCATGCGCATATGCCCAGACCATTGCATCTACATTGAGACTGAAAGGCGTGAGGGACACAGAGGGCGTTATCCTGTGAAGTTCATTTTTGACCTCAGCCTATGCAGTTTCTGTGGGCTCTGCGTTGAGGCTTGTCCGACTCCGTCGCTCATCCATAGTCACATCTGGCAATTCGCTGGTTATTCAAGGTCTGAGCTAATCCTTAGCAAAGAGCAACTGCTAAAGTGGGGAGATGAAGAGCAATTGAGGCGTGGGGATGCAGAAATCATAACAGGAAAGCGCTCACAACAACGCCAGTTGAAGGGCGAAGCGAAAAGCCAAAGTGAAAACGAAGGTGATTCTTCATGACGCAACTTCAAGCAGCTAAACAGGGAATCATAACAGAGCAAATGAAGTTGGTGGCTGAAAATGAGGGAGTTGATGTTAAATGGCTGTTGCAAAAGGTTGCCGAAGGTAAGGTTGTTATACCTTGCAACAAAGTTCGCTTGCCTGAGCCTGTGGGTATAGGTGAAGGGTTGCGCACAAAGGTCAACGCCAACATAGGCACATCACCAATGCGCGCTGATATAAACGAGGAGCTGAAGAAAGTTGAGATGTGCATTAGATACGGTGCGGACACAATCATGGACTTAAGCACAGGTGGCAACTTGGATGAAATACGCATGGAAATTCTCAAGCGCTGGAGAAAACCACTTGGGACAGTCCCGATTTATCAAGTTGCACAGGAGCTTTTGAAGGCACGTAAGCCTGTAACGGAAATGACCGTTGAACATTTGTTTGAAGTGATTGAAAGGCAGGCTGAGCAAGGCGTTGATTTCATGACAGTCCATTGTGGTGTGACAAAACATGCACTTGAATTGCTAAGGCGCTCAAGACGCATCGGAGGGATTGTAAGCAGAGGAGGAAGCCTGTTAGCTATGTGGATGGTGGCAAACGACGCGGAGAACCCCCTCTATGAACATTTTGATAGACTGCTTGAGATAGCCAAGAAGTATGATGTGACATTGAGCTTGGGCGATGGTATGCGTCCCGGTGCGATCGCTGATGCTGGTGATGCTGTGCAATGGTATGAGACATCAGTCCTTGGTGAATTAACACTGCGTGCATGGGAAGCTGGTGTTCAGGTGATGATTGAAGGTCCGGGGCATGTTCCAATACATCACATTGAAGCGCATGTGAAGATGATGAAATCGCTCTGCCATGGTGCTCCCATATACTTGCTTGGTCCTATCACATGTGATGTCGCAGCAGGTTACGACCATATCGCTGCAGCGATTGGTGGCGCAATAGCAGCAGTAGCAGGTGCTGACTTCTTATGCTATGTCACACCAGCAGAACACCTCAGCTTGCCATCACCTGAAGATGTCAGAGTTGGGATAATAGCGAGCAGGATAGCTGCACATTCAGCCGATATTGCAAAAGGAGTAAGGGGAGCTTGTGAATGGGATGAACAAATGTCAAAGGCAAGGAAGGAACTGGACTGGAAAGCCATGTTTGAACTTGCCATGGATAGCGATAGGGCGAGGGAGTATAGGGCTGATATGAAGGAAGTGAGCAAAGGCGTGTGTAGCATGTGTGGAAGCTTTTGTGCTGTCGCCACATCCACTCTCGTTGAACGTATGCTTTATGAGGGTGCAAAGGGCGATTTCATAAAAGCTCCTCCGGAAGGATGCCCATTTATAATGGCGGAGCAAAATGACGAGTGAGGAAAGGCTGAGCATGAAAGAAGCTGAGCGAATACTTGAACGCTTCAAGGAGATAAGTGTGCTCGTTATTGGTGACCTGATGCTTGATGAGTATATCGTTGGCGACGCTGAACGCATATCGCCAGAAGCACCAGTGCCAGTGCTTTTGCGTCGTGAAAGGAAGGTTGGACCTGGTGGAGCTGCAAATGTAGTTTACAACTTGACTTCAATGGGTGCAAAGGCAATCGTCGGTGGTATCGTTGGCAAAGATGCAGCTGGTGAGGAGTTAAAAAGGCTTCTAAGCGAAATCGGTGCTGATACAACTGCAGTTATCATTGATGAATCTCGTCCAACGACGCTCAAGACACGCATAATTGCCCACAAGCAACAACTCGTCCGAATTGACCACGAGGTTAGGAGGACAATAGATGACGATACCTGTAATGCACTCATTGAGCGCACAAGTCCGCTGATCACCCATGTTGATGCTGTCATAATCTCGGACTATGCAAAGGGCGTTGTCACAAGTAAGCTGACGGATTCGCTACGCAGCGCTCGGGAGCAACACCGTTTTTTGCTTTGTGGGGGTCCGAAGCCAAAGAACATAGCATCATTCGTGGGCTTTGATCTGTTAAGCTTTAACATGTCAGAGGCAAGAGAATCGGCAATGTTGAATGGTGAGCTGTCAGACGATTATAGGCTCATCGGGAAAACTCTTGCGAGCCGTCTGCAAATCCGTTGGCTCGTTATAACGCGTGGCGAGGAGGGCGCAAGCTTGTTTGATATGAGTGGATGGCTTTGCGATATTCCTTCGTATCGCGTGACTGTTTACGATGTTGCTGGTGCTGGTGATACATTCCTTGCAGCGATAGTCCTTGCGCTATGTTGCGGTGCCAATTTTGTAACAGCAGCAAAGATTGCTTGTGCAGCTGCAGCAGCTGCTGTGTGCAAAAGCGGTGTAGCACCAGTTACCGTTGAGGAGATAAAGCGAATAATAAGCTACGGCTCAATAGCCATCAAAGGTGAAATATAGATGGCACTTTTGCCATGCGCGTTGACCATAGCAGGCTCAGACTCTTGTGGTGGCGCTGGCATACAGGCTGATCTGAAAACTTTTACAGCGCTCGGCGTTTACGGTGCATGCGTTGTAACAGCGCTCACAGCGCAAAACACCTTAGGGATAAGCGCAATACATAAGGTGCCACCAGATTTCGTAGCTGCACAAATTGATTCTGTGGCAAGCGATTTGAAAATAAACGCCACAAAGGTTGGGATGTTGTTTGATGCCGATATCATTGAGGTCGTTGCAACGAAGGTGAAGCAATATGGCTTGCAACCACTAATAGTTGATCCAGTAATGGTTGCTGGGACTGGGGCAAGACTGCTAATGGAGGAGGCAATCCGCGCTTTCAAACACCTGCTTATACCACTGACCACGATATTGACGCCGAACGCGTTTGAGGCTGAAGCTTTGACTGGCATTAAAGTGAGTTCGCTTGCGGACGCAAAGAAAGCAGCTATAAAGTTGCATCAGCTTGGTGCATCCACAGTTGTCATAAAAGGAGGGCATATAGAAAGCGATGATGCTGTTGATTTAGTTTACGATGGTGCTCAATTCGTTGAACTGCATTCACGCCGAATCGTGAAAGGGAAACTCCACGGTGCTGGCTGTGTTTTCTCTGCAGCTATAACAGCTAACCTTGCGAAAGGCATGGATCAAATTGAAGCTATACGAAAAGCAAAGCGATTTGTTCGTCACTCCATCAAGGCATCTCAACCTATCGGCAAAGGACTGATACCAGTTCAACCTGTGCTTTAACTCACACAAGGGCTACTTTGGCTTTCCATACTTGGCTTCAAAATCCTCATCCGAGAGCTCAAAGAAGTCGCGGTTCATCTGTATGTAGTGGCTCATCTCTGGCGGGACATCATCTTCGTGTTGCGGGACTGGTGGATCTTGTGGACATACTTCATTGCATGTCCCGCACTCGGTGCACTCGTCTGGATTGATGTAAACCATATCTGAGCCTTCTTGGATGCAGCTTACAGGACACTCCTCCACACACGTCATGCATTTTGTGCACCCTTCAGTTATGACATACGCCATCGTTAGCCCCCTCCCCTACTCTCAGGTTGCATCTTTCCCATTGTATTGTTAACCTCACGCAAGTATAACACATCAACATTGCTACCGTCTTACGCTACGCCGATCACTATGAAGGTTATGAAAGTCATATTTATGGGTGCGCTACACTAACTTTAGCATGCGTAGCAATGTGGTAACAAAAAGAATGAAGAATCACAGGATGAGAAGGTGACAAACTCGTGCATCGCTTGGTGCATAGGAGGAGGCAAAGGAAGCTGTTCTTATTCTTTACAGTGCTCTTGGGAGGCTGTGCTGTTATATTCTGCTTGTTTTTATTGCCTCGCATTTCCCTTCGGGAGCAAAAAGAAATTTCACAACCCACACCAAGGACACCGCAGCAAGTGGAGAAAAGCGAACTGCCAAAGGAGAAACCGATAACCACTTTTAAACCACCAGAGGATTACACCATACCGGTAATTTGCTACCACGACTTCCGTGAGGGTGGCAAGCATGCTTACTGGGCAATACCGCCAAAGCGCTTTGAAGCACATCTCCAGATGCTTACTGCGATGGGTTTCACATTCCTGAAGATGAGCGAAGCTGTTGAACTCATGCAAGGTAGATGGAACAAACCCATACCACGTCGTCCTATAGCAATCACGATAGATGATGGCTTCCGCTCGGCATACACAGTTGCATATCCGCTTCTGCGCAAGTATAAGGCGAAGGCTACGCTTTTTGTTTACACGAACGCGATTGGGAAGTTCGGGCTCTCGTGGGATCAACTGCGTGAAATGGTTCAATCGGGCATTATAGAGGTTGCATCACATACCGTTTCACACATACACCCAAAGCGCCTAAAGAAGTTGAATAAGGATGCCTACAGGGAACGCCTTGCATATGAATTCATCACCTCAAAAAGGATACTTGAAGAAAAGCTTGGCATCACTGTGAATGGTCTTGCGTATGTTGGAGGCGTAGCTGATGCAGTAACTGTTGAGATGGCTCAAAAGGCTGGGTATCGTTGGGCAGTGAGAATAACACCATCACCAATGACGGTTCAAACAAATCCTTACCTGATACCGAGGTATGGAGTCAGCAAGCAAACCACCACCATGGTTTTGAAAGCATGGCTTTCTCAACCACGCTATGGCGTGGCTTGTAGCAGTTTGCCTTGACACTTTTTGAGCTTGCACCAGATGAGGTTTTCATCAACCTGCCAATAGGTGTCAAAGAAGCCACCACATATAATCTCGTTTGCACCGTCTGTTTCATGGTCTTCGGTGAAGATGACGAAATCTGGGAGCGTATCAAATTTGTGGTTGATCGGCAAGCCACTCCCCCAAAGCACACCATCATAGATGACGACATAGCGGCTTTGGTTAAGAGGGTTTGGATAGACTAAGACGATGCCCAGTTCCTTCCCAACTGTTTTCTTTGTCACCTCATGCTTGCCTATACGATAGCCTCCGTCAATGAATTGCACTGGTAACTTGTTTGCAATAAGCCTTACAACGCTGTTTTCGTTTGGTCCACCGACTGCAATTATGTTGTAGCGCTTAATATGCTCCTCGGTAACATCACAATCTCTTATTACCTTTGCGACGCCATCAGAGAATTCAACCCATTCATCAGCGAGCTGTTTTGCTTTTGCCTCGCACTCGTTTGCTTTATCGCTTGTGCCATAAACTATGATGAAGTTGCTCATGTAGGCATGCCAAACAGGTCCACAAAGGTCATGCACTTTAGCTAACTCGCCTCTTTGCTGGCTTCCACCGTAGGTTATAGTGATCGGCTTCTTCAACTCACCTTTCATGACAGTCACACCGTTAATGATGACGTTCACCTTCTGGGCTGGGGCGATTAGCTCAGGATGAATATCAAGCGCAAGCTTTGCCACATTGTTTGTGTTCACGAACACCTTCCCATCAGCCAGCACAGAAGCTCGAACAATCGCACGCTTGCACCACCCTTTGAGTTGATGAATCGTTATCCAGTAGGCTTGATTGTATGCTGTTGTGAATGTGTGATATACAACTCTCTTCGGAAACCGTTGACGTCTTTTCCCATCAAACCAACTGAACACTCTCTCAAAGAGTGTGCTGTCAAAATAAATCCAATGCGACTCCCTCCTCAAGATATCAACTCTAACAGGGCAACCGAGACTTGAGAGGCGCTTTGCCATAAGGAACGCATTGGCAACAGGCACAAGCAAATCTTCCTCACCATGCATTATGAGTATGGGAAGGTTGATGGCGTTCTCAGCGAGCATGTATGGATTTTCAGCCATGAGCACAAAAGCCCTCGGTGGCACAAGCGTCGTCTGATCAAGTTCGCCCCAAAGGAAGTGATAGCGTCTTGCAGCTATCGCACATACACCTGCAAACTTGTGCGGGTGATGCAAAGCTATGATATACGCCCCATACCCTCCCATTGAGACTCCGAGAAGGAACACCCTATCCTCATCAACGCTGTAATGTGCCATTGCCCTCTCAAGCGCTATGAGCACGTCTTGTTCACCTATGTTGATGAAGTCCGTGTTCTTTCTCCCATGGGGCTGAAGGATGATAAAGTTGTGTTTGTCAGCAATGCGATAAACATCGTCACCGAGAAGCCAAGGGTTAGCTTTGTTTATTGAAGGGTCGTAACCGTGAAGGAAAACAACAAGCGGGTATTTTGAAGTTGGCTTATATCCCTTTGGCACATAAACCCAATATGGTTGAGCAGAACCATCAACAGGTGAGAAATAAGCCCTCTCAACCAACCCAGAAACATCTTTCAGGAAGTCCTTCTTTGCCTCCCATGCGTTTAAAGCGAGTTCAGCTTCATCAAGTGCTTTCAGTATCTCGCTCTCGCTCCACCACCATGAGCGTGAAGTCAGCATTATTCTTGCTTTATCAAGCTTCAAGCGTGCAAGCGCACCCATCTCCAAGAGGTTCTCATCATCAAGGTTCTCATCATCACTAAATGCTCGCTCAAGCCTTTCATACCTTGCCTCTAACATCTGCAAGCGTTCTTTCAATGTCACGGAAAACGGCATAACCCTTCTTGGGGATAGTGCATGGACGATGCATATGGCACAAGATAGCATCACAAAGATACACCCCAGAATCACTCTGAGCATCCTTAGCCTCTTGGTGTTAGAGGGATTCACCATATGCTAAACACCTCTCAACGCCAGCTCACATATTCAAACCGCCATCAATGATGAACACTTGCCCCGTAATGTAACCAGCGAGTTCAGAACATAGGAAAGCAACCAAATGAGCAACCTCTTCTGGGCGCGCAAAACGCCTCATCGGAATAAGTTCAAGCATGGCTTTCTTTTTCTCCTCAGGAAGGTGAGCTATCATCTCGGTTTCAACAACTCCCGGGGCAACTGCATTTACTGTTACGCCAGACCTTGCCACCTCCCTTGCCACGGCTTTGGTAAAGCCTATTATGCCAGCCTTAGCTGCACAGTAATGAGCACGCAAAGTGTCACCCATCAAGCCAGCATCTGAAGAGATGTTGATTATGCGTCCCCACCTGTTCTTCACCATGCTTTTTATGACGGCTTTTGTGCAAATGAAAGCCCCTTTGAGCGATGTATCAACGACCTCATCCCATTCGCTCTCGCTTATCAGTGCCAAGAGGTTCTCCCTGAGGATGCCAGCGTTGTTGATGAGTATGTCAATCTTACCCCACCTCTCAACAACTTTTGAGACCATGTCTTTAACTTGATCAGAGTTTCTCACATCAGCTTGAACAGCGAAGGCTTGCCCACCGATTGCTTCAATTCTCTCAACAACCTTCATAGCGCCATCTACATCCTGCCTGTAGTTGACAGCAACTGCAGCACCTTCACTTGCCAAGCGCATCGCTATAGCTGCCCCAATGCCTCTTGAAGCACCCGTCACAAGCGCAACCTTCCCATGAAGTTCGCCTTGCATCTCTTCATCTTCACCTCCGAGCTCAACCTTCAAGCACAGCAACCGCAACAGCGATATTTTGAGTGTGCGAAAGCGATATCCATATTTTCTCAACGCCCATCTCAAAAGCCAACTTGGCAGCTGCCCCTTGCAGTTTCACCTTTGGAACACCGTTTGCCTCACGAACTACATAAATGTCGCTCCACTTAATTCCCATACCAAAACCCACCCCTAAAGCTTTTGCGACCGCTTCTCTTGCTGCGTAGCGCACAGCAAGATGTTGTTCTGGATTTGGTTGCTTCATGCAATATCCAATCTCTTCTGGTTGGAAAACTTTGCTAAGGAAACGGTTGCCATAGCGCTTAAGCAAGAGTTTTACCCGTTCAACCTCAACTGCATCAATGCCGATACCGAGTATCGGCATAGCAATCACCCCCTGTAACCCAACCTGAGGGATCGCATTGCAGAGGCATACCTGTTAACCGTTTCTACGATACCGAGGTGAGTATGTCTGCTATTGCTTCGGCATTCTTTTCCTTAAGCGGACCAACGATGCTAACTGCCATCCTTTCGCGTGTAAACAACTCATTTGCGATAGCCATCACATCCTCAACGGTTACAGTGTTAACCTGTGAGATTATCTCATCCATCGCTATAAGCCTGTCAAAGTATATGAGCTGTCTGCCAGCCTGAAGCATTAGCCCAGTAACGCTTTCAAGCGACATGAGCATTGATGAACTCAACTGCCTTTTTGCCCTCTCAAGCTCCTTTTCACCTACACCGTGTTTGAGCAACTTGTTAATTTCCCTATTCAACTCCTCCGCTGCTCTTTTCACATTCTTGTTTGCACAGCTGAAAGAGATCGCAAGGAAGCCAGCATTTTTCATCCCAACGCTCACTGTCCCAATGGAATATGTCAATCCGAGCTTCTCTCTGATTGATTGGAAGAGCCTTGAGCTCGCGTTGCCACCGAGCATGAGGTCAAGCAAAACCATACAAATGAATTGCTTCCTCTCCCTTTGCGAGAAACCGTGAGAACCAACGCACACATAAGCCTGCCCTATATCCCTTGTCACAGCTTTCAGATTTGGTTTTGGCTTAGGTGGTTTGAGCTTTATGCGCATCGCCCTCCCGTTAAACGACTTGAAAGCTTTTTGCAACTCATCAACAAACCGCTCGTGTTCCAAACATCCAGAGGCAGTCACAACAGCGTTGTCTGGGGTATAGAAGCGCCTCATGAAAGACTTAACCGATTTTGCTGTGAACGACTTAACCGTCTCTGGCTTCCCAAGAACGGGTCTTGCGAGAGGGTGAGCATCCCATAATGCTTCCAAGAGCAACTCTTGAACGAGTTCCTCTGGCGTATCGTTCACCTCTGTTATCTCCGAGAGCACCACCTCTTGCTCAACCTTCACCTCTTTTGGGTTTATAGCGGGTTCGATGACAAGCTCAGCCATCAACGAAAGAATCTTGCTCAACCCTTCAGGCAACACACGAGCGTAATAGCATGTCATTTCCTTTTCGGTAAACGCTTCAAGATACGCCCCAAGTTCATCCACAACTTGAGCAATCCTCCTGCCAGTGTGCTTTTTTGTGCCTTTGAAAAGGAGGTGCTCCGTGAAATGCGCGATTCCAAGCTCGTCATCGTTCTCGTGAGCCGTTCCAGCCTTAAACCACAGCCCAACTGCGATGCTCTTAGCCCAAGGCAGTTCCACAGTAACAACCTTCATGCCATTGCTCAGCTTGCAAGACGCAACCTTCACGATATGCACCACCACACTTTCGCTTCATCTAAAAGCGCAAAGCCAAAAATGCATTATGCCTGAGATAAACTCATCTGCTCAGGCAGTCGGCTCCCATGTTTTCAATTTTTCATCGTGCAAAAACAGTCAACGGATGGTTATGTGCTAAAATGTTGACGCAGAGGTTTTACAATCCCAACCTACAGAAAACCCACTGCGAAGCTGAGGGGTGTGAGAGTATGGAAGAGTTCGCCATGAAAGTGCTCTCATTGTGCTCGGTCAACGGCGTGACATACGCTGATGTGCGAATCGTTGAGACATATACTGAGCAACTCTTCGTGAAGAATGGACAGCCAGAGACTGTCGTATCAAATCACAGCATGGGTTTTGGAGTGCGCCTCATATGCAACGGGGCATGGGGATTCGCAAGCAGTGCAATTTTGAGCGATAAGGAGGCTGAGAGGGTTGTTAAAAACGCGATTGACATAGCACGCACAAGCGCCTTACATAAAGTGAGGGATGTTTTTCTTGCGCCTGTAGAGCCAGTTAGGGCTACTTGGAAGACACCTTGTCGCATAAACCCTTTTGATGTGCCAATTGATGAGCGTCTCCTTTTGCTCTTGCGCGCTGACGAACTGATGCGCTCTGTTGATGGGATACAAGTGAGCGAAGCCAGCATGAGCATTTGGAAACAATGGAAGCTCTTCGCGAGCACGGAAGGCTCGGTCATTGAGCAAGAGCGTATAGAAGTTGGAGCTGGTATAAGTGCAACTGCTGTTAGAGGTGAAGATGTCCAAATCCGTTCATATCCAGCAGCACACGGTGGCAACTTCTCGGCTTCTGGCTACGAGTTTATTCTCTCGCTTAACCTTGAAGAACATGCAAGACGAATAGCGCGTGAAGCTGTCCAATTGCTTGATGCTGAGCCATGTCCATCAACTGTTACAACGGTCATCTTAGGCTCAAACCAAATGGCATTACAAGTCCATGAGTCATGTGGGCATCCAACTGAACTTGATAGAGTTCTTGGGACGGAAGCAAGCTTCGCTGGCACAAGCTTCTTAACCCCAGATAAGCTCGGAAGTTTTGAATACGGCTCACCACTTGTTAACATAGTCGCTGACGCAACAATTGAAGGGGCGCTCGGAAGCTTCGCATACGATGATGAGGGTGTTGAAGCACAGCGTTTCTATTTGGTTAAGGAGGGTATATTCGTTGGTTACCTCACATCTCGTGAGGTTGCTCCTCTCATTGGCATGGAAAAGAGCAACGGCACTATGCGAGCCGAGAACTACAACGCTATCCCGCTAATCAGGATGACGAACATCAATTTGGAACCCGGTGATTGTAGCCTTGAGGAAATGATAAGCGATGTTACAGAGGGCATATTCATGGACACGAACAAAAGTTGGAGCATTGACGATAAGCGCCTTAACTTCCAATTCGGATGCGAGATCGGCTGGTTAATAGAAAGAGGAAAGCTCACCAAGATGCTCAAGAACCCTACATACACAGGGATCACATACGAGTTCTGGAGGAATTGCGATGCCGTTGGGAAGGAGTGGGAGTTGTGGGGATTACCAAATTGTGGCAAAGGTGAACCTATGCAAACCATGCATGTCGGACATGGTGTGCCACCAGCGCGTTTCCGCAATGTGCGTGTAGGTTTGATGAGATAAGCAGGGATGCACAATGCAGCAAAGAGAGGCTCGCAAAGCAGGCAATGTGTCCGATGGCTTGCTCAAATTCTCAGATGCTGAATTTGAACTGCTTCTTGATTGTGTTCGTTGTGGCTTTTGTTTAGTTTCATGTCCTGTGTTCACACAAACATTTGATGAGGTTGATTCGCCGAGGGGAAGAATACACCTCCTGCGAGCACTCGCCGAAAGAAGGATCAGCATAACGCAAACGCTCCTGAACCATCTTTACTCATGCTTAGCATGCAGGGCTTGTCAGGCAACATGCCCATCTGGTGTCCGATACGCTTTCATAACTGAGCTCGCAAGAGCAGAGCTTGAGCGTAAAGGCTTTGGAGTAACCAAGAGGAACAAACTGTTAAGGCTACTAATAAGGCATGTCTTCCCTTACAGGAAACGCTTTGAATTGCTCATCAGGTTTGTTGAGGCATGCAGGAAAGCTGGTCTCATCAGCATGGTGAAGCGTTTCGAAAATTTTTCAATTTTTCCCAAGGCATTGCGTGAATGGCTCCAGATTGAGGAGATGCTACCAAGCACTCGTGCAAAGAGAGCATTTTACGACGGTCGCACCGTAATAAAGCCGAGGCAAAAACAGAGGATGAAAGTGGGCTTCCTTCTGGGCTGTGCCTCAGAGGTTCTGTTGAAGGACGTAAATGAGGCGAGCATAAAAGTGCTTTTAGAGTTGGGGTGTGAAGTCATCATACCAGAGGAACAAACTTGTTGTGGCGCAATAGCGATGCACACAGGCTTTGATGAAGATGCTAAGCGATTTGCTAAACGCAACATTGAAGCTTTTGAGCGCTACGATGTTGACGCTATCGTTTCAAACGCTGCCGGATGTAGCACTGCAATGAAGGAGTATGCGCAATGGTTAAATGATGATGAAGCCTTCAAAGAGCGCGCAAAAAAGTTTTCACAGCTTGTGTATGACTGGACTGAGATTGTTGCTCAACTTCCATTTTATGAGCACATGAAGCCATTACCATTACGCGTTACATACGATGACCCGTGCCATTTACTTCACGCGCAAGGGATAAGAGAAGAACCAAGGAAGTTGATAAGGGCGATACCGTCAATTGAGTTTGTAGAACTTCCTGAGGCTGAGATGTGTTGCGGAGGGGCAGGCGTTCATGGCATGCTTTTTAGAGAGCTGTCAATGGAGCTGCTTGAGCGTAAGCTCAAAAACATCAAGGAAACATGCGCTCAAGTCGTTGTGACAGCGAACACGGGTTGCAAGCTACAGCTTCAATATGGCATTAAAAAACACGGTCTCAATGTAAGGGTGATGCACATAGCTGAGTTGCTTGCTTTATCCTTCGGGGTTTGAAGGCGGTGGTTAGCAATGATTTACGAGCGAAAGCCGTGGCTCAAAAAGTATCCGAAAGGTGTGCCAACATCTTTGGAATACCCCGAAGTTGCACTTGACTCACTTTTGAGCGATGCCTCAAAGCGTTTTCCAAAGAAGGCAGCGACAGTGTTTTATGGTGCAAGGATGAATTATGAGGAGCTTGATAAGCTGGCTACAAGTTTTTCGGTTGCGATCCAAAATCTTGAGGGCTGTATTGATGAGCGAATCGCTTTGATGCTACCGAACTGCCCACAGTTCATCATAGCCTATTATGGCATAGTGAGGGCTGGCTACACGGCGGTCCTCTTAAACCCACTTATGACTGAATTTGAGCTTTCCGAGCTCCTAAAGGACTCAGGTGCATGTGCGCTCGTAACGCTTGAAGCGTTTATGGAAAAGGTAAGCAAGGCATTAAGTGGCACAAGGCTGAAGCACATCATCTTCACATCACTTGCTGGCTATGTGCCGATGTGGATGAGCTTGCCTATATGGCTAAAGACGCGCCCAAAGGGTAGAGTTGAACTGCCAAGCAATATTGCTACTCACTCGTTTGAGCAAATGCTCAGAACGGGCGACAAGCTGAAGGCACGCCCTGTTAACCCGCGTGAAGATGTGGCTGTGTTTCAATACACTGGCGGAACTACAGGCTTGCCGAAAGCTGCAATGTTAACGCATTTCAACCTCGTTTCAAATGTATACCAATGCAATGCATGGACTACCGAACTCAGGGATGGTGAAGAAATCTTCCTTTGCGTCCTTCCCTTCTTCCACTCGTATGGCATGACCGCATGCATGAACTTCGGGATACTGAAAGGAGCGACTCTGATCTTAACGCCAAGGTTTGATGTGGCTGAGGTGGTGAAGCTTATCTCAAGGTATCGCGTCACCGTCTTCATAGGGGTTCCAAGCATGTATGGTGTGGTCAGCTATTACGCCCAGAAAAGCAGGATTGATATCACATCAATCAAGGCATGCATAAGTGGTGGTGCACCACTCCCAGAACGCATTGCCAGTGAGTTTGAGCGTGTTACAGGTGGCAGGCTGGTTGAGGGCTATGGGTTAACTGAGGCTTCACCTATAACTCACATCAATCCGATTTGGGGTGGAGAGGCAAGAGTTGGCAGCATAGGATTACCCATACCTGATACGGAATGCAGGATCGTTGATTTAGAAACTGGCACAAAAGATGTTACCGTAAACGAAGTTGGCGAGCTTATCATAAGAGGTCCGCAGGTGATGAAAGGCTATTGGAACAGACCTGAAGAAACGGCTCAAACCATTCGTGATGGGTGGCTTTACACTGGCGACATAGCAAAGATGGACGAGGATGGCTACTTCTACATCGTTGACCGAAAGAAAGACCTCATCATCGTTGACGGCTTCAATGTCTATCCAAGAGAAGTTGAAGAGGTTCTATACAGCCACCCGAAAGTGAGGGAAGCTGCAGTTGTTGGCGAGCGTCACCCAGTTCGTGGTGAGATTGTGAAGGCTTATGTTGTTTTGCGTGAAGGATGCGAAGCATCAAGCGCTGAGATAATTGAATTCTGCCGTGAGAGGCTGTCACCTCATAAGGTTCCAAGAGCAGTTGAGTTTGTGAACGAACTACCAAAATCAAGTATTGGGAAAGTGCTTCGGAGGAAATTAAAAGAAACACCTTGAGTTGAGAGTGCGAGTTTAAACCGTCCGACTTATAGCGGTGGTTACGGTGCGAAAGTTAAAGGTGCTTGTGACTGGGGCATCTGGACAGCTTGGGAGTGAGCTCGTTGAAAAGCTTTTGAAGCGCTCGCAAGATGTTATTGCGATGAACCGCTCACAGCTTGATATCACGAACAGAGAGGCTGTATCTGAGGCAATAAAATACCATCGTCCCGATGTGCTCATAAATTGCGCTGCGATGGTGAATGTGGATTCATGTGAGATTGATATTGAATCTGCGTTTAAAGTGAATGCTCTCTCACTCTGGCACATGGCATTGGTATGCAACAAGGTCAAAACAAAGCTCGTGCAGATAAGCACCGATTATGTATTTGATGGTTGCAAGGGCTCTCCATACAACGAGTTTGATCAACCAAACCCGGTAAACATTTACGGCATGACGAAGTTAGTTGGGGAGCTTTTTGTGCGAAACTACTGTGAGAAACACTTGGTCGTGCGCACAGCAGGTCTTTATGGGATTCGTGGCAGTAGAGCCAAAAGAGGCAACTTCGTTGAGTTCGTTATCGCTGCTGCAATGCGAGGTGAACCATTGCATATCGTGAGGGACATAGTTACAAGCCCAACCTTCGCTGCTGATTTAGCTGAAAAGCTATGCGAGCTCATAGATGTAGAAGCTGAAGGCGTTGTCCATGTGGTAAATTCGGGCATGTGTAGCTGGCATGAGTTTGCGACTTATGTGCTTCAGCTCAGTGGCTTGAACACAGAGGTTGTGCCAATCTCGGCTGATGAGCTCAGTAGACCAGCGAAGCGTCCAAAGTATACAGCGCTTGAAAGCGCAAGATTAAGCGAGTTCAACATCAAACCACTAAGGTGGTGGGGCGAAGCGCTCCGTGACTACTTGTGGATGAGAGGGATGTTAAAAAGCTGAGGAAGAGGTGAACGCCAATGATATCGTTTGTGTTGTGTGCGTTTGTCTTGCTGGTCGCTTTGACAGAGGCTCACACCGCAGATTATGTTGTCCATGCAGTCGTGACAAGGGGTGGGAAGGAAGAGAAGCCAACCAATGAGGTGACTTACTTCAAAAATGAAAAGTTGCGCTATGAACTGGGAAACATCGTTATCATTGCTGACACCAAAAGGAACGAGGTTATGCTCATATCAAACTCAAGGCGCGAATACACCGTCGTCAAGATTGAGCGCTTACAGCAACTCGCTGATGGATGGCGTAAGAAGCTTGAGGAGCAGCTCAAAGCACTTGAGGAGCAAATGAAAGAGGCGAAGCCGGAAGAGAAACAAAAGATGATGCAGGTGTTGATGATGCTCTCTTTCCTTAACCAACGCTTCAAATCTGTAAGCGTTGAGGAAGGCGGAGTTGATAAAATCGCAGGATACAGGAGCAAGAGATTCTGTGTTCACGGTGATGGTAAACTTGTAGCTGAACTTTGGTTTTGCGATGCGTTGAAGATTGGGGTGGATGTGAACAAGCTGATTGATATTGTGTTCTCAATCACGCCTACGCCACTTATGGTTCGTCAGGTCTATGAAGCTGTTGTAAAGAAAGCCAGTGGGCTGCCGATGAGGCAAGAGTTATATGTGCCTATGCGTATGAGCCGAAGGGTTACGAAAGTTGAAAAGAGAACGCTTCCCGGAAGTCTTTTTGAGCCACCGAAAGGTTTCACGAAGGTTGATTTTGAGAAGCTAATTCAAAGTGCCATCGTCAAGTGAGAGGCACTGCTTTATCGCCCTTTACGATATTGCGAATGAGTGTTAAAATTGAAATTGGCATGCGGAGGGATGCGCCGAGTGGCTAAGGCGGCGGCCTGCTAAGCCGTAGGGGGGTTATGAAGCCTCCCTCCCGGGTTCGAATCCCGGTCCCTCCGCCACTAACTTTGAAAGCGACTTTTAAAAGCGCGCCCGTAGCTCAGCTGGAATAGAGCACGGGACTACGGATCCCGGGGTCGGGGGTTCGAATCCCTCCGGGCGCGCCAAATGATGCGCCCGTAGCTCAGCAGGACAGAGCGCTGGCCTCCGGAGCCAGGTGTCGCGCGTTCGAATCGCGCCGGGCGCACTGATAGAGTGGTTTTAACAAGTGATCAACAATGCCCCTGTAGCTCAAGAGGACAGAGCGGCGGCCTCCTAAGCCGCAAGTCCCGGTTCGAGTCCGGGCAGGGGCACTGTGTGAAATTAATTCTTGCATCAGCTTCCTTGTTGGTGAGACTCCATGAGCATTCACCCCATCTTCTCCGATGAAGATGTGACATTTATGCTCATGGCGCTTGAAGAAGCAACGAAAGCTTTTGAAGCTGGTGAAGTTCCAGTAGGCGCTGTTGCAGTCCGCAATGGTGAAGTTATCGCCAAAGCACATAACATGCGTGAGCATCTCAAATCCCCTATAGCACACGCGGAGATGCTCGTTATTGAAGCGTCCGCAAAAGCGGTTGGTGATTGGCGTCTCAACGATGTAACACTCTATGTGACGCTTGAGCCATGCCCAATGTGCGCTGGGGCAATTATACAAGCGAGGATAAAGAGGGTTGTGTTTGGTGCGTTTGATCAAAAGGCAGGTGCAGCAGGTTCAGTCATAAACATATTTGGCATACGTCCGTTTGAAGGAACTGTCGCTGTGGTTGGTGGTTTGCTGGAGGAAGAATGCGCTGCGCTGTTGAAACGCTTCTTTGAAGAAAGACGGTAAGTAGGTTAGAGCTTTTTCAAATTTTGAAAACTTGGCGAGGAAACATGCATATGACTTCACGAGAACGTCTTCTATGTGCTTTCTCCTGTGGGACTCCAGATAGGGTGCCAGTCTCGCCACAATCACTTGGGAAGTTGAACAGAGAAAGTGAGCTTGCAAAGCTTCTCATTGAGCGCACCGACATCATCATTTATGCTGGGAGTGCTTGCAACTGCTTTATTGGGAGCGCAGTGAAGTTTGATGTTGAAACAGATGGCGCTTTAACCATCATAACTTACTACACGAAAAAGGGGAAACTGAGGCGAGTGATAAAATCAACGGGCATAACAAGGGCAACGATTGAGTTCCCATGTAAGCTTCCAGAGGATGTTGAGAAGCTCCTTTCAATACCTTACGAGCCTCCAACAGATGAAGAGCTTAAATCAGCGTTGGCTGATTACAACTGGTGGAAGGATTACATCGGCGAAAACGGTATAGTGCTTTTTGGGCTACCAAATGCTATCTGCTTCCCTGCCGAATGGTTCTCACCGCATGACTTTTGTCTTCTTTGGGCTGACGCACCCAATGCAATGATTGAACTTGTAAAGGTAGCAAACGAACGCCTCATGATGTTCGTTGAAAGAGTTTGTAAAGCTGGCTCTGTAGATGGCTTTAGAATAGTCGGTGGTGAATACGCATCAGTTCAACTTGGTCCGAAAGCTTTTGATATACTTGTCCGCCAATTTGATAAACAGCTTGTGAAGTTGATTCATGACTATGGAGCCATCGCATACTATCACAATCACGGTCCAATAATGCGCTACCTTGAAGCAATCATTGACATAGGTGTTGATGCTCTTGACCCGCTTGAGGCACCACCATGGGGCGACTGCAATATGGTTGAAGCGAAGAGAATACTGAAAGGAAAAGTTTGCATCGTAGGTAACATGGATGACATGGAGGTGCTCAACAAGAAAGAACCAGAAGAGGTGCTCGCCATAGGTAAGGAGTTGATTAGCGTTGCAGGTCCTGACGGATTTGTATTGAGTGGGACTGCCTCTGGCACATACGGTGAGAAAGCTGCAACAAACTTCCTCAAGCTTGTTGAGCTCGCTGAGCAAATGGCATCAGCTTAAATTACCGCTTGCTGTATCCTCTTCCTATCCTACGGCGTGAGTAAAGATATATCCAAAGCAGTGATGCATCTACTGGCGGTTGCAAAACGATATTCCTTATCCGCCTTCTCCAATCTCTGGATTGCAAAGAGCGCAAAGATGGTAGCGCCTTACGCAACAGCTCCCACCTGTAACGCTCAATGCGCATCCTCATGCACTTCCTCAGCATGACAGAGTGCCTATAGTCACCACGCATCAACTTGCCCTCCTCAGGTATATCCAGAGCAACAATATTATGCCGACAATGCATGCCACCTGAGCTTGCGTTAAACCAAATAAAGCAACTTTAGCGGAAACGCCTTTACGCAGGAACTCATTGAAGAAGCGTATGAGCAGATGAAAGATCAAACCGATGAGCATCTCCTTGCCCGAAAAGCTCTCTCTTTTTCGCACCCACCTCAGTAGGATAAAAGTGATAAGCGCACCAAGTGCTTCATATAGTGGCACTGGGTGAGAAGGTGGCATTAGCACACCATGCTCGCTGTAGTAACGAACACCAATGGGAAGCTTTGTAGGTAAGCCGAAACAACAACCGTTTAGAAAGCATCCAATTCGCCCAATGGCGTAAGCCAACATATAACCTTGTGAGAGCGCGTCTCCAACACGCCAGAACTCAACGTTGTAAACTCTGCAAATCAAAGCTAAGGCGAGTATGCCACCACCAAGCGCCCCAAAAAGAGATAAGCCACCACTACGCAGATTTAAAGCACTTAACGGATGGGAAGAAAACTCACCCAAGTTGAGTGCAACATATAGGAGACGCGCACAAACAACTCCTATTGGCACAACTGAAAGGGCAGCTGTGCTCAAGAGGTCAGGTGGTAGCCCGCGATTCTTAAACTCACGTTCTGACCATATTAAACCAACAAGCAAACCGAGAGCTATGCAAATACCATATGCGCGAAGCTCAAATGAACCAATGCGGATTAGCACTGGGTGCATTTGACACCACTTCACTGTAGTAGCTTTCCAGTAGAACGATTATATCATCGTAGAGTTGGACGAAGAAAACATCAACTCGTGTCATCAACTTAGGTGGTGGTGATATTTAATGGAGCAATTTGATCTGCTTGGCAAAAGCTTTGAATGCACTTGTGGTAAAACGCATTTCGTTCCAACAAGAGAGGTGCTGATAGCTGAGGGCGCAATTGATGCAGTTTATGAACTATGCCAACGAAACGGGATGAGGGAAGCATGTAACCTGCTTGCTGACAGCATCACATATGATGTATGTGGCAAAGATGTAGCGCACCTGTTGCGTTCCCATGGTGTATTACTGCATGAGATTATACTTGACGCTGACACGGAAGCTGATGAAAAAGTATGTGACGAAGTCCTCTCGCTTGCGAGCCCGCATGGAAATTTCTGGATCGCTGTTGGCTCTGGAACGATCAACGATATAACTAAGCTTGTGAGCACAAAGATGAACCAACCGTATGGTGTTGTAGCAACAGCTCCATCAATGAACGGCTATACGTCTTCAATAGTTGCCATTACGATCAATGGTTTAAAGGCAACGCTTCCGGGAAACCCACCACTTTTTGTGCTTGCTGACTTAAATGTTTTATGCAATGCCCCTTATGAGCTGATAGCAGCTGGTCTTGGTGATGCGCTCTCAAAGCCCGTCTCAAACGCTGACTGGATGCTTTCGCATGTTTTGTTTGGGGAACACTTCTGCAATTTCTGCATAGACCTGCTGTCCCAATCGGAACAGCTTTGTGCGAGCGCTGCAAGCTCGCTTAAATTGCGAGAACCAAATGCGATCAGGATGCTCATGGAAGCGCTATGCCTTTCAGGTATAGTCATGACTATAGCAGGTAGCTCAACCCCTGTCTCAGGAGGTGAACATCTCATCTCACATGCACTTGATATGCATTCTCACACCACGGGTAGGAAGAAACAGCTCCACGGCGCTCAAGTTGGTGTTGCAACGCTCTTTTCAGCATCGCTTTACGAGAGGTTGCTTGAGGTTAATGCATCCGAATTGGATGTAGCTCTACTTGCAAATCGCTATAAGAGCATTGAGGAGTGGATGCAAAGTCTACAAGGCTTCTTTGGGAATGCAAGCGAAGCGGTAGCCGAGCAATTTGCCAAGAAGTATCCAAAGTCAAAAGACGAGCTTGAAATGAGGTTGAGGAAGATCATAGAGGTGTGGGATGAACTTTTCTCCAAATTACGCCCACTGCTGCGCAGTCAAAATGAACTGCGCAGGTTACTACATAGTGCTGGTGCACCTACAACGGTTTGGGAGCTCAAAATTGATGTTGAGGAATTTAAGGAAGCAATCAGGCTTGCGCACACAATCCGTTCAAGATACACTGTTTTAGACCTCGCAAACGAGCTCTGCATACTCCCTGATGAGCTGGAGAATTTAATCCAGCGCTCCCAGATAGCGGGCTGAAACAACTTGCATTCCAAGAGGGGTGAGTTGAATTGCATATTGAGCATAGGAAACAGCGTATCATAAGGTTGCTACAAGCAATTGAAAATGAGGCAAGGCATATGGGTAAGATGATTGAAGAAGATGACTTCCAAGGGCAACTTGAGTGCTTGCTTAAACTGACGGAGCACCTTGAGACAATAAAGAGGATGTGCATAAGGACTTATGCGGAAACGCTGTTTTCGCTCTCAAGCCGAATAGACCAAGTTGAAGACGCAGTTGAGCAATTGCTCAATTGGCTTGTTAAGCTGAAGGCAGTGTGAGGGAAGTAAATATGACACAGCGTTCAAAGCTTCCCAAAAACGGCTTTCATATCGTCATCGCTTCTTACCTTGTCTTGATGTTTTGCGACATGCACTTGATGTGTGCTACGAAGAAGTGGACAGTAATGGTTTACATGTGTGGTGATAATGACCTTGAGAGCGCACTCATCAAGGATTTGAACGAGATGGAGAAGGTGGGCTCAAGTGAGCAAGTGAATATCGTTGCACAGCTTTCACGCTCACCATTTTACGATACATCAAATGGAAACTGGGTTGGTGTAAGGCGATACTTCGTTACGAAAGACCCTTATGAAGACCCATCACCTGAAGTTCCACCAAACAACATAATACGCTCGCAGATGATTGCCGACCTCGGTTGGGTGAACATGGGAGATAAGCGTTCGCTCGTTGACTTCGTGAGATGGGCTGTGCAAAATTATCCAGCACAGCGTTACTTCCTCATACTCTCAGATCATGGTTCTGGTGTGCGTCCTTTCAGAACAAAGGTAATCAAAAGGGCTATTATCTTTTCCGACAGCTTCAACGACTACTTGTCGAATACAGAGTTGAAGGAAGCCTTCTCTGAGATAAGAAACGAAGTGCTTGACGGGAAGCCAATTGAAGTGCTCGGTTATGATGCCTCCGAAATGAGTATGATTGAGAATGCTTACCAAGTGAGGCATGCTGCGAAGTATCTCATAGCTTCTCAACTCTCAGAGCCAAACGATGGCTACCCATATGATCGCTTCCTTGCGACACTCGTTTCAAACCCTGATATGCCGACGGAGGAGTTCCTTTGCAGGTTCGTCAGGCATTACATGGAATCATACGAACCTGGCAGACCAACAAATGGTGCTGGGAGCTCGGTGACAATAGCTGTGTATCGGTTAGAGTCGCTCAAACCGCTTGTTGAAGCTATAAGTGAACTTGCAAAAGCGCTCTTGCAAAGTTTGCCAAAGTATGCGCACATGGTTGAGGAGATAAGACGGGCTACGCAGGTGTTCTCCGAAAACATCTATCGCGATTTATATCACTTTTGCGAACTGCTGATCCAACGTTTCCCAGAGGAAGCGGTTAAGCGCGCAGCGAAAAAAGTGATTGATGCGCATGGTCCAAATGAAAATGGTGCATTGCTCGCCGAGGCTCACAGGAGTGGCTTTGACATCAATGTGGACAATGCACACGGTATCGCTATTTACTTTCCATCGCCAGAGGGCTTTGAAGAGGGCTATCTTACATCTCTTGATTTCGGCAGGGACTGCGAGTGGGGCACTTTCCTTGCTGCACGCTTAACTAAAGATTCGCTCCCACCCGAGATTCGTTTTCTCTTCCCGGCAACTGATGGTGAAAAGATAGTTTTGCCTCGCCCGATGCTAATCGCTGAAGTAAGGGACTATGGCTATGCTGGCTTGGATGAAACCTCCATATCGGTTGCGATTGATGGCGCTAAGTTAGCAACAAGCGAGTTTACATTTGATTCACAATCAAGGTTGTTGAAAGTGAAACCAACATCACCATTAAAAGCTGGGAAACACAATATCACAATTTCAGCCAGCGATAAGGCAGGAAACAAATCCTCACTTTCTATCTCGTTTGATATTTCGCCACAGCTGTTGCAAAAGGGTGTGAGGATGCTTTCGCTACCGATGGGAACAACATCACCTGACCCAAGAGTCGTTTTAAATGACAGCTCTGTTATGACAGCTCGCTGGGACAATAGCACAAACTCGTATCACATCTTCCCAACCATGGATGAACAAGGGTATGCGTCATTCAGACCTTTAGGCGTTAATGTTTCCATGCCGCCAGCAGGTGTTGGATACTTTTCACGCTTCAAGAACGATCTCACATTGATGCACCCGGGAGAACCGGTTGACTTAACGCAACCATACGATGTTTCACTACAAGCGCAGGATAAGAGGCTTTCTTGGCACATCGTTGGAAACCCGTTTCCAGTCCCGGTCAAGTTAAACTCATTGTTCGTGGTCAAAGATGGCATAAGCATGACATTTGAAGAAGCGCTCACAAAAAATCTCATCCTTTCGCCACCGTTCATTTACATCCCGCCACAGAACCCGTTCGCTGTTGGAAAATACGCAACTGTTAACCTTGATTTTGAGCTACAGCCATTCGCTGCATTTTGGATAGCTATCTCAAGCGATTTGATTTTGCGTTTCCCTTCGCCACTCTGGGCTGAGCGTAAGAAAAGGTCAGCGAGCTCTACAGCACACACCTTTAAGTCACGAGACTGCGTTTTTGATGGCACAAAAATGCTATGGGGATTAAAGCTTGTGGCAACCTGCAATGGCTATAGCGATTCAGTTATGCTCGGCATCTCCACAGAGGGGCGCTTGCAACACGATCACCTTGATGTTTTGAAACCACCGTCACCTCTTGGGGCACAAACACGCATTTATGTGCTTCAGGAACTCTTCAACGGTTACATGGCGCCGTATGAAGTATCGGTTCAACCACCTAACTTGAAAGCATTTTGGGACATCGTTGTGGATGCGACGCTTGGCGATGTTGTGCTTTCTTGGGAGAAAATAAACCTTGTGCCATCCTCAATTTCCCTAACGCTTACAGATTTGGCTACTGGGAAAACTTTATCGATGCGCCACCAAAGCTATGTAAAGCTGCCACGCCAAAATGAACCATACAGGCTTAGGCTTTTGGCGCAGGCGCGTAGCAGTTTAAGAGGGCTTATAGTTGGGCTTTCAGCACTGATGACTAAGGGCAACATCGGCATCAGATTTACACTCCTAAATGACATGAGCATCACTATCAGGTTGCTCACTCTGACTGGACGCGTTATCTATGTTGCGCTCCAAAGGAAAGAAATGAAACGCGGGATGCACACGATTGGGCTACCGATACCGAAAGGGGTTAACTTGCAAGTAGCAATCGTTGAAGTTATAGGGGAGGATGATCTTGGGAGGGTCTCAAGGGCGTTTTGTATTGTAAGACCACGGTAAGAAGGGCAATGAGAGGAGCAACACGAAAGTGTTATGAAACTAAAAGCTTTTATGCTGCTACACTTTTATGCTGGATAACTTTACTTTCGCTTACGAGACAGCATCGCATGTGATGCGCGCTTTAAAGCAGTAATCAACAAACCACTGCACGGCACAGGAGATGAAGCAATGATGTATCTAAGACGGCTCGAGATGCACGGCTTCAAAAGCTTTGCTTCAAGGACGGAGATTGAATTCCTTCCGGGCGTTAACGCAATTGTTGGACCAAATGGCTCAGGCAAGAGCAACATAGCTGAAGCCATACAATGGGTGTTAGGAGAACGCAGCTACAAGGCGATCAGAGGGACTCGCTCAACCGATGTCATCTTTGCTGGAAGCCAGAAACTAAGCCCAATGAACATAGCGGAAGTTACGGTCATTTTTGATAACAGCGATTGCGGAATCCCCGTAGGCTTTAGCGAGGTCGCTATAACGAGGCGCATATACCGCTCCGGAGAATGCGATTACTTCATCAACAAGACTCCATGCAGGTTGCGAGACATACAGAAGCTTCTTTTGGATTTCGGTCTTTCTGCTGACACCTTCGCCATCATTAGTCAGAACGATATTGAAGCGATACTGATGGCTCGCCCGGATGAAATGAGGGCTATTTTTGAGCAAGTTGCTGGAGTGGAGAGGTATCAGATAAGCCGTTCTGAGGCTCTAAGGAAGCTTGAGAAGACCGAAATAAACATCGTCAGGTTGAAGGATTTGAGGCGTGAGCTTGAGATGCAACTTGAGCCAATTGCAAAGCAGGCAGAGTTGGCAAAGCAGTATAACGAGCTCATGCAACGCTATGTAAGTTTGCAAATAAGCCTCATAGGGTGGGAATGGGGTGTAAGGCAAAAACGCCTGCAAAAACTTTGCGAGGAAAAGATGGCGTGGCAACAGAAGCTGAGGCAGATTGAAGGTGAGATGGAAGCAATTGAAGCGGAGCGCAGAGAGGTTGAAAGAGAGTTAAAAGAACTTGAGGAGCAATTGGCTCAGTTGAGGGAACGCTCCGTGAAAACGGTTGAGATGGCAAAAAGCGTTGAGAGCGAAATTGAGCTTGTAAAGCAAAGTCAGCTACACATGCGTGAGCGAATTGAAGTTGAGAAAAACGAACTGAAGAGAAGGGTCGAAAAGCAACAAGCACTTCAAAGAAGACTTGAAAGTGTCCGAAGCAGGATGGAAGAGCTGGCAAAGCTCGTTGAAGAATATAGGTGCGAGCACGAAAAATTGCAAGGGGCACTTCTCACCTACAACGCCGAAGTGGAAGGCAAGGAAAACGAGATTGAGTCACTACGCTCACAGCATGTTGAAGTGATGAGGGTCATTATGAACCTGCGTAACAAAACCATTGATTGTGAGCGCTCCGAGAAAACGCTCCGACATCGCTTGATGGATCTTGAGAAGGAGGGAAATGAAATTGAAGGTCAAATTGAATCGCTAAGCGCTATAGTCAACCAGCTTGAAGCTGAGATAAGTGATATTGCTCACAGCAAGGACGAGCTACAAAAGAGACTGAGGGTTGAAAGACAAACATTGGCAACACTTGAGCGCGAAATTGATGAGTTGCGTCATAGGGCTGGAGCATTGCGAGAACTTCTAAGCGGTCTAAAAGCTCGCCTTAGCGCCCTTGAGGAAAGCGAAGCAGCGCTTGAGGGTGTGAGGGAAGGACCAAAAAGCGTGCTCATGGCTTCACGAGCTGGTAAATTGCCTTCGGTGTATACGCTTGTGGCGCACCTGCTAAATGTCCCGAGGGAAATTGAGCTTGCAATCACTGCTGCGCTTGGGAGCTCACTTGAGTATATTGTGGCTGAAACAATTGAGGAGGCTGAAACGGCGATTGAATACTTGAAGCGTAGCAAGTCGGGGAGAGCTACATTCCTGATCCTTGATTTCATCCGCCCACGCCCTCGTAGGATGGAGGTTGAAGAGCTGTTAAAAGTGGTTGATGATGATTCAGTGATGGGTTGGGCATGCGACCTCGTGAGCACTGAGGAGAAGTATAAGGTTGTGGTTGACTACCTCCTTGGAAATGTGCTTGTCGTCAAGGACATGAGCACCGCAAAGGAGATCGTGAAGAGGATAAAAGACAGGATACGCATAGTCACGCTTGATGGCGAACTGCTCATCCCGGGAGGTCCTATCTCTGGTGGATACGAAATGCACTCACTTCATATCCTTCTCGCCAGAAGACGGGAAATAGAAGAGCTAAGGCAACGAATACACGAATTTGAGACGAAGCTTCAAAGCTGTGAGCAAGGTTTGCGGGAAAGGTTGAAGGAGGTTGAGCGCTGCCAAAACAAAATTGAAGCAATCAGCGGTGAGTTGTCGGCATTGGTTGAAAGAGAAGCAAGGGCAAGCGCCGAGGTAGAAACATCTACGCAACGACTCATTCAGCTCAAAACACATCTTGAGCTTATTGAAGGTGAGCGCAAGCAAATTGAGGATGAGCTTAAGAACATCGCCTCTGAGAGAAACGCAATCATGCTGGAATTGCAATCCTTAGAAGCTCAAGCCAATATGCTTGAGAAAGGCATAGCAGAAGCGATAACATGCTTAAACGAGTTGCGCATCAAAAGGGATGAGTTACATTCACATCTCTCAGAAGTCCATGCTAAGCTTGCACAACTCTCTGAGAAATTTAACGCAACGCGTTCTGAGGAAAGCGACATCGTGAACCAACTTGAGGAAGAAAAGCAAAGGATTCACCTTTGTGAAGAAGCACTCACATCCTATGAAACACAACTTCAGAACCTTCAGAAGCTACTGCCAGAACTTGAGGAAAAACAAAGGCAGTTGCTTCTGTCGCGTGAAGAAGCGGAGAGGGAGTTTGAAAGGTGGTTAGAGCGTCGTAAGGAACTCTTGGAAAGGCTTGAGAGGATTGAAATGCAAGCGAAAGAGAAGATGCAAGCCAAGAGCAGTGTTGAGAGTGAACTCAACAAAGTTGAGGTGCGGATGGCTGAAGTTAGATCGGAAAGCGAAGAGCTCGCAAGACGCTTGATTGAAGAATTCAATACTCAACCGCTTAATGCCCTTAAGAGCGCTGAAGCTGTTGGTCAGAAGCAAACCATAACAGTAGAACTCAATGAGCTGAAGATGAAGATTGAGCAAATGGGTGTGGTCAATGTCGGTGCTATTGAAGAGTATGAGCGTTTGAAGGCAAGGATTGATTACTTGGCGAAGCAACAGGAGGACTTAGAAGTTGCAAGGGAGGATCTGAAAGCAATCATTCGGCAGATTGATGAGGAGGCAATGAACCACCTTATCAAAACTATAGCCGATGTGGAACACCATTTCCAGAAGCTGTTTGCGAATGCCTTTGGTGGTGGGGAGGCACATATTATACTTACTGGCGATGATTTTACAGAGTCTGGCGTTGAAGTGAGAGTGCGTCTGCCAGGGAAGGCTACACAAAGCCTTATGGCGCTTTCTGGCGGTGAGAAGGCAATGACTGCAATATGCCTTCTCTTTGCGATGTTAAGCGTTCGCCCTGTGCCATTCTGTATCCTTGATGAAGTGGATGCAGCGCTTGATGATGTTAACATAAGCAAGTTTGCCAATATGTTGCGTCAGTTCAGCAAGAACTCTCAATTCATCGTCATAACACATAACTACGGAACGCTTGAAGCGGTTGACCACATTTACGGCGTTACGATGGGTGACGATGGTGTCTCAAGGGTCTTCTCGCTCTCACTTGAAGAAGCAGCTACAAGGCTGTCAAGTTGAAGACTGCACATCGTCCGATGTGCGTGGTGGCTCATGGTCAATGTTACAAGGCTTTATTGCGGTGTGCGATGTAGAAGCGATGACTTGAGATATAAGGAAAGTGGGAACATAACCTTGCCAGTCGTGGTGTGGAATATAACTCGCACCTGCAATTTGCGTTGTGTGCACTGCTACAGTGACTCTGAAGCACACCAATACGAAGGTGAGTTGAGGAACGACGAATGTAGAGCTGTTATTGAGGAGCTCTCACGGTTACGTATACCTCGTCTCCTTATCTCTGGTGGAGAGCCGTTGATGCGCGACGATTTGATAGAGCTATTGCAGTATGCTCATTTGAACGGGCTGAGCATAGCGCTTTCAACAAATGGGACTTTAATTGATGACTTGACTGCTAAGGAGCTGAAGTTAGCGGGGGTTGAATATGTTGGGATAAGCTTAGACGGGGTTGGCGCTACAAACGATCACATTCGTGGCATAAGTGGCGCGTTCAACAGGGCTGTTTGCGGGCTTAGGAACTGCAAGGCAGTTGGGATGCGTGTTGGGATACGTATGACGCTCACAAAACTAAACTTAGATCAAATTGACGCTATGTTTGACCTTGCCCTGAGTGAATGCGTGGACAGGCTTTGCTTCTACCACTTCATACCTGTTGGAAGGGGGAAAGGATACGAAAACCTTATACCAGACACTGCACAAACGAGGAATGCTGTTGAACGCATATTGTATCGCACGCTGAGAGCAGTTGAGCAAGGCTCGTTCATTGAAGTGCTTACCGTGGGTAGCCCTGTTGATAGCGTGTTCATCTACATCAAATTGTTGAAGGGTGGGAGCAGACGCGCCGATGAGGTTTACAAGTTAATGCAACTGAAAAGCGGTGCAGCAAGTAGCTCTGGGGTGGGAATAGCATGCATTGACCATGTCGGAAATGTTCACCCAGACCAGTTCTGGTGGCATTACAGCCTTGGGAATGTCCGTGAAATGCCATTCAGCAAAATATGGTTTGAGAACGATGACGAGCTCCTAAAAAAACTGAGGGAACAAAAGAAGCACATCTATGGCAGATGTAAACGATGCCAATTCTTTGAGCTATGTGGTGGGATGCGTGTCAAAGCTGACATAATCCTTGGGGATGCTTTCGCGTCTGACCCGACTTGCTATTTAACCGATGAAGAGATAGGATTGAAAAGTGATGCTGATCAATCTCACTCATTCTTTTGTGTGGGCGAGCACGGAGTTGAAAGCAGATCACAAACGGCGCTTGACAGGGATTGATTGAGTGACTAAATTATAAAAGCGCACTTAGGTAAAGAGGTGAAGGAACGATGGGTGCAAAGTTGAATTTTCGCCAGAGCTGTGTCGCAATCCTTTTGCTTTACATCGTTGCATGTGCTTTCGTATCACTTAGCGAGTTCGTGTGCGCACAGGAAGGAAAAAAGCGCGCTCTGCCGGAGGTGCAGCTTGCTGGCATAAGGCTTGGTTCTCTCGCTATTGAGCGAGATGAAGAGGGTCACCTCTCACCGTCCTGTCTATTGCGTGTTTGGGGAGTTCCGGATTTCATCATTGCTCAAGTTCCACCGATGCTTGCGCCCGGGGCTGCTCCCGGCGCACCTGCAGCACCCGGTGCTGCACCCGGTGTTGGGATGCCCGGAGCAGAAGGAGCTATGCCCGGGATGCCATATGCACCCGGAGCAGTTGGCATGGGAGCGCCACCTGCAGGTCCAATTCAACCATTCGCTGGTGGAACAACAATAATTCAAGCTCCGAGTGTGCTTGCTCAAACAATGCCCCCGTTGATGACGAGTGTAACTGCACCAGGTGCAGCTGGCGTTTTCGGAGGACCTCCAGAAGGTGCTGCACCCGGTTTTGCACCCACTCCACCTGGCGCACCAACAGCTCCAACTGCTCCGACAGTTCCGACTGCTCCAACTGCTCCAGCATTATGGCCAGAACTTTCATGGGCAATTCCAGTCATCATGCCTTTACGAGGCAACCAAAGCATATGGGTCTATAAGCGCGATGATGCTGCACTTGGTTTCATCATAGATGGTGATGGAACAGTTGTTGGGATAGTCGTTGCAGGAACGAAGTTTGATGCTGCAAGGACAGCCCTTGGAAACCCGTTTAAGACGATTATGCTTGGAGATACATTACAACGGGTCTTATCACGCTATGGCTGGCCAGACGAAATACGCTCCACTGGTGGCTTGCTCAGCAAAGATGTTGAGCTCCGTTACCACAAGCGTAGCAACATTGTCTTTACACTGCATGACTATCGTGTAACGCGCATCTTCATCTTCATTCCTGAGCGAGCTGGACCTGATTAGAGTTTGTTGGGTGCTAAAGTAAAAGCGTGGAAATGATAGGCGAGGAGAACCCTCATGGATGGCGAAGTGATTAGAGAAGTTAGGGAACGCAACGACATCGTTGAGGTTATTTCATCATACATCACACTTAAGCGTGTTGGGAAGAACTATGTTGCCCTATGCCCGTTCCACCAAGAAAAGACACCCTCTTTCACTGTTAGCCCTGATAAGCAGTTATGGCATTGTTTTGGTTGTAAGCTTGGTGGTGATGTGATTGGCTTTGTGCAGCGTATTGAAAACATTTCATTTGGTGAAGCTTTGCGCAAACTCGCTGAACGAGTTGGCATAAGGATTCACAGGGAGAGAAGCAAGGAAGAAGCGCTCCGCTCAAGGTTGATTGAAATAAACCAACTTGCAATGCACTTCTATGAACGCATGCTTTGGTCAAACGCAGGTGAAGTTGCGAGAGCTTATCTCAAGGCAAGAGGTATAAGTTGGGAGATCGCAAAGAAGTTTCACTTAGGTTATGCACCAGCGGAGTGGGAAGCATTATCAAATTACTTGCGTGAGCACTCCATTTCACCCGAAGAAGCAGTCAGCGCTGGGTTGCTTGTGAAAACGGAAACGGGGGATAGGTATTACGACCGCTTTAGGGACAGGCTTATGTTTCCGATCATGTCTGGGAGTGGCGAAGTGATTGGCTTTGGTGGGAGAACGCTCAGTGATAACGTAGCGAAATACATCAATACACCTGAGACACCCATCTTCCAAAAGCGCAATGTGCTTTATGCGCTCCATATAGCCACCAGCGCTATAAAGGAAACCAACTCTGCGATAGTTGTTGAAGGATACATGGATGCGATAGCCCTCCATCAGTTTGGGTTTGCAAACACAGTTGCAACTATGGGCACTGCCCTCACACCACAAATGCTTTCACAACTACGTAGATATGCACAAACGATTTACCTTGCCTTTGATGCTGATTCAGCTGGCATGAATGCAATGCTTCGCTCCTCATCGCTGTTTAAGCAAGAAGGACTAAAGGTGAAGGTTGTGTCATTGCCAAAAGGTGTAGACCCAGACGAGTGCGTAAGGAAGCTTGGTGTTGATGTGTTTAAGAGCTTGCTTGAAAGCAGTTTGGAAATGTTTGACTACAAGGTTGAATGTTTCCTCTCATCACCTGATGGGGAGAAAGCGAGCAGTAATGCATTGCGCCAACTCACAGCTTTGCTAATGGAATTGGATGACCCGCTCGAAAGAGAGAGGGTGATGCAGCGTGTAGCGATGCAGTGGGCTGAAGGGGATGGCGGGCGGGTCATCCAGCTTATTGAAGCAATGAGAAGCGCTCTAAAGAGGGCAGAAGCAAGAAAGCAAATAGATCGGAGAGAAACACACAAGACAGGCGACATAGTTGAGCAAACAATTATTGACCATACAAAGAGTGCTTTGCCAAAAGGCGTTGTGCAGGCTGAGAGAGAACTGTTAGCTGCAATGCTACAAGATGAAAGGGTTGCAAGGATTGTGCTTGAACTGCTACCACCACAGGAATTCATCACCGACCTCGGAAGGCAGATTGCACCGATTGTTGCAGCCTGCATTGAGAACAACGAGTTTCGTAACATCTCACATTACATCTCAGAGCTGCAAGATGAGAGGCTGCGCTCAGAAGCCTGTGGGTTAATGATGATTGAATTGAACTTCATTAGCTCTAAGGAAGCTATTGAAGGGAGAGTGCAAACGATCCGACGCTTCAAACGCAAACAGCAACTTAAAACATTGCGTGAAATCATTCTCAAGAAAGCCGCAAGCGGTGCTATTGACAGCTCTTCACAAGAGGTGAAAGAACTGCTAAAACTTGAGAGAGAGCTTAGGAGCACTACTTAAAACTCCAACTAAGTGCTTTGGGGGAAGCGTTGGAAAATGTTTCACGAAGAGAAGATGGACAACGAAGAAAAGCTCTTTGAAGAAGATGCTTTTTACTCGCCTCCTTACGATATAAGCGATGAAGAAAGCGCCGACATAGATGCTGATACTGATGCATACCTTGAGGAAGAGCGCACAGAAAACACCGAAGCCGAGGACGCTATGGAAAGCTTCATGCAATTTGTGGCAAACACGCCGACGCTCACCGAGGAAGAAGAAACAGAACTCTTGAAACGCCTACGCAGTGGTGATTTGGAGGCACGCCATAGGATAGCAGAGGCAAACTTAAGGTTAGTTATTCATGTGGCAAAACAGTTTGCTAATCAAACTGCTCTCCCGTTCCCTGACATCGTTCAAGAAGGTAGCATAGGGTTGTTGAAGGCGATTGATAAATTTGATTGGCGCAAAGGATGTCGCTTTTCAACCTATGCAACTTGGTGGATTAGACACTCAATAAGGAAGGCGATAGCAGAGCAAAGCGGAAGCATCAAGTTACCTTTACACATAGCAAACACGATAAGCAAGGTAGTAAGAGCAACAAGCAAGCTGATGCAAAAGCTCGGGCGCAAACCTACTCTGGAAGAAATAGCAAAGGAAGTGAAGATACCTCTCAGGAAGCTTGAAGAGATAATGCCACTTATGTCTCAGATGCTTTCTCTGGAGAGCAAGTTCTCGTCCGACGATATCATTATGCTTGTAGAGCTTCTGAAGGATGAAACCACACCAACTCCAGAGGAAGCATGGCAAGGTCTCATGGTGAAAGAACGGTTAAGGGAATTGCTCTCACTTCTTACAGAGCGAGAAAGGGATGTTTTAAGCCTGCGCTACGGGCTTGTGGATGGTAAGGAAAGGACTCTCTTAGAAGTTGGCAGTATCCTCAAAATAAGTGGTGAAAGAGTGCGCCAAATAGAACAACAAGCTTTACGCAAGATCAGAAACTTAGCCTCTACTAAATACATTCACGACTTCATTTGATTGCCCCTGCTTAACCGCAGTTTTGCAAGCTAAGCAAGCAACGCTCACGGGAGCATAAATTAGAACTCATGCGAATGAGGTGGTGTTGTTTCCTTCTCCTCCTTTGGCTTTTCAGCGACGAGTGCTTCAGTTGTAAGAAGCATGCCAGCGATGCTGGCTGCATTCTCAAGCGCTGAGCGCACAACTTTCACCGGGTCAACTATCCCAGCTTCAACCATATCAACAAACTCCTCTCTAAGTGCATCAAAGCCGATGTAGTGGATGTTGCCATTTTCAACCTTCGGTTCAAACGAGCGGACGCGCTGAACCACAACTGAGCCTTCCCAACCTGCATTCTCCGCTATCTGACGCAATGGTGCTTCAAGCGCCTTCTTGACTATCGCAACACCTGTGCGCTCATCTTGGTCCTCAATTTCCTTCTCAAGCTCCTCAAGGACAGGTATCAAGTGCACATATGTCACACCACCACCAGAGACAATCCCTTCTTCCACAGCAGCCTTAGTCGCATTCAACGCATCCTCATAACGATGCTTCTTCTCCTTCATCTCCGTTTCTGTTGGCGCACCAACCTTGATCTGAGCAACTCCCCCAGCAAGCTTCGCCAACCTTTCCTGCAACTTCTCACGGTCATAATCGGACTCTGTCTCTTCAATCTGCTTCTTTATTTGAGCGATTCTACCAGCTATCCTCTCCTTGCTCCCCTTGCCACCTACGATTGTTGTGGTGTCCTTCGTTACAACAACCTTTTCAGCCTGCCCAAGCATGTCAAGTGTTACATTTTCAAGTTTTATGCCAAGGTCCTCCGAGATAAACGTGCCACCTGTGAGGATGGCGATATCTTCCATCATAGCTTTACGCCTCTCGCCAAAGCCGGGTGCTTTAACAGCACAGCACTGAAGAACACCCCTCAGCCTGTTAACAACAAGCACAGCAAGCGCTTCCCCTTCAACATCCTCGGCGATGATAAGCAATGGCTTCCCTGCTTGCACAACCCTTTCAAGGACTGGTATTAGGTCAAGAGCCGAACTTATCTTCTTCTCGTAGAGCAATATGTATGGCTGTTCGAGCACGCACTCAACCCTCTCTACATCGGTGATGAAGTAAGGTGAAAGGTAACCCTTATCAAACTGCAAGCCCTCAACAACTTCAACTGTAGTTTCCATCCCTCGTCCTTCTTCAATCGTTATCACTCCATCCTTTCCAACCTTATCCATTGCATCTGCGATGTGCTTACCTATCTCGGGGTCATTCCCAGCTATAGCTGCCACATGCTCAATATCCTCTTTTGACCTAACCTCAATAGCCAGTTCCTTTAGTTTCTCTACCGCCCTCTTCACAGCCTTATCTATACCGCGTTTGAGCGCCATTGGGTTCGCTCCAGCAGCCACATTCTTCATGCCCTCAGCAAGCATTGCCTGCGCAAGAACGGTTGCCGTTGTTGTTCCATCGCCAGCAACATCGTTCGTCTTTGATGCGACCTCTCGCACAAGCTGTGCACCCAGATTCTCAAAGTGATTCACAAGGTCAATCTCCTTCGCCACCGTTACACCATCCTTTGTCACGGACGGTGAGCCGAAACGCTTATCAAGTATGACATTGCGCCCCTTTGGTCCAAGTGTGATCTTGACAGCATCAGCAACCATATTAGCACCACGCAATAGAGCCCTTCTTGCTTCTTCATTGAACAACAGTTCCTTCGCCATCCAATATCACCTCCTGATGTTTCTTAGCAGTTCCAGAGTATGCAAGCGGTTTTTTTCAAGCTGTTATGCAAGCACACTTCGTTAACTTGTAGAAGGGCAAGAGATAACGCTGTCTTATTCGCTCTCTTTAATAGCGAGAATTGAATCCTCGTCAAGGATGATGTAATCCTCACCACCGATTTTTATCTCTGTCCCCGCATACTTTGAGAAGATAACCACATCGTTAACTTTAACGCTCATAGGTTGACGCTCACCGTTCTTAAGCAAACGCCCTTCACCAACCGCTACAACCACTCCCTCTTGCGGTTTCTCTTTTGCAGTATCAGGGAGTATAATACCTCCTGCTGTTTTCTCTTCCTGCTCAATTGGCTTTACTAAAACCCTGTTATCAAGAGGACGCACCCTCATGTTCCTCACCCCTTTTAGCTCCATCCCCCACTACCTGCTAAGTCCCTAAAAACATTGGTCGTTAGCACTCTTCAACTGAGAGTGCTAACACCATGATACTCATTATAGCGCGCCCTCTTAAGTGCGTTTGGCATTCCTACATCCGCATAGGGCATATGCATGGAATGCTACCACATTTTGGACAGCCATTCACATACCGCATCGCTGCTTCTTCCATATCCACCCCAAGAAGCGTTGCGAGGCTCACAAGCCATGCTAACACATCCGCAAACTCTTCTTTCAGTTTGTCTTCCTCAGCATGCTTTATTGCTCGAGCCAGCTCACCAACCTCCTCAACGAACCACATGAATGTAGCATAAACGCCTCTCTTGCTATCTCTCTCAAAGTAAGCGTTGGCTATGATTTTCTGGAATTCGCCAATGCTCACCTTCCTCTCTTGCTCACGCATCTTTTGCTTTCCCCCTTGTATGTTTTGGCGAGCATCTCGGCATGCTTCTTTATCGCAGCTACTTCCTTCCTCATCCTTGCCTCTGCTTCCCCGCTTTCCAACATAAGCATCCCGAATGCTTTGACGAGACCACGCGCTTCTATGATTGCACCATGCTTTAACAATGTCCCATCACCTTCACGCTTTATTTCAAACCATCCAACAGCCCTCCTGAACGGTCCTGATAGCTGTCTTATCTCTATCCAAGATGGTGGCTTGAAAATGAACTTTGAGCGCACCCACTTTAGAAAACCAAACATGTCTTCAAGTATATCCACGATTAGCTCGTTCCCATCCTCGGAACTCCACAGGACATGCAACTCCTTAACATAAGCGAATATCTTCGGGTAACTCTCAACATCCCTTAACACTTCAAAGACTATTTCAACTGGCGCTTTAACAAATGTGCTCACTGTTAGCTCCATTGCCTTCACTCCAGTAACTTCAACTTGATCACCTAATCTGTGTGCCCTGAAGCACTGTCATGAAGACGAAGCAGCCTCATCAATGCGTGTGGATTTTTGAGCTTTCCCCCTTAAGCATCGGTATTGCATGAAACAACCATGGAAGGAGAGCATCAAGCGATTCGCTGACGGCTCTTTTGCTCCCCGGGAGGTTGATAATAAGCGTTGAGCCTCTCACCCCTGCTTTAGCCCTTGAGAGGGCTGCCAAAGGTGTTCTCTCGCCACCGAAAGAACGCATTGCCTCAGCTACACCTTCAAGCTCCCTCTCAAGCACCTTAGCAGTTGCCTCAGGTGTTCTATCCCTTGGACCCACACCAGTGCCACCAGTGGTGAAAATAAGATCAAGCCCCTCAACATCGCAGAGGCGCTTAAGCTCGTTGGCTATACGCTCCTCATCATCTGGTAGCACAGAGTAATGGACAACATTTATCCCAAGCTCCGAAAGCCTTCTCACTATCTCAACGCCCGATGTATCATGGCGTTCACCACGATACGCACTGTCAGATATGACAATCACTCCAGCCTTCAGCTGTTCACATAATGGCTCAGCGAAATCACTCATACCGCCACTCTTGCTCAGCAGCTTCAGAGAACATATCTCAATGTCCTTTTCTACCGGCTTCAACATATCGTAAAGTGTTAGCGCTGCAATCGCTGCTGCGGTGAGTGCTTCCATTTCAGCGCCAGTGCGGTCTATCACCGACGCAGTCGCCACCACCCTTATGCCACTATCGGTTTGCTCAAAGTGAACATCAACATGAGTGACTCTGACAGGATGACAATACGGTATAAGTGTGCTTGTCATCTTTGCACCTTGAATGGCAGCTACCTTTGCAACCGAAAGAGCGTCCCCTTTCGGGAGCTTGCCCGCCATGACTTTCTCAACAGCGGTAGCAGAAACTTTTACAAACGCTTCCGCGGTAGCTACTCGCAATGTTTGGCGTTTCCTTGAGATGTCAATCACGCTACCTTATCACCTCTCCAATAAGCACTCAACCAACAAGAAGTTACATCACAATCCAGTGTTTGGGAAATCGCCACTGCCATTATGGAGGACCAATCAGCTCTTTCACTCTCTGACGCAGTTCCTTCAGGCTTATAGGCTTCGTGAGATACATCTCAATACCGAGCTCGGCACTCAAGCGTCTTCCGAGCACTGTATCAATGGCTGTAAGAATTATGATCGGGATGCTCCTTATAGGTTCATCAAACTCGCGTATGATTCGGCATGCCTGCATACCATCCATTACAGGCATACGCACATCTATGATGAGTAAATCTGGTTTTTCATTCCTGACGAGTTCAACTGCTTCCTTGCCATCCTTTGCTTCAATAACATCATAGCCTTCGCTCTGCAAAACTTGTTTGATAACTTGACGCACAAGAACTTCATCATCGGCTATGAGTATTTTCTTTGCCATACGTCAACCCTCGTTTTGGGAGACTATTTAATGCCACCCTTGTCTTAGATACAATTTTGCGTCGTTATCCCGATTTTGACATGACACGAAGTCCAAAACTGCCTCCAACCTTCGCCGAAGCATTGACTTACGTTTTCGGAAGAGATAGCTTCACTACTTTAGCAACACACCCTTAGCTACGGATAACCTTCTTGGAGCGCATCATAGATACAAAGGCTTTTGAAAGTTCTGGATCAAGCTGCGAACCTGCTACCTCTTCTATCAACATAAGCGCTTGGTCACCACTCATAGCTCTTCGGTATGCTCTATCCGATGTTAGAGCATCAAATGTATCCGCCACTGCAATGACACGAGATGAGAAAGGTATCTCCTCGCCTTTAAGACCACTTGGATAGCCTTTCCCATCCCAGCGTTCGTGATGGTGATAAACGGCTCTGCGTATATCCCAAGGGAAGGGAACTTGCTCAATGATTGAGGAACTTATGATGGGGTGACGCTTTATCAGCTCATATTCTTCCTCAGTTAGCTTCCCCGGCTTCAAAAGCACGCTATCTGGTATGCCTATCTTACCAACATCGTGGAGCAATCCAGCTACTCGCAATGCTTCCCTATCCTCTACACTTACTTCTAAGACCTCACAAAACTCAACGATATACTTTGAGACTTTCTCGGAATGCCCTTTTGTGTAAGGGTCCCTTGCCTCAATCGCTCGTGCAAGTGCCATGATAGCACCCAAATGACTTTTGTGCACTTTCTCGTGCAGTTGAATATTTGCTATCACAGCAGCTGCTTGTGTGCACAACACCGAAAGTAGTTCAAGGTCCTCCTTACCAAAGATCACATCACCTTTAACGCTGTTGACATTAAGCACACCAACTAAGCGCCCTTCACAGATCATTGGGAAGGATATAGATGAGACTATTTCCTTACGCTTGAGCATGGACAGAACTTGTGGTTCTGGGTTTACCCCAGGTGAGATGATAACTGGCTTAAGGCGTCTTGCAACTAACCCAGCTATGCCTTCGTTTACACTTTGGCGTCTACCTAACAATTCCTTTTTCAACCCATGAATAGCAGCTATGACTAACTCATTAGTTGCTTCATCATGCAGCATTATTGAACCGCTACTCGCTCGCAGTTCTGAGACGGCTATATCAAGCACAGCCGGAAGGAACTTCTCAAGGTCAAATGTTGAGGTCATAAGCTGGCTCAGTCGGTATAACAAATGTATCCTGCTCAAATCACGACGCAGTGCGCTTTTCTCAAGTGCCTCGCTTAATACAGCATAGAACTCCTCCGGGGAGAACTCACCATAAACCAAACCATCACAACCAACACGCAACATCTTTAAAACGAACTCGTGCGTTGCTTCCCTCACAATCAAGAGTGCTGTAAGGAGTGGATCTTGTTCTTTTACAACCTTGAGCAACTCCAAAACTTTCTCATCTGGCTGGCACGGATTTATTACAAGAAGTTTTACATCTCTTCCCTCCAACAGGCTTAAGGCTTCTTCTTCCTTCAAACAATGGCACACTGTAAAACCAAACCTTTCAAGTATTTTCAAGCATGTGGAGGCTATATCTTCGTCATCGCCAACGAAAACAGCGAGCTGCCCCTCATAGTGCTTAGACCCTTCTGTGCTGTCAGTCCATAGCACTCTTTTTGCCTCTTTGATGTCCATATGAACTCCCCTCATCAGCTTGCTTTTCCAGCATTACATATACCGCAACAAATTAGCCACTACCAAAACCTTCAGCACCCTGTTCACCTTTTGGGAACAAACAAGCAGCCTTTGCTATCACATCCTCCGAGAGCTTCGCACCTATCATGCCACCAGAAGCATGCGGTGAGAGCTGCAGCAACAGCATCAAGTTCATCAGCACTTGGCAACCTGCCATTGAAAAAACTATCCAGAGCATCAATGTATTGTCTGAGTATAGCGAACCTCTGTGCCCGCCCAAGCAGCTTATTCTTTGAGGCAAGTTTCTTCTCCGAGAGGAGCACGAAGGTGGCATGTGGATAAACTTCAATCAAGCACCGCCTTCGCCTTTTTCCCTTTACAGCGACTTTAAACCCGCTTCGCATCAACGCAAAGTAAAGCCGCCACCCTACCAAGATGAGCTTTTTGAACGAAGTGAATGTTGTCGGCGTGGTTGGGAAACACCTTATGCCATACTTCTGTAGCAATTCCCTCTCACAAGCTCTCATGCCACCAGATGCAAACGCATCTTCGGTAATTGCAATTTCGGGTGAACCTGCATATGTAGTGTTCGGGGGTTGTGGCGCATCTATCCCAACAGCTACAGCTCTGCTCTCAAGCATCAACTCAACTACTTGAGCTATCCCCTTTAGGCGTTCAACACGCTGGAGGTAAACAGCCCCACAACTACAGAGGCGGAGAACAGCTACAAAAAATGGTTTCCTATCACTTGCATGAACGTCAATGCCAGCTACTATGACTTCTCCCATGCTCCTTCTATGAGGTGAAGGCTATGCATGCAGCTACTTCCCTACAGAGATAACTTGCTCCCTCACTTCCATAGATTCGCTTACGGCGCAGGCGAGAATATGCTTTTTACTCACTGCCATCAGATGCTTTGAGGCTTAAGTAAACCCATCACGCAAGAAGCGAATGCACCTCACGTAGCCTTTTCACAATCGGCAACCCCTTCGGGCAGGAGAGCTCGCATCTACCGCAATTATCACAGCTCATGTAAGGTGCGCCTTCACGAAGGTCTGCATATGCCTCTTTTGCAACATCAAGATCTCCACGACGCACATACTCATAGCATCGCATTATTTCAGCTACCTTCACACCCTTAGGGCAAACATCACACAAACCACAACTGGCACACAAGGACGCTGAAGCAATTGGAAGATACTTCCTTAAAAGCTCCGCTTCTGCTTTCTCCAGCTCACCGCTTCCAACCCTTAAGTTGCATTCAACTTCTCCAAAAGTGGTCATGCCGATGAGCAATGTATGCACACCCTTGTTCCTCAAGAGCCATTTAAGTCCAGCCACAAACGCTTGTTCATCACCACGCTTCAACCCACCGGTTGACTTCATAGCCATTATGCCTATGCCTTTCTTTACAGCCCTCTCAATCAACGGGTCAAGTTGGTTTTGATTCCCTATGTTGTATGAGATGAGCATGACGTCATGGAAACCCAGTTCAATCGCTGCCTCCATAACTGCAGGTATGTTGGTGTGACACGCAAAGCCTGTAAAGCGAATCTTGCCAGCCTTCTTAAGTCTCTCAAAACCTTCAAGCATCCTTTCGTCTTTCACCTGTTCAGGTCTATCAATCTGCGGTAGCAGGATATCAACATAGTCTGTGTTGAGTATTTTCAATGAGCCATCAATATTGCCTGGCCACTCTTTGAGGGCAAGGAAGACCTTATCTCGCTTTGTCTTCATAACTTCACCAAACGCTCTTATGCTCCTGCCACCAGCATATCCGGGCGATGTGTGTATCAAATTTATGCCCCTATCAATAGCCATGCTTAAGACATCCGGATTTTCAAGGCGCAACCCACCAAAGGATACAACGGTCACCTCCAACTTCGTCCTGCCAAGCACTCTCTTTGCGAGTTTCTGGTCACCAGCAAACAAAGTGCTACCTGCAGCTAAAGCACCAAACGCCATTGCATCTGCAATGAACTCACGCCTTGACATTTTTCTTTGGAACATCACTCACTCACCTCCCAGAGAGGTCTTAAATCCCTCTAATCAATGCTCGCTTACTCCTTCCCTTCCTTCAACACTTTGATGCGTATGTTACGGAACTCAACCCTTGAGCCATGATTTTGTAGACCAATATACCCCTTCCTAAGCCTCCCTTTAAGCCGAGGATGCTCATCCATATTAGTCTCAACAATCTTTT
>JBGOEV010000001.1:0-152822 GCA_041538025.1 Candidatus Thermosaccharophagus gerlachensis | reverse complement strand
AGGCAATATCTCAAATATGGCGACTCTACCATAGTAGCCGGTCATGTCGCAATAGGAGCATCCTTCTCCACGCATGAAGTTAAATTTACTTGCTTCGGAGAGCGTTAATCCAATCGCCCTTACTTCAACATCAGATGGTGAATACGGTTGCATACACTTTGGACAGTTAAGCCTCAAAAGCCTTTGCGAAACTATACCAAGTAGGGACGAAGCGAGCAAGAAAGGTTGAACACCTAAATCCCTTAACCTCGGTATAGCGCTTGCAGCAGTGTTTGAGTGAAGTGTTGAGAGAACCAAGTGACCTGTCATTGCAGCTCTTATAGCAAGTTCTGCAGTCTCACTGTCCCTTATTTCGCCAACGAGTATGATATCCGGGTCTTGACGGAGGACACTCCTCAACGACGATGCGAATGTTAAACCAATCTCTGGGCGCATTTGAATTTGTGTGATGCCGGGTATTTCTTGCTCAACTGGCTCCTCAAGTGTAACTATGTTTCGCCTGCCATCGTTCAGCCACATGACGCTCGCATACAAAGTTGTCGTCTTACCACTTCCAGTTGGTCCGACAACAAGGATTATACCGTGCGGTTGGCGAAGCAAGTTCAGATATGTATTAAGTTGTTGTTGTGTCATCCCGAGCGATTCAAGAGAAAACAATTCCTCCTCAGGACGCAGGAAACGCAAAACTGCTTTCTCGCCGTGAATTGTTGGGGATGTCGCAACACGCACATGATAATCCTTGCCACGAGCTTTAAACCTAAAACTGCCATCCTGAGGTAAACGCCTCTCAGCCACGTTCATATGTGAGAGCACTTTTATCCGCCCGATAAGCGAAGCCTCAGCACCTTTAGGGAGCTCGGTGATGGTGTGCAAAATACCGTCTATGCGCATCCTGACTAAGACCTTATCTTTCTGTGGTTCAATGTGAATATCGCTTGCGTTCCTTTCAATAGCTTTTAAGAGCAGGTTGTTGAGCAACCTCACAGTTGGTGCTGCTCTTGTCTCTTTCGTCACATCTATAACTGGTGTCTCTGCAATAGTTTCAAGTTCGCCAATCGCTGTCGCTGATACTTCACCACTTAGCGGATAGTAACGAGAGATAAGCTGCATGAGAACCGAGTAGGAGACAACAACTGGCTCAACATCCATCCCCGTCGCTGAACGGACATCGTCAATAGCGATAACATTCCCCGGATCTGCCATAGCCAAAATGAGCTTATCGCCACGCCTGCCTATCGGCATCACCAAATGCTTCCTCGCAATCTCAGCAGGTAAAAGCTTTACAGCCTCAACATCAATTGGGAACTTGGCTAAGTCAACCTTGCGCACACCGTAGTAACGGCTCAACACATCAAGTATGACTTCTTCATCTTTCACGAAACCAAGTTCGTAAAGCACACTCCCAAGCGGCTTATTGACCACCCTTTGCTCCTCAAGAGCCATTTCAAGTTGCTGTGGTGTTATCACTTTCGCTTCAATAAGCAACTCACCAAGCCTCGGCTTAACCCTTCCGCCAGAACTCATCTTCTATCACCTCAATACTGTGTTTATAGCTGCGCTATAATTATGCCCTCTGATAGTCACAGAGAGGCACAGGAGCAACAAAGTATTGCATGCTATGACTGTTCTTCAAACTGGCTTAGTAGCACGCCTGCGCAATGCGCTTTTCAATTCGCTTAACAATAGACGCATCAAATACAAGTTATGATGCTTTCCATCACCATACACTGCCTCAGTATATAGCTCAGCTATTAGCATGAGTGTTTTTTGAGCTTCTGGTGGCAATGCTTCTGCTGCGTTCATAGCGTATTCAATTGCTGTCTCGGTGCTTTTCCTTGCTCGGTAACGCTTTGCCACTAACCTAACAGCCTTGGCAAACAACTTCGCGGCATCGCCAAGCTTCAAAGTCCGTTTGCGCTTGAAAATCCTAAAAGCATTGGGAGTGTGCATAAGAACGAATAGCGAAAAGCCAATAAGAACTAAAACGACAGCGCACACCGAGATGAGCACATCATGCCCTTCCCAGAATAAAACAAGGTTTGCCTTAAAGTCATCCCACCAATTACTCTCGGATAATGGTGTAAGGGTAGTTATCACTTTTGGCTCTGGAATTGAATAGCCAGGTGTCGGTTCCATAGCCACCCATCCGACTCTCGGCAAGTAAACCTCAGCCCACGCATGAGCATCTCTTTCCCTAACAATGAAACATCGTTTCCCATCGTCCCACTCACCTATAGCAAAGCCAGTGACTAACCTTGCTGGTATGCCAGAAGCCCTGCAGAGCAAAACCATCGCCGATGCGAAGTGCACGCAAATCCCTTTCCTTGAGGCAGTCAGGAAGTAAAGCACTGGGTCTTGATTTAATGGTGCAATCGGGTATCTTTCCTCATATGAGAAGTTGCGCTTTAGGTATCTCCTTATAGCAAGCGCCTTCTCAAGAGGGTCTCTTGCGCCATTTGTAATTGAAGCAGCTATCAACTCAAGCTGCGTCTTAATGTCCTCTGGCAACTGCAAGTAGCATTCCAATTGCTTAAGCTCTCTCTTTTTGAAATCTGGCAAGCCCTTCGCAAAAATTGAAGGTCTCCAAAGCTTCACCTCAGACCAAACAGTGTATGAGAAGCCTTGCGTTAGAAGCCTCCTTGAACGTATTGTTCCAGATTGGTCATAGCCTACGTGGTCAAGGTCAGCATCCAAGCGAATTGGTCTGAAAAGCGCTGGAAGGTATATGAAAGAGCCCCTCTCAATATGCACCACTTGCATGACCCTCATCGTCTTAACCGAATCGCAACGGTCATCGCCCATTGTCAAAAAAAGTTCCTCATCTTCTTCAAGCTGCTTTGTTCTCCATTTGGCTTTTCTTCTCCACGTTCCATTCTTGTAGCAGTCGTAGGCGCAAAGGCGCCAATACCCAGCAACCGAGCTCTCAACCCTCAAAACAACCACGTCAGAACCTTCGCCACCCGGTGAACGAAGCGAAAGCGAAAAGCCCCACATCGGTAGCATACTGTAAGTGCGAAGGAAGTATCTGTCAATGTATTTTGAGAGGAGGTCGTCAACGATGCCTAATTTAAGCTCGCCATATTTAGAAATCCACCCAGAGAGACGCTCAAAAGAAGTGAGAGCATACGAGAGTGTGATCGCAAAAACAATTATCCACAAACTTAGCGAAAACATTACACGGAAAAGCGACCTCCTCAAAATGCTTTCCCAGCCAGATATGTCTACGATTGGTGAGAGATCCCGTAGATGAGCGCATTGGAGAAGTAACAAAACAGCAATCGCTGCAATACCGTATGGGAAGAAGTAAAGCACGAACGAGAGAGAACGCTGAAGTGGCATCATCAGGACATAGGTGACGAACTCAAGAAGCAAGACTAAACTAAAATCAACCCCATCAAGCAATTGCATGTGCTTCAAACTTAGAAGCACAATGATGAGCACCATCAGGAGCGAGACCGCATCCCTCGCCGACATAGCTACAAACACTTTTGAGGTTGACATGCCATATAACCATGCAGGCAAGATGTGCTTCATATCCAGAAACACTGTGACAAGGGCAAAAAAGAGTATGATACCGCTCAAAAGCTTCCTTGGGCAAATATCGGCTTGCACAAGGTAAAAGCTTGTGGCAGCACCAACGAAAGCTATCATAAGTGAGCGTATAGCAGCAGTATGCGAAATAAACCCGAGCGATAATGCAGTTAACAGTGTGGACAGGAATGCAACAAGAGAAAACATGTAAAGCAAAACCTGCTCACTCAGCTTGAGCAACTGCAATGATGAGTGTTTTTCTGGAGCAGTTTTAGACATGGCTCATCACGGCTCTACCTTGAAGGAGTAGTTTCACGCATTCCTGCAAAGCTGGCAAAAGTTCTGAACTCCCTCTGATGCTGATGTAGGTCACTCCGTCTGCATTTATTCCTTCCGTTTGGCACTCAGGACCGTGAGCACAAAAATGCACAATGGCATGTCGGATTTTATTAGAACAATGCTTTCGTTGCGGTATAGCACCAAACTTAAATTCCTTTAGCCCACCGCATGTCGTTAACAACACAAACACACCGTGATGACTCATGATACTGCTTATGGGAAACCGCCGTTGAACATCTGACCGCCTCAACGTCGCTAAACGCTCAAGTAACACAGCCACATCGTTCCCATGCTCACTTACACGCATAATCACTTTTCGTAGACCTGTTAGCACTGCTACCTCCCATTTCATATTGTGCAGTATGATAGCGAGTGTTGCTGTAAATCGAACCATGTGTTCAAATATAGGCTCGTCATCCCACATCGTTTCATGTTTGTCATCGTCAGTAGGGGCATATAGCATTATCGTGCAGGGCTCCAAGTGGCGATACTCGGGCAACTTCACCACAAGCTCTCCGCGCTTTGCACTACTCATCCAGTGGATAAGCTTAACATCATCTGATGGTGTATACTCCCTTACGCCACGATAATCAAGTCTGTCCTGAAATACAAAGCTTCCAGAACTCATCCACTTGTAACACGAGAAAAACTTCGGGTCACAAAGGAGCCTCGGGTAAACAATGCAAACATCGCTACAAATGTGCCGGCGAATAACCCAGAATGCTCCAAGAGGGCTCTGGCAGCCTACCTCTACATACTCAATCAGGTTTTCGCCCCTTTTAAGTTTCCCCACCGTTAATGAATTGAGGTGTATTGTTTGCTCACCGCCAATTGACGGAAGAAGCCACCAGTGGATTGAATCCATTGAGCCGGTGGTTTCGTTACTTATACTGACGCCCAAAAACAAGTTTGTCTTTGATAGCGAGCCATGGTTTACTACTTCAGCACATATGTGGGCTTCCTCGTCTTCATGAATTCTGCTCCTAACAAACCTTGCTTGGCACACAACCCCACTTATGTTCATTAGACCAAACACAAAGCTCACAGCAGGCACAAGTAATAGCACCCGAGAAATGAAATAAGCAGAATCGCTCTCGTTGCTTACCCCTACAAGGTATAAGGCAAGGCTTAAGCTCACAAACAGATACACCACATTGTTTCTAACTTTTACTCTGAGCTTTCCCTTCATGTTGGTTCCTTTACAGCGTTTGAAAAACGGCATAAGGATACCTCCATGCATAACCGTATCAGGTGGCGTCGGGAAGAGGAGTCCTTTCGAGAAGTTCTTTAACAAGCTGTTCGCCTGTTATCCCTTCGGCAGCATAAATTGGATTAACGAGCAGCCTATGAGAAAGGACATCAACAGCAAGTGCTTTGATATCATCCGGAGTTACGTAGTCCCTACCGCTTATTGCAGCTTTAGCCTGAGCTGTGCGAACGAGGAACAATGAAGCCCTTGGGCTTGCCCCAAGCAAAAGATGCTTATCGGTTCTCGTCTGATGGACAAGCTCAAGAACGTATTTATAGATGAGCTCGCTAACGAAAACTTCTCTAATTGCTTTTTGCATCCTCACCACTTCCTGCGCATCTGTCACAGGTTGCAACGATTCAATCGGGTGGGAAAAGCGCTGTTCCACAAGCACTGTTTTCTCTTCCTCAATGCTCGGGTAACCAAGTCTCAAGCGCATACAAAAACGGTCAACCTGTGATTCTGGCAACGAGAAGATGCCCTCTGACTCAACTGGATTTTGCGTTGCGATTATGAAGAAGGGTTTAGGGAGTTGGTAAGTGACCCCGTCAACTGTTACTTGATGCTCATCCATACATTCAAGCAGACTTGACTGCGTTTTTGGTGAAGCTCTGTTTATCTCGTCGGCAAGGACTATGTTAGCGAATATCGGACCTGGCTTGAATCTGAATTTGCCTTCATGCACGAGATATACATTTGCACCCGTTATGTCTGAGGGAAGCAAATCAGGAGTGCATTGTATTCGCTTGAATGTGCATCCAAGTGACTTAGCAAGAGCTTTTGCGAGCGTTGTCTTACCGACGCCAGGAACATCCTCAAGAAGGACATGACCCTGCGACAATAACGCTATTACAGTTTTCTCAATCACATCTCGCTTACCCACTATTACCTTGCTAACGGCTTCTATTACCTTTTCTGCCCACGCATGAACTTCCTTCATCATTAGCCCCACCTAAAGACCTCAATTTTGAAACCATGGAGAAAGCAAGAAGTCAACCTTTGTGTGAACGGACCAAAGAGGCTATGAGCCATAACGCAATGATAAGAGCAAGTATGATCATCAGCACCTCAATAAAACTCATTAAACCACCTACCTTAACTTAACGCACTTAAAAGTTCAGGTCTTCCTTAATCCTTCTTTGCCTTCGCTTATTGGTTCCATAAGCTCTGAGATCTGAGGCGTGACATAAATTGGCGCCTTTGCCCTGAGCGCAAGTGCAATGCTATCGCTTGGACGAGCATCAATTTCTTGAACCTTCTCTTTGCCCTTACCCTTTAGGACGATGTTCGCATAGTAAGTTCCTTCAACAAGTTTGTGAATGACGACCCGCAAAACCTCTCCTTCCAATGCTTTTATGACTGTGTTAAGCAAGTCATGAGTCATTGGGCGAGAGGGCTTCCTGTTAGAAAGAGCCATTGCTATCGCAAGCGCTTCAGAAGGACCAATCCATATCGGCAGATACTTGTCGGACGCTCTATCAACTAACAAGACAACTGGTTCACCAAGCTTATCAGTGACGACACCGCTCACTTCAACCTCAATGTAATCTGGTGGCACTTCTACTTGGGCTGTATGTCCCACAGCACTTCCTTTGCTCTCCTTAGTTCCAGTGGTTCTTTCTGCCCCTGCTACATTCTCAGGGTGATTGCTTTTAAGGCGCTTTGGGATCAGCGTGGCGCCCCCTTTGAGCTTCCTCCACAGCACTGCTCCAGCACTAACCCCCAGTGCTGTCATAACACCCAGCCTAATGAACTCACGCCTCTTCAAGTGCTCCTTCAAGTTGAACATGTTGAACATGTCTCATCCCCCCTATGAGTTGAGGCTACAACTCATTATAAAGTTAGCATGCCAAAAGGTTAACAGGCGCGCTACTCTGAAAACATGAAACTCTGAAAGCGATAAAGTAACTTTTTGAAGCACCTTTGGAATTGGTGAGGAAGGTCTCCGCATGAAAGAGAAAGAAAGCGCGCTGGCAAAAGCAACTTTAAGCGAGGAAGCCGAACAGCATTTGAGTATAAAAGCTATAGCTATCGCATTCCCACTTGTTGTTGGTATAACTATCGCTGGTTGTTTCTCGGCATATCTGCGCTATGACCTAATTGGGACAGGTCACTTACCGCGCTGTGCCCTTTTTCCGCTTATGATTCTCACGCTTTTAAACATGGTCTGCAAAAGCATATTCAGGAGGAGGGTTTTCTCTCACTCCGATTTGCTCTTCATTTATTGCACCGTTCTTATCATGACAGGTCTTCCGGGACAGCAATATGCTGATTACCTTTACCTTGGTCTTTTAGCGCCGGTCTATTACTCCAATCCGAGAAACATGCCAGAACTGCTACAGTATGATGTGCCGAACTGGCTTAACTACATACCAAGTTGGTTTCTCCCATCAAAGGATGCACGAAGTGGTGTTATAGCATGGGCGTTTGAAGGTTTACCTGAGGGCGCAAAGATGCCGTGGCAGGCGTGGATCACACCGCTTTTGCTTTGGACCGTTTTCTATGTTGCTCTGTTTTATACTGCTGTTGGCATTGCAACATTGCTTCGCAAGCAATGGGTAGAAAATGAGAAACTCGTCTTCCCATTGGCTCAAGTGCCAATAGAGGTTGCTGATGAAGAGAGGATAAGTGCCCTTTTCAAAAACCCACTCATGTGGGTTTGTTTCCTCATACCAACTTTCATCTACACAGTCAGGGCAATACACATCTACTTCCCGAGTTTCCCAAACATCAACATCTACCGCAACTTCGGTGTCCTGTTCAGTGGACGCCCTTGGGATGTCTTAAACTATCTCCCGCTCAACTATTACTTTGATATGATCGGTATCACTTACCTCATCACAACGGATGTCGGATTTAGTTTCTGGTTCTTTTACATTGTGCGCAGGATGCAAATGGTAGCAAGAGCAGCATTGGGCTTGACTGATTTTTATATCCCGCTTGAATTCCAAACAATTGGTGGGTTGATAACGCTCTTCCTTATGCAGATCTGGGTCGCGAGAGGCTACTTGAGGGATTTCTTCAAAAGGGCGTTACATGGCTCAAATGGCAATGGAACGAAAATATCGCCTCGCACAACGTTGCTCATAATGTGCGTTGGTTTTGCGACACTGCTCTTGTTTGCTACCGCGTTGCGCCTTTCAATTCATTGGGCGGTGCTTCTCTTTACCATTCATTTCATCTGGAGGATACTCGTAGCGCGCATGGTTGCTGAGGCTGGTCTCTTTGTCTTCTGGACACCATCACCGCATACTTTCATCGTCAGGGCGTTCGGGAAGGACGCCATTGGACCTAAGAATATAACGGCGTTAAACATGATCGGCTCAAAGCTCAATGACTCTGCAACATGTGTTTTGGCTCAAGCAATTCAGGCTATGAAGATCGCACATGTTGCAAACCTGAACGAAAGACATGTGTTGAAATCGATACTGTCGTCTCTTCTCCTCTCAATGCTTGTATGCCATCCAACATGCATCTACATCCTCTACACAACACCGATACCGAAGATGGGGTGGTGGACAAGAGGGTATCCTGCATCAATGGCGAGGACTTTACTCAACCAACTTGTTCAGGACCAAAAGATGAAAACGGGCAATTACATATCACTTGTGAGTGGGTGCATAGTCACCATAGCACTATGTATCCTGAGGTGGCGCTTCTTGTGGTGGCCTTTACATCCACTTGGTTACGTGGCTGTCAACGGGACATGGTTCGGAGATAGGTATGGATTTAGCATCTTCCTTGGGTGGGTCATAAAAGCGTTGACTCTTTGGTTCGGTGGAATAAGACTATGGCAGACGCTTAAGCCAGCTGCTATGGGATTAATACTCGGAAACACATTTATCCTCTTCCTCTTGTTGCTTCTGCACTTCTTCAAACCAACGAACGAAGTCGTCGTCATTGAGTAGCTCTAAAAGCACCATGACAAGTTTGAGCACAAAGCTAAGCGCTAACATTATGGTTTGAAGAGGATGCCATACCCACAAGCAAAATTAGAGGTGCATCGGTTTGAAAGAACTCAGCCCAGAAACCACGCTTGATAAGATGGATGTTTACACAAGCACGGATAGCATAAGGCGAAGAGCTTTACGTGTGCTTTGGATATTTTTAGTTGCATTCACTTTGAATTGGGTTTGTGGTATTTGGGTTAGGCAAGCAGAAATAGTTGTGCTTGCAACACAAGTGACGGAGGCTGTCCCACCAGTGCCTGCTATTGGCGTGCTCCTATTCCTCCTCATCGTAAATCAACTGTTACGCAGGATTTGTAAACCGCTTTCATTCAGCAGGTCCGAGATATTGCTCATCTACTTCTTCACCACAATAGCTTCATCCCTCCCCGGATGTGGTATTGTGCGTTTTTTGTTCGCACTTATAGGCACGCCAGTCTACTATGCCTCAGGCGAAAATGAGTTTGATACCATCCTTTGGAAGAACTTACCGAGCTGGCTTGTCCCATTGGACAGAGATACAATCCGTTCGCTTTACCTTGGATCAACAGCTGGTGTCCCTTGGGACGTATGGATACCAAAGCTTTTGTGGTGGACTTTGTTCTTCGTTTTATACTGGGTATGCTCTCTCGGGTTAATAGGACTTATCGTGAGGCAATGGTGTGACAAAGAGAAGCTCGTTTTCCCTTTGGTTCAACTGCCACTTGAACTAACAAAATCGGAGAACGGTAAGATATTGTTTCTCCGCAACAAGCTGATGTGGATTGGTTTCTCCCTTTCCTCACTTTACAATGCCATGAACATGCTTAATGCCTACTTCCCTTCATTTCCAGCGCTTGGGAAAATGTTTGACATGGGTGCATCGTTCATTGAGTCTCCTTGGAGCGCTCTCAAGCCACTGATTATTTGGTATCGCCCTGAACTGATCGGGTTTGGTTTCCTCGTCCCAACGGATGTCTCATTCTCAATTTGGTTCTCCTATTTACTCTTCAAGTTGCAAGCGCTGATAGGTGAGCTTATAGGATACAGGTATGCTGGCTTCCCATTCTATCAAGAGCAAAGCCTTGGAGCATATCTTGCGATGTCTGCTTACCTTCTCTACACTGCTCGCCTCCATATCCTTGAAGCACTCCAAAGCATCTTCAGAAAGGAAAAAAGTGCCCAGCAAGCACAAAGAGAAGTATTAAGCCCTAAGCTTTCGCTTGCCTTTTTGGTCTTCGGATTCATCGGTATGGTTGTTTTTGCCGTAGCTGCAGGAATGGCGACATGGCTCGCGTGCCTTTACTTCTCAATTGTTCTCGCCGTCGCATTCGTTTACGCACGCATAAGAGCCGAGGTTGGCATACCTCTTATTTGGATGTTCCCTTTCTTTCAACAGAAGCGCTTCATCACATATACACTTGGGACACAACCCCTGCTTGACAGAGGGGGAGTTAAAAGCATGACAGCCTTCGCATTGTTTACATTTATGTCTCGTGGCTATTACCCCGAGTTGATCGGCTATCAAATTGAGGGTATACGCATCTCTGATCATCTCGGCTGGAAAAGAAGCACCACTATCCCTTGGAGCATACTTGCGGTTGTCGTTGGACTGGTGATAGGTTACTATTTCCATCTCACTCCGTATTATCACCACGGTGCTGTAAGGCTTCGTGGTGGCATATGGGGCACATGGCTCGCCATGGAAGAATACAGAGCTGTTGTTAGCGCTGTGCATATCCCTTCCCCGCCAGAGATGCCGAAAGTGGTTGCAACAATAGCCGGTGCGATTTGTGTTGCTTTGCTTGCTGCCATTAGGTTGGTTTTCCTTCAAATGCCTATACATCCTTTAGGTTATGCAATGGCTGGCGCATATGGTCACTTAATCTGGGGACCTTTCTTCATCGTATGGCTCATCAAAAGCCTTATACTACACTACGCAGGTGGAGTGGTTTACAAAAGGTGCATACCTTTCTTCCTTGGATTTGCTCTTGGGCATTACTTCACAGCTGGCTTGGTCTGGGGGCTTTGGTCAGTCACTGGTGCCGAAGTGTTCACAAGGTATGGAGTTTGGTTTGGATAAGGATGGAGGTGAAAAGATGCAAAGGAGAACAAGACAAAAAGCCAGCTCAACCGTCCACAAGCAACCATGCAAGGCACAAACACTTTGGTCTGAAAGGTTTTCTAAGCCGTTGTCAAGCGAAGCCTTATCTTTCTCCACTTCCTTCCCATGCGATAAAAGGCTTTACAGGTTTGATATCCTCGCAAGCATAGCACATGCACGCATGCTCACAAATTGCGGTGTCCTCAAGGAGGATGAAGGGAAGCTCATAGTTGATGCACTTGAGCGCCTGCTGAATGAGATTGAGTCAGGAAAAGTCCGCCTCGAAGGCGACTATGAGGACATCCATTCTTTTGTTGAGAGAATGCTGGTGAAGAGAATTGGTGATGTGGGTGGTAAGCTACACACGGCACGGAGCAGGAATGATCAAGTGGTCACCGACATGAAACTGTGGATGCGCTCAGCTATAGCAAGGCTTTGCGAAGCCATATATGAGCTGTGTGCCACACTGCTTTCCGTTTCACAAAGGCATGTTGAAGTTTTAATGCCGGGCTTCACGCATCTACAACATGCACAGCCAATAAGGCTATCACATCATCTGATGGCTTACTTCTGGATGTTTGAGAGAGACGCCGATAGGTTTATCAGCCTTTGCAAGAGGATGAATTTTTCGCCACTTGGTTCTGGTGCGCTCGCAGGAGTAAGCTTTCAGATTGACCCAACTATGACGGCTAAGATGCTCGGGTTTGAGGGATGCGCAAAGAACAGCATTGACGCAGTTAGCGATAGGGATTTTGTAGTTGAGTTCATCTCATGCTGTGCCATAACGATGGTTCACTTAAGTAGGCTTGCTGAAGAACTGGTCATCTGGAGCACGCCAGAATTTGGCTTCGTCAAACTTGATGAATCACTTTGCACAGGTAGCAGTATAATGCCTCAAAAACAGAACCCAGACATGGCTGAACTGATACGCGGAAGATGTGGCAAAGTCATAGGGGCGCTCACTTTTATCCTCACAACCTTAAAAGGATTACCGCTCTCATATAACCGTGATCTGCAAGAAGACAAGCCAGCTATGTTTGAGGCATTTGATGTGACACATTCATCACTGCGTATGGCTACGTTGCTTATTGCAACAGCTCAATTTAACGCAAACAGAATGCGTTCTGCGCTGGAGCGAGATTTCTCAACCGCTACTGATTTAGCTGATGAACTCGTGAGAAAAGGAATACCGTTTAGGAAAGCGCATGGAATGGTTGGGAAGCTCGTCAAGGAGTTAACAGCTATGGGGAAAGGTCTTGAGGATGTATCACTTGAGGAGCTTAAGGGTGTTTGTGAGAGGCTTGATGAAAGCACGCTTGAATCAATAAAGCCAGAGGCTGCAGTTGAGAAGCGAGTTGAGCTTGCGGGCACCGCTAAGATTTCTTTGAAGCGCCAATTTGCGAGCGCAAAACGCTCCCTAACAAAGATACGCAAGTTCGTAGCCAGATTAAAGTTGCTTGCAGAACCGTAAGAGAGGTTGGACAAACAAAGCTATACAGCAAACGTTAATTGTGGAGGCAGAGGGTCAAAGAGATGATTGGGGAACTCAAGCGCGAGCAGTTACAGAAAACAGAAGTTGGTGTCCGTGCAAGAGCATTTATCGTTTCAGCGTTGCTAATACCGCTAAACGCCTACTGGGTTGGCTGGATGGAAGCAGTTAAATGGACTGGGCATCCGACAACATATTCCCTCTACTTTAACACTGTCTTACTCCTGCTTGCCCTCCATTGCGTTAATAACCTCTGCAGGAAAGCACTTGGATGCTACTTGTTCACGAGAGCCGAGCTAATCCTCATTTACTTTTCACTTTGTGTTGGCAGTGCCCTCGTTGGACACGACCAATCACAGGTCCTCCTTGCTGTAATTGGGCATGTGCATTACTTTAAAGCACCAACGAACAGATATGAGGAGTTGATTATGCCCAACCTGCCAAGCTGGCTCGTGGTTACAGATTTAGCTGCTCTTCGTGACATGTATATCGGTGGTTCAACTGTTTGGACTCGGCAGAATTTCTTGGCGTGGTTTTCACCACTGCTGTGGTGGTGGAGCTTCTGGTTCTCCATGTTGATGATGTTCATGGGGCTTTGCATTCTTATGATACCGCAGTGGGTGCAGCATGAGAAACTTTCGTTCCCATTAGCTCAGTTTTCGTTGCATATAACCGAGAGGGGACTCTATCAAAACAATTTGTTCTGGCTTGGCTTCATAATACCGGCATTCGTAAACACGCTCAACAACCTGCATGTGATGTTTCCTTCAGTGCCAGAGATGCATACACATAGGATCAACCTCGGGGCTTTCATCACATCAGCACCATGGAATGCACTCGGTTGGACACCGATTAACTTCTTTCCATTCGCAATAGGCATAGGTTTCCTGCTACCGGTTGACCTTCTTTTCTCAAGTTGGTTCTTCTACCTCATTTGGAAGATACAGCGTGTAGTGGTGGCTTCACTTGGTTATCCAACTGGTGGTATAGGTAACCCACCATATCCACATGAGCAATCATTCGGTGCGTATGTTGGCTTAGGACTCCTCACGCTTTGGACTGCTAAAAGACATATCTTTGAAACGCTCAAGAGTGGCGACCAAAAAGATTACATCGTATCTCCAAAGCTTAGCTTTGCGCTCGTGGTATTAGGTTACATCTTTCTTGTTTGGTTTAGCATCCATGCTGGCATGCAAATACAATATGCCATCTTGTTCTTCGCCTCATATGTGCTTGTATCTTTGACAGTATCTCGGCTTCGTGGTGAGTTTGGAGCACCGGTGCATGATTTGCACTTCGCCAACCCAGGTGCGGTCATGGTTCAGATGTTTGGCACAAAACCATTCACTCCGAAAACACTCACAGTGTTTGCACTTTACTATTGGTTCACACGTGCTCAAAGAAGTCACCCAATGCCAACTGCGATGGAAGGGTTAGTCATAGGTGAACAGCTCGGTATAGGGAAAACCATGTGGCTCGCCCTTTGGATGGCTATCATCCTTGGAATACCATCGGCATGTTATGCTCTCCTCATCCCTTATTATCGTCTTGGTGCAGCCTCCTCAAAAGTTGGCGGTGCTCAAAGGGGCTTCGGGTGGGAAGCATATAACTGGTATCTCATACCTTGGCTCAGCGTTGAGCGGAAACCAAATTATGGAGCAATGTGTTTCGTGTTTGGTGGATGCGCTTTCGTTTGGCTTTTGCACTTCTGCCGTTACTACTTCATCAACTTCCCATTCCACCCAGTCGGCTATGCTGTCTCAGGAACTTGGTCAATGGAGATGGTTTGGTTTCCCTTGTTCATCGCATGGATGTGCAAAGCTGCTGTTATACGCTATGGCTCCTCGGCAACATATTACATGGTGCGTAATTTCTTCATCGGGTTAGTCGTTGGTGACTTCGTCACAGGTGGCTTATGGAATCTGTATGGGGCAGCATTTGATAAAGAGGTTTATCGGTTCAACGAGTAAGGCATGATGGTTATATGGCACAACACAAACAGTTTAGGAGGTGAGGAAACATGTTTAGGAACGAGGCACCACAAACAACGACGAGAAGAGATTTCATTGCCTCACTTGGTGCAACAGTTGTTATTGGAGCATCGTTTCTAAGCGAGGACGAGGAGATAAAACACTGGTCAAAGGAAACACCAAGTGAACCGTTGCCGACAATAAAAATTGGCGACTTTAAAGTTACAAGGCTCATAGCTGGCTATAACCCGATAGGCGGGTTTTCACATTCAACATGGCACATGTCGGTGCACATGCGTGAATGGTTTACGGCTGAAAGAACCGCTCGTTTTCTAATACACTGCGAGCGTCAAGGCATTAACACATGGCAATTTGATTACACCGAGAAAACTGTGAAAGCCATTGAAATAGCTCGCGAGCATGGCTGCGGTATACAGCTGATATGCTTACACGCAGAGCGTCCAACGGATGTGCCAATAAAGGAAGTGATGAAACTAAAGCCAATAGCAATAGCTCATCATGGTGGTGTCACAGACTCGCTTTTCAGAGCTGGCAGAGAAAAACAAGTCCATGACTTCGTGAAGAAGGTCCACGACAGTGGCGCACTTGCAGGTGTATCAACACACAACCCAGAGGTGGTAAAGCGCATCATGGACGAAGGTTGGGAAAACGACTTCTTCATGTGCTGTTTCTACTATGTCACACGCCCGAGAGAAGAGATGCTGAAACAGCTTGGGAAAGTGCCAGTTGATGAACCGTTCTTTGAATCCGACCCCGAAGAAATGACCGCTGTGATGCGTAGCGTTGATAAACCATGCCTTGCTTTCAAAATACTCGCTGCAGGAAGAAAGTGCTGGTCAAAAGCGCAGGTTGAAAATGCATTCAAATACGCTTTCAGCAAGATCAAAAGAAATGATGCTGTCATAGTGGGAATGTATCCACGCTTCACAGACGAGGTTTCCGAAAATGCAAACTACACACGCAAGTATGGAAAGGTATGAGCAACAATGCATAAGACACATCTTTCGTTCATCGTTTTCTTTATGCTAATCGTCCTCTGGATTGTAATCGCCTCCGAGAAGGAGCAGGGGCTCAAAGTCATATTCCCACAGGATCGCTCAACATTGACTAATCCGCATGTGACCGTTATATGCAAACTGAATGAAGGCACAAAGGACAAGCCGTGCACAGTGCCAAATCTCGTCGTCAATGGCGTGGAGCATAAGTGGAGAAAGGAATATCTCCCGACAATACTTGTTGCAAGCGTCAAACTGCGCAAGGGATTGAACTGGATTCAGATTGGCAATTCCAAACTATCCGTTTATGTTGTTAGCAAGAAAACAAAGGCACCACCGACCGACTGGAAGGAAATTCGTTCGCATCCACTGCCTGCGGAGAAAGAACCAAACTGTTCCATATGCCACACGCTAATAAAGGAGATGGATACATTTCGCCTTGGAGAGGTGCAACTCCCAAAGGCTTGTGATGCATGTCATAGCGAAATTGAATTTGAACTCAAACACCACCACCCAAAGCGATCAATTGAGCACTGCACCATCTGTCACTCAATTCACAGCTCAAACATGAGCAGTTTGCTCAAGAAGACACCAAAGGAACTTTGTAAATCCTGCCACGATTGATCTTCCACACATTGCTTCAATCCATTTACTTTCAATACCTTCCAAGCTGTGCGAGTCATCTTGAACTAACTATCATTGTGCCTATCCCCTTATCTGTGAATATCTCCATGAGCAATGCGTGAGGTATTGCACCGTTTATGATATGCGCCCTCTCAACACCTCCTTTAAGTGCCTCAATGCAGGCACGAACCTTCGGTATCATACCCTTCGTAATGACGCCTTCATTAATCAGCATAAGCGCTTCCTCATCCGTAAGCACTGGCATGATGGAACGCTCATCTTCTGGGTCTCGGCATATGCCACATACATCTGTTAGCACGATCAGTTTCACCGCATTTACAGCTACCGATAATTTCCCTGCAACATGATCTGCGTTAAGGTTAAGCGTTCTCCCGTTCTCGTCGCTCCCAATTGAAGCTATGACAGGGATATAGCCTTTATCTATGAGCACGTCCAAAATCTCCGTGTTGACATGGGTTACCTCACCAACAAATCCGAGGTCAACACCGCCCATTTCATCAGGCGTGAGCTTGCGAGCCAGCAATAATCTGCCATCCTTCCCGCTTAACCCAACAGCCTTCGAACCATGCTGGTTGAATAGCTCAACAAGCTCTTTGTTGATATTTCCAACAAGAACCATCTCGGCGATCTTCACCGTCTCTTCGTCAGTTACTCTCATGCCGTGCACAAATTGCGGTTTCTTACCCATGCGTTCCATTATCTCGCTTATCTCAGGACCGCCACCATGAACAAGCACAGGCTTTATACCAACGTAGTGAAGCAAAATGATGTCTGCTATGACTTGCCTCTTAAGTTCATGATCAACCATTGCTTTCCCACCATATTTGATCACGATTCGCTTCCCATAAAAGCGTTTTATGTATGGGAGTGCCTCAATCAACACTTGCGCTTGCTTCAACAAATCATCACTGATCACGTTGGGTCACCTAACCTCGTTCTTGATATGCAGGTTAGATTTCGTATTCGGCGTTCAGCCTGACGTAATCATAAGTTAGGTCGCAAGTCCAAACTGTCCAACTTGCTTTCCCCAACGCGAGATCTATCTGTATGAACACATTGGGGCTGCTTTTGAGCTGTGAACGCAGTCTCTCTCTGTCAAACTCAATTATAGTGCCATCTCTCATTACACATGTGTCATTGATCCACACAGAGACTTTCTCTGCGCTCAGTCTTGCAGGCGCTCTCCCGATAGCTGCAGCTATCCTACCGATGTTTGGGTCACCACCAAACAGAGAGCATTTTACAAGGTTTGAATTAGCCACCGTTAAACCAATCGCTTTCGCTTCCTGCTCTGTTACTGCTCCCTTAACGGTTATCTCAATAAACTTTGTTGAGCCTTCGCCATCCCTTGCTATCGCTTGTGCGAAGTGTCTTAATAGCATTGTGAGCGCTTCTTCAAACAGGCGATATGAATCGCTCGAGACATTGTTTATGCGTTCATTTTTAGCTGCACCGTTAGCGAGGAGCACAACCATATCATTTGTGCTCGTATCACCGTCAACCGTGATTGAGTTGAATGTCACTTCAACTGCATTTGATAAAGCTTTCTTTAGGCATGTCTTTGTGATGTCAGCATCTGTTGTAACGAAACAAAGCATCGTTGCCATTTTAGGGGCTATCATCCCCGCACCTTTCGCAATGCCACCGATGTGGATAGTAGTTTGATTGAGCTTGAACTTGACGGCACCATACTTTGGAAATGTGTCTGTAGTCATGATAGCATGCGCTGCATCAATCCCACCAGCGCTTGAGAGCTTCTTTGCAGCTTCGGTGATTCCTTGAGCTATCTTATCCATCGGTAAACGAATGCCAATCCTGCCAGTTGAAGCCACAACAACTTGCTCTGGTAGTATGTTCAGCGCTTTAGCAACCAAGTCACACGTCTCTCTTGCGTCCATTATCCCTTGCTTGCCAGTGCAACTGTTTGCTATCCCACTATTTGCTACTATAGCCTTTATAGAAGCTTGAGCGGGGCGCAAGTTTTCCTGAGTGACAATCACTGGTGCAGCCTTCATTTTGTTGGTTGTGAAAGTCCCAGCTGCAATGCAAGGGCGCTCACTGTAAATGAGAGCCAAGTCTTTTTTCCCATTGGCTTTGATCCCACAGTGAACTCCAGCAGCGAGGAATCCAATTGGGGTTGTAACTGAGCCATCGCTTACAAATGCTATCTCCTTTTTCATACCACCTCACCTCCAGAGCACTTTAAGGTGAGATTGCTGGGAGCAGTAAACCACAACACTCATCGAGCCCAAACATGATGTTCATGTTCTGAATAGCATTGCTTGCTGCACCCTTTGCGAGGTTATCAATGACCGAAATAGCGATGGCACAGTTTGTGCGTTCATCAACGAATATGTTTACATCACAAAAGTTAGAGCCAATGACGCTCTTAAGCCTCGGTGCAACACCCATCGGCAAAACTCGCACAAACGGTTCGTTAGAATACGCCTGCACATATGCCTCATACAGCTCTGCAGGGCTTATCTTATTCTCAAGCTGCACATAAGCCGTCGTTAATATGCCACGACTAACTGGGAGCAAATGCGGTGTGAATGTTACGCTAATCTTCTCACCGGCTATAAGTGAAAGCTCTTGCTCAATCTCTGGAGTATGCCTGTGCGAAGCAATCCCATACGGCTTGAAGTCACCAAACATCTCTGGGTAGTGATAGTCAATGCTTAGCTTTGTCCTACCAGCACCAGAGATGCCAGACTTGCTATCAATCAAAATGTGCTTTGAACGGGCTATCTTCATTTTGAGCAAAGGCATAAGCGCTATTATGGCTGAGATTGGATAGCATCCGGGGTTAGCTATAAGCCTTGCATCACGTATCTCTTCACGGTGAACTTCAGGAAGCCCGTAAACTGCTTCTTTGAGCAAATGGGTAGCTCCATGCTTCGTATGATACCAGACCTCAAACTCTCTTGCGTCTTTAAGTCTAAAGTCAGCACTTAAGTCAATCACTCGCACGCCTGCCTCAAGCAACCTTGGTGCAATATTCATTGCAGCACCATGTGGCACTGCAAGGAAAACAACATCTACATCCCTTGCTAATGCTTCTTCATTCATCGGGATACACTTCAGTTGTGACAGCCTATGTAGGTGTGGGTGGACTTGCTCAAGAGTCAACTCAGCTTCCGATGTCAAACGCATTAGGTGAACAATCTCAGCTTCTGGGTGATGCAAAAGGAAGCGGACGAGTTCCCCGCCTGTGTATCCTGTAGCGCCAACTATACCAACCTTGATTGACATCTTCACACCTCCGACACTTACTGGACGCAAAAACAAATTTGGAGCTTCGCAGTTGCCCGCGAAACTCCATCTCTATCCTCACACATTATATCACGTCGGAGACAACCAAATCATTGTTCACGCTCTTCGAGCTACTTTTCAAGGCACAATTTTTATTGGTGTGGAGGTGATGAACAATGGACATTGCCATCAGGGAGAAGTTTATTAAGCTGTGGGATCGCTTCGTTGGAGCAGAGCTACCAGTCGCATTTTTCTACTCCGACGATGAATCGTATGCTTCATTCAAACCCTCCAAGATAACACATTGCCTTATCGCGTATCTCAACTTTGCGCTCAGTGGTAAAACAGTATGCCTTGACGCTGAAGCGATTAGATGTGCAGGTGGGAAACGGTATCTTGGCTTCTCACAAGAGTTGCCCTCGGGGTTTGAGTATTTTCTCTCGCACGGAATTCCAGGAAAGCTTGATGGCGAACGATACAAAAAGAGTCCCCAACTGGTTTTGGAGCTCATCAAATTTTATGAGCCATTTTATGCGCCAGCAAAATACGCCATCTTCAAACGATGGGATATGCTTGAGGAAAACGAAAAGCCAATGATTGTTATCTTCGTCTCAAAGCCCGATGTCATAGCGATGCTTTTCACCCTCGCAAATTATGACCATCCAGATTTAGACGGCGTTATTGCTCCCTTTGGCTCAGGATGCTCATCAATTGTTTACCACCCTCTGCGCGAGCTCAAAAGGAACCAACCAAGAGCTGTGTTAGGTATGTTTGATATTTCCGCACGCCCTTACATACCACCAGAAACACTCTCAATTGCTATCCCTTGGGTAAAGTTCACACGCATGATTGATAACATGGAGGAAAGCTTCCTCATCACCAACTCATGGGAGAAGGTTAAACAGCGAATAACCGTTCGCTCAGACACACGTAGTTAAGAGATCCTGCCTTGGTTCACCTGCGAGCACAATAAAAGGAGTTAAAGTAGCGTGGTTCGTAGAGGCTACTTATCGTGACCTTGCCGTGCCTACCAGAGGCATGTATAAACTTACCATCGCCAATGTATATGCCACAATGATTAACTTGTCCATCTCTACCTGCAAAGTAAATCCTATCTCCCGGCTGAAGCTGACTAAATTCAACTGGAAAACCATATGCACACTGCTCGCTTGCTCTTCGTGGAAGCCTTATGCCGAACGCAGCATAAACTCTTTGAACGAGCGCAGAGCAATCAATACCGTTCATTGAATTCCCACCATATTTGTATGGCACATTCAAGTAGCGCATAGCTTCACGAACGATTGCATACCCAGTCCCATCATACCTGACAAGTTGAGTTCTATTAGAAGGCATCAACCACGATGCTGATACCGAGACAGCATCATTGGTGAGCGTAATCGCATCTCCCCATATCCATCCAACGGCACCATTGACCATAAGCACACCAAACCAGTTACCACGCCTGTCAACTACAAGGAGCTTCTTTCCGGGGTTGCATAGGTAGTAACGCACTGAGTTAGTAGTCGGCGCCGAGTATATGAAGCTTTGGCGCTTAACAATTGCTATGTTTGCAAAACTTGTTGCCGTTTGCGTCCTCAAAAGTGGCGATGGTAACGACGAACGCTGTAGCGAACTCACATTCATTGAATCCTTATTGCCTTGTGACGGTTTTGCAACTGCTGTTGTGTTTGTTTCAACCCGTTTCGGTCTATCAGGGTTTGTCACCTTGTTTTGGCTCGATTCTGCTTTACTAACGCCAACTAAAATTGGAATTAGTAAAACTGTGCCGTTACGTAGTCTCATACCCGGCTTGATATTTTTGTTAGCCTCACATAGCGCTTTGACCGGCACCTTAAAACTGCTTGCGATCTCCTCAACTGTTTCCCCTTCCTTAGCTTCATAAATGAAAAAAGCTTTCACATCATGTGAGGGTGCTTCAAACGAATAATCGCCAAAAGCTTTGACACTATTTGCGGATGCCAAGGGGATAAGAAGGACACTTCCTTCCCTTAGCGGTGCTTTTTCAGGGAAGTCGTTCATCCCGTTAGCAGCACGCAACTGCTCAACTGTAACGCCATATTGATAGGCAATGGAGGAAAGCGTTTCCCCCTCTTTAACGGCATGTAGCTTGCACAAACTCCCATCCGTCCACCCTGCATAACACCTAACTATTATCCAGCTGACAGCCAACCAGAATAACCTCTTCCGATACCATCTCACCCACACCTTATCCACCTTTAACACTCCTCTACCCGCTTTAGACCATAAGAATGCTCCCACTCTGCTTAATTCCCACCAAACGAATTCAGCACTTTAAAAGCTCCCTCTAAACCACTTGTTTGAAGCCAATGGCAAAGATTTTACCTCTACAAGAACCAAACTTTTAACGCTTCCTGAACTGGAAGCCACGCCTTGCTCTTTTCCGCCCGTATTTTTTCCTCTCTTTTACCCTTGGATCACGAGTAAGCATACCAGCTTGACGCAAGATCGGACGAAACGATGGATCATATGTTACAAGCGCCCTTGCAATACCGTGCCGCAAGGCATCAGCTTGCCCGCTTAGTCCACCGCCTTTAGCGGTTGCTTTGACATCAAATAAATTGGATGTTTGGGTGATGATAAGTGGTTCAAGAGCACGGTGCATGAGAGAATATCTGCAAAGATACTGCAAAATCGGTTTCTCATTAACCACAACATTACCACTTCCACCGGGTATTAGCCATACCCTTGCAACCGCCTCTTTCCTCCTGCCAGTTGCATAAAAATACTGCCTTGGTGGTGTCACTTGCGCCGTCCCTTCATACTGGGTGAGTTCAGCTTGTGATTCAACATTTTCGCCATTTTTTACCAATTCCTCTGACATTGTTCACATCCCCCTTTCCACTGCATCAATAATTCGCATTGTTTTTTCAAACTTACGCACATCAATCTGTATTGGCTGCTGCGCTTGATGTGGATGATTTTGACCCCGATAAACGCGCAACTTTTTCATCATTTTTCTCCCAAGCCTGTTTTTCGGCAACATCCGTTCAACTGCGAGTGTTATAACCTGTTCAGGGCGGTTCTGCAACATCCACTTGTAACTATACGCCCGTAGATTCCCCGGATAACCTGAATGCCGATAATGGAACTTCTGTTCAAGCTTTTTTCCAGTAAGGACGACTTTTTCGGCATTTATGACAATGACATAATCACCTACATCAATGTTTGGTTGCCACTGTGGTTTATGCTTACCAATCAACAAGTATGCTACAACGCTTGCGAGCCTTCCAAGCCTTACGCCTTCGGCATCAACTAAATACCATTTTCTCTCGACTTGCTCAGGTTTGATGTAAGTTGTATTATTAGCCATACTCCTTTCCCCCATTTTTTCAGTATCTTACTCGCACGAGACATAAACCATGAGCAGGCGCCGTTGGACCGGCAACCTTCCTGTCTTTAGCTTCCAATATTTTCTTCACATCTTCTGGTTCCCTTTTCCCCAATCCGACTTCCACAAGGGTTCCAACGATTATTCTCGCCATATGGTAAAGAAACGCGTTGGCTTCTATTGTTATGCTCACAAACCTACCTTTCCTTCTACATTTTATCCCAAAAACATGCCTGATTGTGCTTCCAAGGTTGCTTCCACTTGCATGAAACGACCTAAAATCGTGAGTTCCAATCAGATAATTTGCAGCTTTTTGCATCGCTTCTACATTGAGCTTCTTTGGTATATGCCATGCATACCTACGCATCAACACCGCTGGCTCTTTTCCGTTGTCAATCAAATACCGATAAACTCGGCTTTTTGCCCTATATCTTGGATGAAAATCGGCATCTGTCTCACTTGCATATTTGACGACAACATCATTAGGCAAATGACTATTTATTGCTGCTACAAGCGCAGAAACTGGTATACTACTTTTCGTTGAAAATTTAACGACTTGCCATGTGGCATGAACGCCTGCATCTGTCCTACCAGCATATTGCAACTTAACTGTATGTCCAGTTACTTTTTCAATGGCTTTTTCTAATACTTTTTGAACAGTTCGCGCGTTTGATTGTTTTTGGAAGCCGTTGAAGTCCGTTCCATCGTATTCAATGACCAATTTTATGTGCCTTTCTTGATTTTTCCTTAACATTTTGGAGCTACTCAACGAGCATTAGGACTGCCATCTGAGCACCGTCACCGCGCCTTATGCCTGTTTTGATGATCCTCGTATACCCTCCATTCCTATCTCGGTATCTTGGGGCTATTTCGTTAAATATTTTGTTGACAACTTGCCTTTGAAGTGGATTAGGTATCATCCTTCGCACAAGGCGCCGAGAATGAATTGTGTCTTCTTTTGCAATTGTAATCAATTTCTCAGCTATACGCTTAGCTTCTTTCGCCTTCGCATAAGTCGTCTCTATCCGTTCGTGAAGGAAAAGCGAGACTACAAGATTCTTTAGCAATGCCATCCTTTGGTCAGCTGGTCGGCTAAATCCCTTGCGTTCCTTACGATGTCTCATCTTCAACACCCTTTTCCTCTCTGAGTTTCAATCCAAGATTTGAAAGCGCCTTTTTGACCTCGGCGAGCGCTTGTTTTCCAAACCCCTGAATGCTCAAAAGCTCTTTTTCTGTCTTGCTAATCAAATCACCTAATGTTTTACAGCCACTTTGCATTAGAATACTTGCAACTTTTGCACTTAATCCAATAGTTTCAATTGAGCGTTTGATATCCTGTGCTTCGTAAATCGGCACAAAAGGACGAGGTATACCAAGGGCAAGAAATATCCTGAAGTGGTTTATGAGCAGCCCTGCTGCTTCAACAAGCGCCTGATCAATATTGACTGTTCCATTCGACCAAACCTCGAGAACCAATCTCTCATAAGTGCTTACTGTCCCGACCCTTGTCGGCTCAACTACAAAATTCACTCGCTTTATTGGGGCAAATATCGCGTCAACCGGAATGAGACCAATATCTAACTTACTCCTGTCAATTCTATCTATTGGGGCATAACCCTTGCCAATTTCTATCGTCAATTCCATGTTTAGTCTTGCCTTTTCGTCTGTTAATTCTGCGATATGGAGTTCGGGATTTGCAACTTCATATCCAGGAGGCATACGAACATCAGCACCCGTGACCTCTCCTTTACCGCGAACCGATATGAATGCTTTTTGAGGCTTTGATGTATCAGCAGCATCGGTTATTCTAATCGCTAATTCTTTGATGTTTAAGATCATTTCAATCACATCTTCCTTCACACCCGGAATAGTGCTATATTCATGCAAAACTCCATCAATCTTGACAAAAGTGACTGCTGCACCGATTATCTCATTCAGCAACACACGCCTAAGAGCATTGCCAACTGTGATACCAAAACCGGACTCTAACGGGGAAATTTCATAGCGGGCATAATTGTCTTCATCCACAAGTTTCCTTATTTTTGGTGTTATTTGATCAATTCTCCAACTCACGTGCATCTGCCTCCTGATATTATCGGGAGTAGAACTCCACGATAAGTTGTTCATTTACTGGCACATCAATTTGATCCCGTGTCGGGAACGCTAAAACACGCCCTTCATATCTGCTCACATCCCTTGACAGCCACGCAGGGATTGACCAACTTCCGGTCATCTCAATAGCTTCATTGATTTCTGGGATATCTTGGCTTTTGTCCCTAATTTTTATCACATCGCCAACCTCAACTAAATATGATGGTATATCCACCACTCTGTCATTGACGGTGACATGTCTGTGCTTAACGAGCTGTCTTGCATGCCTTCTTGAAAGTGCAAATCCTAAGCGATACACAACATTATCCAACCTTCTTTCAAGCAATTGGAGCAAATGCTCTCCTACTTGCTTTCCGGTCTTTTTCGCTTGCTTCTTTGCCAACTCGAAGAAACGCTTAAACTGCGTTTCAGTCATATTATAGATGCGCTTTGCGCGTTGTTTTTCCCTCAACCTTAAGCCATAATCTGTTGGCTTTTTCGCTCGTTTCAATTCAGGGTTAATTCCCGGAGGATATGGTCTTTTCTCAAGAACGCACTTGGTTAAACATTTATTACCCTTCAAAAACAGCTTAATCCCCTCACGCCTGCACAATCTGCATACAGGTCCAATGTATCTACCCATGTCATTCATTCCCCCTTGATTATACTCGTCTCCTACCAGCAGGGCGACATCCATCATGCGGGACAGGCGTTATATCCTTGACAAATTCAATCTTAAAACCAAGTGATTCAAGTGCCCTCACCGCTGTTTCTCTGCCTGCGCCAGGTCCTTTTACATACACTTGCAATGTCTTAACACCCATGTCTAATGCTTTCCTACCAGCTGCTTGAGCTGCCATCTGAGCTGCAAATGGAGTCCCTTTTTTCGTCCCTTTAAATCCTACTGTGCCCCCACTCGCCCAGCATAATGTGTTTCCTTCCATATCCGTGATCGTGACAATCGTGTTATTGAAAGTTGACTGAATATGAGCAATAGCTTGAGTAATTCCTCTACGCTTTGGTTTTGAACGCCCTCCTTTACGTGCCATCCCTAACACCTCGCTGACAAGATTTTACAATTTGACTACTTCTTGACTACTTCCTCCTTCCTTTCTTGGCACCGACGGTCTTCCGCGGACCTTTGCGAGTGCGAGCATTTGTGCGCGTTCTTTGTCCTCTAACAGGCAATCCTCTAAGGTGCCTCAGCCCACGATAGCACCTTATGTCTATCAGCCTTTTTATATCTTCCGCTACCTTCCTTCTCAACTCCCCCTCAACTGTCAAATTACGGTCAATGTAATCCCTTATTCGGGCAATCTCCTCATCGCTCAAGTCTTTGACCCGCTTGTCCGGTGATATCCCGGTTTCGGACAATATCTTTTGGCTTGTTGATCTGCCAATGCCATATATGTAAGTTAACGCTATCTCTACACGCTTATTGTCAGGTATTTCTACACCAGCTACACGAGCCATACTTGATCCCTCCTACTTGCCTTGTCTTTGTTTATGCTTCGGATTTTCGCATATTACGTAATATTTTCCTTTCCTACGGACTATTTTACACTTATCACAAATGCGCTTTATTGAAGGTCTAACTTTCATTCCTCTTTCACTCCTTTTTGAGCTACTTCAGCCGGTAAACAATCCTCCCCCTCTTGGGGTCAAGCGGTGATAATTCAACCTTCACCCTATCGCCAGGGACGATGCGAATGAAATTAACCCTCATTTTTCCAGACACATATGCCAACACTTCATGCCCTCCTTCTATTTCCACACAAAAGACAGCATTAGGTAGACATTCTTTTACAACTCCTTCAACTTCTATTTTTTCTCTTGGCATGTAAAAGTCACCTCACCTTCACAAATTTACTTTCCACAAATCGTTTTCGCCATTTGGACCAAGTGTTAAAATTCTCACACTTTCGTCAACAATCGCTATAGTATGCTCAAAATGAGCTGAAAGACTCCCATCCGCTGTTACTACGGTCCATCCGTCATTCAAATAAGCCACTTTATAAGTTCCGACATTCACCATTGGTTCAATACAAAATGTCATCCCCGAGACAACTTTAATATCAGGTGCGTTTGACAAGTAGTGCGGAACCTCTGGCTTTTCATGCAAATTTTTCCCTATACCATGCCCTACAAGATCACGAACTATATGAAATCCCTCACCTTCAACATAGTTTTGAATTGCTGCTCCCATGCGCTGGAGTGATTTGGAACAGGAAATTTCTTTTATGCCGATACAAAGGGCGTTTGCTGCAACTTTTAATAACTTTTTTGCTAAATCGCTAACTTCACCAACCGGAACCGTGATAGCAGCATCAGCATGGTATCCATCCCAACAAGCTGCCACATCAAGACCAACAATATCTCCCTCTTTCAAAGGTTTATTGTCAGGTATTGCGTGAACTACACGATCGTTAACAGCGATACAAGTTGATGCTGGATAGCCTTTATATCCCAGAAAAGACGGAATAGCTCCGTGATCTCGTATATAGCTCTCAGCTATTTTATCAAGTTGCAAAGGAGTAACCCCAACATCAATAGCAGCTGCCATCTCTTTTAATGCACCATATACTATTATCCCTGCAATACGCATTCGCTCTATTTCGTCAAGGCTTTTTAGCAAGATACCGTTTTTGTTTCTCTTTACCCTTAGCTTCCTCATCTTGGTCACTCATTGCAAAACTGTTTCAACAAAGTTTCAATTTTTCTGTGCACTTCCTCAACTTCTCCCAACCCATCTACCCGATACAAAAGGTTGTTCTTCTCATAATACGAAATCACTGGATCAGTTTGTTCGTGATATACTTGCAAGCGTCTCCTGATAACTTCTGGCTTATCGTCCTCGCGTTGAATCAGCTCCCCTCCACATATATCGCAAGTTCCCTCTATTTTCGGTGGATTGTATTCTACATGGTAAACTGCACCGCACCTTGCGCAAATCCTTCTACCCGATAAACGCTTGACAACTTCATCATCTGGGACATCAATCAGCAAAACTGCCGATAATTTCAAGTTTATTTTACTTAGCAATTTGTCAAGCTCTTTTGCCTGCCTCTCAGTTCTCGGGAAACCATCAAAAATGAAACCAATTGAGCTGTTAGAACTGCTTTCAAGTTTCCTTCTAACTACTTCCACAACCAGTTCATCAGGAACAAGTTCACCACGAGCCATGTAAGACTCGACTTGCCTTCCTAAATCAGTTTTTTGCTTAATTTCCTCCCTAAATATATCCCCGGTGGCAAGATATAACAATCCATACTTTCGCGCAAGTATAGAAGCTTGTGTCCCTTTCCCTGACCCTGGAGGTCCAAGGATAATGAGTCTCAATTTTGCCTCCTCCGTTATCTGATCAATCTTTCATATTGACGAGACAATAGCTGAGCCTCAAGTTGGAGCATTGTCTCAAGAGCTACGCCAACTACTATCAAAATTGAAGTTCCGCCAGCAATGTCGTATAATGGCAACCCTGTCCAATGTGGAACAAGGAACTCAAGGATGGCAATTATACCGAGGAATATAGCTCCCCCGAATGTAATCCTTGTTAAAACTTTGTCAATATATTGCACAGTAGGAGCCCCCGGTCTAACGCCCGGGATAACCCCTCCCCATTTCCTCAAGTTATCCGCCAAATCTGAAGGGTTCAACACAACAGCTGTGTAAAAGTATGTAAAAGCGATTACGAGTAGAAAATAAAGCAACAAGCCGATATTACTGCCTCCTGGATAAAAAATTTCCCTGATTTGTGCCCCTAATGCACCCATATCAACCTTGCCGATCAATGGAAGAGTTATTACTGTTCCATGCCTGAATATCGGTATCATTGATGTTAATGTGCCCGGGAACATAGCAACCGATATCGCAAAAATTATAGGGATAACTCCTGCAGTGTTTACTCGTAACGGTAAATGACTTGTCCTGCCCATCATTCTCGTTCCAACTATTCTCCGAGTATACTGAACAGGGATACGCCTCTCGGCTTGCTGGACAAATACAATAAACATTACTGTTAATACAAAGAAACCAAACAAGATAAACACATTCGTCCACTCAACTGCCCTTGAACTAAGTAAGCCATAAACTTGAGCAATATCTGTGGGCAAACGCATCATTATTCCAGCAAAAATGATCAGCGAAACGCCATTTCCTATCCCTTTCTCTGTTATAAGCTCACCTATCCACATTAATGCTGCAGTCCCTGCAGCAAGAGTTAATACAATACGCCAGCTATTTAGGCTGAGCAGGCTCACATCCTTTACTGCGCCAGTTTGCTGGAAAAGGAACAAAATGCCCCATCCCTGAAGAATTGACGAGATAAGGGTTAAAACACGGGTAAGTTTTGCTATTCTTCTCCTCCCCCATTCTCCTTCTTTCTGCCATTGCTCTATTGACGGTATAGCTACAGCAAGAAGCTGCATTATGATTGACGCATTTATATAAGGCATTATGCCAAGCGCAAATATGGAAAATCGTTTCAATGCCCCGCCCGAAAACAAGTTTATTAGCCTCAACAACCCACCACCAAAACCTTGAGCAAATGCTTCCCCTAAAGCTTTAGTATCAACTCCGGGAACTGGCACATGAGCACCAAACGCATAAACAGCAAACATAGCAAATACAAAAATTACTCTTGCACGCAAATCTGGCAACTTCAATGCTGCTTTCGCATTTTCAAGCAACCGCATTAAGTGATCACCTCGGCTTTTCCACCTACTTTTTCAATTTTTTGCTTCGCAGTTTTGCTAAAATGGTGTGCTTTGACTATGAGCGGCTTTGTTAATTCACCATCCCCAAGCACACGCAGCCCATCATAAATTTTGTCAATTATACCTCTTTCAACCAACAATTCAGGTGTCACTTCGGTATATGGTTCAAAGCATTCAAGTTGCTTAACATTTACTATAGCATAGTGTTTGCGAAATGGTTCTCTTGGCATTGCTTTCTTTGATATGCCCCTCAACTTAGGCACTCTCTTGTAAAGTGGTGTTTGCCCACCTTCAAACCAAGGTGGGACATTTTCTCTTGCCTTTTGCCCTTTTGTGCCACGACCGCATGTTTTACCCTGCCCTGCTGCTATGCCTCTGCCAACTCGCTTGCGTTTATGTTTAGCTCCCGGTGGAGGTTTTAGAGAGTTCAACGATAGCATACTATACATCTCCTTTCCACAGCTTATGCTGAAACTTCGCTTACTTCAACCAGATGTTGTATCTTTCTTATCATCCCACGAATACATGGATTATCTGGTTTTATGACAACACGATTAATCCTGGTCAACCCTAATGCCTTCGCTGTAGCCTTCTGGTCTTTCGGGTATCCTATTAGGCTCTTCTTTAGGCGTATTTTTAGATACTTCTTCTGGGATTTGTTGTTCTGTAAATTCACTTTGAGCAAGCCTCCTTCGTATTTTAGCTGGTATTGGCAGATCGCTCAGTTTTTTACCCCTGATTCTTGCAACTTCTTCGGGTGAACGCAATTGTCTTAGTGCATCAAGCGTTGCCCATACAGTATTTGCTTTATTTCTTGAACCAAATGTCTTTGTCAATATGTTACGAACCCCAAGCACATCCATCACTGCTCTAACAGGGCTACTTGCAATAACACCAGTGCCTGCACTTGCAGGCTTTAACAAAACTTTTGTTGTGCACACCTTACCAACTACTTCATGTGGTATTGTGTCACCTACTAAAGGAACTTCAAACATCTCTTTGCATGCTCTTTCATATGCTTTTCTAACAGCTTCTGGAACAGTTAAAGCTTTTCCAATGGCAGCCCCTACTCTTCCTTTACCGTCTCCAACTACAACCAACGCCCGAAAAGAAAGTCTTTTACCACCCTTATGTGTTTTAGAAACTCTTCTAATTTCCACAACTCTTTCCTCATACTGCTTTTCTTCCCACTGTATGTCCATGTTCTTTTACTCCCCCTTTAGAACTCTAATCCGACTTCCCTCGCAGCCTCTGCAAGCGCTTTAACACGCCCGTGGTAGGCATGTCCCCCTCTATCAAAAACGACCCTTTTTATTCCCATTTCAATGGCTCTCTTGGCAATAAGCTTCCCTACCTCCCTTGCAGCATCTACATTCCCCGAATGCCTGAATTTACCTCTTAACTCCTTATCAAGGGTTGATGCTGCAACAAGTGTGTGTCCTTTTGTATCGTCAATTATTTGAGCGTATATGTGATTTAGGCTTGCAAATACCGATAATCGTGGTCTTTCTGGAGTTCCAAAAATTTTCTTCCTTATTCGCCAGTGTCTTCTCTGCCTACGCTCTTTTCTTGTCCTATACTTAACTGCCATATCTCAACTCCCTCACTTACTTACCTTTAGCTTGCTTGCCCGGCTTCAGCTTTACAACTTCGTCCTCGTATCTTATACCCTTTCCTTTGTAAGGTTCAACTTTTCTCAAAGCTCTTATCCTCGCAGCCACATCCCCAACAAGTTGCTTATCTATCCCGTTAACGATTATTTTCGCCGACAAATATTGATTTTGTTGCGTTGGTGTGAAAGATTCAACATTGAACGTTATACCTTGAGGAGCTTCAAAGACGATTGGATGGGAAAATCCCAACATTAATCTCAGTTTATTTTCACCCATTAATTCCACCCTGTAGCCCATACCACGAACTTCAAGCACTTTCCTGAAACCTTTAGTCACGCCTTCAATCATATTAGCTATCAAAGTCCTTGTGAGACCATGCAAAGAGCGATGAAAACGGTTATCCGATGGGCGTTCTACAATTATTTGACCATTTTCCGAGCGAATTATCATATCTGGGTGAAAGGACTGCTGAAGCTTTCCCTTCGGTCCTTCAACAACCACAGTGTTGTTATTGATTTGCACTTTGACACCCTCGGGAATCGGTATAGGTTTCCTTCCGATCCTTGACATCAACCATCCCCCCACATATTACCAAACATATGCCAGAAGTTCGCCCCCAATACCTTTCTTGCGAGCCTGTGCATCAGTCATTATACCTTGAGAGGTTGAAAGCAATGCTATACCTAATCCACTTTGCACTATAGGTATTTCGTTGGCTTTTACATAAATTCTCCTCCCAGGTTTGCTTATCCGCTTAACCCCAGTTATTACTGGCTTTTTCCCGTCAAGGTAGCGAAGATAGATGATTAAAATGCCCTGCTTGTTATCACGGATAAACTTATAGTCAGCGATATAACCCTCTTCTTTCAGCACTTTAGCTATTTCTCGCTTTATGTTAGACGCTGGTATGCGGACTTTACTTAAGCGAGCTTGTGATGCGTTCTTGATTCTGATCAGCATATCGGCAATTGGATCAGTAATTACCATTTAATCAAACACCTCCAATTGAGGCATGCTTTACCAGCTTGCCTTCCTAACCCCCGGAATTAGCCCTTGGCTTGCAAGTGTCCTAAAGCAAATTCTGCATAAGCCAAACTGACGAATGTATGCTCTTGCTCGCCCACAGCGTGTGCAGCGGTTTACTTTTCTCACTTTAAACTTTGGTTCCTTTTGAGCCTTCACTACTAATGCTTTCCTTGGCATAGTCCCTTGCACCTCGGTAGCTTATTTTCCAGCATCACGAATAGGCATCCCAAGGGATTTGAGTAAAGCCAGTGCTTCTTCATCAGTCTTTGCGCTTGTGACTATAGTGATATTCATCCCTCGCACCTTAGCGATGTCGTCATAAGTTATTTCTGGAAAAATCAACTGCTCCTCAATTCCGATATTATAGTTACCATGCCCATCAAAAGCATCGGGAGGTAGCCCTTTAAAGTCCCTAATTCGAGGTAAAGCAGCATTAATCAACCTGTCAAGGAACTCCCACATGCGAGCCCGCCTCAGCGTTACCATGCACCCGACTGGTTGACCTTTACGCAACTTGAATCCAGCAATTGACCTTTTAGCTCTCCTTACCACAGGTTTTTGACCGGTTATCATTGAAAGCTCTTTTATAGTTGAATCCAAGTATTTTGGGTCTTCTTTTGCATCCCCAACACCCACATTTACCACTACTTTGACAGGTTTTGGAACCTGCATAACATTTTTGTATCCAAACTGCTTCATCAAAAGTGGCACAACTTCCTTCTCCCATTTCTCTTTTAACCTTGGTTTATAGCTCCCTACAGACACTTTTCATCCACCTCATTCATCAATTAATTCGCCGCATTTTTTACATGCACGCACTTTCCTTCCATCTGGCAAGAACACTTTCTTTATTCGCGTTGGGTTATCACAACGAGGACACACAAGCATAACCTTGCATCTTGGTATTGGCAAAGGCACTTGAATACGCCCACTTTGCACTTGCATTGTCCTTGTCCTCTGGAATTTCTGGTGCTTCCAACGCAGGTTAACTCCTTCTACTACAACTTTCCCTTCTCTTGGCATAGCTTTTATCACTTTCCCTCTTTTACCCTTGTCAACTCCAGAGATCACTACGACAGTATCCCCAGTTTTTATACCCATACTTGGCATCTTGACCACCTCAAACAATCTCGGGTGCAAGGGAAATTATCTTCAGGAACTGTTTATCTCGCAGTTCCCTTGCAACTGGTCCAAACACTCTCGTTCCTATCGGATTGTTTTGATGGTCAATAATAACCGCTGCATTTTCATCAAATCGCAAGTATGACCCATCCGCACGCCTAATTCCGTATTTTGTGCGCACAATAACAGCTTTCACTACGTCGCCTTTTGAAACGGCTGCCCCAGGGACAGCGTCTTTAACAGAAGCCACAATCACATCCCCAATATTGCCATATCTACTACTTCCACCCTTCAAGACACGAATGCACATTATTTCTCTTGCCCCAGAGTTATCAGCAACCTTGAGCCTCGTTTGTGGCATTATCATGGCTTTTCACCCTTCACTTTTGTTGTTCTTCTTTTTTCTTGGACTCAGCAATTATTTTCTCAGCCAAGTGAGGCGGGACTTCCTCGTAGTGAGAAAACTTCATGGAATATTGACCACGACCCCTCGTTAAGGATCGCAAAGTAGCTGCATATCGCTGCATTTCTGCGAGCGGAACTAACGCACGAATTTTTTGCATTCCATCAATCGCTTCCATCCCTAAGATTCTACCCCTTTTGCTCGTCAAATCTCCAATTATATCCCCCATGTTTTCCTCTGGCACTATTATCTCAACTTCCATTATCGGCTCAAGCAAATAGGGATCGCACTGAAGCATGGCATTACGAAAAGCAATGCTACCTGCGTTCTTAAACGCAATATCTGATGAGTCAACTTCATGATACTTGCCATCAAACAAAGTGACTTTTACATCCACAACGGGATACCCCGAAAGAACACCCTGTTGCATCGCTTCAATTACCCCTTTTTCAACGGAAGGAATAAACTTGCTTGGTATGACACCTCCGACTATAGCATCCACAAACTCAAAGCCTTTACCTCTTTCCAAAGGTTCTATTTCAAGCCAAACAACACCATATTGCCCTCGCCCACCAGTTTGGCGTATATATCTCCCTTCGCTTCGTCCTTTCTTCCGTATTGTTTCCTTATACGGTATCTTGGGCAATGTAACTTCAACGTCAGCACCGAATTTTCGCTTCAATCGTTCAACTGCTACTTCAAGATGTAAATCGCCTAACCCTGCAATAATTGTTTCACCAGTTTCGTTGTTCCTATACCATCTGAAAGCTCCATCTTCTTCCCGCAATTTCTGCAAACCACTTAACAGTTTATCTTCATCGCCCCTCGTTTTAGGATGCACTGCAAGTTCCATTACTGGTATCGGAAACTCTATCGGTGGAAGCAACACCGGTTGCGATTCATCACAAAGTGTATGTCCTGTGCGTGTTATCTCAAGTTTGGCGACAGCTGCAATCTGCCCCGCACGAACCATACCGACTGATTCAATGTTTTTACCCTGAGGTATGAACAACTGCCCCACTCTTTCCCTTCTACCTTCGTTTGCATTGAATACAAAGGAATCCGATGCAACTGTCCCAGAAAACACACGAAAGTAATTGATTCTTCCAACATACGGATCCGATACCGTCTTAAAAACCAATGCAACGAATTCTCTCTCAGGGTCGGCAGTTAGCTTAATTACCTTCTCACCATCCAATGTTTTAGCCTCAACTGGCTGGCGCTGAACTGGTGATGGCATAAACTTCACAATGGCATCAAGCAAGCGTGAAACGCCAACACACTGTGCAGCTGACCCACAGAAGAGTGGTATCACCGAACCAACAGATATAGCGTTCATCAATCCTTTTTCAATCTCTTCTCTCGTTAACTCCTTCCCTTCTACGTATTTTTCGAGCAGCTCATCGCTACTTTCAGCTGCGACTTCAATCAATTGCTCCCTGTATTTCTCCAATTTTTCTTCAACTTCCCCTCCCACTTCCCCGCTAACACTGTGATCGCCTTTATCAAATGTAAACACCTTTCCTGTCAAAACATCAACAACTCCCTTAAACCCCGAACGTTCCCCCACTGGGATAGTTAATGGAATTATGTTTGTTTTCAACCTTTCTTTGGCTTGAGAAACCACAATCTCAAAATCTGCTTTTTCACTGTCCATCTTCGTCACAAAAATTATCTTTGAAAGCCCATATTCATTTGCCTTTGACCACAATCTTTCAAGCTGGAACTCTACACCCCCACCAGCATCTATTACTGCGACAACACCATCAACGACTCTCAATGCTGCATATGCATCTCCAACGAAATCTATTCCACCTGGTGTGTCAATTATGTTGATCAAAACACCGTTCCATTCACAATGCCCAACTGCAAGGTTTATACTATGTTGCCTTTGCTTTTCGTCTTCCTCATAATCAAAAATGCTTGTCCCTTTCTCCACTCTTCCTTGCCTGTCAACAGCATTAGCCACCCATAACATGGCATCGGCTAATGTTGTTTTTCCTGAACCACCTTGCCCAATTAGCGCTATATTTCTTATCATTTCAGGTCTAATCAACTCCACAACACTTCACCCCCTGTTTTCACTTGCTTCTTGTTCCACTTGCTCTGAGGGGGCTACAAGCTCCGGCGGTGCCACAGCAGTTTCCTCAACAACTTCTTTGTCAACAAGCGGTGCCACGGTTTTTGCTTTCTCAATTATTCGCACAACTCGCCAACGCTTAAGCTTGCTCAATGGTCTTGTCTCCATAATTTCTACAACATCACCGATTTTGCACTCATTATTCTCATCGTGAGCATAATACTTTTTTCGCTTCCTCAAAACTTTTTTGTATAAAGGATGGCGCACTAACCTCTCAACAACTACGACAACTGTTTTGTCCATTTTATCGCTCACAACGACCCCTATTCTCCTTTTCCTCTTCCCTCTTTGTTCGCTCATTCACTTAACACCCCTCTTTTCGTATCTTTCCGGCTAACTCCGACCAAAACTATTCAATTCCAAGCAACTCTCTTTCTCGCAATATTGTAAGAATTCGTGCAACTTTCTTTTTAAGGGTTTTCACGCGAGCAACATTGGTTTGGCTGAATGTGGCTATTTGTGCCCTCGTTAAAAACAGCTCTTTCTTTGTCTCCTCAAGCTCTTTTATCAGTTCTTGGGTCGGCAATTGTCTAAGCCTTTGCAATTCCTCACGGCGTTTTTCATCTGGCATGAGGTAACACCTCTTGCGAAATAATACGAGTTTTTATGGGCAACTTATGAGAAGCACGTCTCAATGCCTCTATAGCCGTATCACTTGAAATTCCACCGACTTCAAACAATATCGTCCCCCTTTTAACGACAGCCACATATTCCTCAGGATCTCCTTTACCCCCGCCCATCCTGCTTTCGGTTGGCTTTTTCGTCACTGGTTTATATGGGAAAATGCGAATCCATATTTTTGCTTCCCTTTTGACATAATTTGCGATTGCTATCCTTGCTGCTTCTATTTGACGAGCAGTCACCCAGCCAGGTTCAATAGCTTGTAGAGCAAAGTCACCTTCCACAACTGTATTTGCTCTTGTGGCTTTTCCTTTACATACTCCTCGTTGCTCCTTGCGATATTTACGCTTCCTCGGTTGCAACATCTTCCATCTCCCCCTCGAGCTCAGTTGTAGCAACAATAAGGCGAGGCGATATAGGCTTCCCAGCTTTCGCTGCAAGAATCAACTTTTCCTCGGCTTTTTCTATAATATCTCCACGATAAATCCACACATGAACACCTATCATCCCGTATTTCGTTTTAGCTTCGGCAAATCCGTAATCAATATCAGCTCTAAGAGTGTGTAGTGGGAGCTTGCCTTCCATCAAAGTCTCATCCCTTGCAAGCTCAATTCCGCCAAGTCTTCCACCAACAGTTATTTTTATGCCCTGAGCACCAGCATTCATCGCCCTCAAAATAGCCTGACGCATTGCCCTTCGCCAAGAAATGCGTCTCTCAATTTGTTGAGCTATGTTTTCAGCGACAAGCTGAGCTTCTAACTCAGGGTTCTCAACCTCCTTAACAGTGATGTGAATCTCGCGTCCCGTCATTTTAACCAGTTCTTGTCTCAAATTTTCAATCCCTCTACCTCCGTGCCCAATGACCATCCCCGGGCGCGCTGCCCATATCGTTATTATGACAAGCTTTGATTTTCGCTCGATCTCAATTTTAGGTATTCCAGCATTTTTGAACTGCTGTTTGATATATTCCCGTATTTTTAGGTCTTCGCAAAGATATTCCCTATATTGCCTATCTGCAAACCACCTGCTTTGCCATTCCTTATTTATGCCAATTCTGAGCCCGATAGGATTGACTTTTTGTCCCATAACCCTCTCCCCTTTTGCCGTTTTATGGTTTTTTAGCTTTGAAATCTCTTTACTTCACCCTTCCGTCCAAAACAGCGGTTTAGAGACAGCAATTTGCCTTTATGTCTTACTTTAATCAACTGACCTAATCACCACCGTTATGTGACTTGTCCGCTTGCGTATTCTATCTGCTCTGCCTCTTGCCCTTGGTATCCAGCGTTTCAGCATTGGACCTTGATCTACGATGACATTTGCTACATACAACCTCTCGCTATCAAGGTTGTAGTCATTTTCAGCGTTTCCAATGGCACATTTAAGCAGTTTGTAAATATACTTTGCTGGTTTGGATGGAGTCATTAGCAAAATATTTGCTGCTTCTTCAACTTGCTTTCCCTTAATTAATTCAGCTACTCTACGAGCTTTCCTTGGAGAAACACGAATATACCGCCCGACACTTTTTACCTCCTTGACTTCACTTTCTACCTCGTTCATTACAACTCACCTTCTCTCATTACTTCAGTGCTGTTGAACGCTCGGTAGGTTCGCCATGCTTTCTATGTGTCCTCGTTGGAGCAAATTCTCCAAGTTTATGCCCCACCATTGCCTCCGTAATGTAAATGGGAACATGTCTTCTTCCATCATAAACTGCTATAGTATGTCCCACCATTTCAGGAAAAATCGTTGAGCGCCGTGACCATGTCCTTATGACTTGCTTAACCCCTGTGCGGTTCATCTCTCTTATTTTTTCAAGAAGCTTTGGATCGCAGTATGGACCTTTCTTCAAAGAACGTCCCACGTTGCTCACCTCCTGAAAGCAAACGGGATTACCTTTGCTCTTTCAACCTTCTATCACCATACCCGATCCTTCTTCTCTTCACAATGAACTTGTTTGAAGGTTTCCTTGGCTTCCTTGTTTTCACGCCTAAAGTTATCCACCCCCAAGGTGACTTTGGAGCAGGCATACCGATTGGCGCTTTCCCCTCTCCTCCACCGTGTGGATGATCATCAACATTCATAGCTTTACCTCTAACATGTGGTCTCCAACCCATATGCCTTGCTCGACCTGCTTTTCCTATCAGTATTAACTCATGGTCAACATTTCCAACCCTACCGACTGTAGCTTTGCACTTGATATTGATCAAACGAACCTCTCCAGATGGCAATTTAACATGCGCATATTTGCCTTCTTTTGCCATAAGCTGTGCAGCTGTGCCTGCTGCTCTTACAAGTTGTCCTCCTTTGCCAGGTTCAAGCTCTATGTTATGGATAAAAGTCCCGTCTGGAATTTTTTCAAGTGGCAAAGCGTTTCCAGGGCGTATCTCTGCATCTTCTCCAGACATGAGTATATCCCCAACTTTCACCCCTTCAGGCCATAAAATGTATCTTTTTTCCCCGTCTGCGTATTCAAGCAATGCAATCCTTGCCGATCTGTTCGGGTCATATTCAATAGCTATAACCTTCGCAGGAATACCGTCTTTGTCCCTCTTAAAGTCAATTATGCGGTAAAATCGCTTATTTCCCCCACCCCTAAAGCGGACTGTAACTTTACCTTGATTATTCCGCCCAGAGTGCTTTTTCAACGGTATAATTAGCGATTTTTCTGGCTCTTCCTTCGTTATTTCCTCAAAAGTTGAGACCGTCATAAACCTTTGTCCAGGTGTGACTGGCTTTTTCTGTTTTATTGGCATGGCTATCCCTCCAAATTAAACTTCAAATAACCCTATTTTTTGCCCTTCCTTTACCTTTACTATAGCTTTCTTCCATCTTGGTGTTCTCCCACGGTTCAACCATCTTATCCCCTTCTGCTTCCCCTTTACAATCATCGTGTTGACCCACTCAACATCAACGTCGAACAACTTCTCGACAGCTTGCTTAATTTCTGGCTTTGTGGCATCTAATCTTACCTTGAACGTGTATTGATTCAGCTCAGCAGCAAGTTTTGCGCTTTTTTCCGTTAATATTGGGCATATCAGTATGTTAGTTGGGTCTCTACGAATGTTGGTCATGGTGCGATCCTCTCCTTTATGACATCCATTGCATCGCATGTTGTCAATATCTTTTCGGCATTAATTAAATCATATGCCGATGGTTGATGGTATGGCAACATGTATACATTTTGCAAATTCCTTGCAGATAAATACACATTCCTGTCGAAGTTCCTCATCAGTAGCAAAACTTTGTTGTCAACTATATTCAGTTTTTGAAGAAGTTGATACATCCGCTTTGTTTTAGGTTCTTCAAAAACCAAGTTGTCAATCAAAACGACATTACCGTTTCTTATCTTGTCAATCCAAGCATATTTTATTGCTTTTTTTCGCATTTGCTTGTTAATTTTCATGTCCCAGTCAAGGGGCTTTGGAGTATGAACTTTCCCACCACCACGCCATTGTGGAGCTCTAATTGAACCTTGTCTTGCCCTTCCCGTCCCCTTTTGAGGCCAAGGCTTTCTACCTCCGCCTCTAACTTCGCCTCTCGTCTTTGTTGAATGAGTCCCTTGACGCTTATTTGAAAGATGCGATACAACGACTTGGTGTATTAACGCTTTGTTTATTTTGACATTTAACCACTCATCTGGTATAGTATAAACACCAACTTTCTCGCCTTGAATGTTATACACTGGGATATCCATGCGAAATCACCTACTTTTCTGCTTGTATCTTAACCAAGCTTCCTCTCCAGCCAGGCACACTCCCTTTTATCAACAACAAATGGTTTTCGGGATCAATATCCACAACTGTTAAACCACGAATTGTTACTGTTTTTCCACCATATCTGCCCGGCATTCGGTGACCTTTAAAAACTCGCTGAGGACCTTGAGGTCCAAGCGATGCAGGCTGTCGATGATACCTTGAACCATGTGAATCTCTTTGACCGCTCATGCCCCACCGTTTCATTACGCCTGCAAATCCTCTTCCTTTTGAAGTTCCGGTCACTTTCACGATGTCTCCTGGTTCAAATGCTTCAACTGTTATTTTTGTCCCAACCTCAATATCCATTTCTTCAGGGACGCGGAATTCGCATAGAAAGCGCAAAGGTTGAAGCCGTGCCTTCTTAAAATGACCTAACAAAGCCTTGTTTACCTTCTTTTCTTTGATCGGCAGATAACCAACTTGAATGGCAGAATACCCATCCTTTTGAACAGTTTTCCTTTGAACAACATAACACGGACCTGCCTGTATCACTGTCACAGGTATGTGCTGCCCATTAGGTGAAAAAATGGAAGTCATTCCAACTTTTCGTCCAATTATTGCCTTGATAAGAGCGCTCATCTCAGATCCCCCGCTTACAGCTTGATCTCAATATCAACCCCACTTGGCAAATCAAGTTTACTGAGTTCTTCAATCGTTTTAGGCGTTGCTCCAATCACATCAATTAGCCGCTTATGGATTCTCATTTCAAAATGCTCCATAGACTCCTTGTCAATAAACGGTGAACGAATGACGCACCAAACTTTCCTATCAGTCGGCAACGGTATAGGTCCGCGGACCTTCGCACCAGTCTCACGGGCAACCCTAACGATATCCTGAGCCGATTTATCTATCAATTTATGGTCAAAAGCTTTCAATTTTATTCGGATGCGTTCAGCTGGCATGTTTTATTTTCTCCCCTCCATTTGTCAAGTTCTTGTGCCAATCGCTTCGTTATCCATCATGGGCAAATAGATGTCAAGAGAACCGTAACCACGCTTCAATATGATCTGTTTAGCCACATCCTGAGGGACTACAGCGTAATGGCTTGGCTCCATAGTATAAATTGCCCTCCCTTGTGTCAACGAACGAAGTTGTGTAGCATAGCCAAAAACCTCAGCTAATGGAACCTCTGCATCAATGATATACACTTCTCCAACGCCTTCCCTCATACCTTTGATTGATGCCCTCCTTGAATTTAAATCCGCCAAAACATCTCCAATATACTCCTTTGGAGTTATAATCTCAAGCTTCATTATTGGCTCAAGGAGCGTCATTTTGGCTTTTCTGCAAGCATTTTTGAAAGCCATCATCGCTGCAAGTTTAAACGCAACTTCAGACGAATCAACCTCGTGATAAGAACCGTCAATCAAAGACACCTTAATATCCACGACAGGATACCCAGCTAAAACACCTCTATCAGCTGCTTCCTTAACACCAGCTTCAATAGCTGGGATAAAAGCATCAGGAATTACCCCACCTTTTATCATATTTTCAAATTCTAAACCTTTCCCCTTCTTCGGTTCCACCAGCAACACTACATGCCCATATTGCCCTCTCCCGCCTGTTTGGCGGATATACTTGCCTTCCCCTATAGCAGAGTTAAGAATTGTTTCTTGATAAGCAACTTGGGGTTGCCCGAACCTTGCTTCCACTCCAAATTCTCTCCGCAATCTATCTTCAGCTATTTCAAGATGAAGCTCCCCCATCCCAGCCAGTATAGTTTGACCAGTTTCCCTATCAAATTTTAGTAAAAGCGTTGGATCCTCATGAACAAGCTTTTGAAGCGCTTGCATCAGTTTTTCTTCCTCAGCCTTCGTCTTTGGTTCAACAGCCTTCATGATCACAGGTTCTGGAAACTCTATGTGTTCAAGCAGAATTGGGTGTTTTATATCGCCTATTGTGTCTCCTGTAAACGTATTTCTTAGACCAACCAGCGCAACAATATCTCCAGCAACTGCCTCATCAACTTCCTCCCTATAATTGGCATGCATACGCAATATCCGCGAAACCCTTTCCTTACAATCTCTTGAAAAGTTGTAAACTACATCCCCTGCACTAATTGCGCCACTGTAAACACGAACATATGTTAACCGTCCAACATACGGATCTGTTTGAATCTTGAAAGCCAACGCACAAAACGGCTCTTCTCTAACCAAGCGCCTTCTTATTTTCTCTCCCGTCTTCGGATTAACACCTTCAACAAAACCTATATCCAAAGGCGATGGCAAGTAATCAACTATAGCATCGAGCAATGGTTGAACACCTTTATTTTGAAGGCTGGCACCACAAATGACAGGAACAATATTGCCGTTTAGCGTGTGCCTTCTTATTGCGTTTCTAAAGAGTTGCGGATCAACTGTTCCTTCTTCAAGATATCTTTCAAGGACCTCATCGTCTATTTCAGCGATCCACTCAATCAAAGCTTTTCTGAAGATTTCAGCTATAGGCTCTATGCTCTCAGGTATAGGACACCTACGAATTACAGTCCCAAGTTCATCCTCCCAGTAGATAGCCTGATATTCAACAAGATCTACAACGCCCCTGAAGTTCTCTTCCTGCCCAATGGGTATTTGAATGAGAACAGCCTTGCATTTCAAGCGTTCACGCATCTGATGAACTACTGAATGAAAGTCAGCACCTGTCCTGTCCAGCTTGTTTATGTAAGCAATCCTCGGCACATTGTATTTGTTTGCCTGCCGCCAAACTGTTTCAGTTTGCGGTTGCACTCCACCAACTCCGCATAGGATAACCACAGCGCCATCAAGGACTCTTAAAGACCTCTCAACCTCAACTGTAAAATCCACATGCCCTGGTGTATCAATCAGGTTAATCCTGAACAGCTTCTCTTCACCATCTATCTTCCTTCTCCAATAGCATGTTGTTGCTGCAGAGGTTATAGTGATACCCCTTTCTTTTTCCTGCTGCATCCAATCCATCGTTGCAGTTCCTTCATCTACTTCCCCTATACGATGGACGCGCCCTGTGTAGAACAAAATCCTCTCGGTAGTCGTTGTCTTACCCGCATCTATATGAGCGACTATACCTATGTTTCTCGTCCTCTCAAGTGGCACTTTTTCTTCAACTTTACTCATGACATATACCACCGTCTCTCCGGGCTTAGAACCATCGGTAGTGTGCAAATGCTCTGTTTGCCTCAGCTATCCTATGGACCTCTTCCTTTATCCTTACAGCTCCTCCTTGGTTATTGGATGCATCAATTATTTCATCAGCGAGCCTGTGAGCCATTGTTTTACCTTTTCGCTGTCTTGCTGCTTGTGCGAGCCATCGTAGCGCTAAGCTAACTCGTCTTGTTGGACGAACTTCCATAGGCACTTGGTATGTTGCACCACCAACTCGCCTCGGACGAACCTCAACAACTGGCATGACATTCCTTATAGCGTTCGCAAGAATATCAAGCGGATTGCGCTTTGTGCGATGATGTATCAACAATAGCGAACCGTAGACTATTTTCTCAGCGATGCTTTTCTTTCCTTTACGCATGATTTGATTGATCAGCTTATGGATGAGCACACTCCCATAGACAGGGTCTGGCGGGATTTCTCTTGGTGGGACTGGTTCTCGCCTCGGCATCTCATGACTTCACCTCTTTCAAAAATTCGTAACATCAAATTAAGACTTTGGACGCTTAGCACCATAAACTGAGCGTGCTTTTCTACGCCCTTCAACACCAGCGCAATCAAGTGCTCCCCTCACAATCTTGTATCTTATGCCCGGTAGATCTTTTACTCGTCCACCCCTAACAAGCACAACGCTGTGCTCTTGCAGGTTGTGACCTATTCCCGGTATGTAAGCTGTGATGACACGCCTGTTGCTTAAGCGCACCTTTGCTATCTTACGCAATGCTGAGTTTGGTTTCTTCGGTGTCATTGTTCGCACAACAAGACAAACACCACGCAACATAGGTGCACCTTGTGGGTCATACACTACTTTCCCCTTCAAGGCGTTGTATCTGTATTTTAGCGCTGGTGTCTTAGAGCGATACTTCTTTGGTTTGCGAGCGCCTCTCACTATTTGATTCATTGTTGGCATCGTCACATCACCTTCTGCTCTTAATCTTGTCCTACTAAAAATTTGCCCCTCTGGCAAAGCCAGAGGGGCAATCGAAAGGCAGTCACTCGCATTAAAGTGCTTCTACGGTGCTCTACACCACCTTACCACTGACTGCCTCTCAACCCCTCTGACTGACCACCATGATAACGCATTATTCTTCCCGTAGCACATCGTTAGGACTTTTAAGCTCCTCGTGGTCTTCAAGAGCACCATCGCCAATAACTAAAGTGGATGAACGATAATGCCTTAGAGCGTATACGAGACCACTGTTACGCAACCGCAACATTAGTTTAACACAAATTTGCTCATTGTAAAGCACAGCGCATGCACCTCTAATAATTTGGTAGGATGCGCTTATTGAAACAAGCCAATCGCACATCCACCAAAAGCGCGTTTGACAAAGCGCTCAACATGGCGTATCATATTTATCAGCACAACAAAACACAACCTTTGAAAGGGGAGGTGGAAAGGATGCGTCCAGTGACATTGTTCACAGGTCAGTGGGCTGACATGCCTCTTGAGACACTCGCAAGGAAGGCGAGTGAATGGGGTTATGATGGTCTTGAGCTTGCGTGCTGGGGTGACCATTTGGATGTGCGAAAGGCTGCTGAAGATAAAAACTACTGCGAGGAGAGAAAACAACTGCTGGCAAGGTATGGTTTGAATGTATGGGCTATAAGCAACCACTTGGTAGGGCAGGCAGTGCTTGACCCAATTGATGAGCGCCACAAGGCTATCTTGCCACCGCATGTCTGGGGAGATGGCGACCCAAACGGTGTGCGTGAAAGAGCTATTGAAGAGATGAAGCTTACAGCGAGGGCTGCAAAGAATTTAGGTGTTCAGGTGGTTAACGGATTTACTGGTTCACCAATATGGCATCTTGTCTATCCATTCCCTCCAGTCCCACCTCAGATGATTGAAGATGGTTTCAAGAAGTTCGCCGAGGTATGGAAACCGATCTTGGATGAGTTTGAAGCATGCGGTGTGAAGTTTGCTCTTGAAGTTCACCCCACTGAAATAGCATTTGACTTGCACACTGCAAGAAAAGCACTTGAAGCGGTTGACTACCATCCGGCATTCGGATTCAACTTTGATCCGAGTCACTTGCACTGGCAGGGTGTTGATCCTGTGAAGTTCATTTATGAGTTCCCAGACCGCATTTTCCACATGCATGTTAAGGACGCTATCGTAACGCTTGATGGACGCAGTGGCATACTATCATCACACCTACCATTCGGGGACCCAAGAAGAGGTTGGGACTTCCGCTCACCCGGAAGAGGAGGAATCAACTTTGAGGAAATAATCAGAGCGCTTAACAACATCGGATATAATGGACCCCTCTCCGTTGAATGGGAAGATAGTGGCATGGATAGAGAGCATGGCGCAAAGGAAGCTTGCGAGTTCGTTCGGAAACTCCAATTCAAGCCATCAGAAATAAGGTTTGAAGCTGCATTTGAAAGGTAAGCAATAAGACAAGCCAGCACCCGCCTTAAAAGCACAACAGCATTTTTTCAGATGAGCAGAAGGTGGGTGCTGGCTAATTTGTTCTTGAAAAGTTCGTTCCATTAGCCGAAGCAAATTGAAATGGAGGTGAAGAGAAATGCTTCGGCGGTATAAGGAAGAATACAAATTGCTTGCAGAGAGGCTTTTTGAAATTGGAGTTGATGTTGAGTGGGTGAAGAAAAAGTTGAAGTCATTCAAAGTTGAAACGCCATCATGGGCTTATGCTGACTCTGGAACTCGCTTCGGCGTCTTCTATCAGCCTGGTGCAGCTGTTACTATTTACGAGAAGCTTGAGGACGCTGCTCAAGTCCATAAGTTGACTGGAATAGCACCATCAGTGGCAGTGCACGTTCTTTGGGATTTCCCTGACGGCAAGGTGGATGGAGTTAAAGAATATGCACAGGAATTGGGTATAAGCATTGGTGCTGTTAACCCGAATGTGTTTCAAGACCAATGCTATAAATTCGGTAGCATAGCCAACCCTGATGCAAACATTAGGAGAAGAGCTGTCCAACACATCCTTGACTCAATTGAGATAGCAAAGAAGGTGGGTTCAAAAGTCTTAAGCTTATGGTTTGCCGATGGAACAAACCACCCTGGGCAGGATGATTTTCGAAGAAGGAAACAGCGCATGACGGAATGCCTAATTGAGGTATCCAATGCACTACCTGAGGACATGGTAATGCTGATTGAATATAAGTTCTTTGAACCAGCGTTTTATCACACCGACATCGCAGATTGGGGCATGGCTTATGTGCTCTCTCAAAAGTGCGGTGAAAAAGCAAAAGTGCTCGTTGACCTTGGGCACCACCCACATGGCACAAACATCGAACATATAGTTGCATTCCTAATTGATGAACGGAAACTCGGTGGCTTCCATTTCAACAACAGGAAGTATGCTGACGACGACCTCACAGCTGGCTCGATTAACCCTTACGAACTTTTCCTCATCTTCAAAGAGCTCATTACAGCTGAAGAAGAAGGGATGGAGTTCGCATACATGATTGACCAAGCAGCAAACATTAAACCGAAGATTGAAGAGATGATCCAGACCGTCGTTAACATCCACACTGCATATGCAAAAGCACTTTTGATACCGAGAGAAAAACTCATGGAGGTTCAGGAAAGTTGCGATGTTGTAATGGCTGAACAAATTCTTCAAGAAGCTTTTAACACCGATGTAACTCCGCTTCTAATGGTTGTGCGTGAGGAGATGGATGTGCCGCTTGACCCAATTACAGCCTATAGGGAGAGCGGCTATCAGCAAAAGATAGAGAAAGAGAGAGGCATCAGGAAAGGTGCTGGAGGGCTTGGCGCCTGATTATTTACAGCGCAGGTGAATTCAACCAACTTCATCGCGCTTCTTGCTTTTACTAACGAAGTGTATGTGTAGTTTTCCTTCAACAAACTTTGCACCAGCTGCTTCAAGGCGAGCAAGCGTCATTGGAAGAATAAGATTGCGTTTGAAGTTACCCACCTTCACTATCAGCTCGTCTCCCTTCTGATAAAGCTCAATGTCCCTTCGCGTTGTGAAGGGTAAGCTCAGGATGAGCTTGTAAATATTTTTCTCCTTCACCACTTGCATCGGTTCATCAACACCGAAGATACGCGTTGGGTCTTCATCGCCAAATATATCGTGAGCCATCCTGTGCAGTCTTTCAAGCCCAACAACTTCGTGCTCGTAAAACTGCACTTTGAAAATCGGTAAGTTCGGAAACGATGTTTCCACTTCCTCTAAATAACCCTGCTGTGCTTTCTTCCATTCGTTGAAGTAAGCATCGGTCACTTCCTCGGGCAAAACTTTATTTGCGATTATGGCATCGGTGTGGAAACCAAACAGGTTGAGGTAAGTGTATGCTCGCCTCGTCTCTTGGATAACCATCTTCTCGGGGTTGAGCACAAGTCTTATCGTTGTGACCTTGGAGTTAAGGAGGATATCACGCATCTCGTCCACATTTGAATAGACGCGTTGGACTGTTTCAAACACTGCTTCATCAGGCAACGGGACCGAAAAGATCTCTCGCTTAAACTTTCGTATTGTGCTCACAACATACCTCTCAACCGGAAAGAGCTTCCTCATATACCACTGTAGGACTTCGGGGAAATTGAGCAAACGGATTGTTGCTCCAGTTGGAGCACAATCAACGATGAGCACATCAAACTCACCGCTCTCATAAAAGCTTTTCACCTTCAGCAGGCTGAACAGCTCATCCATCCCTGGTAAGATAGCGAGTTCCTCTGCTGCAACTTCATCTAAGCCTTGAGAACTAAAAAGAGCCGTCAGGTAATCTTTCGCTGCTGCCCAGTTCTCCTCAATCTCAATGAATGGGTCTATCTCCATGCCCCATAAACTTTCATGTATCTTAACTGGCTTACCTCCAAGTGGCATATCAAAGGAATCAGATAGCGAATGAGCTGGATCGGTGCTCATAACCAAAGTCTTATAGCCAAGCTCTGCACAGAGAAGAGCTGTCGCTGCGCTTATGGTTGTTTTTCCTACACCACCTTTTCCTGTGTAGAGGATAATACGCATGAAAGCACCTCCTCGTTAGGGTTACAAAAAATCTCCAAAGAACATCACACTACAACTGGTTGAGGCACACCGCCGCAATGCTTGGAACGGATCGCAGTCTCAATAAAGGCAACAATCTCCAAGCTCTCAGAAATATCAATGGGTGGCTTCCTTGTTTGGAACATTTCAACAACGCGCTTAAGTAGCTCACGGTAAATGAAACGCGTATCAATGGTTGTGGAGTATATTTTGCGCTCACAAAAAGCCGTGAAGCCATATCCAAGCGCGCCGGTTCTAATGCCTCTTATAGCACCAATACGCCCATCTGACCATGCTCCAACAACTACCTCAGCATTTTCGTGCCATATACACCAAACCTTTTCACAGCCTTTTCCCATGAGTGCATAAAGTGTCTCAACCGCATGAATGCCGTAGTGGAACAAACCTGGGTTGCGTTCGTGATATGGTGCTGGACTGTATGCCTCTACACCATTGACTTTACCAAACTCTTCTTCCCGCTCCTTTAAATGCTGCACTTCAAGGGCATAGCGCAGTGACGAAGATGTGAAGATCGGCACATTCTTTCGCTCCGCCAATTCAGCTAACTTTTTTGCTTGCTCAAGTGAGCATGTAAACGGCTTGTCTATGAATGTTGGGATGCATGCCTCAATGAACGGGAGCGCTCTCTCGTAATGGACACTCCCATCAACAGATTCAATCATGACGGCATCTATCATTGTGAGCATCTCTTTCAGGTCATAAACCTGTTTAACACCAAGCTCTTCCCTCATGATTGCAGCGAACTTGTTCACTTCCTCATCGGTGCGGATGGCTGAACGACCTGCCCAAAAACAGATCACCTTAGCACCGTCTACCCATTGCTCTTCATCTATACCGATGTGATTGAGTCGCTTAGTGAACTCAATAGCATGCGTTGAATCCACATCAACTATCCCAACGCGTATCTCGCCCATCACGACCACCTCACTGCTTACAAGCTGAATTGATGTAACACGCACATACTGCTCACTTTCAAGTATAGCCATACGTAGCCTTGATACAATATCAATTGGTGAGGTGGAAGTGAGACTGGGTTCGGATGCATCGGTAAAGGCTTACATCGCTTATATGCGTGAATACAGCCTGCTATGGCATCACATAGCGCAAGGTATTGATCTTGATGTTATCCCACCAAAACCACCTAACAGACAAACTGTGGATGTGGCAAAGGAGTGTGGGTTTGATTACTGGTGTTATGATCTTAGGCTTATACTTGCTGACTTGCTCATCGGAGTCAAAAGCGGTGGGCAGTTGCTCATCGTGCCGGGAGGACACGGGACATGCATGCTTGGGCATGCTACAGCCACAACGATGAAGCCAATGATTGAGAGTTCCCTTGGAAATGAAGTGAAATGGCTAATAGTTAACATCAACCCAACAGTGATGTTTCGCACTGCATTTGCATCTCTGCTGAAGGAAGCAAAGCTACTCTGTAGGCTTTCAAACAAAAGTGTAATGCTCCATAACCTTATCAAGCTTATCATTGAAGGGCTTGAGAAAGTCAAAGCGTATGCTAAGTTATACGAATTTGTCGTTGAGAACTTGCACCTCACGAGCGATTATGATGGTGCTATGAACATCTTGAAGGAGGCATACGACGAGTTGTTGAAAGCGAAGTCAAAAGTAGAGATAGCAAGCTCTTACGAAAAAGCCGTAAGCAAAGCGAAGGAGATAATGTGCGGAGATAAGGCTAACAACAAGGCTAACATAAGTGTTTCCATCATTGGCGATTTCTACACGACGATGCTTGGCAGTTTCCCTGTGTTTGACCTTTTGCGCTTCCTCACTTCACAAATTGGTGTGCGCATTGTCTGGGTTATGGATTGGTGGTCATTCATCAACCCATTTGGAGAACTCTGGGGCGGTGGCAACTACAGGAACGCTATGCGGATACTCGGGCAACGAGTTACAGGTTCTGACATCATCACTGTTTCAGCAGCTCTTAGGGCACGCAAAAAGGGCGTTGACGGGCTCATTCACTTGAGCGTATTTGGGTGCACACCAGAAGCGACGGCAGTAGGAGCAATTGACTTCTTCAAAGAAAAATATGGGCTGCCACCAATATGCAGCATAACCTTTGATGAGCACACTCAACCAGACGCTGTCAAAGTGAGAATTGAGGCTTTCGTTGATACGCTTGCCTTCAAAAAATATAAGTCCATCTCGATACGCAGCAGGCAGAGGGAGCAAGGAGTTAAAGCACAACATCGTTCAAACAACCGTGACATAGTGCTCGGGATTGATGTTGGCTCAATCACGGCAAAGGTTGTCATGCTTGATGCTGACAGCAAGGCGGTTATTTACAAGGCATATGAAAGGACATACGGCAACCCAGTTGAAACACTTCGTAAGATGCTTGCCGATGCCGGCAGGGAATGCAAAGGCAACGTAATCTCGGTAGGGGTGACTGGTAGCGGGAGGGAACTTATAGGAGCATTTGTTGGCGCTGACCTAATACGAAACGAAGTTACAACCCATGCTGTTGCCGTGAGACACTATATTCCACATGCAAGAACTGTGTTTGAAATAGGTGGGCAAGATTCAAAGCTCATATTGCTCCAAGACGGGATACCTGTGAGCTTCTCAATGAATACGGTTTGCGCTGCGGGCACTGGTGCGTTCCTTGATCACCAAGCTGCCCGCCTCGGAATACCGGTTGAAATGTTCGGCGAGATGGCAAAGCGATCGAAGAGGAAAGTAAAGGTGGGTGGTAGATGCACTGTGTTTGCTGAAAGCGATATAATACTGCGCCAGCAAGCAGGACAGCCAATTGAGGAGCTTATAGCTGGGCTATGCTATGCACTTGTGCGAAATTACTTTACCAATGTAGTTTCCGGAAGAGCCATCCAACCGCCTTATGTGTTATGTGGTGGGGTAGCAGCCAACATCGCTATAAAAGAGGCATTTGAGGAAATGCTTACATGCGAAGTTTATGTCCCAGAGCACTTCAATGTAATGGGAGCTATAGGTGCTGCACTCCTTGCAGCTGAGGCAATCCCTTCAAGAACATCGTTTAGAGGCTTTGAGCTACCGAACCTTGAGACAATAGCAAGCACATTTGAATGCAATGGTTGCTCAAACAGATGCTTGATCAGATGCTTCAAGACAGCTTTTGGGAAAGAGATGTGCATAGGAAGCCTTTGCCAGCGTTGGTAATGCAAATCTAAGTCCTCGCGAGCATGCTTGACATGTGAAACTTATTTAGGCTAACCTTTAAATGACGTGGTGGTTGGCACTTGATGGAAACAAAACAAAGGGGAGGTTGTTAAGGGATGAAAAAGGTGGGAAGGCGCTTCAAACCTATAGTATTGTGTTTTGTCGTTTTGGTTTTTCTTAGTGGCGTGAGTAGCGCGCAATTAAGGCGCGCATTCTTACCGAAGCGTCCCCTGATTGAGTTTTTGAAGGGCGACGTCACCGTCGTATCTAACTCAGTTACGCTATACAACGAGTTCCGTAGCAGGTTACCAGAAGGCGCCCAAACAGCTTTCCTCAGCTTTTCGGAACTTGATAAGCATATAAGCGAGTTGATAAACGCACAGAAGCACATCGTCTTTATCATTGATTGGACGAAAGAAACCTTCCCGATTGAGCACCGTGAGCTTTTGCCCTACGACATACGCCTTATTAGAGACATGGATGTGGTCATAGCTGGTGATGTAAAAGTTATTGAGCGCAAGCCATATGCCCGCGTGCTTATCTCAGCTCCAAGTCATAACTCAGCACTTGAAGCAATCCAAAAGCTCTGTGAACTTGAAGGACGTGAAATAACCGACCTAAAGATGCAACGCGTGTGGCAAGTGCCACTGCTCGTCGTTGTTACAAACGCAGATGAAGAAACAATCTCAATATTTGGTGAGACAATAAAAGCTGACTTTGTGTGGGTAACAATTGATAAGCTTCCGAAGGTGGAAAGGCTGCTAATGACCGAAACGGAAGTTTACATCCTCACCGGTGAGCAACCCATACCAAGCACTCTGAAGGCAAGACTGCCTTTCCCAATTGATGTCTTACGGCAGAACCAAAGTGTGCTTGTGCGTTCAAGCAAGGGTGGCAACTACTACCGCATACTCTTCTACTCACCAAACAACCGCTTCTTAAAGCACCTCGTTTCACTCTACGAGAGGGTGGAGGATATACCGAGCGAACCACGCCTGATGCTTCACCTTGATATGAGCCATGTTAAAAAACTGCTTGTGTTTCCCTTCGCTGAAGCCCCGGCGATTAAACTATATGTGATGCAATTTGGCGAGCAAGTTGTTGACGCTATCGGGAAAGCCGGTATTGTTGATGAGCTGGTTATAGCCAAGCCGGAAATGTTTGATGACGTTATCTCTTGGGAGGCATATCGTAGCGGTAACATACCGACAGATGTTGCAAGACAGCTATGCGAGAAATACAACTGTGACGCTCTAATTGCTGGGCACATAGCTGGCGTTGATGCCATATCGGTAATTAGCCAAGGCTTAACAAGCTCGCCAAGCCCAGCCCCTGATAGGCGTATATGGAGGGTTAAAACGGAGAGGACACAGAGTGTGAGCATATTTGTTGAGGCTCGCCTCTTTGATGGTCGCACCGGAAGACTCATCTGGAGCAGTCGCTTTGAGGGGAAGGGCGTAAGTAAGCAAACGATACACACATCAATGCCTATTGAGTCACATGAGCCACCTCCAATCCAACCAGAACAAGTTGAAAGGCAGGTGCTTGATACCTCGCTCTACAGAACAGCATCCTCAAACGCTATAGCACAGCTAATCAAGGCTTTGCGTGGAGAAATGATATGGGCGCCACGCCCGAGAGTAACTCCAGTGGTAACAATAGCTAAACCCGTTGAAGTAACTCAGAAGGAGGGACAAGTTGGAGCAGTTGAGGAGAAGTTCGTTTACATTGACATGGGTGAGAGGGAGGGAGTGAGAGTTGGAGACGAATTTGTAGTGCTAAGGAGGGTGCGCTTCCAGACAGCTCGTGGCGAGAGAACAATTGAAGAACCAGTGGGCATAATCCGCATCACAGAAGTGAAGGAGGATATGTCAAAGGCTGTCATCGTTGAGCTTGAAGAAGGTATGAGTATCAAACCTCAAGACATAGTGAAGTTGAGGATACCACAGGAAGTGAAGCCTAAAGCAATAAAGGAAGAGAAGCCTGAGGCAGCAAAAGAAGCGAAGCCAAAAGCGATAGAGGAGGAGAAGCCAACGCCGATAAAGGAAGAGGAAGTTGAAGGGCAAAAGGAACCCGAAGGAAAAGGTGAGAATGACTAATCGTTTCTTTCAGGGTGAGAGATGCTTAAGCATTTTATCATCCGCACCCAGTAGTAGCCTTCGCCAACCTCTTCAAAACCAAGCCTACGATACCATTCCCTTGCGACTGTGTTTTTAGACCCGACCCACAAGCTCACAAAATTACATCCGCTCTCAATTGCGTGTTCAATGGCGCACTCCATAAGCTTTGTCCCGATTCCTATGCGTTGATATTTCTTGTGCACCACAAGTTCGTGTATCTCAGCGGTGCGCCCAATCCTTTTATCCCACCAATTTGTGTGCACAGCTACAAAGCCGACTACCTTGCCATCAAGTTCGGCAACGAAAAATCCGTCAGGGTCACCACGATAAAGCCAACGCAAGTAGCTTCTAACTTCGCTCCCAGATGTGTAAGCATACTCTTCAAGACCTTCATATGCTGAAAGGTATACGCTGACGAGTTTGTTTAATTCGTCTTGCCTTACGCGCCTTATGATAAGATCGTGAGCTATCCTCTCTTTTAACTTCGCGCTCCCGCACCCGTTTTTATCCTCCTCAAGCATGCGCAAAAAGCACCTCACCATAAAGTAGCCTTACATCTACAGCACGCCCTCAAGAGCTTTTATAACCTCATCAACCGTTATCATCTGCATGCAGGTTGGCATCCCATTGCACTTTGGGTGTCTATAGCAAGGGCGACATGAAAGGTTGTGTTCAATGATATGCACACCCTTTGCCATCCGCCACTTAAGCGAGCTCGTCGGTCCGTAAAGTATGAGGGTTGGGATTCCCATAGCATAGCCGACATGGGCAGGGAATGAATCAACCCCGATAAGAGCGCTTGCTTGCCCAACGAGATAGGCACATTCGCGCAATGATACCAAACCAGCAAACATGTGTATTGGCGAAGCACACCTGTTTGCGATGTATTTGAGCAAAGACAAGTCACCCTCGCTACCGATGAGAACACTGCTCATATGCCATCTTTCGTAAACAACCTCGGCTAACTTAGCCCAGCGTTCATTAATCCAGTGTTTATGAGCCCATCTTGTGGCTGGTGCAAGGACAACAAAACTTTTTGAAGAAAGCCCATGTGAGCGCATTAACTCCTCAACCTTACAGCGCTCTACATCGCTTATCGGGATAAGCATCCTGTGCTTTTCAACATCTGCATTTATTCCGAGAGCTTCTAAGAGTTGAAGCGACATGCCAGCCGGATGGAGAGAAGGCGCTTTTACAACTTTATGTGTTAAGGCTAATGTTGCTCCTTCCCTGCCATCCGAAAAGCCAACACGATATCTTGCACCTGAAGCGAGCGTGATGATGGCACTTTTGAGTAAGCCTTGGAAGTCAATGGTTAATTCGTAACGCTCTGAGCGTATCTCTCGTATCAACTTGAGCAAGCCAAAAAATGTTCTGTCCCAAGTGTGCAATCGGTTGATGTATGGATTGCCTTCAAGCAGTGGTGCACATCTTCTTTCAACAACCCAACCAATGTGGGCATCGGGGATGGCTTCCCTAATTGCTTGAGCAGCTGGAGTTGCAGAGAGCACATCGCCAAGCGAACTTAAACGCACAATCAAAATCCGCCTTGTAAGCCGTGCATCAAATCCCATCACGGAGCTACCACACTTTTACCCTGTGATTATGGGTTCGTTGCTGGCTACTCTCCACCTTCCCCTTCGCCACCGCCACCTGAGAGCTTGTTGATGATCGTGATCAGGGGCATGAAAACGGAGAGGATGATGAAAAGCACAACGCCACCAAGCATGACTATGAGCACTGGCTCAATAGTTGCAGCCAAACTCTCGAGCCTTGCATCAACTTCGCTTTCATAGAAGTCGGCTATCTTTTGAAGCATCTGGTCAAGCGAACCGGTTTCCTCACCGACTGCAATCATGTGAACAACCATGGGAGGGAAGAGCTTGCTATTTTCAAGCGGATCTGCAATCCTTGAGCCTTCTCTAACTGCCATCCTTGCATCCATTATCGCCTTTGCAACAATGTCATTACCTATAGCTTCAGCGCATGTATCCATAGCTTGAAGAATTGGGACACCGCTGTTTATAAGTGTTCCAAACGTTCTTGCAAAGCGAGCAAGAGCAACCATGTGATTTATCGGTCCGAGGATGGGCACATGAAGCTTCACCCAGTCATACTGCCTCTTACCAGTGCGAGTCCGAATATAGTTGATAAAAGCTATGGCGAAAAGCACAACACCAATTATAACCATCCACCACTTTGTTATGAGGAAGTCACTAAACGCCTTCAGCATGCGTGTGACAATTGGGAACTCCTCTGGCTTCAGTTCAAGCTCCTCAAACAGCTTCATGAACTTGGGCACAACAAATGTGCACAAGAAGACAACAACACCAATTGCGAATATGGTGACGATTGTTGGGTATGTCATCGCTGACTTAACCTTTCTGCGCAACTCCAAATCCTTCTCCAAGAAAGTAGCCATCCTGTCCAAAGTCTCATCGAGCACACCACCAACTTCACCAGCCCTAACAAGTCCAACAAAGAGGTTCGAGAAAACCTTCGGGTAATCTGCTAGTGCCCTTGAGAATGACATCCCCTCTTGCACCTTTTGAGCGATCTCTCTGATTATCTGAGCGAGGCGAGGGCTCGGTGACTGCTTCTCAAGGACTGAGAGGGCTCGCACAAGTGAAACTCCTGCGTTTATCAACGTTGCAAGCTGCCTACAGAATATAGCTAAGTGAGCGAGTTTGACTTTCCCAAAAACGAACTTTACACCTGCTTTCTTAGGTGCTGCAGCTGCTGCTTCCTTTTCTTGCTTTATTTGCGTAACCCAGTAACCCCTATCTTTGAGCAGCTTCTTTAGTACCTCAGCGTTCTCGGCTTCTTCAGTGCCCCGTATTATCTGCCCCTGAGCATTCCTTGCGACATAGCTGAAGACCGGCATAAATTCATCACCTCACTTGGACACCCGCGTCTGCGAGCATCTTCTTCAGCTCCTCAGGACGCTGTGCCCTTGACATTGCATCTTCATAGGTGATTATACCCTGAAGGTAGAGGTCACGCAATGCTTGATCCATCGTTTGCATTCCAACCTCACCGCTCGTTTGGATAATTGAAGGTATCTGGTGCGTCTTACCTTCTCTAATCAGGTTCCTAATTGCTGGTGTTGCGATCATTATTTCCATCGCTGCCACCCTTCCCCTCCCAGAAGCTCTCGGGAGGAGTTGCTGAGAAAGGACAGCCACAAGGTTGTTTGAGAGCTGAACCCTAATTTGGGCTTGCTGTTCAGCTGGGAACACATCGATGATCCTGTCAATTGTTTCTGCTGCGTTGTTTGTGTGCAAAGTTGCCAGAACCAAGTGACCAGTTTCAGCAGCCGTTATAGCAGTGGCTATAGTCTCAAGGTCTCTCATCTCTCCAACGAGTATGACATCAGGGTCTTCACGGAGAGCGCTTCTAAGCGCTTTCGCAAATGAAAGTGTATCCTGACCTATCTCCCTCTGATTTATGATGCACTTCTTGTGTGTATGCATGTATTCAATTGGGTCTTCAATCGTTATGACATGCCTGCTGTCGGTGTTGTTCAAATGATCAATCATAGCTGCAAGCGTTGTTGACTTACCAGAGCCTGTTGGACCTGTGACGAGTATTAATCCCCTTGGCTTCAGGATAAGCTCCTCAAGGATGACAGGAAGACCAAGTTCCCTAATTGATGGTATTCGTCTCGGTATCAGTCGGAAGGCTGCAGCTACATTTCCCCTATCCTTGAAAACATTCACTCTGAAGCGAGCGATGTTCTGGAGCGAGTAAGAGAAGTCAAGCTCAAGCTCGTTCTCAAAACGCTGTATTTGGTCGTCGGTCAGTATCTCGTAGATTAGGCGTTGCGTTTGAGCTGGTTCTGCTGGCATGAAAGGTGTGCGATATAACCTACCATCAATACGAAGGACTGGTGGCACACCAACGCATAGGTGAAGGTCAGATGCATTCTTCTCAACAACTATTCGAAGCAAGTCATCAATATGCACATCATCAAGCGACATCAATTCTTTCGCACGCCTCTCTGCAGCTGTAGCCATAGCAACGCACCTCCGCAACAGTTTTGTTCTTCCGAATTAGTAGCCAGCTGTTGCGACGACCCTAAGGACTTCTTCTGGAGTTGTTATCCCAGCAAGCACCTTCCTAAAGCCATCCTCAAGGAGTGTCTTCATCCCACTTGCTACTGCTGCATCTCTTATCTCTGTCAAAGGTGCTCTCCTCAACACGAGGTCTGCAATCTCTTGGTTCATAACAAAGATCTCAAAGATGCCTATACGCCCTTTGTAGCCAGTCTGCCTGCAAATTTCGCAACCTCTGCCACGATAGAACTTCTGATCACCATCTCCCTGATAGCCAAAGCGTGCAAGGATTTCGGGTGATGGGTCATATTCCTCTTTGCAGTTCGGGCATATGCGTCTTGCGAGCCTTTGCGCTATCACACCTATAACTGATGCAGCTATGAGGAATGGCTCAACGCCCATCTCTATCAGACGCGTTATAGCAGTTGGAGCGTCGTTAGTGTGAAGCGTTGAAAGGACAAGGTGACCTGTCAAAGCTGCCTGTATGGCGATGTCTGCAGTCTCAAGGTCTCTAATCTCTCCAACCATTATGATGTCAGGGTCTTGACGCAAGAACGAGCGAAGTGCTGTAGCAAATGTTAAGCCAGCTTTCCTGTTGACATGCACTTGGTTTAGACCGGGAAGTTGATACTCAACTGGATCTTCAATCGTGATAATGTTAACCTCGGTTGTGTTGAGGCGGTGCATGATTGAATACTGTGTCGTTGTCTTTCCGCTACCAGTTGGACCGGTGCTCAATATCATGCCGTTTGGCTGAGAGATCAAATATTCAACTCTGGCAATATCATCCGGTAGCAACCCGAGCTTGTCCAAGCCTATAAGGACACTCGTTTGATCAAGCAACCGCAAAACTGCCTTCTCACCGTTCGTTGTTGGTATTGTTGAGACCCTGACATCAAATAGCTTCTTCGCCATGCGCAACTGGATACGCCCATCCTGAGGCAAGCGTTTCTCAGCTATGTCCATGTCCGCAAGGATTTTTATACGAGCTATCAATGGTGCATGTATCCACTTTGGTAGCCTGAAGAACTCGTGAAGCACACCATCTATGCGCATCCTTATACGCACATCTTTGCGCTGTGGCTCAACATGAATATCGCTTGCGTTGTTCCTGATAGCTTCCTTGAAGAGCAAGTTAACAATCCTAATTACTGGGGCTTCATCAGCGAGTGCTTCATCACTAACCCTTTCAAGCTTACTCAAGTCAGCAAGATGACCTGCAGCTGCGAGCTCCTCACCAATCCTGCTCTCCTTACCAGCTGCTTCCTTTTCCATAGCTCGTAGCGCAGCTTCAATATCTCTTGCAACGCTTCCACCAGCAGCTGCTGCGCCACTTATCTCACCAGAGAGGATGGTATCAATTGCTTCTGGGTCTGCAAGGACTGGTCTTATGTTTAGTCTTGTGCGCATCCTAAGGTCATCAATCGCCATTAGATCTCGCGGGTTCGCCATAGCAACGGTGAGCCTATTACCTTCAATCCTAATTGGGACGGCTTTATACTTCTCCATAAGCTCTCGTGGCACCAAACCCATAGCGCTTTCATCAATTTGTATTTGGGTGAGGTCAACAAACTCAACACCCATCTGCTCAGCTTTAGCCATTAGCACATCCTGTTTGCTCACCATGCCAAGCTGAACAATTATTTCCTCAATAGGCTGTGTTGTATCACGGCGTGCTTTCATTGCTTCCTTGATTTGTTCATCGGTCAACTTGCCCTTTGCTCGCAATATTTCAATAACGCTACGCCGAGCAAGTGCCATACTACTTCACCTCTTTTGAAACGCTCCTACTGGTTATTCCCAATTTCAATTATGCCTCAAACGAGCACCGCTAAACTGATGCAAAGCAACATAACATCTGGCTTTTACAACCTCATGTGTAACCCATCCACACAGTTTGGAAGAGCCTTATGCAGATTAGGTCGTAGCTATCCAGTTCAGAGATGAAGTTTTTATGAGGCTCCGCAAGTTCTGGCATATTAAGGCTTTCGTAAAGCTTGGCGAGCAAGTAGTGATAGAAAGCATTTCTCGGGCGTAGCTTCACTGCCCTCTCCATCACCTCGGCTGCTTTCTCCAACCTTCCCAAGCGAACACAAACAGCTGCAAAGCGCGCATGATAGTAGTCATCAAGAGGGGAGCAGAGCATGGCTGCTTCAAGATGCTCAGCTGCTTTCTCAAGATGCTGTAGCTTTAGATAAAGTTCGCCCAACTCAAAGTGATAAAAGGGATCCTCTGGAGCAAGCTTGCATGCAAGCTCAAGTTGCTTGACTGCTTGAGCATGCTCACCTCGCGCACAAAGCGCTTTTGCCATCAAGTAAAGCATCCATGCCTGCTGTCTTTGCTCACCATCGGTGGAAGCAGGCGCCCTCTTTAAGCACAGAGACAGGCTATCGCTATTTAACAGAGCCAAAGCGTTGTCTCTGCTTTTGTTGTTCCTTTGTTTGCCCCTTCTCACTCTCATCTGCCTCACCAACTTCAGAAAGCCTATTGATAGCACGGAAAGATTAGCCTACCAACAGGTTTGTCCTCTCACATGCCGAATTTATTTGGTGCACAAAAACTCACCATCAACCATTGGCTAAAGCTAATGACACGACAAATTTTAGAACACTCACTGTTCACCGCACCGATTGAAACACCCATCTACAATGATACCATGCCCATGATGCTTAGTCAATATACTGCCAACATAAGTGGCTGACTTCCAACCGCTGTAAAACATCATCTTTAGAGACGTTGCAAAGGCATAAAGCTGTGTGGCATAATTATGGCATTGCAATCGTTAGCTAATCAACGCGCCTGCGATGGCGCACAAACCTTGAGTGGGGTGAAGCAATGTGCAACAGCTCAGGCTTGGACTGCCAAAGGGTAGCTTACAGGAGGCAACTCTGCAACTACTCAAAATGGCTGGTTGGAATGTGCACATACAACCTCGTTCACACTTCCCGGTTGTTGATGACCCAGAGATAAAGGCTGTTCTATTGAGGGCTCAGGAGATACCTCGGTATGTGCATGAAGGTGTCTTAGATGGCGGTATAACTGGCTATGACCAAATAGTTGAAAATGAAGCAGACGTTGTGGAAGTAGCTGACTTAATTTATTCAAAGCAAGGTCTTGGGAAAGTGCGTCTCGTTATAGCTGTCCACAAGGATTCACCATATCAAACGGTTGAGGATTTGAACGGCAAGCGTATAGCTACAGAGCTACCCAACATTGTTCGCAAGTTCTTACAGGCAAGAGGCATAAACGCCCATGTAGAGTATTCATGGGGCTCAACCGAGGCAAAAGTTCCAGAGCTCGTAGACGCCATAGCAGATTTAACAGAGACAGGAGCAACACTTTTGGCAAACAACTTGCGCATCATTGAGACGATTCTTGAGTCAAACGCAAAGCTTATAGCAAGCAAACAAGCATGGGCTGACGAATGGAAACGGAACAAGCTCATCCAAATAGCAGTGATGTTACAGGGAGCATTACTTGCTCAACAGAAGGTCGGAATCAAGCTCAATGTCAACTCTGAAAACCTTAACCGGGTCCTCTCCATCCTTCCGGCGATGCGCCAACCAACGATATCGCGCCTCGCTGAGGAAGGATGGTATGCAGTTGAAGCAATAGTAGATGAACACCTCGTTAGAAACCTCATACCAAGACTGAAACAAGCTGGTGCATGCGATATCGTTGAATACCCACTTAATAAGGTTGTGCCATAAAAGGGAACCCTGTTTTAGCTGTGTTATTTGTTGTGCTCAACGCCTGCGCCTTGCACGAATTGACTTTTGGTCATCATAAAACGCCTTTGTGTGAACACCTCTACTATGGCACTCTCGGCAAAGCAAGACGGAGCTTGGAACCGGTGTGCCAGGGAGCATTGTTCTAATCGGTCGCCCGCACATCCCACACCTCGGACGCTGCTTGCTCCTATCACCTTTGCGGATTAACTGCCCGTTAGGACCAAGTGTATACGAGTCTGTAAACATGGCACAACTCCCCTTTCAGGAGGGATTTGATAGTTAAGTCAACCTCATGGCATCAGGAAAGTCAACTCCCCAGTTGAGTAAAAGGAAAACACCTTCTCCTCTAACTCAGGAACTCACAAATGCGCCATTCGAACTTTCTTCCGCAATGGTATGAGGCAACCTTCGGCACACAGGCGTTTCATTTTCTATTATGCCACTTCAATGCGCTTTTGTGTAGCCGTTGTTTAATAGCACATGCTAATGAAACTGCTTCATACAATGTGCCATGCTTACAGCAGACGCTTTCCCCATACAGTAGCTGCGTATTAAAATCACCCATGAATGAACGCTCAGGAAAGGAGGGCGAGTTGCGATGGCGAGGTATGTGCGAGTCAGCACAATAACATTTGGTGGCGCTCACCATCGCCCTACAGACCCTAAGGAAATTGTCAAGAGCAACCTCAAGGCAGCTGTAGAACTCTTTGAGCAAGCCATGCTTGACAAACCAGATATAGTGGCGTTGCCTGAAGTGTTTGCCTTCATCGGTGTGCCATTGGAACAATGGGAGAAGGTCGCTGAACCGGTTGACGGTCAGGTAGTGAAAACATTTTGTGAGTTAGCGAAGAAGCATAGCTGTTGGGTGATTTGCCCCTTCGTTGAGAAAGAGGATGGTCTGCGCAATTCGGCAGCATTCATAGACAGGAGAGGAAATGTAGTGGCAATATATCACAAAATGCATCCAACAATAGGCGAAATGGAAGCTGGTGTCATACCCGGAAATGAAGCGGTTGTTGTTGAGAGTGACTTTGGGCGAATCGGCTGTGCCATTTGCTTTGACTTAAACTTCAAAGATGTGATTGAGGGGATGGCGAAAAGGGGTGTAGAAATTGTATTCTTTTGCTCGATGTATCTTGGTGGGTTGCAAACACGTATATGGGCACACGATTATAGTGTCTTCATAGCATCAGCGTGCACTTCGTTTGGCGGAATGTTAGTAGATCCTCTTGGGAGAGTTATTGCTACCTCGCAACCCTACGAGCCAATCGTAACAAGAAGACTCAACCTTGATGTAGTTGTATTGCACCTTGATTACAATCACACGAAGTTCGCTGCTTTGAAGGAACGCTACGGTCATGCCATTGAAATTGACATTTCATCTCCCGAGGGTAAATGCATGCTTATCTCTCACTCCCACGAAGTGAGCGCTAAAGAGATCGCCACGGAATTTGGTATTGAGCCATTACGAAGTTATTTTGAACGAGCAGAGACAATGCGTCAGAAGATACTCGCAAGCCTCAACCACAAAAGAGGACGAACAGCCGAAGAGAATTAACCTTGCAAAGCCATAAGCATCTTGATCTTGGGGTGCTCACGCAACTGTTGCAGCCCGACTTGAACAAGCTGCATTGCCCTCTGCCTGCTTAAGCCAAGCTGATAGCCAATTTCATCATAGGTGTGTGCGACATTGTCCTCAAGCCCGAAACGCAACTTGATTGCCTGTTGTGTTCTATCCGGCAGTTCCTTGATAGCCTCTTCAATGGCTTCCTTGAATTCACGGTTGATTATTATCTCCTCAGGGTTGCTTGATGGGTCATCAGCAAGGTATTCGGAGAAGGAAGGGACTTCATCAGCATCTAAACCTTCAGCAATATCAACCGGGTCGTCAAGGGATATAACCCTTTGAGCCATATATCCCATTAGCTCTTTGACGCGCTCCTTTGATAAGCGGACACGCCTTGCTATCTCATCTATCGTTGGATCTCGACCAAGTTCCCGCATGAGCGCTTGCCTCGCTGCAGCTATCCTATGAACCTGCTCCGAGACACGCATTGATAAGCGGACAACGCGCGCATGAGAATCAATGGCTCTAAGTATGGCTTGCCTTATCCACATGACCGCACATGTGCTGAACCTTGTCCCTTGACGCCAATCATAGTGATCAACAGCCTGGATCAAACCTATGTTGCCAGCCTGAATCAGGTCTTCAAGTGGGACGCCACAACCGCGATACCTTTGTGCAATGCTTACAACCAATCGGTAATTTGATTCGATGAAGATACGCCTCGCTTCCTCGTCTCCCTTCTCCATGCGCTTTGCCAGTTCAACTTCTTGCTCATGTGTCAATAAAGGACGCTTGTGCAATTCTTTACCCCACAATGTCAGTGAGTCCGGTATGCCACTACGCTGACGCCTTGGCTTCCCTCTCAAAAGAGTATAGACAGGGGTTGCCAAATCCATGTCTTTGGTATCTACGCCAGAACCATTACCACCACTAACACCGCTTAGAGATGCAACTTCAATGTCTTCGGTTACTTCATCAATCTCGCTGGGGAATGCTAACTTGTCGTCTGCGCCTATGTGATTCGCTAACTTTACCTCTCTCTTTTTAGCGCCCTTTGATCGCGAAAGCGACTTAGCGAGTTTCGTTTTTCTCTTTGTTTCTCTTGCCTTAGCTACAGTTCCTTTCGCTGTCCCTTTCCCTACCCTACTTTGGGAAGTCCTTCCCCTTTGTGCAGTTTTACTCTTGCTGGTCTTAGTGCCCCCTCTTAAGCTTGCTACCCTTGAAGCGCTTTTTGCGACTTTGGTTACTTTCGCAACCTTTGTCGCCTTCGCGGCTTTAGTCGTCTTCGTTGTTTTTGTCGCCTTCACAACTTTTGATGATTTGGTTGAGCGAGCTTTCACAGTATTCTTCCCATTTGACCTTGCACGCAACGCGGTGCTGTTGGAACTTTTAGCATCAGATATAGCCTTGCGCATAGTGGTCGTTTTTTTACCACCACCTGCTATATCCTTTCTTGTGGCACTTTTGGTTTTACCTCGTGCCACTTCTTTCACCTCCAAATTCACAACACCATGTAGGGTTACTGCTTCTTCCTACTGTTGATGAAAAAGCCAACTGTGTTTATACCACACTGATTCTTGCATTCTCCCACTTAGCGTGTGTTGCAGGTGAGTAACTTCTCTTTTTAACTTTGCCTCAAAAGATCAACTCATCTTAGCGGGGCATCGGCAGTCGTTTTAAGATTATAGTCACATGGATACCTTCTTTCAAGTCCTGTCCCCATGCAATTATTAGACGAAGCTCTGCCATTTAGGTTTCGCTGTTCTTGATGCGACACACTTATGATAGCATAGTGAAACTGCCTTGCATCCTTTGGTGCAACTATGCTGCCATGAGGTGAGCTACATGGATGGCAGCAGAAACGATGCCATCGGAACAAACCAACCTACTTTAACAGGTCATGTATTCATCTCGTTGTCAGCATATACACGCATTAAAGAACACTCGCTACTTGCCTACCCGAATGAGTGCTGTGGCTTGCTCATCGGCTGCAAGCAAGGAGATAGCATTTGGGGAATCACAAAAGCCTTCCCAACAAAAAATGTGCATAGCGAATGCAAGCATAGCAGATACGAGATTGAACCAAGTGCAATACTCATGGCTCACATGGGTGCAAAAGCTCAGGGCTTAGAATGGATTGGCGTATACCACTCACATCCCAATGTCCCTCCAATACCTTCACAAACGGATGGGCAATTAGCATGGGCAGGTTTGATCTACATTGTCACGAGTGTCTCCAATGGGAAAATGACTTCGATGAAGGCATGGCTTTATGTGGGCGATTCTGATAACTCATCCATAAATGGCTTTCGCGAATTGAACATGATAATTGTTGCAGATGCGTATCTTAGGGTTGGACAAGCAAGCTACGATTCTCTACCAGCCGATGCATTTCTTGACCTTAGAGGCGAGGTGCTCCCATTCAACCTGATAAGGGCAAAGGAGAAACTCAACCAAATGCGTCCAGGGCAGGTGTTACAAATCTTATTTGATTGTGAGCGTTCTATAAAGCAACTACCAGATGCGCTTGAAGACGACGGGCATTACATTATTGAAGTGCGCTCACGAGGGGAACACTTGTGGGAAGTCCTTGTTATGCGTCGTTATAAACAATAACCACTATGCCGACGGCGGGAGTCGAACCCGCACGGGCTTATCGCCCACTGGCTCCTGAGGCCAGCGCGTCTGCCATTTCCGCCACGTCGGCATCACTTCTTCAAAAATTATTATTGCACATGTGAAATGGGGGCGCCATCTCATGAACATAGATGGTTGCACCCCAGTAACTTACAAAAGCTAACATAATTCATGAAGTTGAGATATTTCTCAACAAAGGATGTGGTGAGTGCAGATGCAAGACATATCTATTGAGCGCTTAAGGATGATTGCGATAGCGCTTATTGGAAGCGTTACATGCATCATCGCAGCAAACCTTATTGGGGGAACTATTGGAGCGCTCTTAAGTTTCCTCTCAGTGGCTATAGCCTCGTCAGCAGCTATCCTTCTTTGGCTTTTCAGCAACTCACTTAACGAGCACTTGACAAGAACACAAGATAAAATCTCGCAGATGCGCTCAAACATAGCGGAACTGCAACATGAGGTAAAGGAGAGGAGTGAGCATGCTTTACAGTTACAAATGCTGATAGAGGTGCTTAAGTCCATCACAGCAGTCCCAGATGCAGAAGGGCTTTCACGCACACTCCTTGAGGAAGTCGTGCAAATGTTTGGTGCTGAATCAGGGCAGGTCTTTTTTATTTCAGATGACGGACAATACCTTGAAGAGGTGGCTTCAATACCTGCAAAGGAACCACAACAAAGACGCTACTCGCTCAGCAGTCAAGGGGGCATAGTAGCCCATGTTGCCTTGACAGGTAGATCAACCATTATCCCAGAGCAAGAAGGAAAGTGGTCGGATAAAACAACACATTCGCTTATGTGTGTGCCTTTAACTTCAGCGAAAGGTGTGCAAGGTGTCCTGCTTATTGAAGATAGTAAACGCAAGTTCACACAACCAGATTTGCGTTTACTTGAATTTCTCACACAGCAGGCTGCCATAGCTCTTGAGAGAGTAAGGCTATATGAGCAAGTGGAGAAATTATCGCTCACTGATGCGCTCACTGGAATAGCTAATAGAAGGCACCTTGAGCGACACTTGGAATTAGAGCTTGCAAGGGCAAGACGATATGGCTATCAACTTGCGGCTATTATGTTGGATATTGATCACTTCAAAAAATTCAACGACACATATGGTCATCTGGCTGGCGACAAAGTATTGCAAGGGTTAGCTAAGCTGATTGCAAGCGAGGCACGAGCATCTGATTTGGTTGGCAGATACGGTGGTGAGGAGTTCCTCATAATATGTGCTTACACTGATCTAAACGGTGCTCTAACACTTGCTGAACGGATTAGAAAATCAGTTGAGGAGAAGCTGCTCATATCGCACAATGGCAAAGAACTTCGCGTCACGATAAGCGCTGGAGTAGCTGTCTTCCCAGACGACGCAACAGATGAAGTTAGCCTCATTGAGGCAGCTGATAAGGCTCTCTATAAGGCTAAGCAAGCTGGTAGAAATAGAGTCTGCGCGTATAGGGATGTTAAGGAGAACAGCTCTTAAACTTGATTGGCATACTGCCATTGTGGAAGCTATGGACGGAGGTGAGAAAAGTGTCCATAGGCATGACTGAAGCGCTGATCATAGCCGGCGCTATAGTGCTCCTCTTTGGCGCATCAAGGTTGCCTCAACTTATGGGAGCACTCGGGAAGGGGATAAGAGAGTTCAAGCGAGCAGTGCGTGAGGAAGATGAAACACCAAAACAAAAAGCAACCCACCATGAAGAGGAGAGCAAACAAACTGAAGAGTAAGGAATGCCCACACATCTAAGCGAAAATAAAAACGCACTTTGAGCTCCATCTATGGAGCAATTGCTTGCTTCTGTTCCCAAATGCGCTTTTCATCAATGATGTGCAGGACACGCCAGCCGCGTGATATAAGACAGGAAGCAATAAACCTCCTATGGCACATCCATGGGAAACGCTCGGCACACATGATTGCTACAGATGTTTCTTTTGCGAGCTCCTCAAGTTGCCATAAGCCGCAGGCAAATTCATCCGTGTTCATGTAGCTTTGGTAGCCACCATGTCTATACCCACCAAGCTTATCCCCAAGCCACACATACTTAATCCCAGCTTCGGCAAGCCATATCGCGATTGCTTCACTGTTGAAGTGAGGACATTTCGTGCTTTTGGGGAAACGACGAACATCTACAACTACACGGATGCCATTTAAGCGAAGTAACCGTATCATCTCTTCAGGTGAACGAACACTGTGTCCAATAGTCCATATACTTTTTACTTCGCGGGTCACTTCATCCACTCCTTCAAAGCTCACGACATTTCAGCAACGAGCGTGCTCTCACACAAGCCCTCTTAGCGAGTTTGAGGATGTCCTTTGCTTCCTCTTCAGAAGAGCAATGTGTCGTGATCACTAAACCATTTGGTGAAAGCTCGCTCAATATGCGTTCAACATTTTTCGGTGCAACCCCAAGCAACACCACACCCTTACCGGCGTTCTGTATACGCTTGTAATATGGTAGCCATTTTGGATCATCAACTGGAGGCTTGCCTGCGCCGGGTGTCCATTGGATTGCATCTAACTCAGCTATTGAAAGCAGAAGATCAAGATGCACAAGCTGTCCAACTCCATCCCAGTGATAAACGGAGTGATCAAGCCACCGACATTGTTGCTCAAGAAAAGGTAGCACAAGCTCCTCAAAGTGCTTCGGAGAAATCATGTAAGAAAAATCACACTGTATCGGATACCAAGTCCCCGATGAGAAAAGCCCCATCCATGCGCTGCGTCCAAACATCCTCTTTTGAAGTAGTTCATCAAGTTCGCTGTAGTAGCGAAACCAAAGGTAAGTAATTCGTTGCGAAGCTCTAATCACCTCATGAGGCATGACAACAAAGTCCTCAAGCAAGTTTAGTGTGCCTCTTAATGAAGCGAGAATATCGGTGATACCGCCCAAGTCGGTCATGCTGACGAAAGCTTTATCACGAAAATGATTTGAAGCTTCTTCAGTCAGCTGCTTTGTAAAGCGCCACCAAGGATTTTGTTCATCATAGCGAAGACATTCCATAACTTGGCTCCACTCCATAGGTGTTTCAAACCATACTGTCTCCTTAGCGAAGCTCGGTTTCGCACCGATGAATGTAGCCATGACGCCAGGACCTAAGTTGCAGAAGAAGTTCGGGAATGCTTCTCCACCGTAGAAGGTGCACGCAAAGTTAGCTTCGGCTTGTTCTATTCTGAAACCTATATCAAGCCATTGCTGTTCAACCGAAGTTGGTGTGCTCACCGATTTATGTGGTAAGGGTTTCTGGCGCGGTGCGGTAACACAAATCACAGGTCGGTCAATTATCTCTCTCTGCCAAAAGGCTTCCCACCGCTTCATCGCTGTCTCCCAATCCTCTTTGTAAAGCATCCTTCAACCACCTCACAAAGGTAGGGGCTCAATTATATGTTCCTTCCGTATTTCGCTCACCGTTGCCTGAACATGCATTTTATCTCCTGCGCAGGTGGATTTAAAAGCAAGTGCTGAGCCATACAGGTTGGACAACTGCTTGGCTTTACAACTGCTCCCATGTGATGCAAAATATAAGCATCGGCTGATGTTGTAAATGGCCCCATCGTCTAGTGGCCAAGGACGCGGGATTCTCAGTCCCGAAACCCGGGTTCAAATCCCGGTGGGGCCATTTGTTTTTATGCATACTTTTAAATGCATCCCAAACGTTGTGCTATAATGTAGTGTCGCAAATGCAGAAGGTGGAGGAGGTGCATAACAATGCTCAAGCACATCCAAAGAAATGCGATTTTGCTATCCATATTCGCATGCACTCATGCGCTCGCACAGGAAGGGAAAGTGAAACTACCGCCGTTTTCGCAAGCAGAGATAAATGTGCTTCTTTTCGTCCTCGCAACAGCTATAGGAGCGCTCGTCTACGGTTATTACCTTATTCGCAAAGTCCTAAGCCAAGACGCCGGAACGCCAGCAATGCGCCAAGTTAACCAAGCAATTAAGGAAGGAGCTTTCGCATACCTACGAAGACAGTTTCGGACAATGATCTGGTTTATCATAGGCATCACTATTGTTCTGATACTTGCATACATGCCACTGCCAGATTATGGACCTTACATAGCTATAGGGATTGGGCTTGCATTCCTGATGGGAGTGTTCGCTTCATACTCAGCAGGCTATGTTGGTATGTATGCAGCAGTCAACGGTAATAGTAGGGTAGCAATGGCAGCCCTGAGCTCGTTTAAGAAGGCGCTTGAGCTTGCTTTCCAAGCTGGCACTGTATCTGGCATGTTCACTGTTGGTTTGGGATTGCTTGGTGCATGCATCATATTCCTCATATTCCGTGAAAACGCTATGAAGGTGCTCGTTGGATTTGGTTTTGGTGGGTGTCTTGCAGCGCTCTTCATGCGAGTTGGTGGCGGGATATACACGAAGGCTGCAGATGTGGGTGCAGACCTCGTTGGAAAAGTTGAAAAGGGGATACCGGAGGATGATCCGAGGAACGCTGCAGTCATTGCCGACAATGTCGGTGACAATGTCGGTGACTGTGCAGGGATGGCTGCCGATGTCTTTGAATCATATGAGGTGACGCTCGTTGCAGCGATATTGCTTGGATATGGTGCATTGAGCGTAGTTGGTGAAGCAGGTGCTTTGAAGCTTATAATGTATGCCTTCTTCATACGCGCTGTAGGTGTGATCGCATCGGTGATAGGGACATGGTTGGTGAGAGGGAGAGATGAAGAAGAATTAGACCCAATGCAACCAATCAACGTCGGATTTTGGAGCTCAGCTGGAATTTGCATCTTGGGGTTCGCGCTGGTCAGCTTCTTCTACCTGCGTGATGTAACTAATGTGGCTGGTGAACCAATTGGCTGGTGGCGTTTCTTCCTTGCAAACACTATGGGCATAGTTCTTGCAGTTATAACTGGATGGCTCACCGAATACTTTACATCCACGGAGCGCCGACCTGTTACTGAAATCGCATATTCGTCAAAGACAGGCACCGCAACGCTCATACTTGAAGGTTTTGCAACCGGGCTTGAATCAACTGTGTGGGCGATAATAGCTATAGCTGTAACAATATTTTCATCGCTGGTCATATTCAGCGGGGATGTGCTGTTGTCCGCTTATGGTATATCGCTGACTGGATTGGGTTTGCTCGCAACAACAGGCTTCATACTCGCAATGGACACTTACGGTCCGATATCGGATAATGCTCATGGGATTTATGAGATGTCAGGAGCACTCAGAGACGAGGCTACGAAGAATGAAAGAGCTGCAAGGATGGTAGCGAAGCTCGACGCTGTTGGGAACACCACGAAAGCGCTTACAAAAGGGTTTGCAATCGCAACGGCAGTTATAGCTGCTGTGTCTTTGTTCCGTTCATTCACTGAGGCAGCGGGGCTTATCAGCACTGCACACGCAACGGGACTGACAGAGCGAGTAATAGGCATATCAATTGACCAACCGGAAGTGTTTATCGGATTGCTCATCGGTGCAGCAGTGCCCTTCCTTTTCTCGTCATTTGCGATAAGGGCTGTGAGCAGGGCTGCTTTCCAACTGATTGAGGAAGTGAGGAGACAGTTTAGGGAACGTCCGGGGATAATGGAATGGAAGGAAAAGCCAGACTACGGAAGGTGCGTCGCTATAAGCACAGCAGCTGCTCAAAGGGAGCTTCTTGGTCCGGGCATTTTGGCAGTATGCTCACCGATACTGACGGCGTTCGCTCTCAGCTTTATGGGTGAGAAAGTTGGTGCTGCAGCTCTTGGTGGCTTCCTTGGTGGCGCAATAGTGACGGGACAACTGCTTGCGGTGCTTATGGCGAATGCCGGTGGTGCTTGGGATAACGCCAAGAAGAAGATTGAAGCTGGTTTGTTTGGTGGCAAGGGGACAGAGTTTCATAAGTCAGCTGTGGTAGGAGATACTGTTGGAGACCCGTTCAAAGATACTGCAGGTCCTGCACTTAACCCCTTGATAAAGGTCATGAACTTAGTTGGCATCCTTGTTGCGCCTCTGTTTGCCCAACCAATATCTCCGTTGGTTAGAGCTATAATTGTAATTGTGGCGCTTGGGCTTCTCATAGGTGCTATCGCATATAGCAAACGCAGTTGGGTAATGGAGAGAGTTGAAAAAGAGTTTGCTGAAGCTCCTGTTGGTGTGATAACTCCAGATGGTAGTAACAACCAGTAAATCATTGCGCTTGCGTTTTCAAGCGCTTTTAAAAGCTCAAACAGCGCTACTTTACATTGAGGAACATATCGTTAAAATTTTGAAAATGAAGGTAAGCGCCGTTAGCTCAGTCTGGAAGAGCACCGGACTTTTAATCCGGGGGTCGCAGGTTCGAATCCTGCACGGCGCACCATAAAATTGAATTTGGCAAGTGGCCCCGTCGTCTAGGCTGGTCGAGGACACCGGTCTTTCAAGCCGGGAACACGGGTTCAAATCCCGTCGGGGCCACAAAACAAGTTTGAAAGTAACATATGGGCGGTTAGCTCAGCGGGAGAGCGCCTGCCTTACAAGCAGGAGGTCAGAGGTTCAACTCCTCTACCGCCCACCAATTTAAAGCTTGTTAGCGTTGCATGTGCTATAATTGTGAATGGCACTGCTGATTGAACGATAAGTAATTTGAGTGGCAGGGGCCGTGGTGCAGCCCGGTTAGCACGTCGGCCTGTCAAGCCGGAGGTCGCGGGTTCAAATCCCGTCGGCCCCGCCATAACAGTGGCCGGATAGCTCAGGTGGTAGAGCACCGGACTGAAAATCCGGGTGTCCCCAGTTCGACTCTGGGTCCGGCCACTTTAAATTAACCCCCCGCAGTGCAACTACCCACACATCAAACTTGCGGGAGTTGAGTAACAGAATGATACGCAAAGCTGTTATCCCCGCTGCAGGCTTGGGAACAAGACTACTACCAGCAACTAAATCACAGCCGAAGGAGATGTTACCTGTCGGTAGAAAGCCAGTCATTCAGTATGTAGTTGAAGAGCTCGTAGCTGCAGGTATCAAAGATATCCTCATTATCACCGGACTCAAGAAGAGAAGCATTGAGGACCACTTTGATGAAGATCCAATACTCCAAAACATGCCTCCACAACTCTGCCCAACTGCAAATAACATGAATGTGCAATTGTTTTACATACGCCAGAGCACCCCACTTGGGCTTGGACATGCAGTCAGCTTGGCAAAGGATTTTACAGGCGACGAAGACTTCGTTGTAGCACTTGGAGACTCAATCATTCACTCTGCGAAACCTCACGAGTTGCTAACACGCATGATGAAAGCACATAGGGAAAAAGGGGCTGTAGCAACGATTGCTCTTGAGCATGTGCCAGAGGAGGATGTGAGCAAATACGGTATAGCTTCACTTGAAGACAAAGGGGAGAAGATTAGTCGCCTTGTTGATATTGTTGAAAAACCACCAAGAGAACAATCACCATCAAACTACGCGGTGGCTGCAAGATACATTTTCTCGCCACTCATATACGATGCCTTGTCACGGATTTCAGTCGGACATGGTGGTGAGTATCAACTCACCGACGCTATAAGATTGTTGATACATGATGGGCTGCCAGTCTACGGTGTTATGCTTAACGAAGGTGAACGCAGGCTTGACATAGGTGGCTTTGATACATACTTTGAAGCCTTCTTTCTTCTCGCGCTTACTGACGAAGAGTTGGGCGAAAGAATGGTAAAGTGGGTTAAGAAGTGGTTGCAAGAGCATGAGAGCCGTCTCAAACACGCCCCTTAAAGGTCAATTTGCAAAACCAGCACAAGGCACCGAGGTGATAAAGGGTGAGGTTTGATAGGGTTGGGGTCATAGGGCTTGGCTATGCTGGTCTACCATTAGCGCTCACGCTTTCAGAAAAGGTGGAGAGAGTATACGGTGTTGATTTGAAAGAGGACAAAATACAAATGCTACGCCAAGGACATTCATACATAGAGGATGTTTCAGATGAGGATGTAAGGAAGGTTGCGGGAAGGTTCTTCCCAACGACTGACTACAATGTCATTTCGGAATGCGATGCTGTCATAATATGCGTCCCGACACCACTGCGCAAGACAGGCGAACCGGACATATCGCATGTGCTGAGTGCTTCTCAAAAGGTGGCACAATTGATCAAGCGCGGGACGCTTGTCATCCTTGAAAGCACAACATATCCGGGCACAACAGAAGAAGTGCTTAAACCAGAGATTGAATCACGTGGCTTCACCATAGGGAAGGATGCTTTCCTTGCCTTCTCACCAGAACGGGTTGACCCAGGGAATAAAAAATGGACGCTAAAAAACACACCGAAAGTTGTTGGTGGCGTCACTCAAGAATGCACAAGGCGCGCTGTTGCTCTTTATTCGCTTGTTGTAGATAAAGTTGTGCCAGTCTCGTCACCAAAGATTGCTGAGATGGCGAAGTTGCTTGAAAATACATTTAGAGCTGTTAACATTGCGCTCGTCAATGAATTCGCTTTGATGTGCAGGCGCATGAAGATTGATATCTGGGAAGTTATAGATGCAGCCTCAACAAAGCCATTTGGCTTTATGCCTTTTTATCCTGGTCCGGGTGTAGGTGGACACTGCATACCTGTTGACCCAATGTATTTGGCTTGGAGGGTTAGATCCTACAACTTCCGCTCAAGGTTCATTGAGCTTGCTCACGAGATAAACAAACGGATGCCCGAAGAGACAGTCAACATAATCGCTGAGGCGCTTAACTGGCATGGAAAGCCGTTGCGCGATAGCGTTGTGCTCATAATCGGCGTAACATATAAGCCCAATGTCTCGGACTACAGGGAGTCACCAGCGCTTGATGTGATTGACTTGCTCACGATGAAAGGAGCAAAGGTAATCATAAACGACCCATATGTGCAAGGTATTGAAGTTGGTCCTCACATTTACAAATCGCAAGAACTAACAGAGGAGTTGCTCTCGTCGGTGGATTGCGTAGTTGTGTTGACACCCCACGATACATATGATTGGCATTGGATTGCTGAGCATGCACGCTTAATCGTTGATACACGCAACGCAATACCAAGGGACGAAAAATATAGGTCGAAGGTTTTCAGACTTTGAGGGATGTAACTTAGCCCACAGCACAATGCTACTGAGATGAATACAAAGGGCGGTGTAAAGCATGAAAGCGAGATTGCTACAAACCTACATAGTGCTGTGCGTTTTTTTGTTTTCCATCACGCCTGTGAAAGCCATCATAGACACTGACAAGATAAAGCCGGGGATGAAAGGCGTTGGTAAGACAGTTTTTGAAGGCACTAAAGTTGAGGCTTTTAGCGTTGAAATAATTGACGTCCTGAAAGGTTCATTGCCACAAACCGATATCGTTTTGGTGCGTGTTGGTGGAAAGAGGATTGACGAGATTGGTGGTGTGTGCGCTGGGATGAGTGGTAGCCCAGTAATCATAGATGGGGAACTTGCTGGGGCGATAGCTTTTGCGGAGCCGTTCTCCGATACAAAATTCGCATACATGACGCCAGCTAAGGATATGCTCTCAATCTTTCAATACGACGAAAAGAAGGAAGCAACGTTACCTAACCTTAAAAGCTTTTCAAAGCATGCTCAACATATCCTCACCGACAGCAGTGAGCACATAGCTCCCTACCCTGTTGGAACAACTATAATGCCAGCATCGCCACTTAATTGGGAATGGGTCTTGCTCTCCATCCGCACCCCAATTTTTAGGTGGTATATTCGTAGCATCAGTTCAAGTGATAACATTATGCCGAGGTTGATGACACCCTTGATGGTATGCGGGCTTTCACGCAGAGCAATGGAAGAGTTAAAAAGGCTTTGTGGGCGCTTTGGGATGTTCTCAGTTCCATCGTCCACCATGAGTATGCAAAAAGATAGCGTAGCGCTTGAAATGGGTTCTGCGATTGCACTTCAGTTCGCAACTGGCGACATCTCTATAACAGCACTTGGAACACTTACATACTGCAGCGATAATAAATTCGTTGCATTCGGGCATCCATTACTCCAGTGTGGTTCTACAAAGCTCGGCTTGACTGGTGCATATATACACAAAGTTGTGCGTAGCTTGATCATGCCGTTTAAAGTTGGCTCACCGCTTGGCACAACTATCGGCGTTGCCACCCAAGACAGAGATAAAGGGATAGCAGGCTACCTTGGTCGCTCACCCGAGTGGGTAACCCTTCGTATAACTGTTGATGGGGAGAGAACACAAAAAGTTACAGCCCAAGTTACGCCCGAGGAAAAGATGCTACCATTGCTTTGCGGGATCATCTTGCTTGATGCAATTGATAAAGTTTATGACAGGATAGGCGCTGGGACGGCAAAGCTGTATTGGAAAGCGAGATGGGAAGGCAACGATAATCGTGAACTTGAGTGTGATGAAAAAACTTACTCAGAGGATATAGCTGTCAAGTGCGCAAACAAGTTCACGAAGTGGCTTAAGGCGTTAGTGGATAACGAGTTCAAAAGATTGGATTTAAAAGATGTTGAGGTCAATGTAAAACTCTCGCAGAAGCGCATGACTGCACGCATATGCAAACTATCACTTGCAAATGGTGCTGTGCGTAGGGGAGGAGAAATTGAGCTTCATGTCCACTTACAACCGTTCATGGGGGACACCGAAATTAAAACCATCAAGTTGCGTATACCAGAAGATGCGCCAAACGACATTGTTGTTGTGGCACGCTGTAAGCAAAACTTTGATGAAGTTGCAGGGCGCATTTTGAGCAGGCAAGTAACTGACCGTGGTTTCCCAAGTTCGTTTGATGAACTGCTCAAGGCACTAAGAGAAGAACCAAGAGGTAACGATGTGCTCGTCGAGATTTGGGATGCTGCTGACTGGCGTTTCCGCAGGTTGCTTGAGAAGTTTGACATGACTTATCGGAGTATAACTGCAGAAGGCGCGGAGCTACAAGAACTATTTCGGCGCACCGATGAGATAGACGTGCACCCCATAGGGTTTCCCCATCCGCTGAGTTCGGTTAGCATAAGGACCGATTATGTCATTGAAGGACGCTGTGAATTGCCTCTCAAGGTAAAGTGAAGAAAGAAGCCTGTGTTGATCTAAGGCTCAAGCTCGAGGAATGTTTCCTTGTCCTCTGTTTTCTTCTCCTCTTCCCTTCCCGTTGTTTTCGCCCACTCTTTTTCTGCGCACTCAAAACACATCGTTGTCCCATAGACAAATCGCTCACAGTCAATGCACACCCATCGCTTACACGATGGGCATCTTGATGTCGCGATTTTGTCTGGATGCCAGTGGCATCTCAAGTGCTCAAAGCTTTCTTCTATGACCTCAAGTGGTTCGGTTTCAATCACAAGTGCTTCCTCACTCGCTTGCTGGCTTATCTGCTGTTGGACTTCCTCAAGCGCCTTCAAAGCTGCCCTATACTGCGGATTAAGGCGCACAGCCTCACCGAACTCATCCAGTGCAGCTTTAAGCTCTCCCTTCTTCTGGTAGACCCTGCCCAAGTTGAAGTGAACTTGTGGAGAGCGCGGGTTCATTTGAATTGCTTGACGGAGGTGTATGAGAGCATCTTCTAAGCGACCGCACTTGGCAAGAGCAACACCAAGCGCATGATGGACGACAAAGCTATGAGGAGCTAAATGGACAGCCCTTTGCAAAAGCTCCAATGCTTCATTTGCCTTCCCAGACCTCAGCAGTTGCGTTGCCTGCGATACTAACATTTTGACCTCTTCCATTTTTATCACACCCCGACAGCGAACAGTTTGCCAAAACTTTAGACACCTCCACATAGTAAGTGTAGCAGAAAAAATGCTAAGCTAAGTGGCATCATGAAGTCTTGGGAATGCGTAGCGGAACAATGTTTGCTTAAGGCTCACTTGGAAGGTGATGGAAATGGTGCTATGTGAGAGAGTCGGCGTTGTGCTTCAACCAACCAAGGGTAGTTGGGATGCTAAGGGAGTTGCTGCGCCAATCGTTTGGTGTGAGGACGATGTTTATTTCATGCTGTATCAGGGTTGGGAAAAGGGGAGTGGCTTGTTTGGCGATGGTTCACCCAGAATGTTCGGGTTGGCAGTAAGCGAAGACGGTATACATTGGGAGAAGCATCCTGATAACCCTGTGCTTATCCCGACAGAGGGCTCGTTTGATGAACTCGGCTTTGAGGTTGGTTCTCTTTTGATGGTTGGTGATGAGTATTGGCTTTACTACTCAGGGTTTGGAGCTGATAGGAAGTTACGCATAGGGTTAGCGATATCAAAGGACAAGAAAGAATGGCACAAACTGGATTCCAATCCGGTGGTTGATGTTGGAGAGAAGGAATGTTGGGACGAAAACGGTGTCGCCTTCCCATCTGTGATCAAGATGAGACGTGAATTTCTCATGCTCTATGGTGGTTACGGTGAGCGTTCAATGCAAATTGGCGGGGCAATATCTGGTGATGGTAGGAACTGGGCTAAGTTTGAGGAGAACCCTGTCTTCACACAGCGTGGTTGGCATGAAGACACACAATGCACCTTCTGGGACGCCGGGATAGAAGCGCATCATGCGTTCATTCATGGCGACCACATAGTAATGCTTTACGAGGGCATAGGGAGACAAGGGCGTTATAGCATAGGCATAGCATACTCACCAGATGGCATAGCATGGGCACGCTCGCCACGCAACCCTTTGGCTGGCTTAACACAAACAGCCGTAAAACAAGACATGAGTGTTGTTCACCCATGGCTTGTTAAGGGCAAAGGCTTACTCTACTACAGTGAGGTTATGGGGGCATCTGCTGATGCAACACACAGGATATGCTTGGCAAAGATTAATGAGGAGGAGCTTGAACCAAGCAGGGAGAGGGCACTCGTTTACTCGCTTTGGCAAAAACGACTCGTTGAACCAAATGGAGCAGTCACATCCGCTATATACACACTCGCGTTCTCCCAAAAGACGATATGGTTGTGGAGCAGCACTGATGGTGTAGTCACGGTTGAAGCGGATGTCGCCGGTGATGATAGTTGGCATGAGTTAAGCGAAATGGATGTAAAGGCGAATTCTTTGTGGCACAGCCATATCGTAGACCAAATAACAAGGCTCAGGCTGCGTTTCCGACCAAGAGGGAGTGCATTTGTGTCAGCGTGGCTTGCAATGAGCAAATGAGGAAGGCAACGATGTTGCATATTCAAAACAAAGGAGCAACTTTCGGCATTCTCGTAGGAGGGAGAAAAGAATGGGAGCAAATGAGGAGCTAAAAGTTGAGTTTGGTGAGGACGGCGTTGTTAAGGTTTTAGAGGGAGGTGTGAGCAGTTTAAAAGCGCTTGAAGTTCGTTGGCATGGCAGGGCTGGGCAAGGAATAAGGACTGTTGCGTTGTTGCTTGGACACGCAGCTCTTGCTGATGGGAAGTGGATACAAGCATTCCCACAATTTGGTCCTGAAAGAAGAGGTGCTCCAGTTGAAGGCTTCACGAGGATCGCTGAGATGCCGTTAACAATACACAGCGGGATTGAGTCTCCAGATGTGATTGCGATCATTGATGATTCGCTTCTAACGGCGCCAAGCGTGCTTTATGGCATAAGGAGCGATACAACACTTATAGCAAACGTTCCCTATCCACCAAGTGAGCTTCGGAGAGTTCATCCGATATTTGGAGCTTTAAAGAGGGTCGCCACGCTTGATGCAACTGCAATATCGGTTGAGACGATAAAACGCCCGATGCCTAATATGCCAATGCTTGGCGCAGTTGCAAAAGTTACAGGCGCAGTAAGACTTGAAACTCTCACAGAAGTCGTTAAGGAGCATTTACCTGAGAGAGTAAGGAGGAGACCTGAACTCCTCAAGGCGAACTTGGAAGCTGTTGAAAGAGGCTACAATGAAGTTGTAGTTGATGAAGAACCGATAAGCTCCCCAGAGGTGATAGAGGAGCATCTCCCAAAGGCTGAATTGGCTTCATGGGAGGAATTGGCACTTGGTGGAATAATACCGCAACCAGCAACATCACTTGCTCATAAAACTGGGACATGGCGCAGTAAGCGTCCAGTGTGGGATAAGGAGAAATGCACCAACTGCTACATGTGCTTCATCCATTGCCCCGATGATGCGATCTTGATTAAGGATGGGAAGGTGGCTGGCATAAATTATGACTATTGCAAAGGTTGTGGTATTTGTGCTGTTGTTTGCCCGCCGAAGGTTAAAGCGATAACGATGCACCCAGAGAGAAGCATGGCAACATAACCATGTTCTTAACGGAGGGAAAAGCCGTGACGGCAGAAAAAAGCGAGGGCAAGTTCATCAGAGGGCAAGTTAAGGGTTTGATTGGCGATGATGCAATCGCAGAGGCAATGCGTCAGATAAACCCCGATGTTGTTGCTGCATACCCGATAACTCCTCAAACGCTGATCGTTGAGAAGTTTGCTGAGTTCGTTGCTGATGGCTTAGTTGATACCGAAATGATCCATGTAGAGAGCGAACACAGCGCCATGAGCGCATGCATAGGTGCTGCAGCTGCTGGTGCGAGGGCAATGACATCAACTGCATCACAAGGGTTGGCGCTGATGTGGGAGATGTTATATGTAGCATCTTCGCTTCGCTTACCGATTGTCATGGCGGTGACAAATAGAGCTCTGAACTCAAACCTTAACATACACTGTGACCATTCAGATGCTATGGGAGCAAGGGATTCTGGCTGGATCCAGCTATACTCGGAAAACGCTCAAGAGGCTTACGATAACACAATACAAGCTGTTAAGATAGCCGAGAGCATATACCTGCCAGTCATGGTTTGCCTTGATGGATTTGTTGTCAGCCACTCACTTGAGCCGGTTGAAGTTTTACCTGATGAAGCGGTGAAGGAATTTATTGGCGAGTTCAAACCGCTTTATTCACTGCTTGATGTGGACAACCCAATAACCGTTGGACCTGTTGACCTTCCGCCTTACTACATGGAGCATAAACGCTCGCAATGGGAAGCTATAAACAGAGCTCCAGCAATCGTGCTTGAAGTTGGCATGGAGTTCTATAAGCGCTTTGGGCGCGCATACGGGTTTGTTGAAGCATATCGTCTTGAGGATGCTGAGATAATACTTGTCGCCATGGGCTCTGCTGCTGGGACTGTTAAAGCTGCAATTGATATAGCTCGCTCAAACGGGAGCAAAGCTGGCTTGCTCAAAATACGCATGTATAGACCGTTCCCTTGGTCAGCTATAAGGAAACTTCTTTGCAATGCTAAAGCCATTGGTGTTATGGACAGGGCTTTAAGTTTCAATGGCGAGGGTGGTCCGCTGTTCACAGATATAAAGGCAGCCCTCTATGAAGCTGAAAAACACCCAAAGGTGATTAACTACATCTACGGCTTGGGCGGAAGGGACATAACCTTAAGGCAAATTTTGAACATCATTGAGCAACTTGAGGCTGTAGGGAGAGGTGAACCAGTTGAGCCGATTCAGTGGGTTGGGTTAAGAACAAAAGAAGGAGTAACATTCGCATAGTCAGACGACGCAGGAGGCGATTTGAGCGATGCCAACAGCAAGGGAACTCGCTAAGAGAAAGCCAGTCATTGTGAGCGGTCATAGGTTGTGTGCTGGATGCGGTGCTGGGATGACGCTCCGACAAATCTTGCTCTCGTCGCCATACCCGGTTGTCGTAGCATGCGCAACTGGCTGTGTTGAAGTTTCAACTTCCATCTTCCCCGAGACAGCGTGGAATGTTCCTTGGATACACAGCGCATTTGAGAATGCAGCAGCAACTATTACAGGCGTTGAGGCTGCCTACAAAGTGCTGAAGCGCAAAGGGAAAATAAGCAAGGAGATTAAATTCATCGCTATTGCTGGCGATGGTGGAACATACGATATAGGCTTGCAAGCTCTCTCAGGAGCTCTTGAGAGGTGGCATGACTTCGTTTTTGTGTGTTATGACAACGGTGCTTACATGAACACAGGTATACAGCGCTCTGGGGCAACACCAAGGGGAGCATACACAACCACAACGCCATCTGGAAAAGTCATACCGGGTAAAGTGCAACCAAGAAAAGATTTGACAGCAATAGCTGTTGCACACAATATCCCTTATGTTGCGCAGGCTAATCCAGCTTACTGGAGAGACTTAACGACAAAGGCTGAAAAGGCAATAACTACCGAAGGTCCAGCAGTGCTCGTTGTATACAGCGATTGCAACTTGGGGCATGGACATGAACCTGAAGAAGCGATTGAGCTATCAAGGCTTGCTACTGAAACATGTTTCTGGCCACTGTATGAAGTCGTTTACGGAAAGTATCGTCTAACATATCGCCCTAAGGAGAAGCTACCCATAAGGTTGTGGCTTGAAAAACAAGCCCGCTTCCGTCACCTCTTTGAACCGCAGAATGAACACATCATTGATGAGATACAGCAGGAAGTGGATAAGATGTGGGAAAAGTTGCTCTGGCTTTGTGGCGAACTTGAAACAAAAGAGCAAACCGAGGACACACCAGCATGATGCAGTTTGATATGAGTGAAACAAACTTCAAAGCTCGATCACCTATGGGGCAAAGGTGGGGGTGTAAGCATTTTGATAAGCCATATTCTATGGGCTACGGACTTCTCGGATGCAGCTGAGAGGGCACTTGAGTGGGCACTTTTGTTGGCGAGAAATTTTGAGGCAACGATAACGGCTGTTCATGTAGTGCCAGACTGGGTCAAATACTACGAGGAAAGAGGTTTTGATGAATGGACTGACGGTGAGCTTTCACACACATTAACCGCAATACAAAAAGCCCATATAAGCACACGCACCGAGCAAATAAATAAGCGCGTTGAACAAATACGCTCCTCGGGTTTCAAAGTTGAAGGGGCATTGCTGCTTGGTTCACCACCCGCACAGATACTTGAGTATGTTGAGCTCATTCACGCCGACTTAATTGTTCTCGGCTCTCATGGGATGCGCAGTTTGAAAGAACACCTCTTGGGCTCAACTGTGGCTCGCGTTATACAGGGTGCACAAGTGCCTGTAATGGCAGTCCCATCAAGAGCACCAACAGGTAGCGATGTGAAATGCAAACATATACTTGTGCCAACCGACTTTTCGGCTGCTACAAGAGCAGCCATTGATTATGCGCTCAGAATCGCGAAACCATTCAACGCACAAGTCCACTTGCTTCATGTCATAGAGCTACTTGAATCAGTCGGGGAGAGGGAAGCGTTACAGGAGCTTGAGAAGATGATCTCAAACGGACTGAAGCAATGGGTGAGCGAATTTATGGGCGACGGTTATGAAATACCGATGCATGTCATACGATGCCACCACGCAGCTGATGGCATTTCGCTCTTCGTTGAACGAGAAGGGATTGACATGATTGTGATGAGCACGCACGGGCGCACAGGTCTCATACGCTTCCTTTGGGGAAGCGTTGCCGAAAGGGTTATCGGACAAGTTTCATGCCCAGTCATAGCAGCGAAGGCTACATCGTTTAGAAGGGCAATGAGTAACTCTGACAACCGCGTTTTGAACTTCTGCATGGGTTAGCCCCTATGGACTGCTTCAGTAGAGGTGAACATGATGAAAGAGCTTACATCAGAGCTCAAGGCTTTCGCTACAAAGAACAGGGTTGACTTACTTGGTATTGCGCCTATTGAAAGGTTTGATGATGTGCCAAAGGAACATCACCCTGCATCAATTTTCCCTGAGGTTCGTTCAGTTCTGGTTATAGGTAAACGCATACCGAGAGGTGCTCTGCGTGGGATTGAGGAAGGAACGCATTTCACCTCTTATGAGCTTTACGGGCGTTCTTGGCTCATTGACCGCATACTCGCTATCGCTACTATCACAATCGCGACTTTCATTGAGGATAAAGGTTTTGAGGCAGTGCCATTGCAAGATTTGCCTCCCCAGATACCGCCCTCGGGAATCCCTGTCAGGCGTGGTTTACCAGCGCCGAATGTCATAATCGATGCAAAGGATGCAGCGGTTAGAGCTGGGCTTGGTGAGATAGGTTACTGTGGCGAGTTGCTAACGCGAGAGTTCGGACCACGACAACGATTGCAACTTATATTGACCGATGCAGAGCTTGAGCCAACTCCAATAAGTGAAGAAACGCTTTGTGACATGTGCATGGAATGTGTTAAGAGCTGTCCATTAGGCGCTTTGAGAGCTGATGCAAGTAGGACAATAGTAATCTGTGGGAAGAGGATGGTTGTGGCAGACATTGATTATGAGCTATGCAAGCGCTGTAGGAATGGTTCTTTCCCAAACTCATACCATGATGCAGGGTTGCCAGATCGTCTTGGTGCCATTTGCATAAGGAGCTGTGTTAACCACCTTGAGCTTGAAAGACGCATCCTCTCCACCTTCAACAGTCCCTTCCGCAAACGCCCACCATGGCAAATTGACCTCTGCGGTCAAATCAAATTGCTTTAGGGGGACGAAGAGTGAAAAGGAAAACATTGACAAAGGAAAAGCTCCGCGAGCTCGCTTGCTCCTATGGTATTGACCTGCTTGGTGTAGCTAACATTGAGCGATTTGAGAATGCACCGAAAGAGATGCACCCTGCAAGCATATTCCCAGAAACGCGTTCTGTGATAGTTGTTGCGAGGCGAATAGTGCGAGGTTGTTGGAGAGGAATTGAAGAAGGAACACATTGGCTCAGCTACACTTACTTTGGTTATCATGGGCTGCTCAACACACTCTTTTTGCCACTCGGCGTCTACGAGATAGCTTGCTTCATTGAAGACCACGGTTGGGAAGCCGTGCCATACTACCCTGGTGTTCCAGAAGCTCAACCGCCAAATGAGCCATTAAGAGATGGCGCACCGCCACCAGATGTGCATCTTGCTATAAGGTTGGCAGCTGTTGCTGCAGGGATCGGCGAAATAGGTTGGTCAAAAGTTTTGCTGACAAAGAAGTTTGGTCCACGCCAAAGGTTGGCTGCCATTTTAACCGACCTTGAACTTGAGCCAGATGAGCTTGTTGAGCCGGGAAGCATATGCGATAGGTGTATGGCATGCGTGCATGGATGCCCATGCAATGCCATACCACATGTGCGCGAAGGAAAAGTGGTTAGCGTCAAAATTGGTGAATACATTTACGAGTGGGCAGATGTTGATTTTGGGAAATGCACCCTCAGCTATCATGGTGCTGACCCAAGAGTTTCGCCATTCTTACATAAGAGCTTTCCCGGGTTGGAGTTTGATGTTCGCAAGCAGCGGTTAAGCGAAGAAGCAGCATACAAGCTTTGCTGGACACTCTCAACAGGCAGATGGAGAAAGACGAAGCAGGATGAATCTGGCTTCATTGTTGAAGGGCATTCGCAAATAGCAAGGTGGGGAGTTGGTGGGAGTTACGGTATTTGTGCATCAAGGGGATGCATGAGGAGCTGTTTTGACCATTTGGAAAGGACCGGAAGGATTGAACAGACATTCCACGGTGGACCGTTCATCAAGAGGAAACGCTGGCTGCTACCATGCAAAGTGCCTCCCCGTTACCCCTAACAAGCAATGGATACGATTTCAACCCTAACTGCCTTTGAGTTACAATATCTGTGATGGTGTAATCACGAAGAAGCTAAGGAAGGAGAAACAAATTGCGGGCTAACGAGTGGGCACTCGCTTTGATTATGGCACTGCAGGTTGGTGTGGTAACGCTTATCGTCCTTGAGGTCTATTACTTTAGGCGAAAGCGAACGGTGATAAAGCTTGCTCAGCTTCTGTTGCGGTTATTCATAGGCTTTCTTTTTCTTGTGCTCCTTACACTCATCTTTGCAGGCATGTTTACATTAAAGTTCAAATCGCTTGAGGGTGAGCTTTGGTTCTGGATATGCTGTCTCCTTATCGGGCTACTGGTGCTATTGCTGTTGCTCGTTGATGCGCATCTGCTTTACAAAGGTAGGATGCGGGAAAGGGAAAGGCTCTATGAAGACCTTGCACGCAACATCCTACGTTCAATCGTTGAGAAAGCTCAGGAGGAGAATGAAGGAACTCAAAAGACAAACCAACAGCAGTGAAGACAAAGATGAGCCATTGAATAGTGCATGAGAGGCTACGCATATGTGTATGGCGGTGTTAATGAGCGATGGCTTCGAACAATGCAATGTTATTGGTTGCAGAGGTCGTTGAAAGTTGCACAACGGAGTTTGTAGCCCAATGCTTCAAACTGCACATGTCGCCACCGTTTGGTTCACTCGTTAAGGTTGACTCACAACCACCAGTATATGCATTCGTCTACGAAATCACCACTCACAGCATAGACCCACTTAGGCGCCCGATTGCTTACGGGAAGACGGAAGAGGAGCTGATGGAGGAACAGCCACAAATATTTGAGCTGTTGAGGACGGAGTTTAAAGGCTTGATAGTCGGATACGAGCTGGAAGGGATGATAATGCAAACTTTGCCACCTTCACCACCAAGGTTGCATAGCTTCGTTTACAAGTGCACCGATGAAGAGACAAAGCGTTTCACAGAGGAGTTTGACTACTTGAGGCTCATTGTCACATCTGCAAAGGGTGTAAAAGATGAACTCCTGATCTCGGCATGCAGGTATGCATGGAAAGCTCATGGATACGCACACTTATATCTCGTCTCGCTCGGTAAAGAGCTTTCCCGCTTGATCAAGGATGACTACGACAGGTTGCGCTCTATACTTAGGCGCATCTCAAAGGCAAAAAGCACAATAGGGGTGGTAGACAGTTAGTTATGCTTGTGCTCGGAATTGAAACATCATGTGATGAGACATCGGTGGCACTCGTTCAAGACAAGCGTAGAATACTCTCAAACATTGTCTGCTCACAAGCGGAGTGGCATAAGCTTTTTGGAGGAGTTGTCCCTGAGATAGCTTCAAGGAAGCACTTGGAATTGCTTTTCCCAGCGCTTGATGCAGCATTAGCAGAAGCTTCGGTTAGATTAGATGCTGTTGATGGGATAGCTGTCACATGTGGACCTGGACTTATAACATCACTCGCTGTTGGGTTATCTGTGGCAAAGGCTCTTTGCATAGCTCTTAGCAAGCCACTTATCCCAGTCAACCATCTTGAAGGGCATCTCTTTTCCGCCTTCCTTGCGGATGTAGATGTTGATTTCCCTTTGCTCTGTCTGATTGTGTCTGGTGGGCACTCAGAGTTAGTTTATGCCAATGACCTTGGTAACTATGAAGTGCTTGGGCGCACAAGAGATGATGCTGCTGGAGAAGCGTTTGACAAAGTCGCAAGGATTCTCGGCTTAGGCTTCCCCGGGGGTCCAGCAATTGATAAAGCTGCAATGAATGGAGACCCGCATGCTATCGCCTTCCCAAGAGCTGATATGGGTGAATCATTTGATTTCAGTTTCGCAGGGCTGAAGACAGCGGTTGTGCGCTTCGTTGAGGGGCATGATAGAGGGAGGCTCAAAACGAAGACAGACAAAATAACAACCTGTGACATAGCTGCATGCTTCCAAGAAACCGTGGTTGATATGCTACTCATGCAGACAGCAAGAGCGATTGAAAAAGTTAAACCGAGCTTGCTTGCTGTAGTTGGTGGGGTAGCTGCAAACAGGCGTTTGCGTCAGAGAATGAAAGAGCTTGCAGAGAGCTACGGATTGAAGCTTGTCATCCCACCGATATCGCTGTGCACAGACAACGCAGCAATGATAGCATGCGCAGGTTCATATAGGCTTGAGAGGAACCTCATAGGTGGTTTAGATGTAGACGCAGTTGCAGTGTGGGAATTGGAAGAAGTTACACAATCGCATCTGCCCCCGAAAGGGATTTGAAAATTTTATCAGCGATCATCAAGCTACCTTTGTCGCCTATGTCAAACCAGATGCCCGTGAACAAATACCCATAAACATCTGTGCGCTTGCAAAGCCATTGAATGAAGTAACCCGGTTCATCCATCAGGTGACCTTCAGCACGATATTCAAAGAGCTTATGTAAGTCACCACGCCTGATCAGGTATAGGCAAATTGCAACCAAGTTAGTGCGCGGTTCTTTTGGTTTCTCTTCAAAGTAAATGATCCGCCCTTCCTCATCAACTTCAACGACGCTGTATCGTTTGACCAGCTCAATATCTTCCACCTTGTATAATCCAACGCTTGTCCCACGAGTTAGCGCAAAGTGCACAAACTCAGAAAGCTCAAAATCAAAAAGGTTGTCACCAGCCACCACAAGGCAGTCATCGTCAATATTGTTTGACTCAATCGTGAATATGAGGTCACCGATAGCTCCCATGCGCTCTTCGTTCGTCATTGTGCCATCGCTTAGTAACCTTATCACTTTGGTGAAGGACGGAGAGAAGCCATTAAGCCACTCTATAAAGTCGTTGTAGAAGCGTCCGTTCGTGACTATAAACACTTCGTCAACTGCCTCAAGGGGTGCTATACGCATGAGAGTGTATTCAATCATTGGTCTCCCAGCGATCGGCAACAGCGGTTTTGCTTTGTTTAATGTTATGGGGTATAACCTTGTGGCATACCCAGCAGCAAGAACTATCGCTTTCATGGCACCTCCACCTGCCATTCAGGGATAATGGCTGCTACCTGAGACAATGCTTCCCATCGTTTCCCCTTCAAGGCTTGAAGCATCCTGACAGCACTATCAGTGAACGACTTTGCCACTGCCCTAACATGCTCATCAATGCGATGTTGGACAATGGCTTGCCTCAGGAAGGCAACAAGCTCTTTATCAGTTGTTCTTTCCCTCAATTTCCCACAAAGCCACGCAACTAAATTAGCTTCCTCTTTTGCTTTGAGCACCCTTATAAGCTCTATGAGTGGCAGTGTTATCTTCCCGTGCTTTATATCCTGTCCAACTGGCTTTCCAAGCTCTTTTTCCTCCCCAACGAAATCAAGCAAGTCATCTATCATCTGGAAAGCTATACCTACTGAAAGCCCGAACTCCTTCAAGCACTCGGCTTCCTCAAGTGATGCGTTAGCTGAGATGCCACCAGCATAGCAAGCCGATGCGAACAGCCTGCCTGTCTTTAGCTTGATGATTTCAAGATACTCCTCGTAGGTCATATCCAGATCAAAGGAGTGCACGACTTCAAGCATCTGTCCACAGCACATTTGCTGTGCTGTTTCAGCTATGTCGCTTATAATGCGCTCATCATTATGTTTTGCGAGCAGCTCAAAAGCGCAAGCTAACATGAAATCGCCCGTAGTTATAGCAGCCTTGTCACCCCAGACAGAGTTTACAGTAGGTTTGCATCGCCTCACTTTTGCATCGTCAATTACGTCGTCATGCAAAAGACTCGCAGTGTGTATCAGTTCAATCGCTGTAGCATAAGTTATAGTCCGTTCATTAACCTCGCTTATTGTCCACGCTGAAAGAAGTGTAAGAATTGGACGAATCATTTTCCCACCAGCGCTAAGAGCGTGTGTAACGGTTTCAACAAGCTCTCCGGAGGCTTTCTTTGCGCATCCAACTAACATAGCTTGAACGGACTGGAGATGGCTCTCAATTAGAGCATACAGGTCGTCCCCGCCTGGAAATGACCTAAGTAAACTGCGGTAACGGTTTGCGAGCATTTCATGTCTCACCACTCGTTTTTAAGTTCGCCAATTCACACATCAAAGAGTTCGTCCTCTGAGAAGAAGATGTTCATTTCCCTTATGGACGATTCTGCCGAATCTGCAGCATGGATAAGGTTCATCGTTGTGTTTAAACCGAAGTCACCGCGTATGCTTCCAGTAGCTGCCTTAATCGGATCTGTTGCACCAATAAGTTGCCTCACAGCTGCTATAGCATTTTCGCCCTCCCAAACCATGACTATAACTGGGTGCGAAGTGACAAAGTTAATCAATGGCTCAAAGAAATCCTTCCCCTTATGCGCTTCGTATAGTTCCTCAGCTTGTTTGCGCTCCATCATAACCATTTTCATCCCGATGAGCTTCAAACCTTTCCGCTCAAACCTTGATATTATTTCACCAACGAGCCTCCTTTGAAGTGCATCAGGCTTCAGCATCACGAATGCGAGTTCTTTATGCATCTTCTAATCCTCCCCACTAAGGCTGCGTTGCAATGACACCGTAAATAGTGTCTCTTACCCATCGTATGAACGGGTTTGGCAGCAAGCCTATTAGGATTGTCCCAAGCAGTGCTATGAGGAGTGCTGCATCCATGCTTGGTGTTGTTCGGTGGATTGCTTGTTTCTTTTCTGGTGGGAGCAAAAACATTTGCCTAATCACATTGAAATAGTAATAGCCCGATACGACGGAGTTGAGGACACCAACGACGGCAAGCCATGTCATATCCGAATATATGGCGCTTGCAAACACAAGCATTTTAGCAAAGAAGCCAGCAAGCGGTGGTATGCCGATGAGGGAGAGGAAGAAGATGACAAGAGCCCACGCAGCATGTGGGATAAGTTGTGATAAACCAGCGTATCCATCTATTTCCTCCGTTCCAATAATGTTTGAGACAACAAGCACCACAACGAATGCCCCACCTGTGGCAAATGCATACGCAAGGGAGTAAAGGAGAAGACCAGTCATTGCTACATCGGTGTTTCCTAAAGCTCCTTCACCCATCATGAACTTTATCTCCGCATGCCCAACCGATGATAATCCAACAAGCATATACCCAGCGTGAGCTATGCTTGAGTATGCGAGCATTCGCTTTATGTTCCGTTGCGGTATAGCGAAGAGGTTACCAAGCGTCATTGTTATAGCGCTCACTATTGACATGATGGGACGCCAGAGCTCCTCCGATGCAGAAAAACCATACAACATGAATCGAGCCAAAAGACCAAACGCAGCAACTTTTGATGCAGCAGCCAAAAAAGCAGTAACTGATGTTGGCGCGCCTTCATAAACATCTGGAACCCAAGCATGGAATGGCACAAGCGCTGCCTTAAAACCAAGCGATGCCATGACCATGAGAAGGCTTACAAGGATGAGCAGTGGAAGATGCAAAGATGTCTCAGACTGTGCCTTAAGTATACCAAACAAATTCGTAGTGCCAGCCAAAGCAAAAATGAGAGACATGCCATAAAGACTTACAGCGGTAGCAATTGCCCCCACAAGAAAGTATTTGACACCAGCCTCGGAGGAACGTGGTGTGGATACATCAAACGAAGCAAGCGCATAGGAAGCTATGCTTGTCAGCTCAACAGCTATGAAAATGGTTATAAGCTCAACTGCTGAGACCATGAAAGACATGCTTAAGGTAGCAAAACACATCAGTGCATAAAACTCACTTCCAACTGCCTCAAAGTTCGCTTCAACATAATCAAGTGACGCCAAGATGACAATGAGCATAGCTATAGCGATGGCGAATTTGAAGTAAACGGAAAAGAGGTCTGGTGAAAGACAAAAGCTAAAGAATGGACGAACGGTTGAACTTAGCGACCGAACTTGAACAGCAAGCCAGCCCTGCCATGGCACAACAAAAGCGGAAAGCGCCATGATGGAAGCCGCAAAATAACCAATATAACGGCTCCTAAGTTTTGAAAACAAGCCGATAAGGAGTATCGTGATGCTTCCGATGGCAAGAATTGACTCAGATGCAAAGTAACCAAGAAAAACCATCAGCTCATCCATCCCCTCATCAACTCCAAAGGAAAACGGAACCACAAAAAGAGTTACAGACGCAATGACTCAACAATGCTCACCATAACAGTGTTTATCGGTTCAAGGAGAAGATGCGGATAAACACCCAAGAGAAACACAAGGAAAACCAAAGGGAACAAGGAGATGCACTCACGTGCATCCATGTCTTTAAGCCTTTCATACTCCCTTGGCATTGAGCCCATGAGCATCCGCTGTAGCATCCACAGGAAGAAAGCAGCTACAATGACGATCCCAAAGACAGCAAGCCAAGCGAAATGCCCGTAGACACCGAATGCACCCATCAAGGCTAAGAACTCAGCCCAAAAGCCAGCCAGCCCAGGTAACCCAAGCGATGCCATAGCCATGAACGCAAGCACCGAACTGTAAACTGGCATCTTGTTCCAAAGCCCACCAAACGAGTTTAAATCTCGGTGATGGACTCGCTCGTAAATGACGCCGACGAGCAGGAAGAGGCTACCTGTGATAAGCCCATGGGCGACCATCTCAAGAGTGGCACCGTTCAAAGCCATCACCTTCGCGCGGATGACTGGTTCAATGAAATTGTTTGGCACATCGTGCAAGCCTTTAGCAGCAGCAGCGACACCGAGCATGACGAAGCCCATGTGAGCAATGCTTGAATATGCTATGAGCTTTTTCAAATCATCCTGCCCCATCGCCACCAAACCGCCATACAGTATGTTGATAAGCGCAAGGATAGCCATAGGCTTCCAAAAGAGCTGGCAGGCTTCAGGGAATAGAGGTAACAGGATTCGCACCATGCCATATGTGCCCATCTTCAGGAGTATGCCAGCAAGAAGGACACTGCCAGCAGTTGGTGCTTCAACATGAGCGTCTGGAAGCCAGGTGTGGAATGGGAAGACAGGAACCTTTATTGCGAACGCAATGTAGAAGCCAAGGAAACAAAGGAGCTGAATAAGCAAGTTCCCACTTAATGGGCGTTGCGATATAAGCTCAAGCATGTCAAAGGTGCGTGACTGCGTTGGATCATAAGATGGAGGTCCGCTGAAGTAGTAAAGAGTCAGTATTGAGAGAAGCATAAAGACGGAACCGAAGAGTGTGTAAAGGAAAAACTTAATGGCTGCATACTCACGCTTTGGTCCGCCCCAGATGCCGATAATGAAATACATCGGCACGAGGCTCACTTCCCAGAAAATGTAAAAGAGGATGAAGTCAAGCGCCACAAAGACGCCTATCATGCCCGTCTCAAGCAGGAGAAAAAGGGCATAGTAGTCCTTCTCACGATGCCTTATAGCCGTTGGTGAGTAAACGATTGAAAGAAAAGTGAGTAACGCTGTTAAAACAACGAGTGGAGCGCTTAAACCATCAACACCAAGGTAGTATCGGATGTTAATGATCGGTATCCAAAGGAAGCTCTCAACGAACTGCATCTTAGGTGAGTGCTTGTCCAAGTCAGCGAACATGAAGAGCGAAAGCAAAAGCACAAAGCCACTTATCAAGTGAGCTATTGAGCGTATTAGCGCAACACGCTCTCTTGGCGTTATGGCAATCATAAGAGCACCCAATGCTGGTAGGAATGTTATTGCTGTTAGTATTCCAATGCCTTCCGTCACATCTCACCACCTCATAGCAAAATCATGGGTGACCTAAAACGACGATACGCCACAGGCTGACGATGAGCAGGAAAACAAAACCCATCAGGATGAAGAGCATGTAATGGCGTATAAAGCCAGTTTGTATGCGCCTTAACATGTCACCGCAAACGCCGGTAACGAAAGCCAACCCATTGATAAACCCATCAACCACATAAAGGTCAAAGAAACGGTGCAAGTATGCAAATACATACGCAACAGCCCACCCAACGAGATTGACAAAGCCATCAACAACACCAAGATCAAACCTCCTACATAACCCAACGAGTGAGAAGAAAACATGCCTTATAGCTTTTCCCTCATACCAGTCCATGTGCCATTTCGCCTCGAGGAAGGAATAAAGGTTGCCTAAGAACTTGCGTAGCGGATCTTCAAGGTGGCTTTGGATTTGCCTTGAGCCATAGAGCAGATACCCACAGAGCACGCCGAGAGAAGATACTGCAACCGAGAAAAGCATAACAGTAGCCGATGGCTTGTGATGAGCACCCGCATGTGCTACACCATGATTGATGAAACTTGCATATAAGTTCATCCACGGTGTCCCAAACAATCCGCTTACAGCTGCACCAATTGAAAGCACGATCAACGGCACCAACATGACAGGTGGACTCTCGTGAGGATGAGCCTCTGGCTTCCTCGGTGAACCAAGAAAGACAACGCAAAGCTGTCTTGTCATGTAAAGAGCAGTTAAGAAGGCTGTAACCTCACCGATTAGCCAAATCAACTTGCTGTGCATAAAAGCATGTGCAAGTATTTCGTCCTTGCTCCAGAAGCCAGAGAGGGGTGGTATGCCAGCAAGTGCACCCATACCTATGACATATGTGGCGAACGTTATCGGCATAACACTCTTCAGTCCACCCATCTCAAAGATTTCGTTTGTGCCCATTGCGTGTATAACGCTTCCAGCACAAAGGAACAAAAGCGCTTTGAAGAACGCATGTGTTACGAGATGAAATGTGCCAGCTGAGTATGCACCGATCCCGAGAGCCATCATCATGTAACCAAGCTGGCTTATCGTTGAGTAAGCCAGTATGCGCTTTATGTCTGTTTGGACGAGCGCAATAGTTGCAGCCATGAAGGCTGTAAATGAACCGATCAGAGCAACAAGGTATGCAGGTGAAAGCACGATGAGACCATCAAAAAGGCTCAGCTTGCCAGTCACATTAACATCAAACAAAACGAAGCATCTTGCGACCATGTAAACTCCAGCTGCAACCATAGTTGCAGCGTGTATTAATGCGCTGACTGGTGTTGGTCCTTCCATTGCATCTGGAAGCCAAACATGCAAAGGGAACTGAGCTGACTTGCCAACTGCTCCACAAAACAATAGCAACGCTGCAAGGGCAAGCACATTCTCTTTTCCCTTGGCAGAATATCCAATGGATGTGAAGATGCCATTAACGCCATCCAACGGATAAAATGCGACGCTGCCAAACACTGAGACCAAAAGGAATATACCGAGGGCAAACCCTGTGTCACCAAGCCTCGTTACTATGAAAGCCTTTTTACAAGCCCGCATCGCAGCTTCTCTCTCATACCAGAAGCCGATCAAAAGATAAGAGCAAAGCCCAACAAGCTCCCAGCATATGTAAAGCATCACGAAGTTGTTGGAGAGGACCAAGCCAAGCATTGATGCCATGAAGAGCGACATGTATGCAAAGTAACGATGATATCGTGGGTCGCCATCCATGTATCCGACGGAGTAAAGCATTATCCACCAACCAACAAAACCAACGACGAAAAGCATGATAGATGTGAGTGGGTCAATAAGGTAGCCGAGAGTTATGACTAAAGGGGTTTCCTTAGAGCCTATACGAATTGCCATCCAACAACCTTGTGTGAGCACATTGTTTCCTTTGCTTGAAACTATGACATCAACAAACACCAAAAGGCACAGCAGCGATGAAAAGCCAACGAGTAGAAGCGATAACAATCCGGCGCCCTTCTTGAGCTTGTATCCAAACAACGTGCAGATAAGGAAGGAGGAAAAGGGCAGGACTATGATGAGCAACGGGATAACATCATGAATAATGCATGCTTTATCTGCCAGAGCCAAGTTTGATAGAACAGAGGGCATATAGCCTCACCAGCGCATGATATTAATGTCGTCAACACTCACTTTCTCAAAGTTCCTGTATATGGCAATGATCAAGGCAAATCCGATGCATGCTTCAGCAGCTGCGACAGTTATTACAAAGGCTGCAAAGAGCTGACCAGTAATCTGGTTTGGCGTCAAATGGGCACCTATGGCGACGAAGTTCAAATTGACCGCGTTAAGCATCAGTTCAATGCACATCAGGATCGCAATAGCATTTCTCCTCGTCAAGATACCGTAGATGCCTATGGAAAAAAGCATCGCCGAAAGGATGAGGTAATGCATCATACTGCTGATCATCCACTCCCACCTCACACCGCAAATTTTCACAGCTAAGTTTTTTCACTTGCTTCCTGAAAGCCTTGCCACGGTGATAGCGCCAACAATGGCAACGAGTATCAGGACCGAGACAAACTCAAACGGCACAAGAAATTGCGTTAACAATGCCACGCCGAAGGCTTCCACATTGCCCATCGCAGAAGAAGGGGCTTTAGCAACGAACTGAGCCACTGGAGATATGTGTGCTTCATAGGTTGGTGGTAAGAAAACAACACAAGAGCTGTAGAGCGCAAACATGAGCACAAGAAAGCAAGCTGCTACAACTATTCCCATCCCCTTCCCTCTGCTTACCAATGCCCTACCTTTCCCAACCACTTCCTCGCTTAACATCACTGCAAACAGAATGAGAGTTGTCACACCACCCGTATATATCAGCACTTGAACGCCAGCAAGGAAGATCGCCCCTTGCAATAGAAAAAGCCCTGCAACACCAATGAACACAAGCATTAAGTGAAGCAAGCACCGAAAAAGGGTTGGTGATGTTACTACGATGATAGCATTGAAAAGGACAAAAGCGGATATGAGGTAGAAGAATGCCCACCACACAACATCTCTTCCCATAGCTTAACCCCCTAAAGGAGTCTTTCAATACATCACGATGTGGCTGCGATGAGCGAAACAACTGCAACATCAATGAGAGCTACCAGGAACAGCCTCTTCCAAGCGAACTCCATTAGTTGGTCAATCCTCACCCTTGGGTATGTTGCTCTAATCCAGAGCGCTACAAAGGTGAGAGTCCATGTCTTGAGCATAAACCATAGCACAGACCAAAGCCCTTCACTTGGTAGGAATGGGAAAGGAGCATGCCATCCGCCGAGGAAAAGAGTTGTAGCGATGGCGCAAACAACGAACAGGTTTGAAAACTCAGCAAGGAAGAAGAAAGCGAAACGCATACCGCTATACTCCACATTGTAGCCAGCAACAAGCTCGCTCTCAGCTTCTGGGAGGTCAAACGGTATTTGGTTTGTCTCAGCGAGAGCGCATATCATGTAGATGATGAAGGCAGGGAATGTCAAGCCGAAATAGTTAAGATTAAAGAAGTTCCAATGCCAGAAACGATCACCCTGTGCCTGTGCTATCTCTTTCATGCTCAAAGAGCCAGAAACAAGCACTGGCACGATGACAGACAATGACATTGGCACTTCGTATGAAATGAGTTGAGCAGCAGAGCGCATTCCACCGATTGTCGCCCACTTACTCCCAGAAGCCCATCCTGCTGATACAATCCCGATCACCGTTATAGAAGTTATGGCGAGCACATATAGTATGCCCAAGTTTAAGTCTTTCGGTTGGAAGTGTGAAGGATGCCCAAAAGGTATGACGATGTAGACGAGATACGCAGGCAAAAACACGATGAGTGGTGCTGCAATAAAAACACCTTTGTCAGCGTTCTCTGGCATGATGTCTTCCTTGGCGAGCAACTTGAGTGCGTCACACACGGTTTGAAGCAACCCTCTTGGTCCAACATAGCGAGGTCCAAGACGCACTTGCACAAAACCAACAAACTTGCGAAACAGGTAAACAAGCGCAAGAACAACGAAAGTCATAAAGAAGAAAATGAAGACTGCCACGATAACACCAACCAACAAATCCGTTGGTAACTTAGTCCACTTAAGAAAGCGCTCGCAAAATGAACTCAAGCTGAACCCATACATTTATCCCCTCACCTATCCACTTCACCCATTACGAGGTCAAAGCTACCAAGTATCGCTACGAGGTCAGCTATCTTAGCTCCCGGCAACACCCTTTGAGCTATTGAAAGGTTTACAAAAGAAGGTCCTCTTATCTTCACCCTGTATGGTTTCTGAGAGCCATCACTCACGATATAAATGCCCAACTCACCCCTTGGAGATTCAATGGCGACATAGCAATCGCCCTTTTTAGGGCGTATAGGTTTGGGAACCTTTGCGCTCACATTCCCACTTGGCATTCCCTTCAACCTTTCCACAACTTGCTCAACTATCCTCAAGCTTTGGCGCATCTCTTGTGAACGCACCCATACTCGTGCCCAGCAATCGCAAGCATCATGCACAACAACATCCCATTCAACGGCATCGTAAAAAAGATACGGATGACAGCGACGAACATCATACGGTATCCCACTCGCCCTTATCATCGGACCAGATAGACCGTAGTTAACCGCCAACTGTGGATCAATGATACCGATGCCTCTCGTTCGCTCAATGAATATCGGGTTGTAGAGTAACAACTCATCAATTTCATCAAACCCTCTCTTCAACTGTGGTATGGTTGCCTCAAGAGCTTCAATGAAGCCTTCAGGTAAATCTGCTGCCACCCCACCAATACGAACGTAGTGGTATGTCAGCCTCGCTCCACAAAGCATCTCAAACAGCCAAACAATCTTTTCCCTCTCTCTAAAGCAATAGAAGAAAGGTGTCATCGCACCCATGTCCAAGCCGTATGCAGCTATGAAAACGAGATGAGAGGCTATACGCTGTAGCTCTGCCACAAGCATCCTTATCCACTGTGCTTTCTCTGGAGCCTGTATTTCAAGCAGAGTCTCAATGGCGAGCGACATAGCTAAGTTGTTGCTCATCGATGAGAGGTAATCCCACCTGTCGCTGAGGAAAATGGTTTGCTCATAGGCGCGCATCTCAGCAAGCTTCTCAAAGCCCCTGTGAAGATAGCCAACCTCTGGTTCAGCTGCAACTACCCATTCACCGTCCACAGTCAATATCACCCGTAAGACACCATGAGTGCTCGGGTGCTGAGGTCCCATGTTCACAACCAACTTATCTGTCTTTATAGCCTCACCGGGACGAACGCTATCAACATCGCTTTGGCTTGAGTGATATAACTTGCTCAAGTTATTTCGCCCCTCCTAACCTTACCAGCATACTCTTCATCAAACTCAACTGGGTTGTAACTGTAATCCTTCCGCAGCGGGTGCCCAGTCCAGTCTTGTGGAAGTAGTATGCGCCTCAAATCTGGATGCCCCTCAAAAATGATACCGAGTAAATCGTATGCTTCCCTCTCATGCCAGTTTGCTGCTGCCCATATACTGCTCACCGATGGTAAGCGAGGGTCATCCCTTTTGACGCGCACCTTTACAACTAAGCTATGCCCATGCTTCATTGAATAGAGGTGATACACAACCTCCATTTGACCCTCTTCAAACCAATCAATAGCGCTTAAACAGCGCAAGTAATCAAACTGCAATTCGGTGTCATCGCGAAGCAACTTACAAAGCTCAACCACATAGTCCTTATCGACACGAACCTCCAGACCACTTTTTCCAAAGCCGAACGATAACGGCAGCCCCTTAGCGACTCCCCTTATCCTCTCCTCAAGTTGGTCAGCACTCAAAGGCATGCAGAAACACTCCTCACCAGTCAAGAACCTTCTTAAGGTAAGCATAGAGCCATCCGCACAAAAGGATGCCAATGAAAAGCATCATATCAAACCAAGCAAGAAACCCGAGCCCAAGTTTGCCGATCTTTTTCAGCACAACAGCCCATGGGAAAAGGAAGATTATCTCCACCTCAAACGCTACGAACAAGAGTGCTACAAGGTAGAAGATGATACGAAACTGAACCCTTGCCTCACCAATGGGGCGCACGCTACATTCGTATGAAACGAGTTTATCCGCGGTCGGGTTGTGTGGGCGGATGAGCCACGCAAGGAAAAGCGCAGCAAATGCAAATACAATCCCACTCAAGGCAAACAGCGCTACATACCAATAATCGGCTACAAAACTCATAGAGGTCTATCACCTTCCAAAGAACCTCATCGCTTGCTGGATAGACTTTGAACTTAAGAGGTCTCAACGAACTCTTGATGCAACACATTTACCGCTCGGTTCATATCCTCTTCGTAGACGAGGAATGAGAGTGAGTGGTCTGCATCCGAGACTTGTAGCACATCAATGTTTGCTTTATAAAGCGCATCCAGTGCTCTCGTAAGCACCTCTGGATGGTTTCTTACGTTTGGCGCTACGATTGAAACTGTGACCCTGTTTGCTCCAACTTTTACTTTCATGACTTTTATCTGCGTTTGCTTTCCGAGCTGCTTGAAAGCTTCGCTTAACATTCGCAGTTTCACCTTTGAGGCTTCGCGATGCTCGTCCACAAGTAACACATAAGCTCGCCCACTACTAACATTCAGCAATAGCCCGTCAAGGACATCCAACACCTGTGACATGACTTCCCTGCTAACAACAAATTCGAAACCGTTTTCGAAGTGGACATTGAAGTGAACGCTTATGTTACTGTCACCGAGCGCCCTGTAGACAAGCATCTCAACTTCGGGCAAATCCTCGCGCTCTTCAAGTTCCATCCTGAAGTGCACAACAGGCGCTGATTGCGTTATACCAGTTATGCGATGCAATTCACCGACATCAAGAAGCGACTTATCCACCCTTGTCCCAACTGATGTTGGTTTGATGCTTTTGACCAATATGGGCGTTTTGCTCTCATATGCAATTTCAACAGCTCTTGGGTGGATAACTTTTGCACCAAGATGTGTCAACTCCGAGACCTCCTCATAAGTGAGGTTGTCATGTCTTTTAGCTTTGTTTCCAACGATCCTTGGGTCAGCTGTCATCACGCCATCCACATCGGTGTATATCTCAATGAAGTTAGCACCGAGTGCCATCCCAAGCGCAGCAGCAGTTGTATCTGAACCTCCTCTACCAAGAGTCGTTATAGCACCATGGACATAGCGCCCTTCAACTGAGCGTTTTGTAACCCCTTGGAAACCAGCAACAACTGGTATCTTGCCTTCGCGCAAGCAGCGCCAAATATAGCGTGTATCAATCTCAATTATCCTCGCATTGCCAAACTCGTAGTCAGTGTATATGCCAGCTTGTCCACCAGTGAGCGCTATTGTGTCATAGCCACCTAACACCCTTATCGCCTGAGCCATAAGCACGATTGAGATTATCTCGCCACATGTCATGAGCAAGTCAAGCTCCCTTGGTTTAACTGGCACCTGTGGATCTATAGCCTCGGCAAGCTTCTTGAGCGTGTCGGTTGCATAAGGATCTCCTCTACGCCCCGGTGCAGAGACAACTACGACCGGCGACCAACCCTGATGTATTGCTCTGATAACACATCGTGCCGAGGCAAGCAGATTTTCAGTGGGATGAACAGATGTGCCACCAAATTTTTGCACTATCACCTTATTACGGTAAGACGGCATGCCTTTATACACCCCCCAATATAGCAATCACCCTAAAGGCTTTTTGGGGAACGCACATTGAAGGCTTTGCACAAAGCTTTCATAAATTGCGTTGCCTCATTCTCGTGCACAAGAAGGAGAACGGCAGACCTTGTGTCGCTTGTTTCAAGAACATCAGTTGAAAGGTGCAGGGCAGCTTCCGCAATCTTTGACATCACGCCCGGAAGATCCCTCATCGCTGAAGAGATGACAGCAACAAGACAACAGTTATCTGTCACTGTTGGCTCAAGGTGCAATTTGTTCCTCAAAACATCAAGTGCCTTCTCCTTCTCTTGGGAACGAACCGTGAAGTGAAGCGAGTGAGGATGAAACTTGACGAGTATTGGCTTCACACCACCAGCACTCAATTCACTCAATATCTGGATACGTTCCTTAGCTTCCCTACCAGCCTTAAGTGGAACTGCAAAATGTATCAATCCAACTTCGTAAGCTATATCTGTAACACCCTTCCTGCGGGCGAACTCTGATCTGCTTATCGTTATGAAGCGCTTGCTTTTTCTCCCTTGCATTCCTCTTGCCCTCCGTGAACGATTATATTGATGTCTTGACCACCCTCGATATGCTCACCTTCCCTGGCACGAGGATATGATCTCCAGTTTGGTGACATACATGAATGATTCGTGCAAGCCACCTTACATCGTCCCTTTCTGGGTAATCTTCTCTATAGTGCGCCCCCCTGCTCTCCATACGCATTAGCGCCGACTCAACTATTAACCTGCAAATCAAAAGCATATTTGCTACCTCCCACGCCTTCACAGTCGGCGCCACATGTTTGAAAGAGTTTAACCATTGCTCAATCTGTGAGCGAGCTGCTTCAAGACCACGCTTCTCTCTGCTTATACCAACGCTTTCGCTCATCAGCTTTTGCAAGTTGGAATGTATTTGGACAAAATCTATGTTTGCTTCCTTATCCTCACCCTGCCCCTCAAGAAGCGCTGTTACATCAACATTGACGGTGGCATTCTCCATGAATTGTAAAGCATCCTTGGCTGCTCTTTTCCCGAAGACGAGGGCTTCGTTCAACGAATTACTTGCGAGCCTGTTTGCACCATGCAACCCTGTGCAAGATGCCTCACCAACAGCATACAGCCTGCGTATGGATGTTCGCCCATAGAGGTCAACACTAATACCGCCCATGATGTAGTGTGCAGCTGGAGCAACTGGTATTGGTTGCTTAGCGATATTGTAACCACGCTCAAGGCATTGCTCATAGATGTATGGGAAGCGTTTCCTTATCAATCCCCCATCAAGTGAAGTTACATCAATGAACACATGGTCAGAATTGGTGCGCTTCATCTCATTGAGTATAGCCCGACAAACAACATCCCTTGGCGCAAGCTCACCCATCGGATGATAGCGCGGCATAAAACGCTCCTTATTAATGTTGAGCAGTATGCCACCTTCACCCCTGACTGTCTCACTTATTAAAAGCCTTGGAGAACGAATTTCGTAGAGGGCAGTTGGATGAAACTGGATGAACTCTAAATCTGTAAGCGTTGCACCAGCACGATACGCCATCGCCAGACCATCACCTGTAGCAACCTTCGCGTTTGTTGTTGATTCATACAACTGTCCGACACCACCAGTGCAAATGAATGTAACTAAGCCAAGCAACGCCATATAACAATGATCGTGTTCCGACCAAGCGAGCACGCCAAAACATTCATTATCCATCGTAAGGAGGTCAATTGCAAACGTCCACTCAAGCAGATCAACACCTTTTTCCCTCACCTTCCTAAGCAACACTTGCTCAATCTCATACCCTGTTCTGTCACCTCTTGCATAGACGATTCGGCTAACTCTATGTGCGCCTTCGCGAGCAAGCTTTAGCTTCCCGTCTTCCTCTTCAAACCTTACACCAAGTGAGCGTAGCTCATGGATTAGAGAAGGAGTCTCGGTGACGAGCACCCATGCAGCCTCAGTGTTGCAAAGCCCAGCTCCTGCTTCAACCGTATCACTGAAATGCATCTCAGGGGAATCAGTTGGATAAAGGACAGCTGCAATGCCACCTTGAGCGTAGTATGTATTGCATTCGTGGGCTGAAGCCTTGCTTACAATTGCAATCTTGGCATCTCTAACCGAAAGAAGTTGTAGCGCTGTCCATAGCCCTGCTATGCCACTCCCAACTATTACAGCATCGTAGTTCCTTACAACAAGACCTTGAGAACGACACTCATCCAAGCTGACGAGGTAGCGCTTAACCTGTGCCACGAAACACCCACCTCACAAAACAGCTATTCTCTTTCCAGTCAATATGAAACAAGCTTCCTGAAACGCAATTCATTGATGAGCCTTCGCAACGGCTCCTGTGCTGCTGAGCGCTTCTCATACGCCATCCAGATGACAAACCCCTCTTCGCGCAACACTCTAACGCGCTTACCATCCACAATGAGCAATGTAACAGGTATGAACCATCGCCACATCTTAACGACACACTTTTCACCTTTCACCGAAGCCCAAACGGACCATCGCTTCTCAAAACGCACCTCATCAATCGCCCTTATGAGCGTTTCAATGTAAACACCACCTTCAACTAAAAACTCAATCGTGTGGCGCCTCATTTTCAACACCCCACCCAACTTGTGCCTGTAGCTTCAGCATCAGCTCATGGTAACCATAACCTTGATGGCTTCGTCCTTCTTTGTATCGGCTAACTCAAGTGCCTCAACCGTCTTTTCCAAGGGGAAACGATGTGTCACCATTGGTAGCAAGTTAACCTTGCCGGTCGCTGTTAGAGCAACTGCTTGAGGATAACTGTTGGCATACCGCAATATGCCACGCACCTGATATTCACGCGTGATCAAATCAAGCAAAGGGACCTCGTTTTTATCCTCCGGAGTCATCCCAACGAGAACTATCACGCCACCGCTCTTGACAACTGAGAATGCTTGTCTTTGCGTTACCACAGAGCCAGCCGCTTCAAAAACAACATCAGCACCTTCACCGTCTGTTGCCTCAAGTATCGCAGAAACTGCATCAACCTCGTTGGCGTTGAAAACATAGGTAGCGCCCATCTCCAAAGCTTTGTTCAGTCTGAGTGAGTAGATGTCGGTAGCGATCACGCTTGATGCACCGCTTGCAATCGCAGCTTGAATTAAAGCCAATCCAATAGGTCCGCAACCTAAAACAGCAACAGTTGATGCTGACCTCATTTCCGATATGTTAACCGCATGCAATGCAACAGCCAAAGGCTCACATAAAGCACCAGCTTCGAATGATGTCTCATCCGGGAGCTTGAAAACAAAATCGCCATCCCAAACGACATACTCAGCAAACGCACCATGAGTTGGTGGCGTTGCCATAAATTTCTCCTGCGGACAAAGGTTGTATCTCCCTTCATGACAATACTTACATCTTCTGCAGCCAACTCCGGGTTCTATTGCCACCTTATCACCCGGCTTCAAGCCTTTAACAGCTTTACCAACTTCTACCACCTCACCGGCACACTCATGACCTAATATCAACGGCTCTTTGACCACGAATCTGCCAATACGCCCCTCACGGTAGTAGTGAATGTCAGAACCACAAACACCAACAGCTCTTATCCGAATTAGCACTTGTTCGTCACTGGTAATCGTTGGCATATCAACCTCTTCAATGCGCAGGTCATTTATACCGTGCAGAACAGCAGCCTTCATTTTAGCCATCTGCTCCACCCCCTCACAAGATGAAGTTTTTAAATTGAGAACACCACGAAAAATATTTTGCCGTCTTATGTGTTAAAGGCGCTCATGGATCTGAGAGTGCTTTCTCATACGCTGTAAGCAATTGAGACAATGTTTGTTGTGGTGAAAAGAAAAGCGCCCTCTCAAGCGACATCTCGCTCATGCGTTTTGCAAGCTCATCATCTGTCCAAACAGCTAACATAGCCTCAAATATCTCTTCTGTGCTGTTTGGGTTTACAAGTATTCCAGCATCCCCAACTACTTCAGGCTGAGCACCCGTATTACCTGCGATGATTGGCGCACCACAAGCCATGGCTTCAAGCAACGGCAAGCCAAAACCTTCATTAAGCGCTGGCGATACAAAAGCAACGCATGCACTGTAAAGCAATGGCAGATGCTCCTCTGGAACATACTTCAACCAGATGACATTCGGCTCGCCACGTATTATGCGTCTTGTCTCCTCCCAAAATGGCATCACAAAACCTGCTATGACAAGCTTCGCATCTGGATGCAATTTTTGAAGTTTTGAAAAAGCATCAAGGAGCCTTCCGATGTTCTTGTTCGGCTTTGCCACGCCTACGAAGAGTAAGAAACGTCCTTCTACACCATAAAGTCTCCTTACAGCCTCCCTCGCATTCTCCACACGCTTGAAGCGTTCATCCACATATGGATAGACAAGGCTGACACGCTCACTTGGTATACCCAACTTAACGATTACATCCAACATCGTTGCTTTTGATATAGCGATGTGATGGTCCGTCCGCCACTTCAAAGACGGGAAAACACCCCTCATGATGAACCTACGGCTTGGTGGGTCTATGAAATCAATGTTTTGAAGCCACATGAGATCACATGTTGTCACAGCAACTTTTGAAAAGGGCTTCGCAAGAACTGGCACATAGCCGATGCCAAAGTGAATTAATTGAATGCGGTCAATGAGCATCCACACTGGAACAACAACGCGCAACCAACCTCTCCCACGATAGCTTCTCCACTTCACACGCTGCGGGAGGGAAAACTTTGGCGGGTCAGAGAAGTATAGATGCCACTGATGCACCTCGGGGATAGTTAAAATAAGCTTGACAAACTGATAAGCAACATTCTCAACTCCTGTTCGGTCACGCTTCACCAATGGGCGCGCATCTATAGCTATGCGAGCCATCTACGAACACCCCACATTAAGTGCACCACATACCTGATCATCAACCTGCAGTTAGCTTATCTTTAAAACCTCCTCCCTGTTGCTATAAGGTTTGCTTAGTGCGCCAAAATTTGCAAATGGCTACTCAGACCCGCACAGGTGAAGGAAAATGAAAATCTGCTTCTATGCTCCTATTGAAGTCTTGCAACGACCGTTTGGGAGTGGCGTATATGTTAGGGAACTCCTTAAAGCTCTTCTCAGCATTGATAGGTCAAACAGCTACATCATTTGGTATGGATGCATGCTCAAGCCTCCACCGAAAATGCCGAACTTGAACATTTGCAAAGGCAATACGAAATATGTCTCGGCTAAGGTGACGCGCTTCCCAACAAGGCTCTTTCATCATTCAAAATTCAGGCTCCTCCTTGTGCGGTTCAACAAGCTTCCAATCGCTGACATCATGTTTGGGAGACCAAACGTTTACTTCTCGCCGTTCTACCCTTTCCTACCTTATATGAGTGGTGGGCTTGTGCTCACGATCTTCGACCTGACACCACTTACACATCCACATTGCCACTTACCTAACACTATTTATGTCACTCGGATAACAATGCAATGGGCGAAAAGAGCGAAACGCTTGCTCACGTTTTCAGATGCTGTTAAAGCTCAGCTTATCGAAATATTCCGCTTCACAAATGAACGCATAATCGTCACACCGCTCGCACCTGCAGAGCACTTTAAGCCACAGCCAAAGGAGTTCGTTGAATCGGTTATGCGTAAGTATGGGCTTGCGGAAAGCTATGTGCTTTATGTTGGTGTTGTAGAACCGAGGAAGAATTTGAACGTGTTCTTAAGAGCCTTCGCGAGGCTTAAAAACGAACTACCTCATAGATTTGTCATCGCTGGTAGCCTTGGTTGGTATAGTGATTCTCTGCTTGCGGAGATTGAGAAACTCGGCTTACAAAACAGGGTTACAATAGTCGGCTATGTGCCTGATGATGAACTTCCAGCATTGTATTGCGGTGCCGATGCTTTCATTTACCCATCGCTTGCCGAGGGGTTTGGTCTTCCAGTCATTGAGGCAATGGCATGTGGCACGCCTGTGCTCTGTAGCAACGCACCTGCGTTGCCAGAAGTCGCAGGTAACGCTGCGATAATGATTGATCCACGCGATGAAGATGCATGGACACATGCCTTGAAAGAGGTGCTTATAAACAAAGAGTTACGATCAGAGCTGAGCAAGTTGGGAATTGAGAGGGCAAGAGAATTCTCATGGAAACAAACAGCTTTAAAAACATTGAAAGCTTTTGAAGAGGCAGCCCTTGATGCTTCGCGTTGAGGTGAAATAACGAAAGCCATGCGCGTTGGCTATGATGCACGTCCGATGGTGATGCGTTGGACTGGAATGAGAACCTACATGCTCAATATCGTTAACGAACTCGCACGCCTATTCAAAAATTACGAGGCACTCCTCTACTACCACGAGCCTATACGCGGTGACTTCCCTGCTGTTCCAAGCAACGCCAAATGGAGGGCAATCAAAGCACCATCAGGTTGGTGGTGGACTATCTTCCAACTGCCGTCTATCGCCATGCGAGATGGTATTGAGCTATTCCATGCTGAATATATTGTCCCGTTCATGTGTCGTTGCCCGACTATCGTTACAATGCATGATGCTATATCGGCAATGTTCATTGAGCCATCAAGCATTAAAGCTCGTATCGTTACAAACGCACTTAGCTTTATCTCGCTCCAGCGTTCGAGAGCTGTTCTCGTCCCCTCGCAAAGCGCGAAGAGTGATGTGGCGAAGTTGTTCAAGGTGAACCCAGCAAAGATATTCGTAACGCCATATGGTGTTTCACCACACTTTAAGCCGATGCAAAAAGAACTTTCAAAACAATTGCTTGCAAGCCGGCTCGGCATAAATGGACGCTTCATCTTAACCGTCAATTTCTTCCGACCAAGGAAGAACGCACACATACTCGTCAAGGCATTTAGGAAGCTGTTAAGAGAAAAAGCTCCCGTTGACTGGCTCGTCATGGTTGGAGCATCAACCGAGTATATGAAGCAAACGCTCCTCAGGATAGCTGGGGAAGCTGCCGAGAAGATTGTTTTCACGGGTTATGTCCCAGATGAACTTCTGCCTATCATCTACAGTGCTGCCGATGTTTTTGCTTTCCCATCGCGCTATGAAGGTTTTGGTCTTCCAGTGATAGAAGCGATGGCGTGTGGCACGCCAGTTGTAGCTGGAGATGCACCAGCAATAAACGAGTTTGCAAGCAATGGTGCAATACTGGTTGACCCAAACGATAGCGATGCGCTTGCTAATGCAATATTGAGTTTGCTTATTGATAAGGAACTCGCAGAAAACCTTATCAAAATGGGATTGAGAATAGCGAGCGAATACACATGGGAAAGGACAGCAAGAATGACAATGCAAGTATACGAACTGGCTTTGAGGCGAACATGTGAGTAGTTGCCTCGTTAAACTGCTATACAGTGAGCATTCACAAAAGGTTACTACGAACGGAGAGGAGAGGCTATGAGCACTCGGCAAAAAAGAGTGCTTGTCGTTGATGATTCCGAAACATTGCGCAGACTTGTAAGCCTCTCTTTACGCTTCCTTGAGGAGTGTGAAGTCGTTGAAGCATCAAACGCTTATGAAGCTTTAAGGCTACTAAAGGAGCAATCATTCGACCTCGCCATCGTTGACATATACATGCCGGAGATAAGCGGGTTACAATTGCTCGGCATTATTAAGAGCGATCCAAATCTACGTTCAATCCCTGTGATCATACTCACGACCGCAAGAGGCGAGGAGGACAGAAGACGTGGCATGGAACTTGGTGCAGACCGCTATCTTACAAAACCATTTAAACCACGGGCACTTGTTGAAGTAGTTAGAGAATTGCTTGAATCTAAAGCCAGCAGTGAAAAGGAAGAGAAGAGCGAAAGTGATGAATGAGCGAGGTAGCATGAGGCTTCTGGAGAGCGCTGTTTGCAAAACAGCAGTAGTCATATTTTCTCTCCTATGCCTCGTTTGGATGACCACCGTCACGCAAAGCCAAAACGAAGCAACCTGCGAATATGAACCACAGCATAAGTTCGTAGTGGCAAAGAAAGGCTCACACCTTAAACTTGAACCGTTAAAACCGCATGCATTAGTTCGCATCGTCGCTGAACCGTTGATTGCTTTGGCTTTCATTGTAGGAACTGCCGATACGGTTTGTTCAGCCACTTTAATTGCTTTCCTGATCATTGCCCCATTTATGGTAGCTTGGGTAGCTTGTAGAGGTATCTCAATTGGTAACCTATTGAATGGATTGCTAACATCGTTCATGCTTTCGGCTCAGGTGTTTACGATGATGTGTTGGCTAAGCTTCTATGCACCAACGATGCGTTATAGGGCTGAGAAGAAAGGCTGTATCGTTGCGAACTTCCATGCTCATACATACCGTTCAAGCGGGCTGTTCAGCCCGGCGAAAGTCGTTGAATGGCACCGCAAGAGAGGTTTCAAAGTCATAGCCATAACCGATACAAACACGGTAAGCGGTGGTATTGAAGCGCTGCGCTACGCACAAAAGCGTGGCTACAAAATCCTGATCATCGTCGGTGAAGAGCTACATGCACGCACGCATGTCCTGCTACTCAACATTAGCAAAAGTTATAGCCCGAAGGAAGGGTTTGAACGAGCAATTGAAGGTGCTAAATCAAGTGGCGGTGTAGTAATCGTTGCGCATCCTTGGACAGCTCACCACAAGGTTGATAAATTGTTTAAACTCGCAGATGGCTTTGAGGTGATAAACAGAAACATTATCTGTGATGACATAACGCTGTGGCAAAGGGCATATGGGAAGCGCCCACTCATAGCGAGCAACGATTTTAAGTTTGGCGCACATAGCTTTACTGCAACTTGCTTACATGGCGATGTGCAAAGTGTTGAGGATGTATGTGAAGCGCTGCGAGTCGGCAGGACACTCCCAATCACGTGGCTAAAGCATAAGTTGGTAAACCCAAAAGCATATGAGTCAAGAACGCTTCGTGACAAAGTCGCAACACTTTCAAAGGCTATACAGCTTTACTTCGTGTTCTTTGATGCATGGGCAGCAATTGGTTGGCTATTGTTCTTGCTCGTAACTGCATTGGCATTGAAGCGCGGAAAACATGTTTTGAAGTGTTCTTACCGAGCAAGACCAATGCGCATGACGAGAAAAAAACCGGCGTTTTTACTTGCCTCATACCTCATTGGGCTCTTACTTATTGCCTTTGGCATCGCATGGACTTGGAGTCCAACACTCAAAGTAAGGCTTAAATACAACCCAGCTTTTGTAGTCATCCTATGGTTTGTTGGTGACCTGCTGCTCTTGCGCTATCTTCGAACCGAACATGTTGCACGAAGGAGCAACCTGCGATTGATGTCGTGGCGTTTCTGATGCGAAGAGCGCTATCAACTACGCGCCTTTACAATGCTCTTAGGATGACCAGTGTGCCGAGCAAGAATGAAGAAATAATGTTCTTGGCGCTGTGGAAAAGTTACCTTAGCTGTTGTAACTTCTCCATAAGCGCTGTTGCCTCGGGTGGGAGCTCCCCGTGTTGTTTCTCAATCTTCAAAAGCAGTTCCCTTGCCTCGTTGTAATTACCAAGCTCAATCTCAATCGCAGCTATGCGCAAAGTAACAGCTATGTTTTGCGGGTCCAACTCAAGAATGTTTTTAAGATATTCTCTTGCCCTTCTTTTCACTCCACTGCTTTCATACAGGTCAGCGAGGTGTAACAGTTCCTCGATCTGCCTTTGCTTCTCGTCTTGTTCTCGTTTCATGCGCTCAACCGATAATTCTTTTTCAAGTCGTTGGCATCTTCTTTGCAACTCTTCAATCCATTCTTGGTAATGCGCGCTTGCGCTTGCCACATCAATCGCTTTCCTATACACATCAAAAGCTCTTCTCTTCTGACCTGTGGCTTCAAGCGCTTCACCAAGTCGCTTATACGCATCAGGATCGTTTGGACATATCTCGGCAATCTTTGATAGTGACGAAATTGCCTCATCCCATCGTTTCAAGCGCATCATGAGTTGAGCATGTAGCATTAACGCTGGTATAGCTTTAGGGCTTAATTGGAGGACGTGGTTGAGTAGCTTCTCGGCAGCTTCGAAATCTCCACCATCATATTCCCTTACAGCCTGCCCATAAATCCTTACAGCTTGCTCAACAACATCGTCCGGTAAAACACCATATCCAAAGCGCACCATCTCCCTAAGCATTTCCCAACGCTTCGCGGCTCTCTCTTTTTCCTTCCTTGTCTTGCGCTTCGCCAACTTGCATCACCACACATTTAGCTTCATCTTGAAATAATGCGTATCGTCCTATCAGTTAGCGGTAAAGTGACAGCCATACCTCCTTTCCTCGCTGATGCATGAACTGCTATCCCTAACTCCAACGCTTTCCTGCCATCATATCCGCTTGAGCGCGGTTGCCTGTCTTCCATGATGGAATCAATCAGGTCTTGAACTGCTGCCTGCATTGGTGGTGTAAATGGTTTTTCAATCTCAATGTGCTCACTGCGCACAAGCCTCTTTGGACGAAACTGGTAATATGGTCTATCCTTAGATGGCGGTATCAAATCCTCATAAACTTCTACACGGAAGCCTTCTTTGAACATATCAATGTGGATCATGCCATCGCTGCCATAAAGTTGCATGTTAAACCCTTGCATCGTCATTACGTCAGCGAAAGCCATCACGCCGTTTTTGAACCGTATCATTGCACACCCTCCGGGGTCTTGCACATCCTCTTCAGCAACATATCCCCAAACCATATCCGCATCTCCAGCGAAGTAGCAAAACATATCCCAAAGGTGAGTCCCATTGTGCAGAAGGAATGTCCAGATGGCGCCACGCATGCTCTTTAGCTCACCTATGACGCCATCTTCAATCATCTTCTTTGCTGTAGTAAATGTTGGGTGATAACGCCTCGGGTGATTGATGAGCAGTTTAACACCGTTACTTTCGCAAACTCTTATCATCTCATCAGCTTCCTCCAATGATGTAGCCATTGCCTTCTCACATATTATGCCTTTAACACCTGCTTTAGCAGCAGCAATAGTTATTTCGGCATGCATATCAGCATGTGTTACAACACTGACTATGTCCAATTCTTCCAACTCAAGCATTCTCTTGTAATCCGTGTATGTGCGCACATCGTAAAGCTTCCATCTTGCGATGTATCTTTGAAGCGATTCTTCTGTGCGGGCTGCCACTGCCACTATCTTTGTCCTCGGGTTCTGTAAGTATGCAGAAGTGTGGCTGCTTGGAACAACATCGTAATTTGTTAACCAGCGCAAGTGGGCTTCGTCGTCAATAGTGGAAGCCTTCCGCCCACACCCAATTATCCCGACACGAAATACATCTCTCATCTTGATGTCCCCCTGCAGACCAAGCTTAATTTACGCTACTCTCTTTGGTAATTATGCCGAAGCAAGAGCAGTGTTCTAAAATCTCAATTCACTCTTCCGCACTGCTGGTTTCAGCTTATAGACAAAGCATGAAACATGGACATGAGAGAACTTGGTTCGTCTCCTTAGTTAAATTCGTGGCTAAAGCCACTCCCATAATAAGCTTGGCACTCGGATACAATCTAAAATTGGATTTTTAGAGCACGCTCATACAAATGAGTAGCTTGGAGAGCCATAGCGATAGGAGGCGTTAATGATGAGCTTTGATGTCCTCATAAGGAATGCCACCGTCATTGATGGAACAGGAGGGAGACCGTTCGTTAGCGACATAGGGATAGTCGGTGATAAGATTGCAAAAGTCGGCTTCATACCAAATGAGGCAGACAGAAACTCCAAACTCGTTATAGACGCTGATGGGTTGGTTGCCTCGCCCGGTTTTATTGATGTGCATGGTCACTCGGATTATGAGCTCCTTGTGAATAGGTATTGTGAGAGCAAAGTTATGCAAGGCATTACAACAGAGATATCTGGGAACTGTGGTTTCTCGGCAGCACCGATTCTGAAAGGGAGCATACGCGAGCAAACCGAGATGTGGTTGCAAAGGATGGGTATAGAAGCCAGATGGAACAAACTTAGTGAGTTCCTAAGCGTCCTTGAAGAAGGAGGCTTAGGGATAAACATAGCGACTCTCGTAGGACATAACTCACTACGCTCATCAGTCATGGGAGATGATGCAAGGGAACCATCGTTGGAAGAAATGGAAACGATGAAAATACTTTTGGCTGAGGCGCTTGAGCAAGGTGCATTTGGTCTTTCTTCTGGTTTGATATACCCACCCGGATGCTTCTCACAGCCAAATGAGCTTGTTGAACTTTGCAAGGTGGTGCGCTATTACAACGGTGTGTATGCTACACATATTAGGAACGAGTCTTACGATTTAATTTCGGCTGTCCATGAGGCAATAGATGTTGCCCGCCAAACTGCTGTTCCTGTGCAAATATCGCATCACAAAGCTGTCGGGAAAGAGAATTGGGGAAAGGTTGGGACAACGCTACAAATGATTGAGCAAGCCAATGAAAGTGGTTTGGATGTAACTTGCGATATGTATCCATACACTGCTACTTCAACGACTCTCAAAATGCTTCTACCTAAGTGGGTGCATTCTGGTGGAACAAAGGCACTCCTTGAAAGGCTAAATGACCCTGATGCACTGAAACTTATACGAGCGGAGGTTGAGAAAAGGTTTGTCACAGAGGACGATTGGGCACAGGTTATGATCTCTGAAACAGCGAATGAAGAATTGAAAAGCTTTGAAGGTGTAAGGCTAAATGAAGTAGCTATCAAGCTCGGTAAAACGCCTTTTGAGGCGCTTGTTCATTTGCTGTGCGAAGATAACGCTCAAACAACCATGATATGCTTCACGCTCTCCGAAGAGGATGTAGCCCAAGTTATACGCTATCACAGGACTATGATTGGAACTGACTCTTCCGCAAGGAGGCTAAGCGCTCCTAATAAAGCAGGCAAACCACATCCAAGGGGCTTTGGGACATTCCCGAGGATACTTGGGCGCTATGTGAGAGAGACAGGTATGCTCACGCTCACAGAAGCTGTAAGGAAGATGACCTCACTTGCAGCTTCAAAGTTTAACATAAGCTACAGAGGAGAATTGAAGGAGGGTTACTTCGCCGACATAGTTGTTTTTGACCCACTGCTCATAAACGATACAAGCACATTCCACCAACCATACGCTGCTCCTGAGGGCGTAAAATATGTTTTTGTGAACGGAGTTGCTGTTGTGTATGATGGCAAACCTACTTTAGCCCTACCTGGCAGGGTGCTTTACCACAGCCGAACAACATAAGTGAAGGCAAACTACAAAAGGCTTTGCATCCTTTGTTACCTTGTTCTCTCATGTCTCCACCGATCATAAAGGACAGCTATTATCACGGCTATCCCTATGACGATCTGCTGATACTCGTAACGCAGGTTGAGCGCATCACAACCATTTCTCAAAACAGCCATTAATAAAGCTCCTGCTATTGTCCCAATGATTGTTCCTCTACCTCCAGATAAACTTGCACCACCAATGACACAGGCTGCTATAGCGTGCAACTCATACATAATACCGCTCATCGGCGAACCAACAGTTACCCTTGAAGCTTCAATGACCGATGCTATACCCGTGCATAACCCACATAGCACGAAAGCAATCAATAGCACAAGTTTGACCGGGACTCCGGAGAGGCGTGCTGCTTCGTAGCTACCACCAACTGCATAAAGATGCCTTCCAAGACGCGTATATGCGAGCGTAATATGACCAGCAAATGCAACAAGAATAGCTATAAGGAAAGGCATCGGCATGAATAGAATCTTCTGACTGCTGATGCCCCAAAACCAGCTTTGCGGGATATAAATGCTAACGCCACCACTTATTAAGTGAGCCAGCCCTCTTGCTATGCCCATCATACCGAGTGTGGCTATAAATGGTGGCAAGCGCCCAAATACAACGAGCGAGCCATTGATCAAACCACAGAAACACCCCGTAAGAACAGCAACAAGCAAACCAAGGTGCGGGCTATAGCCTTTGTTAAGCAACCAAGCTGCATTCACAGAAGCAAAAGCAAGCACAGAACCAACTGATAAGTCAATGCCACCAGCTGTTATGATGAGTGTTTGTCCGACAGCGATTACGGCTATGATAGGTGCTTGAAGACCAATGTTGTAGAAGTTCTCAAGCCTCCTGAAAGCTTCTGAGACAAGGCTGAAGCAGATGACCAAAAGAACAAGGCTTATCAAAGGTGCAGACCACTCCGCTTTTAAGAAACGCAGAAAAACATCTCCAGCCACATCAAGTGCTGTTGCAAAACTTGATTTCGTTGCTCCAGATACTGAATTTGACGAACCTTGCAAATCCCTTTGCACCTCGTCACCATTCACTTTTAAGTTCTCCCTTCAACGACCTTTGGCTGTATACTGGCATAATAAGTCTGATGGACTAAGGCGCTAAAACTTTGGATGAGCATAGCAACGCAATGTGTAAATTGGTTTACCTCCATTAACCCATGTTGTCCACTTCCACAAGCAGCCCCTTTGACGAGAGTGTAAGTTTAAGCCTTCTGCAATGATGGAAAGCCATTCGCCAAGTGTCCACTTCTCGTTAAGGAGAGCACCAAAAAGCAGTGACAACTGTGCGACCCTCATCGGGACAAGGAACGGCTCTTTTGCTTTCATGAACTTGTATTGCGGTAAGAGGTTTGAAGGCATGAACCTATGTTCCTCTGGCTCAATGTTTATGTAGATGCCAGTTCGTTGTTTTATCATGTCCCGAATAGTATCAAGCGTGAACTCATCGGCAAGCTCAAGCTCAAATGGTTCACGCTTAAACAGGTCTCCATCTGGTTGTAACCGAACGATGACACGTGCATTGCCATTAACAGGTTCCCAATCAAAATAGCGATTGTTGCAAGACCACAATGTGTAGTTAGCGATTTTTATCGGTGGTGGTGTGTGTGAGAGCATATATGTCTCGTTAAGTTTTGCACGAGCATCAACTGGTATAGGAGAGCCTTCCCAACCAGCACCAAAAAGGAATGAAAGCGCTTGCCCCGCAGTATTAGCCTTAATCGTAACACCAATCATATGCGGTGGGAAGCGGTAATGCCTTATTACTTTGCTATCCTGCTTTGAGACATAGATTACCTGTCCTGTGCGATTGGAGATAAGTTGGAGGACATCACGCAATGTCATGCTATCAGTAATTGTGAAGAGGATGCGCTGAGCATATGAGTATTTGGAAGGGACGAACAAACACAAAACCACCACTGCCACGAAGAGCTTGCGCACTTTGAAGCACCTCCGTATTGCAGGCAATTGATTCTCGGCATAAAATTGTATCACGATGACTTAAAGTTTCTTAAGCTATTACCGTTTCTGCCTTGCTGAAGCTTTGCTATGTAGCTTAAAGATGGCTTCGCCTTAAATTCAGTTAGTCCAGGTGATGGCTTTATGGCGACCATAACTATAAGCAGGACACACGGTTGTAGTGGTGAGTTGATAGCTCAGAGGTTAGCTAACATGCTCGGATATGAGCTTGTTGATAGAGAGGTGATAAAGTGGGTTGCTGAGAGAGCTAACCTGCCTGAAGATGAGGTTGAAAAGTTTGACGAGATGCACATGCACCCAATTATGCGGTTCATTTATTCACTGCTTCACCACGGAGGCAAATATGCTGATGTTCATTGGACACCGAGCCTTATAAGGCATTTCGTCAATGCTCTTTCAACTGAGTGGAAAACCGATACACCACAATACAGCTCCTTTGACCATGATGCTTATGTTGAATTAACACGGCAACTAATTGAGCGCCTCTATGATAGAGGCAATGTCGTCATTGTTGGGAGAGGCGCTATGGCTATCCTAAAGGGCAAGGAGAAAGCGTTTCACGTGCGTCTAACAGCGCCTCTTCAATGGCGCATAGAGAACCTTGCTAACTCTTTGAACATTTCTTTGGAGCAGGCAAAAAGTGAAATTGCTAAACATGATCGTAGGCGCTCACTTTACCTGCGCCAGTTTTACGGTGTTGATTGGAATGACCCTTCGCTTTATCACATCATAATCAATGTAGCCTCAATAGGGGTTGAGCGTGCGCCCTATGTCATCGCACAAGCATTCCTTAGGTGGTTAAGGTGAAAAGGGTATATGGAAGTGAGAAGGCTTGCGATACTTGGTTCCACTGGTTCAATAGGGAGACAAGCGATTGAAGTAGCTAAGGCGCATAACGATAAGTTGAATGTGGTTGCGCTGGCAGCACACTCAAACGCTGATCTGCTCATCAAGCAGGCAAAGGCATGTGGTGCAAAGCACATTTGCCTCTACGATGTCAATGTGGCAGAAGAAGTTAAAGCGACGATTGAAGATAGAGATTTAGAAGTGCATGGTGGCTTGGATGGATTAATTGAACTTGTAATGCTTGAGACAGTTGACACGGTTTTGAATGCAGTTAGTGGTAACATTGGCTTATTGCCGACCTTGAAGACACTTGAGTTGGGCAAGCGTCTTGCATTGGCAAACAAAGAGGCACTCGTAGCAGGGGGTGAGATAGTCACTAAAGCATGGCGTGAAGGGAAGGGAGAACTTATACCGGTTGATAGTGAACATAGTGCCTTATTCCAATGCTTGCTCGGTGAGAAGCGCGAGAGCATAAAACGACTTATACTTACTGCCTCCGGTGGTCCGTTCAGGCAAAAGACACTGGAAGAGCTTGAAGCGGTGACGCCACAAGAAGCGCTTTCCCACCCCACTTGGCGTATGGGAACTAAGGTGACGATTGATTCAGCAACACTGATGAACAAAGGGCTTGAGATAATTGAAGCGATGTGGCTGTTTGATGTGGTGCCACAGAAGATAGATGTGCTTATTCACCCACAAAGCATCATCCATTCACTTGTTGAGTTTGTAGACGGTTCTATAAAGGCTCAACTCAGCATGCCGGATATGCGTCTCCCAATACAGTATGCACTCCTATACCCATACAGGCTTCAATCGTTAGTTGCAAGCTGTGACTTGCTCTCCATAGGCACACTTACATTTGAACCTCCAGACTTGAAGCGTTTCCCGTGTCTACAACTCGCTATGGAGGCTGCAAGGATTGGTGGGACAATGCCAGCGGTTATGAGCGCTGCAGATGAAGTCGCTGTAAACGCTTTCTTGAACGGCAAGATAGGCTTTATGGACATACCTCGTGTAATTGAAAATGTCATGGCAGCACATAATACGATTGAAAAGCCATCGCTTGACGATATTATGGAAGCAGATGCATGGGCAAAAGAATTCGCCAAACAGCAAGTAGCTAAGATGGAACGAAAGTAGGGTTAGGCATCTGTCGGAAACTTTATGTCATACTTAAATTGCAGAGGACAGCAGGCTTGACTATGTTACCTACCACAGCACATAATGAAAATAAGATTAACTGCAGTTGCACAGCAAGGGTATTTTACGCAGGTGGTAAACCTTTAGTATTGCTTCAAGAAGTGGGAGGGATGTTAACATGGAGAGGGTGACAGGTGATTACAAAAGTAGGGCTATCATAAAGGTCATGGGGGTTGGCGGTGGTGGTGGCAATGCGCTCAACCATATGATTGCCTCTAACTTGGAAGGCGTTGAATTCATAGCTATAAACACTGATGCGCAGGACTTAGCTAAGTCATTAGCTCACAAAAAAGTTCAGATAGGACAGCGCATAACAGGTGGGCTTGGAACCGGCGGAGACCCAGCTATTGGCAAACAAGCAGCTGAAGCAGACAGGGATGCCATAGCCTCAGCGCTCGAGCATGTAGATATGGTTTTCATAGCTGCTGGCATGGGCGGAGGAACTGGGACTGGTGCAGCGCCAGTGATAGCGCAAATAGCCCGTGAGATGGGAGCACTAACTGTTGCAGTCGTGACAAAGCCTTTTACAGAGGAAGGTCCAGCGAAGATGAGAATAGCCATTGAAGGTATCCAAGAGCTCAAGCAATATGTGGACGCTGTCATCACAATACCGAATGACAGGATATGGCAGCTTGCTGATAGACGCCTCTCTTTGAAAGATGCTTTTGAGATGGTTGATGAAGTTCTGAGGATGGCAGTTCAAGGCATAAGTGACCTCATAGTTAGACCCGGGTATATCAACATTGACTTCGCTGATGTAAGGAACATCCTCTCCAATGCTGGTATAGCGCTGATTGGCATTGGTAGTGGTAGAGGCGATGATCGCTCTGGGGACGCTGCAAGAAGCGCTATATCAAGCCCGCTCCTTGAGTATTCAATTGAAGGCGCAACGAAAGCACTGCTCAACATTGTTGCACCAGTGGATATGCCCGTTTCTGAGTTGCACGAGATGCTTAACATCATCAGGGAAGCTGCTGGTGTAGAGGACTTAGACCTGCGTATGGGCTTGGTGCTTGATGAAGGGATGAGCGATGAGATAAGGGTAACACTGATTGCAACAGGTTTTAAGACTGAGCCAACAAAGCCAGTTGAAGCTGCGGAAGAGATAAGCGTAAGACAACCACATAGGGAAAGGAGAGAACCGGTATCAACTTCAAGCAGTGTTGAAACACCACGCCAAGAAGCAAGACCAACAATTCGTTCAATTGACGAAATCCTCAAAGAGGTGGACGAAGGGATAGACACACCGACATTTCTGCGCCGTTCCAGTGGACGCTCAGAAAGTGAGTGAGCAACTTCAGTTCAGCGAATGCTATCACTCCCTTGGTATAGGTTTGATAGCTTCAAAGGGCGATAAGAGCATACCATTAATGTTGCACAAGGTGGCTTGCTTAATCACCTTTACGAGACACAAGTCCTCATCAGCTATGCTTAGGGCTGACTTGAGGAAGTCAATCGGACGACAATGAACTTTTTGTCCATCCGGCAGTTCAATTCGCAAAAACACTTCATCGTCTTCTAAATGAACCTCAATGCTGTGCCTTGCAATATAATCGCTTGCACCAGTTTCGCAGGTCACCTTTAGCAAGCTTGCACTTATAAGCTCCTCAAGGTGGCAAAGCTCGCTTTTGACGAGCACTCTTGGTAGCCTTACTTCGTAGACAGAGCTAAATATGAATGGCACAAACGAAGGCGCATTTAACGGCACAGAAACAGCATCAAGGACTTTACATCCATCTGGCAACTGCTCATTACATACCCTTATGAACTCATCTGGTGGAACCCACTCATCAAGCCATACATCCGCATATTCAGCTACGCTTTCAATCCCGACAGGCATTGCCATCCCGAACGAAAACCTTGGTTGAGGATTAAAACCGCGTGAATACGATACCTTCAACCCACTGCGCAATATACCCCTCTGCAGTGCTTTAACCATCTCAATATGCGACAGGAAGCGCAGCCTGCCGAGTTTAGTCCACCTGAAACGGATCCGCTGCACGGGATTTGCTGGCATGCGTGTTTTAAGCTTAGCGACCCAATCTCGCACATTTAAGCTTTTGCCCTCAATACGCTCACGCAAGCGCATAGCTATGGAACAAGCTTTTGATGCAACGGCATACGTTCCACACTTAACACATCCTCCAAATCTGCAATCCTGCGTTACCTCACCTTCAAGAGCCCTCAAACGCTCGCTCAAAAGGAAACCCTTATCCACATGGACATCAATATGATCCCAAGGGAGTGGTTCATCTTGTGAGCGCTCACGGAGATAGTGCTGAGGGTCAATACCAATAGCTTCAAAAGAACGCATCCACTCATTCCATCTCAATTGTTCACTCCAACCATCAAACCTGCATCCAAGCCGATAGGCTTCAAGCAAGACGCTACAAAGCCTTCTATCACCACGACAAAAGACACCTTCAAGGAAGCTGAGCCGATTATCATGGAACTTCAATGTTATGTTTCTCCTCCTGATGTGCTTGAGCAACATGCGCTGCTTAGCCTTAGATTCATCAAGTCCTATTTGCCTCTCCCATTGGAAAGGTGTATGAGGCTTTGGGACAAATGTTGCGACTGATATATGGAGCTTCGCACGCTTGTTTGATGAGAGTGCCCTCCTTGCAACCTCATTGCAAAGCTCAGCTATGGAGAGCACGTCTTCTTCACTTTCAGTTGGCAGTCCAATCATGAAATAAAGCTTTACCGTATCCCAACCAGCTTGGAAAACGGCATCAAGTAAGCTAAAGATTTGCTCGTCACTAATTGGCTTGTTAATAACACGCCTCAACCTCTCAGTGCCAGCCTCTGGGGCGAATGTTAACCCTGTCCTTCTACTCCCGTGCACCAGCTGAGCAATAGACAAATCAAAGCTGTCCATCCGCGAAGAGGGTAGCGAAAGGAAAAGTGGCAAGCGAACCGGATTAAAGAGCAACCCGCAAACGAGTTCGCCTATAGCGCTGTAGTCATATGTGTTTAGCGAGAGTAAGCCTACCTCGTCATATCCTGTATGTCTCGCAATGGAGCATGCTCTTTCGATTAACTTTTGAAGGCTTCTTTCTCTAACTGGTCTTGTGATCATGCCAGCCTGACAGAACCTACATCCTCTCGTGCATCCCCTGAACACTTCAATATTAGCTCTGTCATGTATTAACTCAACCCACGGCACAACTGGCTTTGTTGGGAAAGGAGCTTCATCCAAGTCTTGTGTTATGCGTCTTTTTATTCGCACACTCTTTCCCGCTCCCCTCACGATAATAGTCCCGTCATGCAGGCTTTCAAGCTCATACAAAGATGGCACATATATGCCCTCAATCTCGGCGAGCTTCTCAAGCCTCTTTCTTCTCGTCATCCCTTTTGTCCGGATAAGAGTTTGAGCAACTTCAACGACAACTTCCTCCCCATCACCAATGCAAAATGCATCAATGAATTCGGCGAATGGCTCTGGGTTAACTACAGCGCACCCGCCAGCGATAACTATTGGATCATCATCGCCCCTCTCGCTTGAAAGTAATGGTATACCAGACAGCTCAAGGATCTGAAGCATGTTTGTTCCGAGCAATTCATAAGGTAGCGAGAAGCCGATAGCGTCAAACTTCCACAACGGCGTAAACGTTTCCAAGCCATACAAAGGTAGGCTGTGAGCCCTCATCAATGCTTCCATATCATGCCAAGGTGAGAAGACCCTTTCAGCCTGCACATCGTTAAGGCTGTTTAGGACATGATAGATGATGCTCAAACCAGTGCTTGACATACCAACCTCATAAACATCGGGGAAAGCGATAGCGAAGTGCAATTTGAAGTCGCTTTTGAGCACACAATTTACTTCGCCACCAATATACCTCGCTGCCTTCTGCACATTTGGAAAAACGAACTCATGTAACTTATGAAGCAACTCCGCTTGACTCACGCTTTTGAGCTTGTGGGTTTCTTTGCAGTTCATTTTAGCCACATCACCTTAGCAGTAAGATGGCTGTTTCAAATCGGTGGTATACGCTTTGCAAGCATCTTCAGGGACATGCTCACCCTGACATTGTGACGGATGAAAGTCTCCTCAAGCATCCTGAAGAAAAGCTCGCGCTCATTACCTCGTATAAGCGCACGCTCATGTGCCTCCGCCAAAACTACTGGATACCCACCACCTTTCATAGCCTGTTCATATGCGGTAGCCATAACGAGCTCCTTCATGGACTTATCCATTGCCACCCACATTGGCATCTCAACCCTAACAACCTCATAACCAACATTCAGGTAGGAGAACATGATAGCATGTTCACCATATCGCTCAAGTATTTTTGAGGTGCTTTGAAACGGCTCAGTCCACTCGCCTTCTCTCAAGATGCGTCGAAACAATGCTGCATCCGTAACGCCATCAATACAAGCACAATGTGGTATGCCAGTTTCACGCTTGGATTCGCATTTGTCGCAGTTCGGGCATTCATAAGGACAGATGCAAACCTTAAGCATATTCACAACATCACACGAACCAGGCGAGCTGATATAACCAGCGACTGGTATGCCCATCTTCTTGAACTCAGCAAGCGCTGTTAACAACCTCCTGATGATCACATTTGTGAAATCCTCCGGCATACCTTCCAATCGCCACAGTATGAGGGAACCATCAAGGAATGCAACTTTTTCGTGCTGCCCTCCCAAGGAGCTTGCGAGCTCGGCAAGCATCTCAATCTCAAGCAGTTGGCGTTTGATGGAGACAATGTCGTAGTTGAGCAGGACCTTTCTACCACCCCACTGTTCGTAAAGGTCTTCCTCACGATAGTAGAGCAACGGGTGACTTTGCATTATGGGTGGCTCACCGGTGCCGTAATGCAATGCTACCAAGCCTATGTTGATGAGATAGCATAACGCTACTTCATGCCTATCTGGAAAGATCTGTGAGCCATCGCTTGCCATAACTGTTAAAGGACGCTTAGTAGATAACGCTTCAAGTTTTTGATCAAGCCGACCCGTCGGCAATGCAACAAGCCAAGATGTCTTGCTCGACTTTACCTTACTCAGAATATCCTCCCATCTCTGTGCAAAGGACTTCAATTCACTTACAGCTCTTTTTATCCTTTCAGCCATGACGTCATGGTGTGCTATTTGCTCTAACACCATTTCATTCATCTGACGCCTAAGCTGGACGAAGTCAAGCACATTAATCACCTCTCAAAGCCCAAGATAAACCTCTCAACATCCTTTCTCCATGGTGTGCCTTCCATTGGACCAAGCTTCGTAGTTGCGAGTGCTCCACAGGCATTTGCAAGACGAGCAATATCTTCAAGAGGCATTCCTTCAATCAATCCAACAACAACTGCAGCATCAAAACAATCGCCAGCACCAGTTGGATCAACAGCTTCAACATCAAACGGCAAACTCTCAACGAAAGCCTCTTGTGAGTAAATGCGACAGCCTGCCTTGCCAAGCTTTAATGCAACAATGCTAACACCTTCATTGAGCAACTTTTCGCATGCTGCCTTCTCATCGCTCTCGTTTGTTATGGCGAGTAGCTCTGCCAAACCCGTTGAAACAACACTTGCGTGGCTTAACACTGGTTTGCAAATCTCCCTCACAGCGCTAACATCCGAAAGCAATTCTGGGCGCAAGTTAGGGTCAAATGAGATTGAGATGCCAAGCTTGACTGCCCTTTCAACGAGCTTGTAACATTCTTCGCGCAACCTACCTCCGCCAGTGAGTGTGCATCCACATATGTGCACAAACTTAACGCCAGTTAAATCAACTTCGTCAGCGCTTGGGAGGAAGCCAGCAGCACTGTTACCGAAGTGAAAAATGAACTTCCTGCTACCGTCACGGAAGTATGCGACGAATGCGACGCCTGTTGCAACTCCATCAACAACATTGACATACTTTGTCACAACACCATCCTTGTTGAGGCGCTCAAGGATACATTTGCCGAAGTCATCTTTCCCGACAGCCCCGACTATCGCGGCGCTGTGCCCGAGGCGAACAACTTGATCAGCAAATATGGCTGGCGCACCGCTCGGAAACGGACCAATAAACTGCCCCGGTTGGTCAAGTGGCATATCAACATTAGGGCGCATCACCTCAGCGAGTATTTCACCTATAGCAACAACCTCCATCTTATGCTCACCTCCATAAACCGTTCTACAGCGCGTCATCATTATCGCTATGATACTGCCACTAAGTTCAACATAGCGAAGGTGTAAGCTTATGGACATCGCAGTAAAGATATGTGGCATGAGGAGTGAGTTAGACATAGCTGCAGCGAAAAAAGCCGGTGCTGATTTCGTTGGAATAGTTGTTGGAGTGCCATCATCTGTGCGCTCTGTGAGTGAAGGTGAAGCTGTAAGGCTTTCACGAACATCGCAATTACCTGTCGTTATCGTGACAGTTAACATGGATTGCGTTAGGCTTGTTGAAATTTTTTCAAAAGCTCAACCACACGCAATCCAACTCCACGGTGATGAATCGCCCGATGCAATCCGAAAGCTAAAAGAGTTAACAACTTGTGAGATATGGAAAGCGATGAAGCTACCACCACCTGATGCACCATTTGATGAGGCGCTGGCAAAAGATTTGCTAAAGATAGCTCAACAGTATGTGTCAGCTGGGGCAGATGTTATACTTTTTGATGCTATGCCAACGAAAGGCATACACGGTGGAACAGGGTTGCTGTCACATTGGGGATACGCACGCTTCCTCACTGAACGGCTTTGTGCACGCACGATACTCGCTGGAGGGCTTAACCCAAAGAATGTCCAAGATGCAATATACAGCGTAAGACCTTGGGGAGTGGATGTCTCAAGCGGTGTTGAGATATCAAGAGGTGTTAAAGCGTTTGAACTGATGGATGAGTTTGTAAAGAATGCAAAAACTGCAGCATCAAAGCTTTAGCATGCGCATTTAGTCAGTCTTTATGAGTGACAGCAAAAACAACCTTACCACTCATCCAACGCTTTGACTGGTGGCAACTTAGCAGGTGGTTTTTGTCCCTCCCGAAGCGGGATAAGTAAAACGCACAAGCGAAGCTTATCCACATCGTCAAGCTTGATCACGAGCTTCCTCACACCTGCGTTTCGGTTTTGCCCTTCCGGGTCAGGTGAGGAAGGTAGTGGTTTTGCGTCCATCACCGAAAACCTTACACCGTTGGGGGTCATTATGCGACACAAAAGCTTTGCATTGCCCTGCAGAAGTGTCGCACCGTTCTCGTCCAACTGGACTTGTGCAGGTGTGTGCATAAACCAATAAACACTGCCCGGACGCTTTAGCTCCACCTCGTCTTGAATGATAACTTGATTAGCATCTCGCAAGAGCATTAAGCCTCTTTTGATGCTAACTGCATGAGCTGAGTATGCTGGTGTTAAGTCGGCGATGGCGAAAGCCAAATTGGCATCCGAGAAAAAGCGGATTATCTTCGCTGCAGCTCTTGGGTCTTGATCGGGCTCCTTAGATGGGTTTATAACGAGCGTGTTGTGTCCTTCAGCACGCATCCTGTAATATGACCACCTTAGCGCACCAAAGTATCCAGGGAGATTGTAGTTGTCTGCACCAAGATCAAGTGCCCACCTATATCCGAGTGCGTCCAGAACAAATGTGCCTATATCCAAGTTTGAGTGGTTAGCTTTGTTGTCACCAGCTTTGAAGGCTACAAATGTTGCTTCCCTGTCGTTCCACGAAGTGCGCATAGTCGCAACTTCAACTTTTCTGAAGTATTTATCAAGCGGTAGCTTCTCAGCAATCGGGTCACCACCACCTTCATTGAACCAAATGATGTCAAGTGGATGCGAAACAGTAGTGGTGCGTGCATACCATGCATATATTGGACGGTTGAACTTGCGTGCAAGCCAAAACATCTGTGGTGCTCTTATTGTCCCGTCACCTCCATCGGCGAAATTGAAAGTCCGCATGAGTGGACCGGTAATGTAAATCGGGAAGAACCCTGTCTCAGAGAAGCCTTCTATCTTTGAGAGCCCAAAGTCGGTCCCTGTAGCCGTCTCAAGGGCTGCGAGGAAAACGCAATTGTAAAAGGTGGCATAGTTCCAGTATCCCGGACCCTCAGCCCAAGCACCATCGGGCGCAAACTCACTCATAGCACGCACGATTGAATTAAGGGCATGTGTCAGTATCTCTCCACACAGTTTCGGGTTTTCTTCAAATATGGCAAGTGAACCCATTCCAATGCCACCATTGCAAACTTGGTTCCAATTGTGCCTTGCCTTTGACCACCAACCACCACCACGATAAACCTTTAATGCTGGCTCAAGCCCTTTGACCGAAATAGCTTGGATTAATTTCTGGCGCCTCTCGTCACTCCAATAACTGTAAAGCCAGTCGTAAGCGATAGCGAAGGCATGCGTCATCTCAGCAGTGTCAAGGAAATGACGCGGGTTCCAATCGGGGAAGTTGGCTGCAGATTCAAGTTCACTCCAAGCACGTTCAGCATACTTCTCATCGCCATCAATTTGGTAAACAAGTGCAAGCGTATAGATGCGGTTGAGGACTCGCCTGCTTACGCTGAGCAATCTCAACCCATCTGGTATCTCATATCGCGAGGGTGGCTCGTTAAGAATGCGTTTCGCTTGTGTCCTCACCGTTTCATAAAGCTTCGCTACAGCTGTATTCGAAGCTATGAGTTCCTTCACACCCTTGAAGCCATCGTGCGTTACAAGCAACCTTGGATGAGCTTTTCTTATGTGCTTTTCCCATTCATCGGATGAAGGGAAAGCGAAACCGGCTTGGAGGATTACGATGGTGGATGTTAACACATGCACCAATTGCATCTTCACCACCCCTTCTCGCAGTGATATATGGAGACCTCCGCACTGCTACGCCCTGTTTAGTATGTCCATCCTTCACACGCTTGTCTAAGTTTCCGCCACTACGACATTCAAAGAAGACGGCACTACTTTAATTTCTGTTGGAGTTAGGCTCATCGGCTCTCCATCAGCGTAAAGCCAAAGCGGTTGTGGTGAATCAATGCTCGCTTCTCTTAATGTGTGGATTGAGACAGCGCTATGCATCGTATGCAACCCAAAGAAAACAGTTGGGAGGTAAAGGAAGATTGACAGCTTTGGTGCCTCTCTTATGAGGCACATGTTTAGCAAGCCATCCGTTATGCTCGCTCTTGGTGCGATGAGCAACCCACCACCATATGCAGGTGTGTTTGCAGTAGCTGCAAGCAATATCCTGCCTTCAAATTCACCGAAGTCAGCTTTGATGTGCACATACGGGAAACGATATACACTCATAAGGCACAATGCAGCAAATACATAAGCTGGCATGCCGTGAAACTTAGACCTTCCTTCAAAAACGATCCTCGTCACTTCGGCATCAAAGCCGAGAGTTGCCACAGTGGCAAACACCCTTTTCCCAACCATTCCAAGGTCTACGCGCAAAGTCTTCATCCGTGCAATTGCGTTCGCGATTAACTTTGGCGATCTTGGCATGCGAAGCGCCCTCGCAAAGTCACAGCATCTACCACCAGGTAAAACTGCCACTGGCACTTCTTTACCAACGAGCACATTCACAACCTCGTTCACTGTTCCATCACCACCGCAAACAGCAATGCACCCAACACCTCTCTTTATCCACTGCCTCGTAATTTCCTCTGCATGCCCGCGCCCAGCTGTCCAAACTATGATGGTGCTCAAGCTAAGTTTTGATAACTCAACCTTTAAATCCTCGGCGAGCCTTATAGCTCTACCTCGTCCTGCAAGTGGGTTTACGACGACCAAAACATCGGGGCTTGCCACTCACTTCACCTCACAGAGGAAGATAGGGGGCATGTGAAAGTATGTTATGCTTGGGTTTGAACCAACTACATCCTTTGCCATCTCAATTGCTTCGCTAAGGCTGTCCGCCGTTTCATATCCGAGCACATGTGCCACATGTTTCACTTTAGGCTTGACCACGATTATCTTGCTGAGGTAACACTGCGCCCTATAACCCCAATACCAATCAAACGGGGCATGTGCACCATGGAATGAGTAAGAGTGGCGGTAAAGCTCAATATACTTTGGGTTTGTCGCAAACTCCTCCTCACGTGCGACGATTTCTTTCATGTCCCTTGTGCGTTTCAGAACAAGCTCGTAAAAGTCTTTGTGAGGCACTTGATGCACTGGATGAAAGTCCTCATGAAGCGGATACGTGAAAATTAGCACACCACCCTCGCGAACGAGCGGTTTGTTGAGGAAGAGGTGAAAGATATACCCCGGACCAAGGGCATTAACCAATATCGGGTTCAGGATCGAGTTGACATTGTAAGGTCCAAGGTATGGCATGCCAGCGAGGAGGATGTCACATTGACCATCAACTGGCACAACTTGTTGTTTGCGCAAGTTCTCAATCGTGTGCTTGTGCACTTCCTCAACATCGCCTGCTTGAATGCTTGTCATCTTATACGGTGCTCTTGTCGCATGGAAGATTGCTCTGCGTAAAGATATCGGCATAACCTTGAGAGCGTTTCGGCTTATGTGAAAGTTTAGTCTGTCCCAAACCGTATGTTCATGCTCTGCCTTCTGCAGATAAAGCAGATACCATGGGAAGGTAGCGTTATTGATTGTCGTCTCAATGTGGAAAACTCGCACATGCTCATGTATCAGCTTATCAATGCGTTCAAGTGAGCGGTGCATCTCCGATTGCCTTGTATCCATGAGAGATGTCTTGAGGAGCACATCGGGGTTGTGATGATGCCTTATGCTGCGATATGTTCCCAAGCCAGTTGGTATGCTCTTATGCCCGCCATCCATAGGTGTCAAGTTCAGGTTAACATAGATGAGCAAATCACATTCAACTGCTCTCCTGTTGACCTCAACATCTTCACCCATCTCCGTTTTCCCGAGCCAAACTATGTTTTCCTTATCTTCGGCATCGTGATTGTAAAGGCGCTCTGGGTAGAAAGCCTCGAAGACCCTTTTTCCAACGATGTGCTTTATCTCTGACGGTGTCATCCGCCTATGCAAACCTATTGCACCGATGATGTGTATGTCCTCAACACCTTTCTCATATAGCTTGTTCAAAACCTTCTCGAGCACAAGCTGCCTTACATCTGGTGGTTGCATAGGGGGTAAGGAAAGCGATATGTCATCAAATGCTATTGTGACTTTCATGCCACGCCTTAAGAGCGCCGACAGCGGTTCACTACCATATGGATGCTCAAGCGCATGTTCTATCGCTTCATCTACATCTTTGATCGGGGGAAGCGTAGGCGGTGGATAAATGACCCTCGTCCCAACTGGTAACTTCTCCCAAAGGAAGCCTTCACCATAGTGGAAGTAATATCGCTCACTTTCGTCTTCAACATGACGGATAAGCTTATCCACCTCAACACACATCTCGCTGTCTCGTGGTAGAATGGTCTTGACTCGCCTTTTACTTAGCGAATGCTTTCCTATCCCTCTCGGGGATTATGAATTCAAACCGCTTGTCAGTCATCCACATCTTAAACCTCTTATCGGTCCTCCAGTGGCGATAACTATCATCAATTGACTGAACAAACCTGTGCTTGGTAACTTGCTTCCCATTGGTTATTGTTAGCTTGCCTGCTGGGACTCCGTCCCTTGCGAAGCTCACGCAATACTTCTTGCCATTGTAGGCGAATTCAACGGCACACTCCGCTGAGCTGACGGAAAGCTTCGGTGATATTTCTTCAGCACTGCCGACACCGACGCTCATCAGTATGAGGAACTCAACTTGCTTGCCTACGCCTTCGGGATGAATCTCAATCACTTTCTGATGAGCTGTCACTTTGTCAGCCAAGCGCCAATTGATTGTGAATGGTGGTGGTGTAGTATATTTGCTTGGCTGTGAAAGGTCATAAACTTGAAACTGTGATTTAGTTGGCATGAGCACGTAAGCGTTCATTGCTGAATTACCTTGACGGACTTTGAATAAGCCTTCTTGCAGTTCAACTTTCTCACCAACTGCAGCGACCCAGAAAGCTCTCTTTGCCTCATCCCCAAGCTTCACGCGGTCGTAGACTATGACCACATTTGGGCGGATGAAAACAACCTGCCTATAAACTTCTTCAGCTTGACTTGGGAGCCATGAGTTAGTTGCGTCACCACAAACATAATCAAATTCCGGGTGTGTCTCATAAGCCAAAATCTCACCCTCACGCAGGTAGACGGATTCAGTATGACCGTGAAAGTCAAGCCCACCACCATATCCACCTTCAGCTGGCGCGTAGCCAACTAAAATCCTATCTCTTGCGATATAGCGGAATGTGGCATCAGAAAAGCGCATTATTATCGGGAACTCTTCAGCCCTCGGATGCGAGATATTATTTCCCCACCTCTCAAGCCAATCTGACGGTTCAATGACAACGACATTCCCCCACGACTTGCCCGGATTTGGATTGCCGTCGTCACCATAGCTTGAGAGTGTCCCTAAGAGGAACTCCCCTGCTTTAGCTATCTGCAGGTGCGTTGGTTGATGGCGATAGACATGGTCTCTGACACCGCACGCAAACCAAACCTCAGTCAGGTCTTTTGACCAATCTGAACGCATGACAACTTCACCCTCACCATCAAAAAGAACTGTTGGTGGGAGTTCCTCAAACTTCACTGCAGGTGTCTTAGGATCATACCAACCGAGAGCCAATTGAATTGGCACAACGAAAGCCATCGGACGATTGCTCGCTGCCTCTTCAGCGAAGTAGAGTAGCTTGTCAACTTCTTCATCGGTTGTATCTTCTGCCATGAGCCTCTCAATCAGTTTACTCCAATCATACTTGAAAGCCCCAAGAGGATGCCTTGAGATGGAATTGTCTATCTGGCGTATCGGTTCACCTAACGGGTTCACAGGACCTAACATCTTACGGTTATCCATCCTCGGATGGATGAGTTCGCAATATGTGATTAATCCTTTCACTATTATTCGCTCATGAAACTGCGGTTCATCAAGGAAGTGGCGCAGGTAAAGGAAAGGATATGCAAAAGCTGCATATGGGCAATGGCAGCCAGTCCTTGGGTTGAGCCACCTTGTGCCACCACGAGTGCCAGCATGTGTGCTAAAGTATCTTTCAACATTGACCAACCAACTCATTATGTGCCACAAGATAGCTCTCTCACGGATGGAGATTGGTTCATCAAGCGCAGCGAGTGTCCAAGGGAAAACATCCATGTTGCCTATATAGCCCCTAAAGAATTCACGTATGCGTTGCACTTCTGGCGTATCACCCATCGATGCGACAGCAAAGTCAAAAAGAATTGCAACTGCTCCGGGGAAGAAGGGACCATGATGGTGGAATGTGCAATATGTGTCAGCTTGCCCATCCTTAAGCAACTCAGAAACTCGCTCCATGAAGAACGAACGCAACTCGGGTTCTCGCGCAAACAAGGTAGCAAAGCCAGTTGCAACCATTCGCCAACCAAGATCATACCTACGCCATCCGCCCTTCCCGTCCACTAACTTCGGGACAAAGGTGGCTTTCGTTACACCAGCTGGTAGGAAGCCCTCCCTATCGCATTGTCTTCTCAGCCATTGGAAATAGCGCTCAAACAACCTCGCGTAACCTTGCATCCGTTTTTCAACCTCTGGGATATGTTCTTTCCGTAGTAGCATCCTTGGGCGAGTTAACTGCGGAAGACGCATAAAATAATGCCTTTCAAACAAATCCCCATCGCTTGAGCTGACACGCACAAAGAGTGAGAATATCCCCGTCTGCTTCAGCGCAGGGCGTATCACTTCAACTTTCTTCCCATTCGGCTCAAGCTCAACGAAACGATTACCCGAAACAACTTCTCTATCCATGTAGTCAGATATCGTGAAATTCAAATTGAGCCTTTGCGTGCGCCTCGTCAGGTTAGTCAATTCAATGTGCAACTCAACTGGTTCATCGGCGTAAAAGACGGATTGATAACGGCGTTGCTCAATAGGGAGTTCACTATGACCATAAACATTCATCCGCACTATACCATGGAGTGTCCTTCTGACTTGCAAGCCATCAATATATGCATATTTGCTGTATGCTCTAACCCTTATGACATGCCTTCCGGGTGAGAGCCTAAACTTGGGTGCGTTCCATGCCCAGAACTCGTCTGTATCGTTGACGAGGAATATGCCCTGCGTTGGTGTCTGCCATATACCCCTTTGCCAATTAAACTCGCTACCATCATCAAGTGCTATCGTGATTGTGCCAGGCTTATCCCGCGCAGTCACTGGCAAATCATCTGGCATAAGCTGAACATCTGTGATGTCACTCACATCAAACCATTCATTGCTGAGCCATCTACCTTGCGCATCCCGCAGGGAAATGCGCACCGTGTGATTATTTTCAACCATGATAACCCTCTCAACATCTTTAACCACTTCCTGAGTCAAGCTCACCCTACTACGCCTATACCAAGGTGCTGGCACTAATGTGCGTAGATATTTCAGCCCATCTTTGCTAAGTGCGATTGGCGCTGGTGTGATAAAAAGGCTTGCACGGAGCGCCACCAATGGTATCCTATCAACCGGTATTAGTGGCCACCAACCTGGATCAGGTGGATTAACTACCCTCAGGTGATATGGCTTGAATGGCGTTTTAATGACGGATTGAATTCCAAGTGAGGGTAAGTCAACCGTTACCACCGATTCACCCTCATGACATGCCACGAATAACAGTAATGGACAACCGCGCAGGAACCCCGGCGGTATGAAAGCCTCAAGCATAATCGGCATCCTATCAACATTGAGTGAGGTGACAACTTTCAAATCCTTTGCGTCTATCGCAACGACCCTGTTATTAGTTGCATCGGCTACGAAGACCCTGTTCCTCGGCGCATCCGCAAGGATGTCGGAAACATAACCACCGATGTCAACAGCTCCTTCCAATATACCTTTCGTTACGTCCACAACTCCAACTTTACCAGTCACAGGTGATGTGAAGAAGAGTCTATTGCCAACCAAGCACATGACATCGGGACCAGATGTATTCACAAGTGGTGGTGTAACTTCTTTAACGATGCTTTGAGCGCCTGTCACCTGCTTAACATCAATCTCCTTTCGCTCATAGCCCTTGTCTGTCCACGCTTCAATGATGATTACCCCCGGCTTCCTTGAATAGCGCCTTGCGCCAACTGTTCCTGGTCTTCCAACCTCAATGAATTCTCGTCTGGATAGTAAGTCCACATCAAAATGGGGCTCAACTTGTGACATGTTTGCAAGGTTAATTGCAAATGACTTGAACCAGACAAACACTTCCTCCTTTCTACTTGCATCAACACCCATTGGTGACCAATCCAATTTCCTCTCAGCCACAACTCTGTCGTTTCTGGAGTCAACTGCGATGATGCTCCTGCCTTCCCTCGCAACGCAGTAGAGGATGCCATCGGAAAAATCCAACGCCCATGGTGCCTGCGGAGTTTTTATCTCCCCAACAACCCTTAATTCGCGCAAGCTACCAATGACCACCCTATCATTAAGCGCATCTGAAGCATAGAATTTGCCCGACTTCAAATCACTTACAAGATCAGAGATGTAACCGCCAACATTAATCGCTCCAATTGAGCGTTTAGCGAGGGTGTCAAAAATGCCAATTCGCCCACTCGCTGGTGCTGTGAAAAGCACCAAATTCTTCTCCGCTGCCACTACCACATCTGGACCAGGTCTCGCCTCAAGCGGGAATGGGAAGCGTCTGGCAGGCAACCGTTCGCCATGCTTCCACCAAAGTGGATAAACCATGATCGATGTCTCATTAGGGACGCTTACAGGGAATTCAAGCATGACGTCTTCCCCAAAGCGCAACGGACGAACATACGCACCACCGCTTGCCCTCGCCTCTTTTCTGACTTCCCAATCTTTAGGCGTGACTTTAACTGCTTGCTCTGCCTCCCAAATGGCTTTAGCGCCAACTTGTGGGAGCGAAAACAGGACTGCTTTTGCCTGTGGCGCTGCTAAGGCAACATATCCCACTAAACAGCTCAGCACAAAAGAAACAGCCACCAACCTCACTTTCATCTCCCTCACCCTCCTTAACCTTTTGATTCCCCTTCCTAACTTATTGTGCCTCGCCTTTTGAACTCGGAGCAAAGCCAATCTTGATAAGCTTTAAGATTCCGCTTCAGCTCATCAATGCTATCTCCGCCAAACTTCTCAAGCAATGCATCAGCAATCACTATGGCCATCATAGCTTCAGCTACAACTGCTGCAGCTGGAACAGCACAAACATCGGCTCGCTCAAAATGTGCTTCTGCTGGCTTTAGCGTGTTTAGATCAAAGGAGCGCAACGGCTTCCTCAGAGTTGAAATAGGTTTCATAGCAGCGCGCACCACTATGGGCATGCCATTGCTGATCCCGCCCTCAATGCCACCTGCGTTGTTTGTTCTGCGTGGGAAGATCACATTGCCATCACTGTCAATAGTTGGCTCAAGGAACTCATCATGCACCTGTGAGCCAAACTTCCTTGCTGCTTCAAAGCCAAGTCCCACCTCAACGCCTTTAACACCGTGTATGCTCATGAATGCGTATGCCAGCCTTGCATCAAGCCTCTTATCCCATTGCGAATAGCTTCCAAGTCCTATTGGGACTCCAACAGCTACGACTTCAAAGACGCCTCCAACGCTATCGCCTTTCCTCATAGCCTCATCAATGAGAGCCATCATGCGTGCTTCGGCATCCTTATCGGCGCACCGCAGCTGTGAACATTCAGCGAGCCTTTGGACTTCTTCGTTCGTCAACTCTTCATATGCCTTTGCGCTCACATCCCCAATGGAGACAACGTGGCTGAATATCCTTATGTTAACTTCCTCGCACAACCTCTTTGCAACTGCTCCAACAGCAACTCTTGCAGCGGTTTCCCTTGCGCTCGCCCGCTCAAGCACATTACGCAAGTCATCCAAGTGAGCATATTTGATAGCACCAGCAAGGTCAGCATGCCCAGGACGAGGAACAAAAAAGCGCCTTAAAGTTGCATCGTCAAATTGTTCTTCAAGTGGTTCTGGTTGCATGACGAGCTTCCAGTTTTCGTAGTCCTTGTTAACTATGCGCATTGCTATTGGGCTTCCAAGCGTCTTGCCATGGCGGACCCCGGAAAGCAACTCAACTTCATCACTTTCAATTCTCATTCGTTCGCTGCGTCCATAACCAACTTGGCGTCGGCGTAACTCACGATTAATGTCCTCACATGATATCCTAAGCCCTGATGGGATGCCATCAACGACAGCTATGAGGCACTTGCCATGTGACTCCCCAGCCGTAAAGAAACGAAAGGGCATTACTTACACCACCTATGAGAGGAGCAATGTGAAAAGCGTCAGTGATGTTTAGCGTCATAATCTGACGCCATTAAGGGGCTAACATGCTTAGCCATTACGGACCACCCGCTGCACCACCCCTGACACGCAGACCGAGCGCTTCTTCAGAATACTCTGGCCACAGCCTTATCACATGTGGTGTGACGAAAATTATCATTTCCTCTTCCGAGCGCTGTTTTTGCGTGCCCTTAAAGAGGTCGCCTATGATAGGCAAGCGAGCGAGTAATGGCACTTCCGTTATGGCTGTGCTTGTGCTGCCACGCGTCAAGCCACCGATAGCGAAGCTCTCTCCATCCCTAACTGTAAGATATGCTGTCGTTGAAGCACTTGTAAAGATTGGCACTGAGCCACCAATTGGGTTTGTTACATAGCCTGTAACTTCGGAAATGATTGGTGTAATGAAGATTGAGACGCTCATATCAGCATTTACTCTCGGAAGCACAACGAAGCCAACAGGTATGACTAAAGGCACAGGGAGAGTAACTCTAATCGGGTTACCAAACTGATCAAGGACAAGCGTATCCATAAAGACTGGCTGGACTGTGGTGAACATTATTTGTGCTGGCTGGTTGTTCGTTGTAACAACTCTTGGTGCTCTTAGAACTTTCCCTTCACCACGGCTGAGCAAAACACCAAGAGTCGCTCTTAGGTTGCCACGCACAAACCCAATTGTGAACTGTGTTCCACCTGGCATCCCTGATGTAGCAACCATAACCTCGTCTCCGCCAACTGCCCAGTTTATTCCGAGAGCTTGCTGTGCGTTCCTTTGTAGTGCAACAAACTGTGATTCAATTTCAATCTGGTCTGGCGGTATGTCAATGAGGTCAATGAGTTGACGAAGCTGTTCAATAGCCTCAGGTGTGCCATAGACGATGAGCGCATTAACAGTGCTTACAACAAGTATTTGCTGGATACCAGGTATGGCAAACACACCGCCCGGTGCCCCTCCTGGGGCTGCACCCGGGATGGCTCCGGGAGCTGCACCCGGTATTGCCTGCAACAAATCACCGCGAGTTACATTCCCACCAAAACCACCTAATCCACCAACTCCACCTTGCATGCCTATAGGCTGTCTTTGAAGACCAAGCATGTTTGTTATCCCGAGTCGTTCAAGCATTTGCAGTGTAGGTGCTGGTGGATATGGCAGAACCATATTCATTTGGTTGCCTAAAGCACGCTGAATTGAATCCATCGGTGAAAGCACAGATACATTTGCACCGAGCATCTGGGCAACATTGAATGCATCAAGGAACTTTAGCTTTATCACACCAAATGTGTAGCGTTGCTGTTCTTGCTGTATGCGCTCTCTTAGCTCCTCGCCTGTCACGAGTCTGGGCAGGACTGGCGGTGGCTCACTCTCCTGAGCAACTACGGGTGGTGCTACTTGTGACGGCTTTACTGGCTCTTCTTGGACTGTTGGCTCTGGTTGCAGCTTTTGTGGCTGACTCTCCTGAGGAGTTATTGGCTGTTCTTGCACTGGTGGTTTTTCCGAGATGATGAAGACACCACTTTTGTCACGCCACCAATACAGACCCGCAGGCTTAACAATGTAATCTAATGCCTCGCTCAGCCTCTTCTTGTAGAGTGAGAGCCTGCCAACACGCCTGTTTCGGGCTTCCAAAGTGATGTAGTATTGCGCATCAGTTTGTTGAAAGAGCATATGACATGCATCAGCAACTGTGGCATCTTCAAGTTCAATCTGCATTATGAGTGGGTCTTCCTCAGACTCCGCAGACAACGCAACACATGGGAAGCAAATGAAAGATACAAACGCAATTAATGCCGCCAGCCGTTTTATGGGCACCCACATCACCTCCTAACTCTGCAAACTCATTAACGCCTCCAACCTCGTCCACCCCATCCGCCCCATCCACGACCACCAAAGCCTCCCCAGCCTCCAAGTCCACCAAGCCCGCCAAATCCGCCAAAGCCTCCTCCCCAGCCTCCAAGCCCGCCAAATCCGCCTCCCCAACCACCAAGTCCGCCAAGCCCACCAAACCCGCCAAAGCCTCCTCCCCAACCACCAAGTCCACCAAGCCCACCAAATCCACCAAAGCCACCAAGCCCTCCTCCCCAGCCTCCAAGTCCACCAAGCCCACCAAATCCACCAAAGCCACCAAGCCCTCCTCCCCAACCTCCAAGTCCACCAAATCCACCAAACCCTCCTCGTCCTCCACCGCCACCCAATGTTCCACCTGTTGGTGTAATAACCTGCCCACCAAGCATTTCTGCAACCATTATTGCATCGGTGAAGCGCAACGGAATGCGCGCCCAAACATATTCTTCCGGTTCAGCTTCCTCAGCAGTTTGTATGCCACCAACAGTAGGTGCAGTTCGCCTACCACCAACTTGTGCACCTCCCATTTGAGCCATTTGCTCCTCTGGGCGAACTGGTGCAACAGCACCCGGCGGGAATGGTCCTACTGGCTGACCAGGCATAGGAACTTGACCTGGTGCACCACCAGGTTGAAAACCAGGTCCGACAGGCTGTTGAGGAACAGGTTGCTGTTTTGGACGGATACGCACTACGCCATCTTCAACAACCCATTCAGCACCAACACGCTCACAAATTAAGTCAAGCACACGACGACGAGGCAAACCCTTCACTTTCAATGTAACCATGCCTTGCACTCTTTGGTCAATCATGTAGTTTACACCTGTGTCCTTGAAGAGAGCATCAATCGCATCTTGAAGTGTGGCATCTTGCAAGTCAAAAGCTTCCTCAATCACTTCATCCAAGCCTTTGACTTGCGCACTCGCAAATGCACATATCGCAAACACAAGGAAAGCACATGCCGTCATTGCTACTTTCACATTTCGCATCTTCTATACACCTCCATTTGTGATGGACGAAATACTTCGTTACAAGCCACTTAATTAGACGCGCATGCTAACCTTACAGTTCCATACAAAAGCGCAATTAGAAACATCACTCCTCTTGTCTTTGTGGTCGGCGTATAAATGGTCGTCTGCCACCTGGTTGAGTTGGGCGTGCTCCGGGTGCAACACCCGGTTGTGGTGCGCCCAGCTGTTGCATCCACATTGGCATGCCGGGTTGCTGTGGTGGTATCCATCCAGGTTCTGGTTGCGGAAATTCACCTGGTGCACCCCACATCGGTGCGCCCGGCGGTTGTTGTGGTATCCATCCAGCTTCAGGCTGTGGCATCCAAGGTTGCTGTGGCATCCAAGGTTGTTGTGGCATCACACCGGGAGCACCCCACATGCCTGGTGGCATCTCTCCACCTGTTGGTGCCCCAGCGACACCACTTGGCATTGCCCTCACGCCAGCTGGGCGCATCCTTACATACTTCAATTGCCCATCTACATCCTCAACCAACATCTTGTCACGCTCAATTCGCACAACCCTTACTTCGCTTTTTCCTAAACCAGCTGCAGGCAACACGCTCAACTGTAAGCTATCGCCAGCACGCACAACACCATGATCCTTCTCGTTTGCCTCAAGGATTGCATGAACACGCTTACTATCAATCAATATGCCTGCCATACGGTAAGGTGCTTCCAATGGTTCGTGAGCACGCTCTTCCTTCTCAGGGCGTTTGCCACGCAGATGCTTCCTGCCTTCAACAGTCCAGTATTCAACACCTGTTGGTGTCACATCAACGTTTAACATCGGCACTCCAACATTGCCCCATTGGACTTTCTTTGGTGCTTCCACTTCAGGTGGCGATAGAGGTGGAAGCGTTATCGGCTCCCTACTTGAGCGTTCGAGCGCCACTCGCCTCGGCTGATACACAGGGCTAAACGGATCATCACGCCCTTGATAACCCGGCTCCTTTAACTTCTCCCCTGAAGGCATTGGAGGCTGTGCCTGTGGAGGCTGTGCCTGTTGAGGTGCACCTGCTACTCCAGGTGATGGCATCATCGGCGTTGGCGGACCACCAGGTGGTGGACCACCGGGCGGAGGACCAGGTGGAGGTGATGCACTTGGCGGTGGACCACCGGGTGGTGGACTGCTTCCTTCCCCCGATGGCGCCTCACCTGACGGTGGGCTTATCTTCTCTGCTTCAGCGTTCTGTGCTGTAGAAGTTTCCTCACTACCAAAACCTTTTGGCTTGCTCATAAACAAAGCAACCAGAAGAGAAACGATAAGCAATGGCAGCAATACACCAGCCCATATGAGGAGGAGCTTTTTTTGCTTTTCGTCCATTCACTCGCTCACCTCACAAACTGCGTTCACAATACAGTTTAGCAATCTTGCTTGCATAACGCCATATCTTATGACACATCCCAAAGTGTGAAGTTACGCATTGCATAATCAAAATGTCATTCACCCTCCTCACTTGCAGGCGGTGGTGCTGGACCTTGTGGTGCTCCCGGACCTGGTGGTGCTCCCGGACCCGGTGGCATCCCTGGACCCGGTGGCATCCCCGGACCTGATGGTGCTTGTGCAACTGGTTGCGGAGGTGGAGTTGGAGGTGGGCGTCCCTCAAGTGCTGCTTTCTCAACTTCAGTCTCACAAATCATAAGCAATGTCACAGGTATTGATGCAGTGAGGCGCGGTGAGATGCCTTCAAACCTCGGCATCTCAACTATCATTGGGCGAGGTCCACTTGGTAGTCGTTCAATGAACCTAAGTATGTTTGGAAAGCTACCTTCAACTGTTATCTCAAAACGCCCAAGCACCATAAAACCGTTCTGAGGTGGCTGTGGTGGTTGTAAGCTCACATGTAACGTCGGCAAAGTGTAATTGAGCAACCTAACATTGCACTCACGTGCGAGCCTCGCGATAAACATTCGTGTTTGAGGTTCGTAACTGACCATCGCCTCCTCAAGCCATTTCCAAAACAGCTCCGATTGATCAACATCAATGAATGAAAAAACATGGAAGCGCTTTTTCAGTCCCACCCAACGAGCCCTTGCTACTGCTGCAAACTTTCTTGCTTCCTCTCGTTCCCTCTCAGCTTGCTTCAACTTCTCATCGGATGCTTCAACACGGAGTTGCTCAACTTCCTTGCTTAGCTGTGCTATCTGTTTTTGCTTCGGGCTAAGACGCCACCACCCAACCGCTGCAATTATGAGAAAGAGAAGCACTGCCGCAATGCTAACATATACCCAACTAAATCCTTTCATGCACTTCACACCTCACTCACTTGCAGGTGGTCCGCCCGCTGCGGTTTCAGGTGGTGGACCTGCTGCGGTTTCAGGCGGTCCACCTGCTGCAGTTTCAGGTGGTGCGCCTGGAGGTCCACCTGCAGGTGGCATCCCCATTGGTGCCATCCCCGGAGGTGCAGCTGGCTGCGGTGCAAGCGATGGAATTTGAATTTGCACAGAGAGCGTTGCCTGTATCGTAAACTCAACAGCACCAATAGGCATGTAATCTCTCCATCGGCTCCCTGTTGTAGTGGTTGGTGATGGTTGTCCGGGCTGTGGCATCATACCTGGCATACCAGTTGGTGGTTCACCTGTTGGTGGCATTATGCCGGGCAAAGTCCCCTGAGTTGGTGCACCAGATGTAAGCGTTATCCCAAAAGGCTCATTCAACGATAGCCTTAGCAAGTTAACGTTGGTGAGAAATTCAGAACGAGCTATAACATTCCAAAACTGCTCCCAAGTCTTCCTATCACGTGCGAAGCCTTCAAGCGTTATAGTTGTCCCTGCAAACTGCAAACTTGTTATCTGCACTCCACTCGGTATCCAGCGTGCGAGCTGCCTACATGCGTCAACCCATAACTTACCAGTTTTCAAAATGCTATCAAGCATTGTCAACCTATCATCGATTGCCTTAACGCCGTCTCTTATCCGTTGAGCCTCATTGAGTATGTTTTGTATCTCTTGCTTCTTCTGCTCAAGCTGTGTCTTTTCTTCCTGAAGCTGTGTTATGCGTTTTGACCAGTTCACATCAATGCTCATGATCACCGCTACTTCAATCCCTAATGCGAACACCGCAATCAGAATAGCCCACTTGGTCCAACCTCTTCTCTTTACCCATGGTGGTAGCAAATTTAGCTTTGGAGCACCCGGTCTTATTGGTGGGCGTCTTGGCATTTTTTCATTTCGCCTCCCATCAGTTCAAAGCAACTCACGCAATGCTGCACCGAGTGCGATAACCATGTAAGGTGCAATGTCATCAATGTATGCGCGCCCGTAGCGTGCCTCAACTGGACCAAGCTCAAGGTATCGGAACGGATTGCCAACCTTCACTGGAACGCCAAGCTGATACTCAAGAAACTTATCAAGCCCATTAAGCCGTGCGCCACCACCTATGATGTAGACAAGTTTCACTTCGGCATTCGGCACTTTACCAGTGTAGTATTCAACGGAACGGACTATCTCGGTAGCGAGATCATGCAACCTGCTTTCAATCGCATCAAAGATGTAGCGTGCTGTAACAACTGGCGTTTGAACTGGTTCTTCAGAATCACTTATCGTAACTTTACCTTCCACCCCCTCACCTTCCACCTCCTCAGGCGGCTGGACGACGCTCTCCATTTCCATCTCCTTATCCTCGCTCAACTTTTGGGGTTGAGAAACTGTGGTTGGCTCTACTTCAAGTTGGAACTCATCTGCTTTTTTCTCCTCAACCCTTGCCTGCTCAATACTGACTGTTTCACCTTCAAGTGTGAACTCAGATAGAGCACTAACATGTTCAGCCCCTTCAGTAAGCTCCTCAATACCAAAATCGTAATCAAACTCATCTTCCATCGGTTGTGTTTCTTCGGTTTCCTCAAATCCGATTTCCTCAAGCCCAATTCCTTCAAACTCCATTTCCTCCTGCTGTTGTTCCGTCCCTGCCTCGGAAGCAAAGTCAGTAGGCAAAGTCAAATCTTCTGTCTCTCCCTCCATGCTAACTGTTGGCTGTTCAGGTTCGGTTGGCTGCTCAAGCGTGAATTCGTCGGTGTATTGTGAGCCCTCTTGCTTCTCGCTCTCTTCCTTTGGTTCCTCATCAAACTCAAGTGTGAATTCGTCTTCATCATTAGTGGGTGTTCCGCCGTCTGTCTCAATCTCATCCATTCCAAGTTCGCTTATCCCACCAAGCTCGTCAATCGGTGTTGTCTCGCTTTCACCCACAGCTGATGGATACTTGCGTTGCGCCGTCATAAGCTCATCAATCCAAGCAGTTCCCTCCTCTTGTTTTAGGCGTTCAGCCTCTGTTCTATCCAAACCGAGTGCATCTGAGATAGCAATCGTGAACTCATCACTACCAATTGGCAGTATCCTCGGGAAGGTAATTACTCCACCGTGAGTCACAATGACATCGGAGTTCTCTGCACCTATGTTGACGATGACAACCAAATCGTTTTGACCAAACTCGCTTTCCTCTTGCATGCTTTGTGGGAGGTCAATTAAAGCTCGCACCGAAGCCAAAGGCTCAACATCAACAGCAACTGGGTTCAACCCAGCCCTAAGAAGGACGTCAATGTATGTCTCCAAGACATCGTTCCTCACAGCTGCATACAGGACTGGGACTGTTTCTCCTTCGCTAACTTCATCCATGTCACGAAGCGGAATAAAGTCTTTGCGTATTGAATCTGGTGCGAATGGCACTTCACGCTCAATCTCAAGAGCCATCGTGCTGACAAGCTCCTTATACGGCATTTTTGGAACTTCAGTAACACGAACTACAACTGCAGCTTGCCCTGCAATAGTTACAACAGTATCTTTCGCCCTTATGCCAGCCTCCCTTAAAAGCTCTTTAAGCGCATCAACAACCGCGTCTGGTTGCAATATCTCACCTGCTGCCAATGCTGCCTCAGGCGTTGGCGCGATTCCGAGAGCAGAAACTTCAATAACTCCGCCACGCCCATGACGCAACTCAACTGCTTTTATGAAACGGCTACCAATGTTCAACCCAACAACATTACGAGGCATCTCTATCACCTTGCTTAATTGTAAGCGATGTTCTTCAGGTTAAACACCACTGTCATTATACCAGCTATTGTGCCTCAATGTCAATGCAAGCCAACCCGCCAACAAGGTAAAATTACAAATGACAACACTTGCACAAGGGTTGGTGAAGGTTAATGAATCAGCCCAGCGTTGAAGAGTTTGAGAGATTAAAGCGAGAGTTAGAACAACGCACTCGTGAACTTGAAGCCGTTTTTCGCATAACCCGTGCCCTACACAGCCAGACAGATTTGGAAAAGATGCTTATGGAGACGCTTCAGACAACACTTGATGTTGTTGATGCTTCCGCTGGTTCAATACTTCTCCACGATCCAGAGAAGGACGAGCTTGTCTTTAGGTGTGTTGTGGGTGAAAAGGCAAGTGAATTGGTTGGTATGAGGATGCCAGCTGACAAAGGCATAGCTGGGGAAGTTTTCAGAAGCGGTGTATCAAAGCTTAGTCACGATGTCCAGAGAGAACCATCGCACTACAGGGAGGTAGGCAAACGCATCGGCTATGTAACAGTCAACATGATGACTGTGCCGTTGACATCAATTGAGGGCAAGCCAATAGGTGTGATTCAGATTTTGAACAAGCGTGATGGTAGCTTCACTCAACAGGATATGGCTGTGACCGAGATAATGGCGGTCCTTGCAGCAACAGCTATTGAGAACGCAAGGTTATATGAGGCTTTGCGCTTGGCTTTTATAACGAAGATGCTCGGTGATATTAGCCACGACATAAAGAACATGCTCACTCCAGTGATGACGACAGCTGAAACGCTCCAATTGATGTTTGATGAGTTCATAAACGAGCTTGAAAGATTGCGTGAGCAAAACCCACAGTATGAAGAGCTATGGCACAAGCTTGATGCAGCTATAGAAGGTTTTCGTTCCTTCTTCAAGGAAGGCATTGAGATGATCTTTGATGGCTCAGCAGCTATACAGGGGCGTGTGAAGGAAATCGCTGATTGTGTTAAGGGCATAATATCAAAGCCAAGGTTTGAGTTGAGTGATGTCAGCGATGTAGCTGCTAAAGTCATTCAGGCGCTTCGCCCAGTGGCAGACAAACAAGGTGTGGTTTTACAACTTGATGTGAGTGAGGGGCTGCCCAAAATATGGGTTGACCCAAAACGCCTTTACAACGCTATCTATAACCTTGTGAACAACGCTATTCCTGAAACGCCATCTGGTGGCAGTGTGACAGTCCGCATAAGATTTGTAGGTGGTGATAGTCCATTCCCAGATGGAAACTACATGCTCATTGAGGTAGCAGACACAGGGCGCGGAATGCCTCAGTGGGTTAAAGAGAGGCTATTTACTGATAGGGCTGTTAGCACAAAGCCCGGCGGGACTGGCTTGGGCACAAGGATAGTCAAGAATGTTGTTGATGCACACGGTGGCACAATCTCAGTTGAAAGCGAAGAAGGCAAAGGGACAACTTTTTACATCAGACTACCAGTTGAGCCACCAGGGTTGAAAGAACAACTGCTTGAAGAACAGAACTCAAACAAGTAGTGCACTTGCTGTAACCCAAATGAGGTGGTTGGTGTAGAACCCTGTGAGGTGGTGCTTGGGCGATGAGTGGAGAAAAAGGAAAACTTAGAATAGGTTGGTTTTCAACTGGCAGAGATGAAGCTGCAATAGAACTGTTGACCACTGCACTCAACTCAATACGCTCAGGCGAACTCAACTTGGAGATAGCCTTTGTCTTTTGCAACCGTGAACTACATGAAAATCCTCACTCAGACGCCTTCATTGAGTTGGTCAAAAGAGAAGGGCTTGAGCTCGTTACATTTTCTTCAGCGAAGTTTGAACCAGAGTTGCGAAGGAAAGGTTTGTCTGGTGATGAGGGGGCACTCAAAAGGTGGCGTAGAATGTATGATGAGCATGTCTACAAGCTCATAGAACCGTTTGGTGTTGAAATCTCGTTTCTCGCTGGATACATGCTCATACTGAGCGATTGGATGTGCGAACGCCACACATTCCTTAACCTCCATCCAGCAATACCTGGTGGTCCAAAGGGCACATGGCAAGATGTCATCTGGCAACTCATAGCGCAGAGGGCTGATGTGGCAGGCGCACAAATACACATAGCAACGCCTCAACTTGATGAAGGTCCACCAGTATCGTTCTGCAAGTTCTCACTGCGCACCGAAAACTTCATTCATCTTTGGAACAGACTTGAAGAGGAACTGAGATGCATAAGCCTTGAGGAATTGAGGGAAGCATACGGTGAGTCCTACCCGTTGTTCGCCGAGATAAGGAGACACGAACTCGCCCGTGAAATGCCACTCATAGTTATCACATTGCGTATGCTCGCTGATGGAACAATTGAGCTTCGTGGTAAGGATGTGTTTTACGCTGGCAAGAAATGCGAAGGTGGGGTTGACTTGAGCGAGCAAGTTGACTTAGCAGTGTCAGAACTGTTAAGGAGGGATCAAGAGGCTCATGGTTGAACACGAAAAAACTTTGCTCATAGCATTTGACCTTGAAGGTCCTCTATCAACTCAAGATAACGCCTATGAAGTCATGGGGTTGATTGAGAATGGCTATGAGCTGTTTGAACGCATAAGCCGTTACGATGACTTGCTCACGCTTGAAGGGAGGGAGGGATACGAACCGGGCGATACGCTTTCATTGATCCTGCCGTTCTTAATAGCACATGGCATAACTGAACAGCACATAGCGGATGTATCGAAGAGGGCAACCATTGTCCCGGGTGCAATGGAGTGTATAAGCGAGCTCCGTTCAAGAGGACACAAAGTTGTGATCATCTCAACGAGCTACGAACCACATGCATTAAACATAGCAAACCAATTGAGCGTGCCAAAGGAAGATGTGAAATGCACACCAGCTCCACTTGAGCAAATTGTGAGCGAACTCAAAAGCACAACTGCTGATGAGATACAGTATCTGCTCTCTTGGCAGAAGCGAATCCTTGAGATACCGTTGGATGACGATGAGTTGCTGAAAGCCGAGCTTGATAGATTCTACTGGCATGAGCTGAAGGCGAAAGAGATTGGTAAGACTCTCAGTTCAATAAAAGTGGTTGGTGGCGGAAGGAAGGTTGATGCGCTTCTCTCGTTCGCTGAGCAATGCGATGTGAGGATGAGCGATGTCGTAGCTATAGGCGATAGCATAACGGATTACAAGATGTTGCAGGTAGTTAGGGATAATGGTGGGCTTGCGATTGTCTTCAATGGAAATCAGTATGCGCTCCCATATGGAACAGTTTCAGTTGCAGCTGACAACCTCCTTCCCATCATACCACTCGTTGATGCTTTTTACTCTGGAGGGTTAGAGGGAGCAAAGGAGTTTGTCCTGACAGCTCCGAAAACCGAAGAAGGTCCGTTTTACCATTGGCTGATTGATGGCGAGAACTTTGACGAAGTTCTCTCAATCCATAAGCGGTTCAGGGAAATACTGCGTGGGAGGGCTGCAAAACTTGGATGAGGTGGGAAGGGAGTGGGAGATGGGTTGAAGAAAAACTTATGCGTAGAGACGACACAATACGCCTCATAGCATCTGGCGCCCTCAATGTTGATTATTTGCACAGAGTCCCTCAAATCGTCACCGATGGTGAGACGAGAGTCATAAGTGTTTACCGAGAACCGGGAGGCTCAGCTGCTAACACTGCTTATGCGCTATCAAAGTGGGGAGTGATGTGTGCCTTTGTTGGGTGCATTGGTGATGATGAGGATGGCAAACTGCTTCTCTCCTCTTTCAAGGAGGTAGGAATGCATACGCAATGGGTTAAAGCCAAAGCTGGTGCACGAACGGGGCGTGTCATCGGGTTCGTTGATAACAGCGGCAAAAGAGCGCTCTATGTGCTTGCGGGCGCAAATGAACTCATAGGCAAAGATGACTTTCCGAAACAAATACCGCAAAGCGTTGAATGGGTTCATTGCACATCACTTGTTGGTGATGCACCAATGAGGCATCAACTGGGGTGGGTAACTGGATTGCCAAGCAGAGTTAAGTTCAGCTTTGCACCGGGCGCCATTTATGCATCACTCGGATTTGATGCGTTGAAGGGCTTCCTTGAGCGAGCCACGATAACTTTTCTCTCGCGTGATGAACTTGCGAGCCTTACTGGGGAAAGCGATATGTATGAAAGCCTAAGGATGCTTCATTCAGTAGGGGTATCAATTGTTGCTGTGACAATGGGCTCTGAAGGGAGCATCCTAAGCTATACCAAAAATGCAATTGCAGCGCATGGCATCAAGCCTTTAAACTTACGCCACCAAAGAGTGCAAGAAGAAAATAAACACTCACTGCTTTACGAGGAAGCACTTAAGGCGAATGTGGTTGATACAACAGGTGCAGGCGATGCCTTTGCAGCTGGCATGCTGTTAGGGCTGATAAGAGGGTTACCGTTGGATGTATGTCACAAGTTAGCGTGCTGTGCTGCCTCAATATGCATTGAAGGCTTTGGGGCAAGGGCAGCTATACCATCGCTTGAGATGTTGATTGAGCGCTATAAAGAAGCTTACGGATGAGCAACCGGCAGGTTAAGTGAAGTAAGCGCGAGGTGATAAAATGATGATAGCAACAATGCTGGTGACCGAAAGAAGGCTGAGTTTGCTCCTGAGGATATTTGTTGTTGTCTTTCTGATGCCTGCGTGGAGGGAGTGTGTGGGCATGGAGCAAGCGCTCAAATATTCGCAACTTATAATGGCACATGATAAGCTCCTCTCATACTGGCGCATGGAGGGGAACTTTGAGGACGCAAAAGGGATCGCTCATGGAACTCCAAAAGGACAAGTGAATTTCATTGACGGACCTATTGGGGGGCTTGCTGTATCGTTTGGCAAAGGTGGCTTCGTCACATTCGGTGAAGCAAAGCACATTGACACTCCAGAGACAACCATTGAACTCTTCTTTCAAATCCTCGCGATGCCAAAAGGTTATAACCCATGCATAATAGCGAAGCGAGCCACATCACCAAACACGCGTTTTTCAATCCATGTGATGCAGGGCATGAACATGATTGGCATTTGGAATGGCAGGGCTTTAGCAAGGGCAATCTTGATTGAGCCACTACAAATTGGCAGATGGTATCATTTGGTGGTCTGCGGTAGCGGACGATACCTTGCCGTATTCATAGATGGTGTGCGTTGCAATGTCATTGATGGTGGGATGGAATGCGGTCCATTCAACATTGGTATGAACGGTTTGCCATTGCAAATTGGTGCATCGCAGTTGGATGGGAACGAACAACTCCCATGCGCGGTTGACGAAGTCGCCATCTACTCAAGCCTGCTCAGCGAGGACGAAATAGCAAATCACATCTTGGTTGCCGGTTGGCAGGAGAGAAAAAATGAGCTCATCAGGCTCGCTTCGGAGAAGCGAAAGGAGTTCATTGAGGCTCAAAAGAAGATGCTGAGCAAACGCTTGAGCGATGCAAAGTTGACTGAACGAGGTAAACGAAAAATTTATACCGACGAATACTTGACTGGGATTAGCTTCCCAGTTGGAGGCATAGGGACTGGAGTCATCCACATCAACGGTTATGGGGAACTGTCAGCGTGGCAGATATTCAACAACTTCACATATGCACGATTGCCTCACTCATTCTTTGCTATCCGTGTTGCAGACGAGAAGGGCAAGCTAAATATCAAAGCGATTCAAACGAAGGACGTAGGACCGTTTAAGGGCATGCGCAATGTGAGGTTCGCTGGCGAGTATCCATTTGGGTGGTGGGAGTTTGAAGATGACATTGGTGTAAGCGTTACGATGGAGGCGTTCAATCCACTCATACCGCTTGAGACAAAGAAGTCTGCAATACCGTGCGCCATCTTCAACTTCACTGTGAAGAACACAAGTAAACATCCTGTGAGCGTCTCCATACTTGCATCGCTTCAAAACGCTGTCGGTTTCACTGGCGTAGGTCAGATAGAGGAAAGGAGATTTAAGGACTACGGTGGAAACATAAATTCAGTCACGCACATTGAAGACGCTACAGCCATACATATGACGAGCACATTGGACAAAAACTCGCCAGCATACGGTGATATGGTTCTGATGGCTCTTTCAAAGGACGCCAACGCAACAGCCTCATGGGAAAGGCTTGAAGAATTGTATGAGGATTTTGCTTCCGATGGGAAGCTCGTTGCTCAAAACGAGGCTGGTCCTTCACCAGCTGGCGAAACAGTTGATGGTGCAATAGCAGTTGAAGCGAAGTTGAAACCGAACGAGGAGCACACATTCACATTCGTTATCGCATGGCATTTCCCAAACGCTGTTCACGGTGATGAGCGCACTGGCTGGGTAAGCAGGGGCAATATGTATGCCAACTGGTGGGCAAACGCCCTTGAGGTCGCAAAAGAAGTTAAGAGGGAGATCGGTGAACTGACAAGGTTAACAAGGCTGTATCACGATTCACTTTACTTATCCAACTTACCATATTGGTTGCTTGACAGGTTAAGCTCACAAGTGAGCGTCCTCAGGAGCAAGACTTGCTTTTGGGGCAAGGATGGATACTTTGGTGGGTGGGAAGGAGCTAACCCAAACAGTGGTTGCTGCTTTGGCAACTGTGCTCATGTGTGGCATTACGCACAAGCTCATGCTTTCCTCTTCCCAGAGATAGCAAAGCGTATGAGGGAACAGGCACTGCGCTTCCAGCGCGATGATGGTAGCATACCGTTTCGCCAACCAAGATATGGAACTGCGTGTGATGGGCAACTTGGCGAGATACTCGCTGCATACAGGGAACACCTCATGAGCACATCAAGCGATTGGCTTAAAGCACATTGGGAAAAGATAAAACGAGCAATGGAGTTCGCTATCAAGCAATGGGACAAGGACGAAGATGGTATGCTGTCAGGCGAACAGCATAACACACTTGATGGCGAAGTCACAGGGACAACTTCTTGGCTCGGTTCACTTTATCTTGCTGCCCTCAGCGCATGCAAAAAGATGGCTACCGTAGTCGGAGATAGCGATGCGGTAAAGCGTTATCAACGCATCCTTGAAGTCGGAATGCGAAATCAAAACGAGAAACTATGGAACGGCGAATACTACATTCAACTGCCTGAGCAACCTCAGAAGGAAGATTATGGCGATGGCTGTCATATAGACCAAGTCCTTGGGCAGTGGTGGGCACACATACTCAACTTGGGTTGGGTTTACCCGCAAGAAAGAGTTAGAGAAGCACTTAAGGCACTGTTGCTTTACAACTTCCGCGACAACTTCAAGGGGGTAATCCAGCACCCAAGGAGATTTGCCGATGACAACGATGCTGGCATGCAAATGATAACATGGGTGAAAAGCGTTCGCCCAACACCTCACACAAGGTATGCAGATGAAGTTATGTCTGGGTTTGAGTATGCTGTAGCAGCAACGATGATTTACGCTGGTTTGCTGAGGGAGGGGCTCATGGTTGCTAAAGCAGTCTATGAACGCTACGATGGACGCTTGCGCCCAAACTTGACTATACCAAGTGGCAACCCCTTCGGTGATGATGAATGCGGTAGGTTCTATGCGAGAGCAATGAGTGTTTGGGCGTTGTTGCTTGCCTGCCAAGGGTTCATCTACAACTTCCCAGAAGCAAAGATGGGCTTCAAACCCATCTGGCAACCTGAAAACCATGTATCCTTCTTCACAGCACCAACAGGGTGGGGAGTGTTCTCGCAAGTGCGCATGGCAAACTCTCAAACATGCAAGATTGAAGTCAAACGAGGGATGGTTGAAATCGCCGAACTTCAACTTGCTGTCCCAGAAGACGCTAAGGTCAAGAGCATAAATGCGCGCATTGATGTCAAAGCTATCAAAGCTTCATTTGAGCAAGATGCAAACGCCTTGACCATTCGCTTCCACCAAAGGTTGACGGTGAACGAAAAGCAAACACTTACCATATCGGCTGTATTCAAATAGCAAGCTGTAAATGTGCGCTCAGAGAGAAAATCATCTCACGCGTGTCACGCGTGACTACTCCGCACCTTCGCCCAAATAAACTGGTGTCTCACTTACCTTGATGGAAAAGGCACTAAGGATGTTCCCCATCAAAGGCACGCACGCCCGAAGGCAAAGCAATTTTGCTTTTGCGCCCTGTGCCCTTTGCCTTCTTGGTCATCGCCGGTTTTCATCGCCGACAGGAAAGACAGGGCTTGCTGTTGCTGGGGTTACTTTGCTACGCCATTTCAGCGGGCGAGCGCATCTTCGGGCACAAGCAACTCAGCAGGGTGGCGAGCCAAAAAGGGTGGGACATCGTAAAGTTCCACGATGCACCGCAAACTCCAAACCCGTAGCGCCCAAATTTGCCCGTCCTTGCCCCTCGGGACGATGATGGAAAGTTGCTCGCTGGGCAAAGTCACCCGTTTTGCCATCTCCGAAATTTCCCCATACTTCCGCACATCCTCTTCCACGATGACGGAAATTTGGTCACCTGCAACAATTCCTTCACGCCTTATTACCATCCCATCAGCTGCCCGCAACTCTAAAACTGACTTTGGGTCGCCACCTGAAGCGATTCCGATGACGAAGTGCCTTGTGCCTTTCGGGACGAAAAAGTAAAGCGGTTCACCCCTCGGTAGCCATAACCGTAACGGCACACGCCGAACTCTCCCCGGCTCATCAAATCGCCCGCACCAAACCGACAGCGGACGACGATCAAACTCCACTTGCGCTGCTTTCCAGTAATCCGTCCCTGGGTCAAAAGCGTAAATGCCATCGGCAGGCAAAGCGATGGTGACTGTTGCAGGCTTCCCCTTCTCCGCTTTGACCGTCCCTTGTTCAATCAATTGCCCATCAATTGAATCGTCGCTTAATTTGCCTGCCGTCAACTGATGCAAAGTCCATCGGCAATCAACGGTGTGACCTGCATCAAAGGGCGTGTAAGTAAGCGAGAGCGTTTCGCCTTTGTGTCCGACGAAGTAATGGACGCCCTTCTCTACAAACAAAGGTGACCGTTTCACATCTCCCCACGCCTTCACTGCCTGCGGCAACTTTTGAGCAATCGGGACGAGCCGACCGCTGAACCGTCGCCCTTCAATTTCCACTGCGATGGGCACAAGGCGTTTGAGCCACTGCAAGTCGTCGTGAAAGAGCCGTCGCACTTCTTCGTCAGACGGAATATCTATCCGCTCCGTCTTCCACGCCTCTGTTTGCTTGATGTCAAACCCTTCAATTCGCTTCAAGGCACCAAAGCGATGCTCGAACCACTTGGTAAACAGCATCGGGAAGGTGTGAATCAAACCTGTGTCCATGATTCGCCGGGCGAAAACGATGCACTCCTTCGCTTTAGCGATGACTTCTTCTGGTGGCGCCACCAACTTGCCCCGTTGATTCCATCGCGCTGTTCGGTCGTAATCCAGCCACAACCGCAAAAGGTGCAGATACATAGCGATGCGGTTAAGTCGCTTTTGAACTTGCGGGTCGCTTTCTCGCTTGTATGCTTCCTGCAAATCCTGCATCGCCAGCAATAACCCTCGTGCCGAAAATCTCTCACCCTTTGCCCATCGCTCGTAAAGTCGTCTCATCGGCTCGGCAGCACGCCCAAACGCCTTCTCGCAGAAATCTCGCACCAAAGCCTTTGAGTCAAGGTCAGGTTGCCACATCAACTTCGCTGCCATCCAGTAGCCCAGCCCGTTTGGTCCCCAGTTGCAAGATGACTCTGCCGTGTAACTTACCATGCCCAGCTTGTGGTAATGCTTGATGGCATCAGCAAGTTGGTAAATTCGCCCCGCCTTCGCAGCACCGGGCAAATCAAAGTCCCAAGGGTAAACGCTGAAGTAGTCGCGAATGCCCACCATCGCACCCAACTTGCGGAAGGCTTGAACTTGCTCATCAAAGCTCAACTTGGTGTAACGAAAGCCCGTCGTGACTTCCACATAAACATTGGGCAACAACTGGAACTTGGGTGGGTCGCTGTGACCGGCATAGGCATAAAGCCCAACGAAATTGTCGGGAAATTCTTTGCGGACGGCTTCCGCAACCTTGTTGGCAAGGAAGAAGGCTTGGTCGCTGGGCGAACCGATGGCTTTACAATTTTCGCACTCGCAATAGCCTCCACCATCGTTAGGCTCTACCGATGCCATCAAACGATTTGGGTCACGCCGAAAGAGTTGCAACACACCTTCAATGACCCGTTGCTGGACTTCGGGATTGCTGACACAAAGTTGCGTCGGTTGACGCTTTCCGCTCACAAGGGCAAACCATTCAGGATGCTTCTCAAAC